>JBATVL010000087.1:0-87560 GCA_049671745.1 Marinifilaceae bacterium
CTCCTATCATACCATATACAGTAAACTCTTTTACCTCTGCAGTTTTAAATGTATGACCATCAATTTTAACTCCATCTATATAAAACTCTGTTGTCTCGGTACAATCTTTAGTGCCAAGTTTTGACGAAAAACTAATAACATCAAGATTATCAGCCTTTATACTTGCTTTATCTGATTTAATTATAAGATTTATTTTTACAGCATCATCAGTTGTAAAATCATTCTTACTGCAATAATAAATAGTAAACACACTAAATAAACTAATAAGTAAAAATAAGTAATTAATTCTTTTCATAATCGTTTCGTTTTATTAAAAATTTAAAATCTTGTAGACAGACTAATTGTAAAAGCCTTCATAGCAGGCATTATTCTACACACACCACCCACGCACGAAAGTCCCTCTCTTTGTCGTCCGTAAGTTGCTATGAATTTTGTTGAAGCTTTGGATAAAGAAATTCCACAAGTATAATAATGTACCTTATTCTCATTGCCATAATTATAATCATCTGCCACAAAGAATGAATAAGATGGAGCAAAAGAGAATTCAAGTAAAGAAGCCATCCAATTTTTTTTATCATCATCAATAGAAAGATGCTGTAACTCTAAACGCATAGAATTTCTTGATGTTATTTTATACTGCATATCAAGAGAGATAATATTTGGATTTATAGTTTTATCCTTAGATTTCTTTAATTCTTGATAATTATATACAAGGATACTTTTGAATTTCTTCGACCATTTTTTAGTTATTTCTAAAGAGAAGTCTCTATAAAATAAATCATCTGATATCTCAAAGAATTTAGTCTCTGTTGCAGATATTCTCTTAAGATCGTTATACTGAGCATAGTTAAAAGCAAGCTGAGTGCCATATTTTCCACCAAGAAAACTTTTCTTTGGTATCTTATAAAGCAGATCACATTGCAGACCTATCTCTCCATTAGGATTCCCATGATAAATATATATGTTACTTAAAGAATAAGAATGTTGCTTAACAAGAACTGGTAGGTAATTAATCATCATTTGAGGCGCAATTGCAGTTCTTAAACTTTGATATGACATATTTTCTAATCTACGAATAGTATAGTTAAGACTAAGCCCTTTACCATATAGACCTCCATTTAATAATAATGCGCGCCCTTTAGGCATAGGAAGAAACATAAGTTGATTAAAGTCCTTATCTTTTTCTACATATTCTAAAGACATATCTGCACTTTCACTCTCTATATCAAAACGAGCAGAAAAAGCATCAACCGTAACTGGTACATCTTCTGATCCATTGTATTTTTCGTATTTACTTATATAACTTACTCCTAATTTCATTAAAGGAAAAGAAGTTATTTCTAAAAGATTATTAATAGATAAATCCACATCCAAACCTCTAATCTTTCCATGTAAATCATCTTCATTTTTCTTAAAAGCGTTTCTTTGTGTTCCCATAATAGCTTTTAAAAAAAATATATCCTTAAAATCGTACTTTAAACGTATTCCATCTAAAGAATTATCTATACCTAATTGTCTTTCTTCAAATGTTCTAAAGATTAAACCACTACCAAACTGTTCATAGAAATTACCAGCAGTAACATCTAAGTTATCATTCTTAAACCGTATATACCTATTTGCTATACCTGTGCCTTTATAGTTTATATTAAAGCCCTGTAAAGAAGGCAAATACGACTCCAATCTAACACCAACATCAAAGTATTTATACTGATATTTCAGATTCAAATAATTATTAGAAGCTATTTTATCATTAGGCTTTCTAGCACCTATATCCTTATCATTCTCATATACATGTGTATTAGATTCAAAACTTCCACTAAATTTACCTATATCTTGAGCATGAAGTAGACTCACACAAAAAAATAATGTTAAAACACTAATTATTTTCACCCCCATATAACTTTTATATTTTAACAGTTTCTAATTATGTATTATTCCAAATAATTCTTGTTCAATGACTTTATCTTTTCAAATAATATTTGCTCATCTCCAGCTACATAAGAACTATGTTCCCATACGATTTTTCCTTTATAAAGAAGAAATGTATGAGGCACTAAATTAACTCCCATTGCACGTTTGAAATCTTGATTTTCATCGGTGTAGACATCGAACCCCCAAGCTCTACCCCTAACAAAACTCTTTACCCTATTCTTACTTCTTGAATCATCTATAGAAATGGCTATAAACTTAACTCCTGTTTCTTCTTGCCAATCTTCTATTTCTTCATTTATTGCTGTAAGTTCTGCTACACAAGGTTTACACCAAGTTGCCCATAAAGAGATTACCACTTTATCGTTCTCCTCAATAAGTTTAGAAAGTTTAACTGATTTTCCAGTAAGATTTTTTACTGTATGATTTCCAACTGTTTTTTGTGCAAATGATATGCACACCAACAAGCATAATACTATTGTAAATAAAAATTTCTTCATATTATATTATTTGATTAATTTATATTTCTTTCCCAATGATTATATTATATATTTATATGTGATTGGTTATTTGTGGAAGATATTTAAGTTATACCTAAATAATAGAGATTAAATACTAATTAAAATAAATTTTATCTTTGTTGCGACAAAGCTATAAAAAAACAACAATTATAAAACATTCACAATCCTCTTTTTTATAAAATAAATAAATATTTAATGTTACTAAACGTATTTATTCACATACCTATATATAAAGAGTTGCGGCCTAATGGACGCAACTCTATTATTTTGTATAATTTTATATTGATTCTCTTTAAATCTGACAAAGTATAGAAGGATCTCTAATTTCTTTATCCTTTGCTAAAAGAAGAACCTTAGAGATAATCTCTGCAGTTTTAGGATCTTCATCAACAAAAGGTAAGAACATTCTTCCCCTATGCTGTGAATGAACTGGAATTATTGATAAAGAAGAACTAGCTACTTTATGACAAACACCACTACCTAAATGAACTGAATACTCACCTAATGAACCTTTTATTTTGACATGTTTCTCAGTAAGACTAACATTGTCAAGTTTAAATAATCTACAAGTTTCTTCAACAATAACAGAACGTAGTTCTATAGATGATTGACTAGCCTCTGGATCAATTTCTCCAACATGAGCAACACTTACCACAAGATCTATATCTCTCATTGTTTCTGAGAAAACTCTCTTATCTACATCAACGAATTGAAGATTCTTACCAGTATTTCTATCAAAGAACTCTACTGTTTCAAGAGTTGGTGCTTCTACATCAGCAGGTGAAAACCAATCTGCCATTGCATACATACGAGAAATAATATTCTGTTTGTGATTCACTTTCTGAAGACCATCTTCATAATCAACAGTCCAAGCTTGACCTTTTAATAAAGCTAAAGTTTTTCTTACCTGAACTTGATGTCCAGCGTATCTACGAGAAATAGATTTCTCTGCAAGTTCATCAGCTGTAGGCACATATAACTCTCTATATATCTGCTTAAATGGCTGTGATATTTCGTTTCTAAAACAGTATTTTTGGAATGTAGACCACTCTCCTTTATCAAAAAGATCTACACAGTGAGCTATTCTTATGTTCTCAGAAACATCAAATACATCTCCAACAAGAGAAACAATCTTTCCATCTTTCCAGAAACCAATGTGCTCTCCTGAGATTAAAACAAGCTTGTTAAGCATAGGAGCAACAACAGGATGTTGTGTTAGAGTTTCTATCTCTTCATATTCAAAAGCATCACCATTTACCATTGCAGCTTCAAGGCTAGCACGAGTACGGCGATATTGTTCACGAAGAGTTTTATTAAATTCTTTTAATTTAAGATACTCCTTCTCTTTTCTATATTTAGCAGGAAGAGATGCACACTTGACACCTTCTTTATAAAATATTATAGCTGATTTTCCAGCTTCATCTATTTCTAAAGCAACCTCATGTTTATCGAATTTAAGTTTCTCTGCATTTTCAATAATCTCCTGAGCTTCCTTACTTTCCATAGCCCATTGTAAACGAATAGGATCAGGAAAACCAGCTGTTCTTGCTAAGTTTTCCATAGCAATTTTAACTGCACATGCCTCACTTGCTTGACGTTGAGAACCAAATTGCTTACTCTCTTTTCTAAATTTTTGTAGAAATTGATAACGCTTTAATAAATCCTTCTTTCCATTCGTTTTACTCAAAGGTACAAGTCCATACACTCTTAGATAGTCCTGATTTCTTGTTCCATTAATTCTAGAAGTAACCTCTTTAATTTTAGTTTTTCCAAGAATAACATCAGCATATAGAAGTGCTCTTTTATGACCACCACCACTACATATATATTTTGCTGATTCAAATAGAATTTGCCATTTAGCTTTTCCCAAAGATTTATAAACTTCCTTAAACCAAACAATATCCACTGCACCATCAGCAAATTCACTAACATCTATAGATGAATATTTTGCAATTTCAGTCTCTGTCTGAGCGTTATGATCTCCATTAGTATGAGCATGCAACCACCAAACAGCAGATTCCATATCTTTCCAACCTAAGTATTCAGACACATATGGTAACCATTGAGGTGAATAGATAGATGTATCACACAATCTACCATCAGTAATTTTCGCCTCTTTTATAGCTTTATTAAATAACTCTTGTGTGCATTCTTTTGATGGGTAAACATTTCTTAATAGGCTACTAAAGATCTCCTTTTTATTATATTCTCTACTACCCCAGCAAGAGATATATCCTCTGTGAAGATTATCTTTGCCTAAAGCTTTAAGAACATCAACATAATTCTCTATTCCCCATAATCTTCTTATATTTTGAGCCAAATTAGTAACAGATGTAGAAGAATCTCCTCTAATTAGTTCTATCTCTAAAACCCTATCTCTAACAACATCAGCAACTTCGTTTAAGAAAGGAAATTCTTTCTTTATATCATAATTCTTACCTGTAACATAACTGGTTAATTGAGCCATTCCATCTCTACTAAACATTCTCCAATAAAGAGTATTCTTATCAATTAGATTATTGTGATATGCTCTAGTATATTCATAAACACTAGGTTTATAACAATCTCTATTTGTTGTATTTTCATCATCTCTACTTGATAAATATCTCCAAAAAGCTAAGTTCCAATAAATAGAAAACTGTTCTTCTGACATTGAGTTTGTGCAGTTAGAATAGTTATTCCAGATTACAGAAAGAATATTCTGCTCTCTCCAAGTACAATTAGTATTACTCCATTTATCTTTATGTACAAAATTGGCATAAATCAAATCATCGTCTACCAAATGGAAAAAATGAGTACACATACCCGAAAGAAAATCTATTTTATTCTCATATTCATATCTATTACAAAGATTTACAAGAATCTCTGACACAGGATTACGCCAAGACTCTTTAGTCACTTTTGGGATAATTGGAATAAATATAAAATTTAATAAACGAGCATTATACTCTTTAAAAATATCTTTACAATAGCCGTTTGCAGTTATATTTCCAAAAAGAGAAATAAGATATAAATCAAGACTAGTAAGACCTGCATTATTATACCATTCTCTCCAAACCTCAGCAAGTGGGTAATTGCAAAAGATCTCTTCCTTATTCATGTCTTTTGTTTTTCTCTTTATTTTAGAGAAATCATTTCCTAATAAAACTGTTGTTTCACTATTATCCCAAGACTCACAAGTATATTCATAATCTTTATTTGCAGCTAAGAGATTCTTTAAATCTAATAATGCAGTTAAGATTTTAGCAATAGGCATACTAAAACAAAATTGCTTTTGTCCTACTGCCTGTAAATATAATTCTGATATTTTCTCATTTAGACCTATTTCATCTACTGTTTTAGATGTATCATATACCATATACCCATTCTCAGCAGTATATTCAACAGCATCTTTATCTTTTGGAAGTAAACCTTTTAGAATAACAGTTTCCTTAGTACTTATTTTTAAACGCGTATTAAAATCTACAGCTTTCTCACTTAACCAAGCTAAATCTTCCGTACTATTGTTCTTTAACCAAAGTAACATATCTAAACCAGCCAATCTTTGATCCTGATTATTAGATTGTAATAGTCTAGTAGCACTTTCTTTAACAGTTGAAGCTCCACGTTTGGTAATAAGATCTAAACAAGCTTTTCTAAAATCAGCAGATTTACGAGTTAAATAAGATTCAAAAACCTGTATCTCTTCACTAGATAAACTAGCTTGTTTAAGTACATTTATTCCTGTTGTTTTTATTGATTCTGATCTGTCTTTTAAAATAGAAAAAGCAAAATCACGTTTAACAGAACTCAAGGTTTCTTTTAAAACTTCAGTTTCTCTAGAGTATCTGTTTCCTGGGAATATTTTATATACTATATCCTCTCTAAGCTCTATAGTAAGAAGATCATAATATTTAGATATCTTTAATAAATCTTCATCTCTTTTATAATCTAGTAGATGCATCATCAAACGGTAAGCTATAGATTTACCTATTTGTATATTTATCCATGAAAACACATGAGGTTTAGATTCTTTTAATTTCTCAGGAAGAAATTGTAAAACATTTTCTACTTTTAAGAAAAGAGCTTCTTGCTCCCCACGTGTCATATTTCTTAAAAATGTATTATCATCTATCAATTTAATAGCTTGACAAAGTACTAATGGATCTTTACTATCCAAGAACATATTCCCATATTTAAGAGAATATCTAGACAAACGAACTTGAGAAATAAAGTACAAACAAAGAGATATCTTGCCTTTATTCTTTAAAATGATACTATCTATCATAGGCATACATTTAGTCACATCTATAACGCCCTGAGCCCATAATGCCATATATACCTCAGCATTATCTTTGCTCATTATACCTTCCTCCATCTTCTCAGGTTCGCTTAGATATAAATCGACACATTCCAAGAAGCGTTTAACTGTTCTCTCTTTTTCACCTTCCCAATTTAAGCCTGCCCAAACATCTATAGCTCTCACAACGGATGAAAAACGAGTAAGTTTATTCTTTAGAATTACTTTTATAAAATATTTCATTGATTCTAAAGAAGTCTCATCTAAACATTCCAAGATAGTTTGACGTAAACCCTCTTCTCTTTGTGCAGTAAGCAATAATTGCTCTACAGCCTCCCAAGATTCTTTATCTTCTGTAAGAAGCATAGATTTAATAACCAATCTACTTGGTTTAGAAATCTCATGACGACAATATACTGTGTCTAATAAAATATTTTTCACAGAAGAATCTCCCATTTCTATTGCAGCTGCAAATACATATGAGAAATGATTACAAGGAATATTATTACTATAAATCACATATTCATCTAATGTGAAATCGTAATTATTTTCATAAATCAAAGAATTAACTAAGCCTAATTGTCTCGTAAGATATATTTCTTTTAAATCAGAACTTCTAAATGATCGTCTATAATAACCTAATTGATACATCATATTAGGTACCATATCCCAAGCTTTCTTTACAAAGACAGCCATCCTTTGGCCAAAAATTGCTACTAGAAGAGGAAAACGATCTTCGTTCCAGAATTCTTCAGTTCCAATTATTTCTTTTATAGCATTATAACGCTTACTCCCTTGCGTGACCTGTTGTCTTCTCCAAGAATCTTCATCTTTTTCTTTAAGAGTTAAATCATCACATAGAAGTAGTAAAGCTAGATATGCATTTTCCTTAGAAAGTTCTTGATTACCATCTCTACCCTCAAATACTTCTAATTCTCCTTTATGAATCTTCCTCAGATTCATAATAAGGTTTTTATCGTAATCTTTCTTATATCTCGATGAGACTAATTCATTTATTGTGTCCATTATTATTTATTTTTTAATCAAATTATATATTTTACCAAATAGCTCCAGATAAGAAACTTAATCTTATTATGCTTATATTATCCTCATTATTAAGTTGAATGGGATTATCTAAATTCTCTAATTGATTATCATTTAGAAAGAAAGCAATTAACCCATCCTCAAAAGCTAACAATACAGTTTCTATAGCTTTAACTTCATCAGCCTTTGTAATATTATATTGTTCATTAAACTTGACATTCCCAGCTTTCGCTTTCTCCTTAATACTAGATTCATTCATAAACTGAATTAGAGTAGAACTGTTTTTTCGTTCATTAAACTCATTAACTTGCTGAAGGACTAATTCCTTCAAAAGAAATCTAAGAGTTGTATCAGACTCTATATCAAGATCTATTCCTATTTTATTTAGAAAAGGACGCTTCTTTCCCAATGATTTAATTGTAAATATAAATTTCATTTAAAATTGATTATTAATAATTAATATGCAGATTGAGTACCGTTTATATAGACTTGTTATGAGTTTCAACAAGTACATTTTGTTCAGACAAATCTAAAAAAAAACAACAAATATCAAGCTTTAATCTTCTTCTTTTATATAGAAATAACTTAATAGTACTAGTAATAATTCTTCAAAATACTCTATTTAAGCTATTGTTAGAAGATCGAAATTATTACAAATTTGTTGTGTAATAATTAATATTTAAAAATATGAAGAAAATTGGAATATTTTACGGGTCAACTACTGGTAATACAGAAGCTGTAGCAAATAAACTTCAAGAAGTTTTTGGAAATGATAATACTGATTTATTCGATGCCTCTAATGCATCTAAAAGTGATATAGAGAACTATTCAAATTTGATTTTTGGCTGCTCTACTTGGGGAATTGGCGATCTACAAGATGATTTCGAAGAATTTATATCTGTAATAGAAGACGCAGACCTTATAGGAAAGAAAGTTGCAATATTCGGTACTGGAGATCAATGCTCTTATTCTGATTCTTTTGTAGATTCTATAGGTCTTATCTACGAAACAGTACAAAATAAAAATTGTGATATTATTGGATCTTTTCCTACAGATGATTTTACACACTCTGAATCAAAAGCAGAAGTAAATGGAGTTTTTGTTGGTCTACCAATTGATGAGGATAATGACTCAGACAAAACTGACGAGAGAATTGATGCTTGGACTAAAAACTTAAAAGAGAAATTTATGTAAAAAACGAAATATTATCTATCTATTTATTCATAACCATATAAAAAGAGTTGCCACATTGATGTGGCAACTCTTTTACTTAAAGAATAAATAGCAATTAAAACCATCACTATCACAAGCATTTTATTATATTTGTCACTCATTTCTAAAAAGAAATATAAACTATTACAAACTAAACAAATGAAAAACTATCTAAAAATGGCTAGTGTGATTTTATTATGTGCGGCCTGTACATCTACTCCAAAGCCAACGGAAAATCCTTTGTTGGGAGAGTGGAATACACCTCACCAAACTCCTCCATTCTCTAAAATTCAGGACAAAGACTATGAGCCTGCATTTAAGATTGCAATGGAAGAAGGCAAAAAAGAAATTGATGCTATCATCAATAACAAAGAAGAAGCTACATTTGAGAATACTATTGTTGCTCTTGATAATGCAGGTTCTCTTCTTTCAAAAGTAGCTGGTGTATTTTACAATGTAAAATCAGCTAACGTTAACGATTCTCTTCAAGCTATTGCTGTTAGAATGTCTCCTTTAATGTCAGACTACTCTAGCTACATCAATCTTAACAAGGATTTATTTGCTCGCATTAAGACTGTTTATGCTAAAAAAGAAGCATTAAAATTAAATCCTGAACAAACGACTCTTTTAGAGGATGCTTATAAAGGATTTGTTCGTGCTGGAGCAAACCTTTCTGGTAAAGATAAAGAAAGATATAAAGAGATCTCTAAAAGATTATCAGAGCTTTCTTTAAAGTTCGACGAAAACGAACACAAAGAGACTAATGCTTTTGAACTTTTGATAACTGATAAGAAAGAACTTAAAGGTCTTCCAGAATCAGCACTTGAGGCTTCTGCTTTAGCTGCTAAAGAAAGTAAAAAAGAAGGTTACCTTTTCAATCTTCAGTACCCTTCTTATGGTCCTATCATGCGTTATGCTGAGAATAGAGAATTAAGAGAGAAATTCTCTAGAGCTCGTGGTTCTGTTGCATTCAAAAACAATGAATTCAACAATACTGAAGTTATAAGAGAAATCACTTCTTTACGTCTTGAAAGAGCTAATCTTTTAGGTTTCAAATCTTATTCAGATTTCGTTCTTGACAATAGAATGGCTGAAAATGCTGATAACGTAAACAACTTCCTTAAAGAACTACTTGAAGCTTCTCATAAATACACTAAAATAGAAGTTAAAGAAGTTGAAGATTTCGCTCGTAAGAATGGTTTCAAAGGAAAACAACTTCAATCATGGGATTTCGGTTTCTATTCACGTAAATTAAAAGAAGCTAAATATTCTTTAGATGACGAGATTGTTAAACAATATTTCCCTCTTGCTAAAGTTCAAGAAGGAGTATTCGGTCTTGCTCACAAATTATATGGTATTAACTTCAAAGAAGTTAAGAACATAGATACTTACCACAAAGACGTACAGACTTTCGAAGTAACTGACGCTGACGGTAAATTCCTAAGTGTTCTTTATACAGATTTCTTCCCAAGAGAATCAAAACAATCAGGTGCTTGGATGAATGGTATTAGAGATCAAAAGATGCTTAATGGTAAAGATAGAAGACCTCTTGTAACTATTGTTATGAACTTCACTAAGCCAACTGAAACTAAACCTTCATTACTTACTATGGGTGAAGTTGAAACATTCTTACATGAATTTGGACACTCTCTTCATGGGATGTTGACTAAATGTACTTATGGTTCTGTTTCAGGAACAAGTGTTATGCGTGATTTTGTTGAGCTTCCTTCTCAAGTAATGGAGAACTGGGCTATGGAAAAAGAATGGTTAGATACTTTTGCTGTTCATTACAAAACTGGTGAGAAAATGCCTGCTGAATTAATCCAAAAGATTAAAAATGCTAGCAACTACCTTGCTGCTTATGGTAATGACCGTCAAGTAAGTTTCGCTATGATAGATATGGCATATCACTCTATTACTAAACCAATAGAAGGTAAAATCATTGATTTTGAGAAAGCAGCATTCGCGCCTACTCAAGTATTACCATCTGTAGAAGGATCTTGTTTCTCTACTGCTTTTGGTCATATATTTGCTGGTGGTTATGCTTCTGGATATTATGGTTATAAGTGGGCTGAGGTTCTTGATGCTGATGCTTTTTCAGTATTTAAGAAAAACGGTATCTTCAATAAGGAAACAGCAAACTCTTTCAGAACTAATATTCTTGAAAATGGCGGTTCTGAACACCCTATGAAACTTTATATTCGTTTCCGTGGTCAAAAGCCAACTAACGAAGCTTTATTAAAAAGAATGGGATTAATTAAATAATTCTAAACTTAAATATATTTTAGAGGGCTTATCACAAATGTGATAAGCTCTCTTTAATTTGCTATAAAAATTCACTATCACTCCTACATGTATATATAAGTTAATTCTATTATCGTACTTTTGTTATATGATGCTATTCGTACCTTATGCTCCTGCCAACGAAATACTTAAATTCATAACAGTAGTTCTCTTCTCTGCTATTAAATTTTTTGTGGCTCTTCCATATTCTTATGCTATAGGTATGTCTTTCTGGCAAGCTATAATAACAACATGTATGGGAGGTCTGGGAGGTTTTTTCTTCTTTTATTATATATCAGGTTTTCTTATAAATTTTCTTATTAAAAGAGGGCTTCTTAAAAAGAAAAAAAGAAAAAGAGGAAAAAAAATATTTAGCAGAAAGAATAAAATTATTGTAAAAACTAGACACACATATGGTCTAATTGGCATTATCCTTCTCACACCTATAATATTGTCTCTTCCAGTAGGAGCCTTTCTTTTACGTAAATATTATAAAACGAATAAATGGGCTACACCGCTAATGTGTATCTCTATTATTCTATGTAGTTTTATCACTCTCACATTATTATATTTCTTATAAGCCTACATACTAGCTAGATAAATATTTCATACAGTCCGAAAAAATACTTACATTTGCAGGTTCAAAATACAAAAGCAAATAAAGAATATGAGTCACAAAGCAGGATTTGTAAATATAATAGGTAATCCAAATGTTGGAAAGTCTACATTGATGAATAGACTAGTAGGTGAAAGAATTTCGATTATTACTTCGAAATCTCAAACTACGCGTCATAGAATCAAGGGTATAGTGAATACCGACGATTACCAAATTGTTTATTCAGATACTCCAGGAGTTATTAAGCCTAGTTATAAATTGCAAGAATCGATGATGAAGTTCTCTACATCTGCTCTTGCGGATGCTGACATTATTGTTTACGTTACTGATACTGTTGAGACATTCGACAAAAACGAGGCTTTTCTTAATAAAGTACAAAAGACTAATACACCTGTTCTTTTGGTTATTAATAAAGTTGACTTAAGCAACGGAGATAAAATTGATGCTCTCTTCGACCAATGGAAAGAAACCCTTCCTAATGCGGAAATCTTCCCTATGTCTGCACAAGAGAATTTCAATATAGATAATCTTTTTACTCGTATAGTTGAGCTTCTACCTGAAGGAGATCCTTTCTTCCCTAAAGATGAAATGACAGATCTACCTTCTAGATTCTTTGTTAATGAGATTATTCGTGAAAAGATTCTACTTCATTACGATAAGGAAGTTCCTTATTCTGTAGAGGTTCAGGTTGAAGAATTTAAAGAGGAGAAGAAAGTTATTAGTATTCGAGCTCTTATTCATGTTGAACGCGAATCTCAAAAAGGAATTATTATTGGTAAGCGTGGAGAAGCTCTTAAAAGAGTGGGTACTGAGGCAAGAAAAGACATTGAAGCATTCTTTGGTAAAAAAGTATTTCTTCAAATATTCGTTAAGCTATCTAAAGACTGGCGTAGCAAAGACAGAGATCTTTCTGGCTTCGGATATAATTCAATTTAATTAGAAAAATAAAAAAATACATAAGATGAGCAAAATTATTGCTATTGTAGGAAGACCAAACGTTGGTAAATCTACTCTTTTTAACAGATTAACTGGTACTCGTAAGGCTATCGTTAACGAAGAGAGTGGTGTTACTCGCGATAGAAATTATGGTAGAGCGAACTGGAACGGAGTTGACTTTTCTGTAATTGATACAGGTGGTTACGTTACAAACACAGAAGATCTTTTTGAAGAAGAGATTAACAAGCAAGTTATTCTTGGAATGGAAGAAGCAGATATGATTCTTTTTGTCGTTGATGTTGAGATTGGTATTACTGACCTTGATATGACATTTGCTAAGACTCTTCGTGGAATAGACAAACCTATTTTAATGGTTGTAAACAAAGTTGACAACAGTGAGCGTATGTATGATGCTCAAGAATTCTATAAAATGGGTGTTGGCGAAGATATGTTTACTATTTCTTCTATTAACGGTTCTGGTACAGGAGAACTTCTTGATGCTGTTGTACAATTGCTTCCAGATGAAGACATTAATGAAGATGAATTAGAAATTCCTAGAATTGCTATTGTTGGTCGTCCCAACGTTGGTAAATCATCTACAATTAATGCTTTAGTTGGGGAGGATAGAAATATCGTAACTGATGTTGCGGGTACTACTCGTGATGCGCTTTACACTAGATATAACCGTTTCAGTCATGATTTCTTATTAATCGATACTGCAGGACTTAGAAAAAAGACTAAAGTAAACGAAGATGTAGAATTCTATTCAACTATGCGTTCTATTCGTGCTATTGAAGAATCTGATGTTTGCATGCTTCTTATTGATGCTACTCGCGGTGTAGAGTCTCAAGATATTAATATCTTCGACCTTATTATCAAGAACAGAAAAGGATGTGTTATTGTTGTGAACAAATGGGATCTTATTGAGAAAGAGACTAACACAATGAAAGAGATAGAAGAGGCAATTAGAGAAAAGATTGCTCCTTTCAACGATATTCCAATAGTATTCTCTTCTGCCGTTACTAAGCAAAGACTACTTAAAGGATTAGAAGAAACTATACGTGTTTACCACAACAGAAAACGTAAGATTAGAACTTCTGAGCTTAATAAAGTTATGCTTGAAGCTATTGAGAAATTCAGACCTCCAGCACTTAAAGGTAAATTTATCAGAATTAAATATGTAACTCAATTACCTACTTACGCTCCAACATTTGCATTTTTTGCTAATCTACCTCAATATGTAAAAGACCCATATAAGAGATATCTTGAGAATAGAATTCGTGAACATTGGGATTTCACAGGAGTGCCAATACAGATATTTATGAGAGGTAAATAATACTTACCTTACAGATATACAAAAGAGAGCAGTTTATAACTTAAACTGCTCTCTTTCTTTACTATTTATTCTTCATCAAAACTTTTATTATACTGACTCATAGCTCTATAACTCATACCCATATTAGAGAAACCTCCATCATGGAATAAGTTTTGCATAGTAACTTTTCTAGTTAAGTCCGAAAATAAAGTAATACAATAATCAGCACACTCTTCAGCATTTGCATTTCCAAGTGGAGACATACGCTCAGAGAAATCAATTAACTTATCCATTCCCTTAACGCCACTACCTGCAGTAGTCATTGTTGGTGATTGAGAAATAGTGTTAACTCTTACCTTCTTCTCTCGACCATAAATGTAGCCAAAACTACGAGCAATCGATTCAAGCATAGATTTAGCCTCAGCCATATCATTATATTCAAATAATGTACGTTGAGCAGCAACATATGAAAGCGCAACTACAGACCCCCATTCGTTAATTGCATCAAGTTTCTTAGCTACTTGTAGAACTTTATGGAAAGAGATTGCAGAAATATCTATAGTCTTCTTTAAATATTCGTAGTTTAAATCATCGTACGGACGTTTTTTCCTAACGTTTAAGGACATACCTATAGAATGTAATACAAAGTCAACTTTACCACCAAAGTGATCCATAGCACCATTAAAAAGAGCTTCTAAATCTTCTACACTTGTAGCATCAGCAGGAATAACTGGTAAATTATGCTTCTCTGCAAATTCATTCAATTCACCCATCCTTAAAGATATTGGAGTATTAGTTAAAACTAACTCAGCACCTTCTTCAATTGCCTTCTCTGCTACTTTCCATGCAATAGACTGTGGGTTAAGAGCTCCAAAGATTATTCCTTTTTTTCCTTTTAATAAATTATAAGCCATAATCATTTATTTAGTTACAACATAAAACAAATGAAAGAAGAAAAATAACTATTCTAGCTTTCATTAATTATACAAATTTAAGGATTAATATATACTTCTCTATAAAAACTCAAAAAAACATAACACCTTCACTAATTGATTTCTATTTTCTATTAACAAGTTTTCTATATCTACTAATATTAGTAGGATCCACTTCAGCGACAATATTATAAACTCTCATTTTCTCCTCATTAAAAGACTCACTGAAAATATTTATAATTTCTTCTGCCTTAGCATCAAAGAATAAGTTTATTAATATTGAAGCAGAACGTTCACGATGAGCTTTTCTAATCAATTCAAGACTCTCTGCAATAACAGATCGAGCTCCAATAATATCTTTCTCCATAGCATCTAGACCTAAACGATGATATTGGTAATAGCAGGTTCTAACACCTGACAAAGCACCATCTTGTAGATTCTCTATTATCCAATATCTATTTTTTCTACTTTCAAAAGATTTCCAACCCTTTTCTATATTGTTCTGACATTGAGCTACAATTGCTTCTGCTTTACTATAATACACACCTCCAGCATTAGGAGAGAAAGTATCATAAGTCATACCCAACATTACATTTGCATAAAACGCTATTAAAGAAACAAGATTAGAATTACTACTACTTGAATTATATTTAAGAGACTCAAACTCAGCATATCTAATTCGAATATCATCATCCTTGAAATTAAACAGATTAGTCGTATACGAGGAATTAAAACATGGACGTGAAAGCTGTATTTGTAAACTACCAGCAAATTCATCAGCACCTATTTGCTCTTTAAGAGTAAAAATAAAATTACAATCTATTCTTTCATCAGCAGAAAAGACATTATCAGTCCAGCGAGTATTATTAACAAATTCAAGAATATCTTTTCTCATATTAGTAAACAACTCTTGATTAGAGCTACGTATTTTGCTAGTAGAAATTGATACATTACAATCAAATTCCTGAGCAGAAAGAGATATACCTATAAAAACACAAAAGATTAAAATCAGATGTCTTGCCATAATTGAAACTTAATAATTAACTATTTATATCAAATATACTCTAATTAATAGAAATAGTCAATTTATTATCTGCCTCATAAGAAACAGAATCTTTTCCAAACATAAAATCAACCTTATATTTTACTTCTTCTTTTAGCCATATTAAAGTAGAAAATTTAGAATCATAAGAAGATTTTTTATAAGAATAGACAGTATCAATTTTGAACTTATTAAGATTAAAAACCTTTATAAATATATTTTCATTAATATTTAATGAATCAACACAAATATCAGCATTAAAAGAAATATAACCATTACAAGTAAAATTTTTGCAACTAGGATAATTAACCTGCAGAGAAGATGATTCTACCATTTTAGGTTTATTAATATAGGAAGTTGTATCAACTCCATAATAAATACTACCTCCTTTAACTTGCGGAATACCACCAGAGAAAGGAACATCATATCTACTTACTGATACTTTCAAAGATGGATTTTCACTTAAAAAACTAATAAAACGTGTAGATTCTTTATCTTTTGGTACTAAAGAGGTTAAAGCCATATCTCCAGTAAGAGCATAATTCTCAATATAATCGTCCCATACACAAGCTTTCAAACTCTTATTACCAGAGAATTCCATTGTTTTTGAAATACTATATGAAAGAGCACTACAAAGTATAATTAAAATATCACTATTAGCAGACATTGATGCAAATTCGATCTCTTCATCAAAATTAACAGAACTAAAATAATCAGAATAACGCATCTGACTATGAATTTCTTCCTTAGATTTCAAAACAGCACTATCATATGAATCACCTAATTTAATAAGATACATAACACGTTCAGCCTGTAGACTAGTTAATATATTAAGATATGAATTCATTCTTTTATTAATTTGAGGTAAAATAAAAAGAGAAGAATAATTTATTTCTATATCATTTACACTATGTATATTCTCATCAAAATAGTATCCTAATCCTTTTATCAAAATTAATTTAGCATCTGAAAAATTCGTCTTTTTCATTGAATCATCAAAATATTTAAAATCGAAATCAAATCCTTGATAATTAATAGTACGTCTAAGGTCAAGATCGAATGTATAAACACCATCAACAAATTCACAATAAGGATTCCTACCTTCTTTATTTTTCGTATTACAGGAAAACAAAGAAAACATAATAATCACAAGACATATATTCTTTAGCATATTCATTAACAGTCATTTATCTATATTAAATATAAACATAATATTCCAAAGAACCAAAACAAATATTAAACTTTATTTACAATTTTTAACAACATACCATAACTAATATAAAAAGCTTATCTAATTTCAAAAAAACATTTAAAGTATTTGCTACAAAAAAAAAAAGCATTACATTTGCATCCACATTAATAAAAAAGTTCTAAGAAATGATTGGAAGAAGATTATTACGCATAAAAGTGTTGCAAGTGCTATACGCCAACACTAAAAATGAGGGAAATAGTATAAACAATTCTGACAAAGAATTAATGTTTAGTCTAGAAAAAAGTAATGATCTATTCTACAATATTCTCCTACTTCTAACGGATATCAAAGATCACGCCGAGCATAGAATTGAATTAGGCAAAAATAAAAGATTTCCATCTGAACAAGAAATCAATCCTAACACTAAATTCATTAACAATCCAGTATTAAAAAAGCTTGAAGAGAACCTTCAATTTAAAAGTTATGTAAGCAGTCATAACCTTAATTGGAATGACCTACAAGAGACGCCAAGAATCTATTTTGACAAATTAGTAGAAACAGATTTCTACAAAGAATACATGTCTACTGAAGGGCAAACTTATCAAGATCACAAAAAATTCATTTTAGATATAGTTACACAACTATTAATCAACAACGATGATTTCTATTCTACACTAGAAGAACAAAGCATCTATTGGAATGACGACTTTGATTTTGTGTTTAGCATGGTTATAAAGACTATCAAAAAGATCAAAGAAGACGAAGATGAATATACTGGAATCAGAAAACTCTTTGGAAGTGAAGATGAGATAGAATTTGCTAAAACTCTATTAAGAAAAACTATACTTAAACAAGTTGAATTAAGAGATATAGTAAAAGAAAACATTGTAAATTGGGATGTAGATAGAATTGCTTCTATAGATATACTAATCATGACTCTTGCACTTTGTGAGATAATGGAATTTTCATCTATACCAGTAAAAGTAACATTCGATGAATATATCGATCTTGCTAAATTCTACAGTACAAGAAAATCAAGCGAATTCATCAATGGTGTACTTGACAAAATTGTTAAGAAGCTTAAAGAAGAAGAGAAATTTGTTAAAGCTGGTAGAGGATTAATGTAATCACAGCAATTAAGATATATATATTATGGAAAAATTTGTATTCTATCACTGTTTATTATGTGGAAATGTAGTAACAAGAGATATCGATTCTGATGATCAACCAATATGTTGTCGTGAGAAAATGGAGAAATTACGATTAGAGAAAGCCGATTCATCTAATAAAATGCGTTTACCAAGTATAACAATAGATGCAAACCAAGTAACTCTTAGTGTTGATTACGACCTACAAGTGACTTCATCAAGTCGTTATGTAAGACGTATGTATTTAGCTACTACCAAAGGTTTAAAATATAAATTAATAGAGCCAGAAGATAAAGCTGTTTCTATTTTTGTAATAGAAGAAGACGAAGAGGTATTAGGAGCTTACGACTATTGTAGTATTGATGGACTATGGTATACTGAGTTTATTTAGTAAATAATATATCATAATAAAAAAAGCTTAAGCAATGTATATAATTGCTTAAGCTTTTTTCATAAATACTATTCTTCATAATAAGCCAATTTATAAAAGATGGCTTATAAAATATTAATAATTTTCATTATGAACTTCGAAATAAGATTGTGCATGTAGACAAGCAGGACATGTCTTAGGAGCTTTTTTACCAGTGTGAACATATCCACAGTTACGGCAATACCACTCCTCTGATTCTTCTTTTTCAAAAACCTGATCTTTATTGATGTTTTCAAGAAGAGCAAGATATCTAGACTCATGTAAAGCCTCAACCTTAGCAATCATCTTATATGCAACAGCAACCTCAGCAAAACCCTCTTCCTCAGCTACACGAGCAAATTCAGGATAAAGATCAGTCCACTCTTCATTCTCACCAGCAGCAGCAGCCTTAAGATTATCAACAGTAGTACCTATCATTCCAGCAGGATAAGTAGCAGTAATTTCTACATCACCACCTTCAAGAAATTTAAAGAATCTCTTTGAATGTTCTTTTTCCTGCTCAGCAGTCTCTGCAAAAATAGCAGATATTTGTTCGTAACCTTCTTTTTTTGCTTGCTTAGCAAAGAAAGTATATCTACCTCTTGCTTGAGATTCACCAGCAAAAGATTTCAATAAATTCAACTCTGTTTGTGTTCCTTTAATAGATTTAGCCATAACTTTTATTTTTATTGTCTTGTAATCACTTCTCATTTACAATCATTACAAAAGTACTCTATTTTAGAATAATTACAAAATAGAAATTAATAACTTTTACTGTAAATCCGTAAAAAAGTTATTAAAAAACATATATAATCATTAATAAAATACTTACTACCATTTGTCCCAATGAATATTGTTAGAATCAAACTTATTTTTAGACTTTTCTCCACCAGAAGGATAACCTATAGGAATAACACATAAAGGCATTATATCCTCTGGTAGATTCAAAACTTTACGTGCGTATGCCATTCTATCTTCACCCGGATAAATAGTACACCAAACACCTCCAAGCCCCATTGCTTCTATTGCTAAAAGCATATTTTGTGTAGCCGCAGAAGTATCAGTGATCCAAAATTCAGGATTTCTATCATCAACCTTACTCATATCTCCACAAACAACAATCGCAGCATTAGCAGAATCTAGACCACTAGCCCAGACTAACTCTTTTCTTAATTCAGTAATTGTATTAGGATTTGTTATAGAGACAAACTTCCATGGCCGAGTATCATGTCCAGATGGAGCAGCCATAGCAGCTTTCATTATTGTTATTAGATCATCTTTAGACACTTTTTGATCAGTATATTTGCGCACACTTTTACGACTATGTATAACAGATAACACAGCATCTTTTTTAGAAATAATCACTTGAGAAGAATCTGACATTTTTGTTTTAATTTCTACAAACTTAAAAACAGTAATAAATAAAGCTAAAGCAAGTAAAATAGAAATAATATTAGTTGATTTCATAACTTTAAAATTTAATAGATTTTCTAATAATTTCTAGAAACTGCCCAGTTGGACAGAAATAGTTACACCAAGGACGTCTAACAAACAATGATAATATTAAAAACAAAATAGCCAAAATGATAACAGGAACAGAAGCTGTTTTAAATAAAAATGCAGAAAATGGTTCAATATCTGTAAGATCAAGACTAATTCCAATTAATAATAAAAAGACTATAATTGCAAAAATACTTTCACGCAATGAAGATAAAACAGATCTAAGTTTACCCGAAATCTTTAAAGGTTTTTTTATTAACTTACCAACAACATCTTGAGCACAACCATACGGGAAAACATGAGTACAATAGAATGCTTTTCCTGTAACAAGAGGAAGCATTATACTCAATAACAAGACAGCAAATATCAATAACTCTGCAGGTAAGGAAATTCCATAAATCATCAAATTATATATTGAAATCATTGATATAAAAGACCCTAGAGAAAATCCAAAGACTAGAATTACTGAAAGCTGATATATAATTCTATATTTTCTTATCTTTTTAGGATAAAAAACTGAAAGACACCTAACAAAAGTAATATAGCAGCAAATATCATCTTAGTAAGATTCCAATAATCTATATCCCTAACAGGATGTGCAATTGAATTCAAATGTTTTGATAAACGATAATTAACTGTATTAATTATTGCTTTACTCGTTTTTGTAGCACCTGAAACTGCATCAACTTTCTCAGAAAGTACATTATTAACATACACATTATTCCAAGAATTCATGAAACCCTCATCTTTCAATTTCTTAACAAAACTAGGAGATTCAGTATTCTTAAGCATAAGAACACCTACCAGCTTATTTGTATTATCAACACCTATTAACACAGGAACAGAAGAAGCATATCCGACTATAGAATCAGATAAGGGGCTACTATTAATTACAAGTCCTATCTTTTCGCCCCCCTTATATACATTTACACTATCACTATGATTCTCATATGAAGTTGCCTCTGGAAATAAAAGATTTACATCATCTAATGAATATTGAGCTACAACAGATTTTTCAGTAGAATCCAAGAATAAATCAACATTAAATAACTTAACTTGATAAACTGCAATTGTAGAAAGTATTAAGACAATTAGAATAATTCTATAGGATTTATTTAAAAACCTAAATATGTTATAAATACAATCAAACAATTTATTATTTTTCCCCATAATTATATTTTTAGTAAAAAAAATATCACATTAAGCAATGTGATATTTATAATATTAGACTCAAACTTTAGTTGTTTCTTTTACACTTAATGAATCAAGAATATTTACAGACCCAAGCTTAAAAGCAGAAAAATGAATAGAATTCATATGTTTTTCAATAGCTTTAGCATCTTCCCATACTTCATGCATTATAAACATGCTTGGGTCATTATTATCCCTATGAAGTTCATAACTAATATTCCCTATTTCTTTTTTGCTTAACACAACTAATTTCAAAAGCTCTTCAAACAAGATCTCTTCAGATCCTATATTAGCCTTTATTATTGCAAAAATCACTACTACTTCTTTCATTTTATATTTTTTAAAATATTTAAACACAAACAACGTACCAGAAGAGAGTAAAATCACCTTCCAAAAATTCCTTTTACCTTAGGTTTAAATCTGAAGATATAAAAAGGTTTTATAACTTTATCTACTCCCATATTAAAAGGAGCTCCTAAGTAAACCTGGGCGGCAGAAACATACATATAACCATCCTTATTATAACTAAGACCATCAGGCCAAAACATTTCATCGTTAACACCATATATAGAATAACTTCTATCCTTTACAGATATCATACCAATACTTTTATTCTCAATATTAGTAAAGTACAAATTCCCATCTCTATCTATAGAAAGCCCACCATTGTTAGGTTTACTACTATAACATTCAACTTTACTATTTAATTCAATAACATTAAGATTATCATTAACAACATAATCCATTCTGATACGAAATAGCTTACGACCACTTAATGGTGCAAAATATAACCATTCATTTTTCTTGTCTAACGTAATGCCATCAGCACCAACAAAAAGAGGATTTGGTTTGCCATTTTTAACTGAAGACATTATTTTGCCATCAATAACAATAGGACTTTTTGTATCAGCTCTAGTAGATTCATGTCCCTCAAGAATACGTCTAGTAATTCCCGTTTTCATATCCACAATAACCAATGCACCTTTTGAGCCATCACCACCTCTTCCAATACCCTCATCAGCAATAACAAAAACATGATGTTTCATATCCACAACAAAATCGTTAAGTTGAGATGAATTTACACTAGCAGGCTTAGGAATATAATAGATCCTTTTTAGTATATTCTTTCTAGTATCCCAACCAACAAGTTTTGGAGTAATATTAGATTTTAAGCCCATATCAAGCATCCACACAACTCCATTATTGTCATTTCTAATACCTAGAACATCGTCAAGGTACATATCATCCATTTTTCTTCTAGTATTCCATTTATTATTAGGAAAGGGACTTGCAATCTTCGATTTAGAATTATAATGCATAACCCTTATATCAGGAGAAAAGAATGGATGATTACTATACACCAATTCGTTCTTATAATTATACGCAATATTACCAACAGAATATGGAACTTCAGCATACTTCTCAATAACAACCTGAGCCTCCGAGAATGATGAAATTAAAATCAAATAACTGCATATAAACAAACGTAATATTCTTTTGTACATATTTTAAATTTATTAATTACTACAACCAACTAACAACATCCTCTATAGGTCTTCTTGTTTTTGTATGAGGTTCATTAACTCTATAACCGAAAGCCAACATATACGACAATCCATACTTATCAGTATCCACACCAAACTCTTCTCTCAACAACTTCTCTGTTTCTTCTTTCTTAAATCCCTCTATTGGGCAAGAATCTATACCAATCATAGCAGCAGTAGTCATCATATTAGCCAAAGGAATATAAGATTGTTTAGAAGCCCAATCGAACAAACTACGTTCTGTATTTAAATCAAAATCTGATAGTTGAAATGTTTTAAAGAACTCACCCTTACCAGCAACAACATCATCTGGAAGATTCTGAACATCCTTCATAAACCAATTAATATACTCACTATCATATCTCATCATTACAGGTTTCATCGTTAAACCAATAATAAAATGACTTGCCGTTTCAAGCTTCTGTATAGCTCCCCATGCCACATCATTTAACAAAGCTCTTTTCTCAGGATTTTGCACAACGATAAAATGCCAAGGTTCAAATCCAAAAGAGCTAGGAGATAATCTTCCTGTTTCCAGAATAAAATTAAAATCCTCTTTACTTATTTTCTTATTTACATCAAACACTTTACAAGCATGTCTAGATTGAAAAGCCTCTATAATCTTATCTTTTTTCATATCATTAAATATTTTAAATTTATATTATTCTAATTTGTACGACTACGTTTTAGATATTGTTATACAACACTTAAGTAACTACAATAAAATTTGATAACTCAAAACTATATAAATAGAATCAGAGACAATTGTACAAATTCATTAATTAACTGTACATTTAGAACATGGTAAGATTTAAACAACAAGAAGCATTTAGTGTTTTAGAATTCGAGAGTAATAAATGGGACTACCCAGTGCACAATCATAATCATTTTGAAATCATATTGATAAAGAAAGGAATAGGTACACACACCATTAACGACATACCCTTTAAATATAAAGCAGATGATATATTTTTAATAGCTCCTGATGATTACCATTCATTTGAAGTACAGGAAAAAACATCTTTCTGTTATTTTAAATTCACTGAATCTTTATTTAGAAAAGATGGAAATATACAAGAGAAAGCTAAATGGATGCAGAGAATTGAATCGGTACTCTTTAATCCAAATTTAATACCAGGAGACATTAAATACACAACTCATGATAAAGAAAACATACTAAATATATCAGAAATTATTTTAGGAGAACACCACAACTCAAAAAACTACAGTACTGAAATCATAGCAGATGCAATAAGTATGATTTTAAGTCTTATAGCTAGAAACATATGTAATCTATACTGTGAAAAACAGGTACAAGCAGAAGCATGCAAAGGAAAGATAAATGAGATTTTAACCTATGTAAGACAAGAAATATATAATCCAGAAAAAATAAGGATTGATGCAATATCCAAACATTCAAATATATCTAAAAACTACATCAGTATATTCTTTAAGAAACACACAGGCGAATCTTTACAACATTATATATTAAACTATAGGATGACACTTGCAGAAAACCGTATTAGACTTAGTGATTTCACAATATCAGAGATTGCACATCAATTAGGTTTTACTGACGAGAGTCATCTTATTAGACATTTCAAAAATAAATTTGGCATCAATCCAGGAGAATACAGGAAAAGAAAAAAGATTACTATCTAAAATACAAAACCCAGTTTAATAGCAGAGTTTATATTTTTACTAAAGACATGTGCCTCTTTACATCTCCCTCTGGTAAATTTTTAAACTTATCAACCATAACAAACAACCCCTTCTTGTCTATATAAAGATCTTCAGACAAAGCATTATTCATAATAGAATACAAAATAAAAGCACCTGAGATCTTTCCTATATGTTTATCTATAAAAGTACGATAAGAAGATATTCTCTTATTCTTAACATCACTAAGTTTATCTTGAAAACTATTCATGGTCTTACTTTGGATATCCTTACTCTTCTCATTAAATACAGCCCATAAATCTCTCTCTTTTTTATTCAAAACATTTTGCTCAGCAATAAAAGTTTTTACTATAACAAACTCATCTGGATACACCTTAAAATCGTTAAATACACCATTTTGTGCATTAGATATAAATGGATCAACATAGATAAGCTAACTATTATCTATAATTATTACATTTTATTTACCTGTAAAAGCCCAATCAGATTTATAAGCCCATCTAGATGGACACTTATCTATAACTTCTCTAATTCTATCAACCTGATTCACTGTTATCGAATTTTTCTGACTATAATTAGCCATAATATTAAATGTAGTAAAGTAAGTATCAGAGTCTAACATCTTTTTATATATACTAAAAGCATCTTCATAAACAGGTGTATCCTCACAAAAATCAGTATCACCTTCAACTAAATTATCAACATTCGATTGCTTTTTCCAGTCCCAATGAGAATTATATTTCATTTCATTTAATCCAAAATACAATCCAATAATTTTAGATAATGTATAAGACATACCTCTACTCTCCGTAATAAGAAATTCTTCTCTATTATACACAATCCCCACATCAGTTAATTTAGTATCATCAGTTACTTTATACTGACTAACCTCTTTCGCTTCAATACCCTTTATAACACTTTTTCCTGTTAATATTACATTTGGCTTTTCAACCATATAAGAACCACTTCCATCAGAACTCCAACTAAAACTATCATTAATTTCACCTATCCATATATTCAAATATTTCGAAGGATCCCATAATGCTGTCTTTTTCATTAAATCAAGAATTTCAGCAGAAGTCTTTGTTTTTTTATAATTATTAATATCTAAACCTTCTTGTTCTAGCAAAACTCCATCATTATCATACTTAGCTAATTTAAAAGTAATATTTGCAGTCCCAGCGTTAGGATTAGAAGTTCTCTTTCTGTTAAAAACAAGATTAAGCAAATCAAGTTTAGCCTTTACTGTCTTAAAATCTAACTTCATTGGTGGAGATGTATAAGAAGGAGGATTCATAACATGAAAGATAACAGGAATAACTATATCCTTATAGTCATTGACTACACCCTTTCGCATTTTTATAGTAATTTTTTTTGATACTAAATCACCTACTTTAGCAAAAAAATCTAACTTATCAGCTGTAATACCTTTAGAGTAAAAGATATTATTACTTACTATTTTATCAACATTATAATATATCTTAACTAAATCCTTAGAATACTGATCTCTTGGAATAATAAAAGTATCTAACTTTGTAGTAGTATTATAACTAATAAGTTCATTAACCTGTTCTTTATATCTCTTTTTTATTTTTTTTATGCCGTAAAGAATAGTATTAAACTCCATAGCTGATTTTCCATCAACAATCATTCTATCACTTGCTGCTCTTAATTCAATAATCTTAATATCTGCTTTACTTATATTTCTTTCTACAACATTATATCTATCTGGAGTACAGGATAATACAAAAAAAAGAATAAAAGCTATATTGAAAATTTTCATATTTTTTAATTAAATTAATTAATGTATTAATGACTATATCATTCCCCATCCAGGGTTTTGTTCTAAATGATCATTAACTTTTAATTCTTCATCTAAAGGTATAGGTAAGGTAAATCGATAATCATTATCTTTTAAAGTAAACTTTACTTTATTAGCATTCGAGTTCAATACTTTATCTGATACCCCTATTCTAGAAAATCCTTTTTCCACTCTTCTTAGATCAAGCCATCTATAACCAAATTCAAAACAAAACTCCTTTCTTCTTTCTCTAAGTATTTCATCTAAAACATCACTCTTATTATAAGAAGTAAAACCTTTTATTCTATTTTTCTTGAATTTATTAAGAGCCTTTTTAGCTTCCGACTTATTATTCATCCTCGCATAAGCTTCAGCAATAATCAATTGCATTTCAGCATTTCTCCATAAAGGAATTATATTTGATACTGTAAAATTCTGTTCCCACTTTTCAATTTGCATATGGTCATTAAAATAAGCCTCAAGACGAATATCTTCTTTGTCGAACAATTTAATAAAATCTTTATTTACAGGTATTTTATCTGATCCAAACCCCCAAGGAGCACAAACATTTGAACTAGACTGCCTTGCACTAGAAAGTATTAATAGACTATATTGATTATGCAGATTAAATCCAATTTTATTAGATGTAAACAATGATTTTAATTGAGATGCTGTTCTTGTTAAAGTTCTACCCTCCAATGATTTCTTAGCAAATTTTAATGCATTATTCCAATCAGATGCTTCTTTTGATCCAGATTCAGCCTTATACCAGTAAACTTGCGCTAGTAAAGCATACATGTGATTTTCAGAATAAAAGACATTAAATTCAGTAGGGCTAAACTTCATTTTTAAAACAGAATTTAGTTCTGAAATAATAAAATCATAAGACTGTTTTTGAGAACTTCTTTTACCGCCTTCTATAGATACAGAAGATGTATTAATAGGAATACCTAAATTAATATTCTTATAAGGGGAATAAAATTTAAGAACTTCAAAAAACATCATTGCTCTAAGCATTTTTGCTTCACAATAGGTTTCTTTATACTCTGTGCTGGATACATCAACATTCTTATTTAAGGCATCCATTACAACATTAAAAAAACCTATATTTCTATAGCAATCAACCCAATAAGATTTAGAAAAATCATAAGGTTTCCAATCTACACCTTGATAATAATCTTTTTCAAAATAATTCCAAGTATAACTAACATTAGGAATATCTTTCATTATGATATTATCAGCACAAAACATTAAATTAGTAGTTACTCCTACGTGATATGGAAAGTCAACAGAAACTCCATCCATAGATACAGATGGAGTTCCACTCCATCCCTTATTGCTTATTCCATACAAGTATGAAGACATTAAGTTATTCACATCTTTTGTAGTTTCTAAAGAAATATAATTAGTTGGTTTTAAATTCAAATAATCCTGACATCCAAATGCCATCAGTAATGTTATTAAACATATAAATATATTAAATTTTTTCATCTTAGATTCCAATATTTAAATTAAAAGAATAACGTCTTGCAGAAGGATAACCAAAAGCACCCATAGTTTCAGGATCAATTCCCTTATACTTAGTCCAAGTATATAGGTTACTAGCATTAAAAGACAATTGTAATTTTATAAGATTTAATTTTTGACAAAAAACAGGAGGTATATTATAAGATACTGATATATTAGACAATTTTAAAAAGCTACCATCCTCAAGTTGATTGTCAAAGAAATATCTATTTCTAGCATTTTCGCTATTATTTGAATAAGCAGCTACATCAGTAATATCTCCATTCTTTCTCCACCTATTCATTTCTTGTCTACTAAGATTAGTCCTAGATGCATAAAGAGGATTAGAATTTATTGAAGCAGAAGCGATCTTATGCCCTCCCATATAAGTGAACATAGCAGATATATTAAGACCTTTATAATATATTCCTGTTCCAAATCCACCTGTAAAAGTAGGATATGATTCACCTAAGAAATCTACAGCATCCTTTCTAAACTCTGTATCCATATCAATAACATACTTTCCATTTTTTAATTTATGTCCTACAGATTTTCCATTATCATCTTTTTTATCAATATATGCTAATGTATGACCATTAGTAGGATCAACACCTGCAAAATGATATCCATACCAAGCCTGAGTAGGATAATCATTAATAAAATATCTTTGATTATAACTACCCCTTGTTATCGTTGGAAGATATTTCAATCCCTTATAATATGTCTCAATAACCTTATTCTTATTAAAAGTAATATTAAAATTTGTAGTCCATCTAAAATTATTTGTTCTTATATTAAGAGTATTAAAAGATAATTCTAAACCTTCATTCATAATAGAAGCAACATTAGCCTTTATTTTAGAACGTCCTGATGAAATAGCAATACGTTTAGTATCCAATAAATCAGTAGACTTATTATTATAATAGTTAATATCTCCGCTAAATCTATTATCAAATAGTGAAAAATCCATACCAATGCTTCTATCCTGTTTCTTTTGCCATTTAATAGAAGGATTAGCTGAAGTTATATTAGAAGGAAGTAAAACATCTCCTCTTCTTCTTGAGGAGTAATAGAATTGCAAAATAGGAAAAGGTCTTGCATTATAATCAATACTACCAGTATATCCATATGAAGAACGTATAGACAATTGATTTATCCAAACAATATCTTTAATGAAACTTTCCCTATGTAAATTGTATTTAAAACTAATATTCCATAAAGGCGTAAACCTATTATTCGTTCCTACTATATCTACCCCATCAAAACGTCCACTAGTACTTAATACATATTTATCTTTATATGAATAGGTTCCTGTAGCAAAAAAAGAAACAGTTCTATTTCTATTAGTTCTTGTACCACCAAGCCCCTTTATATCTAATTTATTTGCCTCAACTCCTGTAAGGTCTGGAGATCCTACCAAGTCATAAACAGGATCATATTCTGTACTACGACTATTAAAAGATCTCGTCTCATTATTAGTCATCTCTTGTCCTGCCATAACATTGATAAAATGATCTTTTGTAAGATATTTATTAAAGGCCAACGTATTTCTCCAAGTATAGTTTAGACTTCTAGAATTACTTTCTTCTAGAGAACCATTATTCAGGTCATTTGGAATTTCTCCAGTTTTATATATAGAAGATATCCATGAATTCTTATAAGAAGAATAAGTCCTAGGTGATAATATTGTTCTAGAATTAGAATAAGTATTACCAAAAGCACCTTGAGATTCAAACATAAAGCCCTTTATAATCTCATATTCAAGCTTAACATTCAAGGCAGCATTCAAATAATTACCATTTGTAGTATTATTTTTAATATCATCAATAACATTCAAATTATACTTATACCCTGGATTAATCTTACTTAGAGCAGACTCATAAGATCTATCATAAGACAAATGACCATTAATATCATATACACTCTCATAAGGATTAGCGTATGTTGCATAACCAAGAGGATTAATTCTACTGGCAGTTGACTTATCCTCTTTCATATTAAGATTCAAATCAAAATTAATTCTTAATTTTTTGTTAAAATTATGAGTTAATTTTAATGCACCACCATAATTATTATATTCATTATTCAAAACAATTCCAGATTCATTTTGATAATTTAAGGAACCATAAAACTGTGTTTTTTCATCTCCCCCCTGTAAACTAATAGCTTCATTGACAGCATAAGAAGTACGAAACATTTCCTTAAACCAATTAGTATTTGTATTCCCTAATATAGCTAGCTGAGAATTAACATAATCTTGAGAATATATTCCAGCATCTTTTTTCTTTAATAATTGAAAAACTCTACCTTTTATATCAAGATGCGGATAATCATTATATAATGAAGTCTCAAAAGCAATCTTTTGTTTAGAATTCATCAAATCAAGATTTTGTTTAGGAGCTTCATTAATAGAGAAAGAAGAACGAATATTCAAATATGATTTTCCAACTCGACCTCTTTTAGTTGTAATAACAATAACTCCATTGGCAGCACGAGCACCATAAATTGTTGAAGCAGCAGCATCTTTCAATACAGTAATAGAAGCAATATCTTCTACCGCAATATTACCAATACCATTAGTCAATACTGAATTTGTAAAATCACTACCACCAGCACCTATTCTTGGTGTTGCCCCCTGCATTGGCATGCCATCAACAATCCAAATAGGATTAGAATCTCCCGTTAAAGTATTCATACCTCTAATTCTAATTTGAGTAGACGCACCAGGTCTACCACTTATTTTCATTGAAGACACACCGGATATTTGACCTTGTATAGCTTGATCAACAGAAACGAAACCACTATTAGCAATTTTATCCGCCTGTATAACCTTTACAGCCCCTGTCATTCTTTTTCTATCTATTTTCTGATAACCAGTTACAATAATATCTTCAAGATTCTCTGAATCATTCTCAAGAATAATATTCATATTTTTCTGCCCAGTATACTTAACAACCTGAGTTATCATACCAACAAAAGAAAATGTAATTTTAACCTTACCAGCATTTAAGAATTCAATAATATATTTTCCATCCATATCAGTAGACACTCCATACTTAGTACCATCAATAAAAACAGAAACACCTGGCAGCGACTCCCCATCAATATCCTTAACTACACCAGAGAGAGTAATCTTCTTTTGTTGAACAGATTGCTGATCTGATTTCTTTCTAATAACAATAAAATTATTATTAATTTGATACTCAAGAGTATTCTGTACAGACACCATATCAAGAACATACTTAACAAGTTTATTCTCAACATGTAAATCCAGAATCTTTTCATCCTCCATAATACTCTGATTATAAAGGAACTCATAATCTGTCTGATTACTAATTTCATTCATAACCTCATCAAGAGTTACACTCTTAAGATTAAATGTAACTCTCTGATCATTTAAGTACACATTTGCAGAAAGCTGCATACTTCCTAAAAACATAATAATTAAAAAACTTTTTAAAGCCCTAAAAGTTTTTTTAAATGTAATCTCGTCAAGCCGGATGACATCATTTGCTTGTTTTTTCATACCTTTGTACGTATTAAATTATAAATAGTATTCATGCTAAAAATTAGTAATGCCTAGTATGAATACAGAATAAAAGATCGTATAAGTATCTCACTACTTATGCGATTTTGTTTTTTTTGAAACAACAACAGAATTTTTCTTTATCTCGAAACAAATATCATTAGTAATTTCTAACATGCCTAGAAAATCGTATATATCTCTGTTAAGCATTATTTTACCAGAGTATCTAATATCTTTAACCTCAGCATCGACATAAACAACATTAATATCGTACCATCTAGAAATAGAAATCATTATATTCTCTAATTTTTCATTATGAAATTTAAAATAACCATCTTTCCATGAAGTAAAAAGACTAACATCCACCTTCTTTTTAACAACAGTATGATTATCAATATCATATATTGATTGCTCTCCAGGTATAAGAAATAAACTTTTTTTAAATTCATCTTCTATAAGAACAGAACCTTCTAAAAGAGTAGTCAATACAGAATTACCATAAGAAGATACATTAAAAGAAGTACCAAAAACGCGTGTCTTAACATTCTTACTATTAACAATAAATGGACGATTTTTGTCACTAGTCACCTCAAAGAAAGCCTCACCTTCAAGAAATACCATTCTCACCTCTTCACCAAATACTACAGGAAATTTAAGGCTACTTTTAGAATTAAGCCAAACCTTAGTTCCGTCACTCAAAACTAATTTATATTTAACACCTCTCGGAATTAGTAGTTTATTATATTTAAGCTTAAGGACTTTACTATTATCAACATTATATTTAATTACAGTCCCATCATTAGTAATCAGTGCACCAAGTTTTTCCTTTATAATAGTTTTTGAAGAATTAGAATTCAATTTCACTTCACAATTATCATTAAATTGAAGAATAACACTTTTAGCTTCATTTTTTTTTATAACAGCATTACTAAACTTTACGACTTTATAATTATTCTTAAGTTGATTGGTGAAAAATAAAACAGAAGAAAACACCAAAATAATAGAAGCAGCATAGACTATAAAATCAAAAAAAACGGATCTCTTCTTCTTTTCCTTAATCTGAATTCTCAATTTATTTCTATAAAAAGCTTTATCAACATCAATTTTGTATGAAGGCTTATCCATAGATAACTGATTAACACAAGAATCTATACGATGATATATCCTCCTATTCACATTTGAAGAATTACACCATTTCTCAAAAAAGGAATTTTCTTTAGAAGAGACATCCTCTTTTCGAATAACACGTGCAATTATATCCCAAATTGAATCTATCATTAATTCTCTTTTTATAGTAAAGACACCAAAAGATCATCTTGATGTTACAAAAAACTATATTTTTTTAGAAAATTATTAACAGCAAGCTTTATTTCTTGTATAAAAAGAAAATAGGAAAGAAGAAAATAAACTAGGGCTAAGAGAAAGGCGCATTTTTTTAAAAGCTCTAGACATCTGTGTACGAACAGTATTTATAGAAATATCAAGATCCTCAGCTACCTCCTGATATTTATAATCATGAACACAACAAAGTATAAATATCTGTTTACATTTATCTGGTAACTGATTAATTGCCTTATAAATAATTTCTTTTTTATCAATCAAATCAACAACAGACTCAACAGTATCCACTTCAAAATGATAATTAGAAAGATGTTTATTTTTACGTTCAACATCACGTATATAATTAAGGCAATGATTTTTAACCGATCTAAAAAGGAAAGAAGTTAAATTCTTATTAATTGTATTAAAACGTTTATTTGTCCACAAATCTACAAAAAAATCTTGTATAATATCTTCAGCAATAGCAGTATCATGAATAATAGAAACAGCATAATAAACAAGATCAGAATAGTAGTTATAAAAAAGCAATTTATACGCCTCTTCACTACCTCCCTTAATAAACTCTAATAGATCTTCTGTATTATTCATTTATATTACTATTTATTCTTCATAAAAATAGCATTAAAAACTTAATACACAAAAACCGTAGACAAATCAAAAAGACACAAAAAAGAATATAACTTAAATACAAAGGTTTAATAATTACATTAAGAATAATTTTAAAACACAAACCCAAGCTTAAGAGCTGAATTTATATTTTTACTAATTAAAAATTGTGATCTATTAGGAAGATTAATATCAGACAACTTATTCTTTTCAATATCATTATTATCAAAATTACTATTTGTATAAAACTTCTCAGAATAATTCTTTGCAGAAACATCACCAGACCATTTATTCTTAAACCCAAAACCCATTTCAACACCTAAATACAAATGTTTAATCACATAATAATTTACGCCTGCAATCAAATTTAGACCTAATTCATAATAAGCCCTATCCTCAGGTTTATCAATTATTAATTTCTCATCAGTTCTATAGCCATCAGAGATATTTCTCCACTTAGCAACACTAGTACTACCCTGAGTACTAACATACACAGAGGTAGTAAACCCAAGATCTTTATCTATATGAGTAGAGTAATAATCCATCTTTGAGCTAAAGCGATTATATACAAAATCCAGACCCAAATAAGGAGACAAACGATTAGTGCCCTTAAAATGTTTCTCAACACCAATATTAAATCCCCACAATATTGTAGACGAAGATACATCACCATAAGATTCACTAAGAATATTATCAGCAACATCATCTATCAAATCAGATCTATCTTCACTATTACTACTATAATCAAAATTCAATCCTAGACGAATAGCCATATTCTTTCTAAAAAAATATCTAAGATTAATAGCTTTCATACTTACAATATTAGCACCATCAAAAGGAGTAAAATCAACATCCACAGATATATATTTTTTTACTGGTTTCAAAAGCTCTTTTTCATTAAAATCTATATTTACAGATGTTTGGGCAAAAGTAACAGATACAACAACTAGTGCAAGAGAAAAAAGAAATATCTTTTTCATTTGTTTCATATTTATAATTTAATTTAACTAAATTACAATTTATTTATGTAAACAAAAGATGTTTTAAAGAGAATTTTCTATTTATATTGCATCAGTTCAACAGGAACACCATTCTCTTCTATAAAAGCTACTATCAAGTTTATACTTGGAGAATTTGGTTCTATTATAATTTTTTTACCAACAAGTTCTTTTGTTATATCTTCTACTTCAAAAGCTATATGAGGTTTTGTTCTAACTAACTCAGGATAAGGAGCTTCTTCCCAAAATCTCATCCATTGAATACCATATGGATTATTCTCATGATCAGAAACAGTCATTTTAAGATGTGGTAAATCAATCTCACCTTCAAAAGGTTCGTTAGTAGGAATGCCAAAATGATTAAATTTCATAATTAATATATTAAGTTAAACAATATGATTAAGATATTCTAACAAAATCTAACCATAAAGATCCAAATTGAGAAAATACCTTACCAAATATATATGTTTACATCCTTATAATATCTTTTTCATAGGCTTAATTTTCTATTCATAATCTAAAGAACAAAGCCTAATTTGATAGACATACTTACATTATTACTAAATTTGAATGCAGATAACTCTGGAAGACTAACATCCCTCATTTCATCCACACCATGATTATTATAAGAACCAGACACTGATTCACCTGAATAATTCTTTGCAGAAACATCTCCTAACCACCTATTTTTAAGGCCAAAGCCCATTTCTATACCTAAATATATATTTCTAATCACATAATAATTCACACCAGCAATAAGATTCAAACCTATTTCAGAATAATCTCTATCTTTAGGATTTTCAATTATTAATTTATCCTGAACATCATTACTTTTTAAAACATCCTTCCATACAGCAAAACTAGTGCTTCCGACAGTTTTAACGCTTACTAAAGTAGTAGAACCAGAAATATTATCTTTATAAGTTCCTGCAGCAACCATCTGCGAACTCAGATCATTATAAATAAAATCGAAACCAAAATAGGGAGAAATCTTAGCTATACCCTTTAAATGTTTCTCAAAGCCAATATTGAAACCCCATAACAATACACTAGAAGTCATTTCAGCAGAACTTTCAAGAATAACATTATTAGAACTCTGTTTTATTAAATTAGAAACATCTGAATTTGTCTTAGTATAATCAATATTCAAACCAAAACGAATAGCTACATCATCTTTAATAAAATACCTAAGATTAATAGCCTTCATATTTTCAGTATCATCACCATTAGAAGGTCTAAATCCAATATCTATAGAAACATCTTTCTTTTGTGGCTTTACAAAAGATTCTTTTACTCTATTTGCTTTTACAATTGTTTGACTAATACTAGCAGTTGTAATTACTAAGATAAGAGATAATAACAATAATAACTTTTTCATTAATTTTTGTTTATTTATTTACATATTTTAAACAAAATTAACATATTATATATAGTTCAAACAATCATAACAGTACTTTTTTATAAAAAAAACAATTCTATTTAATATTGTTAAACAAACTCATTATTTCAGACATAGAAGGTTCCTGCCTCATATATTTAACTCTCTCTTTCTGAGTTTTAATCCATCTATAAAACCATGAAACGCCCCACTTTCTAAAATACGAATCTTTTTGGGCATATACTTTATCCGACAAAGCATCCTTCAAGCTTATAAAAGAATAATCCTTATCTTTTAATCTCTGAACTATCAGATCTAAGAAATCTGCATTCAACTTACTATCATGGCATAAATATATCTGATTAACAGAACGGCCATAATTCTCTACACTAAAATCATTAAAAAAATCAAAATACTCCAATGTCTTATCTACATACTGAATACCAATCTCTCTAGCTTTTTGCTTCTCACCTCTATTCAAATAATACTCATAAACTTTATTATACACCCAATCAGAACTCTCTATAGTAAAAGGAGTATTCACATAATTATTATCCGATAAGAATTGCTTTATTTTGACATGTTGCAAAGAATCTTTCCCCAAATCATTATAAGGGAATCTGAAATATCTTAGAGGTTTATTATACTTATCGGCAAGCTTACGAGAGATACTCTCCCCTTTTAAGATATCGTCTGTAAAAGATTTAAACCCAGCAGTTGAATAACGAGAATGAGAGAATGTATGATTCCCAAGAGTAATATAATCCTTCTTTACCCAATTATTAATAAGAGATGAATTCTTACGAAGTTTTTCCTCCTTATAAAGCAAACCTTCATTTATAAATATTGCTATTGGAATATCTAAAGAATCTAATTTATCAAGCAATCTAGAATCATAAGAATCTTTAGTCCACCTAATTGATTTTGTTACATCATCTATAGTTATAGACACGTTCTTTTGCGCATTAGTTAAATTAGTAAATGTCAAGAAAAAACTAATTATTAGAAAATACTTCATTTTTATTTTATCGTTAAGTTAAATTTTAATGTGAAAGTTTTACCAGGCATATTATCTAATTTACTGTTCATATGTTTTAATTATATATACATTTATCTCCAATCATACTTACTCCAAGTAGACTGGCTTGAAGATTTTCCATTATATTTAAAAGTAGCACTTAGTACAAAATCTGATTTAGGAACAATATCGAACATAGAGTTAAAAATATCCTCTTTTACATCATCAAAAGAGCTACTCTCAATATAATTCTCATTCAAAGAAAAAGATGCTGAAATATATTTAAGAGTATCATTTGTTATAGAATCATATACTTGAATATGAGTATTCTTTAAATAATCATTTTGAGTACTATCTAGATGTATCTCTAGTTGTCTGGATAAATTTTTATTAAAAGAAGATTCAATATAATCGTAATTGGCAAATAGATTAAATACAGATTTACCCTTAAATAGTAAAGAAGATGAGAAAACAATCATAAATCCTAATACAACTGATATAATCAAATTCTTTAAATCAAACTTAGCTCCTATATTTCTCTCTCCAGATATAAAATCAACTCTTGTTCCTGCAATAAAATCCCCTATTCTTCTAGACGGACTTACTAAAATAACAAGTACTTCAATAGGGAATATTACAATTGTTAGATTTCGTACTAAACATTTTAGGGAAGATGCTAATTCTCCTGTTTTTACATTAACAACTTCTTGATTTAATGCTCTCTTTGCAACACTCTTCCCCATTAATATATCTTTATTCAGATATAAGGAGTACACAAAAACCATTAGATATAAATAATAACCATTTTCTCTAGGCATTGAATCTGTAGAGTCTCCTACACTACCTTTTAATGTAATAATATTAGCTAACAACACAAAGAACATCATAACAAACATTATTACAATATGATCTAAAAACATCGCTTTAATTCGCTTCCCTGCTGTTAATTTTTTATAACTCATCTTTTATCCTTTAATATAATATCAATTATTTATTTAAAACAAAGGTAACGGTACTAATAAAAATCATAATAAAGACTCCACTCTCCAGTTACTTCATTCTTAGCAAACATCAGACTACCACTATCAACAACATTCAAATTTGCCTTTCCATCAGATGAAATCTGAAATACAAACTCAAAGCCATCACCAAAACCGTCTGAATCTCCAATTCCTGATTGACAGAAAGAAGGATAACCACCTATTTTATGCTCATAAACATGATCAGTTATATCATAATAAGAATCAATAACTCCCTCATCTTCCAATTTAATTATCTCATCCTCCATTTCCATAGACAATCCGCCGCCATCCCAAATAGGGAAATCCTTCTCAACAAACTCAGCTTTTAAGGGAAATGCTTGAATAAATGATTCTGGATTTACTAACTTCTTAATTACAATCTCATCAAGATTATCATACTCTCTTACAATCCAGTTCTCCCCCATTTTCTCAAGACATTCAGGAAATTCCTTAGAGATAAAAACAGTAATAATTTTTGTATTCCTAATACTATTATGAACAAAAGGTAAATTAGGAAGATACAACTGCATCAATGGAATCATTAAATCTCCATATTTATCTAAAGGAATCTCCTCATCTTCATTAAATGCAGTAACTCTTCCAATCCAACTCTCTTCAATTGTATTTGTCGGTCTAAATCCACCAGTTGTAAATGCTGTAACTGGTTTAGCTATCTTATTATGAATCTCTTCTATTGTCATTTCTTTTATAATTAAAGTTCTATTTTCATGTTCCAAGCCAATTTTACTAAATACTTCAACGAGTATAGAAATAAAAGAGGAATTAATACTGATTGCAATAAAAACAACATTAGCAGATTAAAAATATTATCAACCATATCAGATACTTTAGCAGAAATAACACTTGGAGTCAAGCTATCTTTTATCTTAGTAAACTTATCTAATATACTTGATCCCCCCTTAAGTTCATCTCTACCAGTATCAATATCATTCTGCAAAGCCTCTACTTTATCTTCTATATCTCCCTGTTTCTTCTCCAAAGACTTATATTTATTATCCTTAGCAGAATACCAAGATGAATTAGAATCCATTTTCTTTATCTTCTGAGTAATCAACAACAAATCTTTTTCAAGAACTACTTTCTCACTCGTTTTATCTGAAATCATATTTGTAATCTCTAAAAATTTTGCATTAGAAACATCATCCCCAGACATACTTCTAAACTTCTCTTCACCATTCTTAAGTTCATTATTACCACTACTAATCTGATCAGAAAGAAATAAATCTCCAACAAGACTATTGAGAATTAAGACAAAAACAATTGAGAATCGAATAACCACAAATACTAGAAAAAATCTTAAAGAAGACTTAAGGTACACATTTGATTTCAAGAGAATCATTAATCCTGAGAAGATTCCTAAACATGTTAATGCCACGGTAAAAACTGTATTTGACACAATTAGCACCAGAATCTTTTGCAACATTAACGAACTTATAACAACAAACATAACATCAGAAAACCTCTCAATCAAATCATTAAGAGGATCCAATATCTCACCCAAAGTCATAGAACCACTCACACCTAAACCAAATTCAACCTCTGTTGATTGTAGAACAGACACAACTCCATTAATACCACGAGCAGTGCCATACGCCACTCCTGCTTCTACTAAAGAATCATTCACATAATCTTCTGAATACTTATCTAGAATTTTAAACCACGAACCTAATATCAACAAAACAATAAGTGACAATATCACACTTTTCTTCATTCTAAACGTTTTAACATTTTATACTATTCACCTAAAGTAAATTAATATAATATTTTTAGTTTAAACAATCATAATAGAAGTTTTTATGAAAAAAAGAAGAAAAACAGCAAACATATAAATTATTCACCTATAGAGATAACATTAGTATAAATATTAGAGGAACCCGCAATTCTATAAATCTCCTGCTCACCGCTAAGACCTTTATAATGCAAAAGAATTATCTCTTTAACGATCTCATCATTAAGCACATCATAAACATCAACCTTTCCTTTATACAATAGAGTCTGAATTATAGGTAAAAGTATCTCTTGCTTTTTATTTTTAATAAGTAAATTATTTATAGGAAGATATAAACTATCAATATTAATACAAATATTATAACTAGTCCTTCTTTCATTTAATTCATGTTCAACATCCTTTAGAGAAAAAGACATATGCACAAAATCATTAAAGAGAACTATTCTTCTACTTTCTTTAACCTATTCATCATATCACTCCATGATATCTATCCTTTTAGATCAATCAGCACTTTCTATTTCTATATAATTATTGCAAATTCCAATCTACTCTATTAATCCTTGTAGATATCTTTTTTAGACTTTCTATTATTATTTTTTCTTGTGGTAGTTCTCCATAAACCATTTCACTAAAACTTGTTTTGTAACTTCCACTTATCTTACCCCAACAATCTTCAACATCTGAGAAGACTATTGATTCTGATGGATGAATATCAATCCATTCTGCATTATTTTTGTATTTATCTTTATCGTCCTTTCCAACTCTGATAAGCATATCATCAAAATCATCCCCCTCTAAAAAGGTAAGAACTTCTTCATCTTTAAGCATATTATGAAGATCATAGAAATGCCTTATTTTATTCGATAAATCTTCATATGCATTTTCTGTATGTGAGAATTTTACCAAACTCATAATTTTCTCACAAAAAGTCCTAAGCTTGCTTAATACTCGCACCTTAAATGGATGCATTTCATATTTATCTAACAAATAATCTAAGCCACTTTCTTTTATCATATCGGCAATAAAACTACTCACAAACTCATCACTTGATGGTTCATAAAAGCCAAAAATACTAGATTCAAGTATTATCTTATCTCTTATCTGTCCGAATTCTCCTGTACATATTCTGTCATATTCATATGCAATCTTTCGTACTTGCCCTTTCTTATTGGTAATTCCATCTACATCAATTTCTTTTAACACAGAACCTATAACTTCACTTACTGCCTTTAATTTCTTTTTCAACTGACCACCTGTATCTTCTGGTTTATTCAAAATAACAAGGTCTATATCTTCAGAAAATCTATCGATTAAATTAAAACATTTAGACAAAGCTGTACCTCCTTTAAAAACACACTCTTTTCCTATTGGCGAACCAAACACTGTTTTCAATGCATATGTTACCCAATAATCTTTCTCTATGTAAATCTCACGGATACTAAACATTTCTGATGTCTTTACTATTGCATCATGAAATACTTCTTTATCATTATGTAATATCATTATTTATCCTCCTATTTTATTCTCCAATAACTAGCTCCTTCAAGTATATCATCATTCAATCCTAGCGAATATTTACTTACTAAATTCAAACTATTCCTTAATTTCAATATTTCAGATTCATCAATCTGAGTATATTTTAATAATGCTCCTAAAAAAGCCCTAGTTCTAGCTGGATACTCTAATGCTATTTTAATTAACTTCTTTATATCTGCAAACTCACTTAACTTAGTTCGAAGAATTTTAATAGCCATACGCTTATCTATATCAGATATGTTATTAAAATCTTTTAATGCATCCAAAAACTCTAAATAAAGATAGTTATCATTTGTTACATCTAAATAACTTTTCACAGGCATAACCTTTAAATTGCCTATACTGGTGCTTACTCTCCTACCCCTACTAGCAACCTTTATAGTATTGGCTACTTGAGTTGTTAAACCCATCCTATTGTATAATGACGCTCCTGTTATATAAGCAAATCTTTTTTTTCCATCATAAAGATAAGGACGTAACCTCTCCTCTTCTCTAGGACCTATAACACCAAAGACACTCTGCTTAGGTTTATAATAAACACCTTTAGATAACCTTTTTATCACTCCCTGTTCCTCAAGACGCACAAGGGCCTTTATGGCTGCCTCATATTGCTCTAGGTTCACTCCAAGATCTGCATACTTAAAAGTTAACCCCTCTTCCATCTTCTCTACCTTCTTGGCTATCTGCTGTGATATCTTCATAACATAAAATCTTATTGCTTACAAAATTAAAGATACAACTTTAAAACAATTTGTCCAGTTTTTTGCGCAAAAAACTGGACAAATCTTCAAGTGAAATCTTGAAAAGCCTATTCATTACAACAGAAGCTCCAGCTGTTCCTTCATAATAACACGAGCAACTACATATGCTATCTCCTCCAGTTTATAATCTCATTTCTTGAGTAGGAATTTGTGCTTTACTCAATTTCTTAATCTATACAAGATCAGTACTGGGTTTGACTCTTCTGAAATTCCTTTTGCAATACTATGGCTCATATACCTCTTCCCTTTATTCATAGTAGACACCTCAGTTCTTTCAATAAACTCATCAGCAGAGACATCGCTTAAAATAAATTTGTTATTAATAATTCTTTTTATTTTTCCCATAAAAATATCATCAATATCATTGTCTAATATGTTCTTAAAGTCCTTACTTTTCATATTATGCAAGATCTTTTTCTCTTTATCATAATAGAAAAACTCACTATCTCCAACAAATACAAATCTCTTACTTTCCCCAATAATACGATTATATTTTACATGTCTAAAATCACCAGTTAATCTGGCTCTCTCAACATTTTCACCTGTGAATTTATATTTATACTCTTTATTATTCAAGATTATTTGTGGATATAATTTAGAACCTCTGTATTCATACAAGGTATCATTTGCAAATTCTTGAATTCTAATACATGAATCCTGATAGAGGGAAAGAGTATTTCCTGATACAGAAACTTCAACTTTCATTTTAGGTACCCCATATTTCATAGGGAAATAACTACTTTTAATACTTCTTAATATATTACCTTTTAAATCTCTCTCTTAAAGTAATGGATACTGTGTCTTAGCTTTAGAACGCCCATCTGAACTTAGATTGTAATCATGTGTTGAAAATATTGTGTTTGTTTTATCACAGTATATCATATTGGTTGGATAGTCCTTTACTCTTAGGTTCTCATTTAGTAATTTTCCACTATAATCAAACTCAAGAATTATATGTTTATATAATGCCACAGCATAAATTCTTTTTTTCTTTTTGTTTAAGCAAAATTCAGTGCATACAAACTCTCCTGGCCCTCTTCCTTTTCTACCTATCTGTCTTAAAAATTTACCTTCAATATTAAAAAGATATAAACCATGTGAGAAATTGATAAAAATATTCTCTTCATCAATTTCAATTGTTCCTCCTGATCCAATTATACATTCCTTCTTAGTCTCTAAGGGAATATATATAATAGAATCACATATCTCTGAAAATCTTACCTCTTTAGGATGCTTTCTCGCCTCATTTAAATCAAGATGCAATATACCATCTTTCATTGAAGCATATTTATTTATATCATTTGATAATGGTGATCTATTAGAAGTATTATTACCACATCCAAAACAAATACTTGCCATTATTATCAGTGCTATATATAATTTCAGTGTATGTCTCATTGTAATAAATTTATAGTTTAAAAATAATTCTTTTGGAGCATCTTTTTGGTGTTATTAACTAAAATAAAATAGCTTAGTTTTTTAAGCGAGCTAATACCAATACTGGATTATCTTCTTCAGAAATCTTACAGCTCAAGTTTTCCACATATTTGGTATATTTATTCACGTGCTTATCCCCAGTACATTCAGTGTATTTAGTGTTTCGCTCAATAACATCAACTGCTGACACAGTAAACAACAAATACTTTTCATTAAGAACAAATTGAGGCGACCCCTTAATAATCTGGTCTAAATCATTATTAAAACCTCCATGTGCTTTAATGCCATTTCTAAACATTTCTAGTTTTCTCTCTCTTTTATCATATATAAAATGCTCACTATTACCCAAGATGATATATCTTTCTGATTCTCCAATAATTCTATTATAAAATAGATTTCGTGCATATGAATTATCTTTTCGATTCTTAACTACATTCATATAATTCTTAAAATTCATCTTTTGTTTATATATTTTATTATTTAAAATATATTTAGGTTCTAGTTGAGAATTATTAATTCGGAATATTGTATCATTTGATAATTCTTGTATATAAAAAGAGGACTTATATCTATGAATATTTGCACCTTTTATACACACACTCATACTTCCTTTTTTTATATCTTCTTTGGGAAAGGTCTTACTTTTATGGACATGAGATATTTCTCCTTTTAGATTCCTTATTTTAAAGACATCATATTGTAATGAATCTAATAATCCTCTAGTTTGCAGTTCATAATCGTGGGAGCTAATAATGTAATCATTTAACTCATCGTATTCAAAATCACAAGGGATGTCATTAATTCTTACATTATCATTTAAGAGTTTACCACTATAATCAAACTGAAGTATTCTTCTTTTATAATTTGCTACCGCATATATTCTCTTATCTTTTTTACTAATGCAAAAATTAGTACATACATGCTCGTCTGGACCTCTTCCTATTTTACCTATTTGGCATACGAATTCACCTTTTATATTAAAATGATATAAACCCCAACTATAGTCAATAAATATATCATCTCCGTCTTTTACAATTTTAGGAAAAGATCTATTTATTAAACACTCTTTATTTGTCTCCAGTGGTATATATATTAAAGAATCACATATTTCAGAAAGCATTATATCTCTAGGATGCTTTCTCGCTTCATTTAAATCAAGATGCAAAACACCATCTTTCATTGAAGCATATTTATATTCTTTCTTACTTAGCTTATTATCTACTTTCTTATTTACGTTTTCACACGAAAAAAAACATAATAGACTCGCGTATATAATAACAATTCTTAAAAATTTATCCATTATATATATATTACTGATTTACCCTATCTCCTATCTCTGACATTTTACCAACCGCACAAACGGAAACCACCTTTTAAATCATTCATTTCAGACTTTGAGATACTCTCTATACTTAATTCTGTTAACTTACACGTTTAAACATACTAAATACTTTTGTGAGATACAAAATTTAAATAATTGTCTCGTCCGAAAATAGCTTTACAAAAAATCATTAAAAGAAATGACAGAAAAAAGTAAACTTATTACAGGACTAGAAAAAGGAGAAATAATAAAATCTCCAAACAATTACTTCACAGAAACAGAAAAGCGACAAATCGTAGAAGAATATCTAAGTACCGATTCAAGCAATATCCAAATATGAAGAAAACACACAGGACAGACAGAAGAACACAGACAGCTATTAAGATTAAACACCTTTAGATAACCTTTTTATTTCCCTGTTCCTCAAGACTCACAAGGGTCTTTATGGCTGCCTCATATTGCTATAAGTTTCACTCCAAGATCTGCATACTTAAAAGTTAACCACCTCTTCCTTCTTCTCTACCTTCTTGGCTATCTGCTGTAATATCTTCATAAGATAAAATCTTATTGCTTACAAAATTAAAGATACAAACTCAAAAAGCTGGACAAATATTTAATAAACATCATAAAATATACTAATCATTTACTTACTTTTTTATAATAATTAGAATATTTCTTTTTTTAATATTCATACAACATCAATTGTTTAATCAAATAATATATATTTGAATCTTTATTAAACTATATATGATACATGATGATTGATGTAAAAAAACAAGCTATCTGGGAAATCTTTATAATGTTACTTTCTCTATATGTTATAGCAGAATTATCAATAGAGATAATTTCTCCTTTTTCATATGCTACTCAAGTTATTTTAGATTGGGTTGATCTTGGTATTTGTATGATATTTCTACTTGATTTTTTCTATTTTCTTTACTATTCTGATAATAAAAAACAATATTTTAAAAGGAGATGGATAGATTTATTATCATCTATTCCTTTTGGTGGTATTCTTCGTGCCTTTAGAGTTGCCAGAGTTCTAAGATTTCTTAAATTTATAAAACTACTAAGGGGAGTAAAAGGAGTATTACCTATAATTAGATGGTTAACAGCAAATAAATTAAGAAGTGTCCTTATTTCATATATTGCAATTCTTATAGTTCTAGTATTTTACGCTTCTCTTGCTTTTTATAGTATTGAAAAAGATGCAAACCAAAATGTAAATGAATTTTTTGATTCTATATGGTGGTCTTTTATAACTTTAACATCTGTAGGATATGGAGATATATTCCCTGTTACTAAAGCAGGAAAAATAATTGCAATGATTTTAACAATAAGTGGTATGGGATTATTTTCACTTATAACGGCAGAATTATCTGCTAAATTCCTGCATTATATAAATACAAATAAAAAATAATATAAAAAGTTCATATTTATCAAATCTAATAAATTTACCGAGCAGTTCATCCTACCGAATCCGAGCATTATAATCAATCAGACACAAACAGACTGTAGATCAAGATCTTTACGAGTCAACTTTATTTTATTATTAGGTAGAGATTTAAGAGTTCTTCTAATATGCAGTGCTCTTTCAGCCTTTATAAAAGTAGGCATTAAATCTTCAAGTGAAATCTTAAAAAGCCTATTCATTACAACAATATCCTCTTTAGAGAAAGGACGTAAACCATTAATAAGTTCAGACATATAAGATTTACTATGACAAAGTAATTTAGCAAGATCACTCTGATTCAAATCATTAGACTTTAGACTAAGCTTAATTAATTCCTTTCTTCTCTGATAAAAAAGATTCTCCAATTGCACAAGCTGTTCAGCCAAATCACTTTCTTTAACCTGTTCATCAGTTATATTCTCCTCATCAGTCCAATGTTCTAGCTCGTACTTCTTTATTAACTTACGCACATGTTTACGAACAGGAATATAAGAATCATCCTCCTTCACCAACACTCGAAGTTTTAGGTATAGACTAGAAGCTTTCTCAAACTCTAGTTCACTACTTAAAGATTCAAGTTTCTCAATATTATTTATAGATAATCTGTTCATCAGTTGTAAAGTATACATTTGAATTTACGCAAACATACAACAATAGTTCCATATTATATGAAACTATTGTGTGTCTTTTATCACAAATTAATCTAAAGGATTATATAGCATTTTCTTTAACAGGAGTATATTTAAACCAAGAAATAGTACAAGACTACAAATCTCATTTACCTAATATTCCATTATTTTCATGGAGAATTTCAAGTGCTTCATTTTTAGTTAAATTAAACCATCCTCTTCTTTCCCTCTTAGTCTTAAATTCTTCATGAAATTTATTTTCAAGTTCAAAATAATCATCAGTCTCAATATACCAAATAACTTCTAAGTCATAAGGTAATGATGTTTGTAATTGAGAAACACGAGCTGCAATATTTTTAGTTCTACCAATTTTAACTAGAGAATTTTTGTTTTCATTATACAATTCTTTAGATATATATCATATTCCTTTTTTGCAAGTTCTAAACACTGTAATGGTTTATCCGAAGAATTTAAGCAAACTGCGTTTTTCACTCTTTCTTCTATTTCTTCATATGATTCTAAACCACTTAATTTCGAATCTCTTGAAATATCAAATTCTATCTCTCCTATTAAATCATCACGTCCTTCTTGCAATAGTAACCAAGAGGCAAAGGTATGATTAGTTTTATCTCGTTTTATGCCCCTAAAATCACAAATATTCAACAGATTCAATACTAAATCAAATGTCTCTTTTTTTTGTTCAGATCCATCGTATATATATTCACACTTAGTCAATAATTCAGTTGCTCTCTTTGGTGTCACACTTATTGTTGAATTCCCCATATGTATACTTGACTTTTCTACCTTACGAAAATTTCCTTTTAACTCTCTCTTTAAATCAATTCTTACAGCACATTCTGATTCATCCATAAGAAAAATCCTATAATAATTAGAACCAGAACCGATTAAATACACCTCTGATATTTTATTTATAGGTAATCTTTTTATCATTGAAATTATTTCCGACATAAAATTTTTATTTTAATTGTATTTATTCCCCAAATCAGAGAAATTTAAATTATTACTATATATGATCTTTATTAATGTTTAATTTTTTCGTTTTCAAACTCAAGATTTTCAATTTCCCAAGTAGATCTTCTTACTTCATCAGCAACATTTTCAACTCCTTATCATCATCCAAAGACATTAAAAGTTCATCACTGATTTTATAAAGGGCTTTAAAAGCAAAAAAACTCTTTTTCTCAATTCTTTAAATCTTTCTGTATGCATCATACAATCACTTTCTTCTAGTTTCTCATCATCCCAATTAAAATCATTCTTACTTAATTCAAATTTTGTTTCATAATCATCAATTTGCTTAAACCCAAATCTAACAGCAGAACTCTTAGAATTAAAATAATTATCTTCTCCTATAGCTATCTTCGTATTTCTTGTTCTGTCATTTTTCAATAAAAGCTAACTTGTTTAAAATAACTTCATTGATATTATTTTTTTCATTTATTTTGAATTTAAAGTGAATAGCTTTTTGAATGCTACATACTTTTTTGATAAGAACCACTTTGACGAGAATCAGGTATCAAGTAAGAGTAGGAATATGCATTGCAACCTTAAATCATATGAGTAATGGTAGATTGTATATTAACTTCCTGTCAAATACACCTACCATTACTTATACAAAATGTTATAGTCTCGTTTTTATTATTTAATCTCTACTAGGTCAGCAAATTTTGCTTTCATCGTTGGATTACCATAAGTCAATTTTCTAATCGTTAAATCATCTGCTTTATTATTTGCTAAACGTAAATTATTTTCAGATGATAAAAGAGCATCTTTAGTTTTTTGAAGATGAATAATCGTTTTATCTATTTCGTCAATAGCAGTTTTAAATTTTCTACTAGCTAAATCATAATTTCTTGCAAATCCTTGTTTAAAGACTTCCATGTTTTCTTCAAACTTTGTAACATCAACGTTTTGATTTTTCATCAAATTAAGTTCAGCCTTGTATTCCAATGAACTCATTGCTGCATTACGAAGCAGCGTAATAATTTGTATGAAAAATTGTGGGCGTACAACATACATTTTTTTAAACTTATAAAAAACATCAACTATACCAGCATTATAGAATTCACTATCTGATTCCAAAAGAGAAACTAAAACTGCGTATTCACAATTCTTATCCTTACGGTCTTTATCAAGTTTTGTAAAGAAATCATCGTTTTTCTTTTTAGTAACAGTTTCATCATTCTCATTTTTCATTTCAAACATAATTGAAATAATCTCATTTCCTGCATCATCTTTTTCTCTATAGATAAAATCACCTTTAGTTCCACCAGTCGAATCATTATCTTTCTCAAAATATGCATTACGAAAGGCAGTTGCTCGTAATTTGTTAAATTCAGATTCACAATGTTGTTCTAAAGTTTCACCAATCATCTTTGTCGAAAGTTTCTGCTTAAAGTCTTTTAAACGAGTAATCTCATCATCTTTCATTTTGATGGTTTCATCTTTCGTATTAAGTTTATTTATAAATTGTTCTTTAATAGAACCTTCAAGCAACACTTTTTCAGTTTCTTTGATTTTTAAATCGTTAACAAGGTCATCACGTTCTTTTTCAATTACCTTAGTTGATTCTGATACAGCTAATTTCTTTTCAGTTTCTGCTTTATCGATTTTTGATCTCATTTCAGAAAGTTCAGCAGTACTTTGAGCTTTTAGTTCAGTTAGTTTTCTATCCTTTTCTGCCAATTCTTTTTGTAATGTATTTTTAATATTTACCTCAGCTAATTGCACAGCATTCTCATTTTCAGTCTTATTGGCTTTTAAATTGTTAACAAGATCATCACGTTCTTTTTCAATTCCTTTAATTGCTTCTGATACAGCTAATTTCTTTTCAGTTTCTGATTTATCAATTAACGATCTCATATCAGAAATTTCAGCTTCTTTTATCGCTAATTTCTCAGAAAGTTCAGCATTGCTTTGTGCTTTCAGTTCAGTTAGTTTCCTATCCTTTTCTGCAAGTTCTTTTTGCAATGTATTTTTGATGTTTGCTTCTGCTAATTTGACAGCATTCTCTTTTTCTTTTCCTTTAATATCTAAATCATTAGCAAGATCATCACGTTCTTTTTCAATTTCTTTAGTTGCTTCTGATATTGCTAACTTTTTCTCAGTCTCTGCTTTATCAATTCTCGACTTCATGTCAGAGATTTCAGCTTCCTTTGTTGCTAGCGTCTCTGATAATTCAGTATCGCTAAGAGCTTTTAGTTTAGTTAGTTTTATATCCTTTTCTGCCAGTTCTTTTTGCAATATATTTGTAATGTTTGCTTCTGCCAATTTCACAGCATTCCTTTTTTCTTTATCAGCAATATCAAGTCTATTATTAAGCTCATCTTCAAATTGATGGTCACGAACTTGTTTTAGAATATCAGCAAATCCAGCTTCATCAACTTTAAATGCTTTTTTGCAATTGGGACAGATTATTTCATTCATATTTTTTGATTTTTCATGGTTCCGTAAATAAACCACAATGCATTTATAACATCAATATTGATGTTATTTATTTATTATCTTTTTAAAAGATGACTATACACAACTAATTCAGATGATTTTAGAAATCAGTTTAGCCATCGCAAAATTCAATATCATCAATAGTTTGTTAAAATATGTCTCCATATAAAATAATCTTTGCTTTCATTCCTATTCAAATCACTATCAATAATCAAACTTATAAAAATATATGTTCAAACACTATTGTTTTGTGTAAAAAAATAATAAACACACATAAAATTAACAGCTCACAAATCCCACCGTTAAAACAAAAAATAAAAAGCACCCAAATCCCAACCCAAAACCAAAGAGAAGGTACAAAGAAGGTACAAACAATTTGTTCATCCTTTGTCCAGTGTACGGTCAGAGTACGGTCAGTATACGGTCAGTGTACGATAAACAATCATACACTGACCGCAAAATGACCGTAAGGAAAAAGCCTACTAAACAAAGAACAAACAAAACAAGTGGAAATTACATAGAGCATGTATGATATTCCATAATAATCAATGTTTAAAAGATTTCCAGAGAAAAGATATTGTTAAATAAAAAGAATTTAATAAATTTGAAGTTAACAAGAATCAAGAAAAACTCTTGTTCGTCAGAATATCTCTAAGCCTTATATTGACTCTCAGATTAAATATCTAACCCACATCCCATTTATCCTGGTTCTCTTTCAAATAATTCTAAATTTAAAACATCACAATTATGGAGAAACGTAAAATAAAGAGCTCTAAAGGCATTGGTCCGGCACACAATGGAACATACACTTCTTACTACCCTAGATCAGGAAAAACTGTAATAAAAAGTAAACCTAGAAGAAGAAAAGCAGATGAATGGTCAGATAAACAAAGACAAGCTAGAGTAAGATTTAATGCACTTTCATATTTTGCATATGCAAACAAAACGGCTGTAATAAATCCTATATGGAATTTATCTCCAGAGAACAGACATACGGGTTATAGTCTTTTCATGAAACATAACAGCAAAGCTTTCGGAGCCATTGGCGAACTTACGGATGCTTCTCTTGTAAATGTTTCAAATGGCTCACTCCCTGTCCCCACCAACATTAGCATAAAAAAAGGTGAGGAGAAAAAAACTTTTGATATTTCATGGTCTCAAGATGAATTTAATTTCAAGAATCAATATGAGGATACTCTAGTATATGCTTTACTTGTGGAAGATACTATGATAGAGGTGAATTATACCAATATAAAACGTGAGGCTCTATTTTCTTCAATAGAAGTAAAGGAGGATGAAGATTTTAACGATTATATATACATCTTTTTTACAAATAAAGATAGAACTGCTTTTTCGAATAGCAGGGCTCTGAAAATGAAATAGGAGGTATGATAATAAAACAAAAAAAATAGCTGTCAGGAGATCCTAACAGCTATTTCTAAATAATATGTAATAATATGACCTAAAAGCCATTCTTAGTTATTTCAATATCTTTTCGTATCTGTTCTTTTGAAGAACCTCAACTGCTTTCTTGAAGATAAGGTTTTCCTTATTAAGTATCTTAAAGGTTTCGTTCATCTCCCAAAGATCTCTAGCTACATAAGCTTTCACCTGTCTTTTAATCTCAGGCACCATCATAGGGTAACTAATTGTATCCTTTTTAACACCTTCTTTTTCGCCTTTAGAAACAATATCTTTAACCATTGCATCAGTAACGCGGAATTTTCTTTCGAACTTCTTAAAGTTAGGGTATTTAGATTTTAGCATATCTCTATTCTTGTCGATATAGTCTATAACCCAAGGGTAAAGAATGTTTTTAGCCGATAGTCTGTTGAAGTAGCTATAGTTTTTTGTTGTGTCTATAGGTACAAATACATCAGGTATTATACCTCCACCACCATATACTGTTCTTTTTAAGATTTTAGTCTGGAACTTTAATGAGTCGGCAACTTGTATACTGTCTTTGTTTACTAGTTCGCCTGATTGATATCTCTTTAAGATGTCGTATCTATAAGCTAGAGCTCCTTTGTCGTAAGGTTTCTGTATACATCTTCCACTAGGAGTGAAATAATGCGCTATAGTTAAACGTACCATTGATTTATCTGTTAGAGGGAATTGACGTTGTACTAGTCCTTTTCCGAAAGAACGATGTCCTACTATTACTCCTCTATCCCAATCTTGCACTGCTCCTGATACAATTTCAGAGGCTGATGCAGAATTTTCGTTAAGCATTATAACTAATCTTCCTTTTTCGAAAAGTCCTTTGTATTTTGCTTTGTTTGTACTTTTTAGAGCTGCTACACCGTCAGTATAAACAATCAATTTGTCTTTGTCTAGAAGATGATCCGATATGTTTATTGCTGCTCCTAGATATCCACCACCATTACCTGTAAGGTCGAAGATTAGGTCTTGCATTCCTTCTGCTTGTAATTTCTTTACGGCTTTCTCGAATTCTTCTACTGTTGTTGCCGCAAATCGTGATAGTCTTATATATCCTATTCTGTCGTCAACCATATAAGAAGCATCTATACTGTGTAAAGGTATGCGGTCTCTTACTCTTGCAAAATCTATTAATTCTTTCTCTCCAGATCTTTTAACTCTAAGATCAACTCTTGAGTCTTTAGGGCCTTTGAGGTTTTTACGTACTTGTTTGTTTGTTAATTTTACTCCAGCTACATTTTTACCGTCAATTGTAAGTATTCTGTCGCCTGCTCTTAGTCCAAGTCTTTCTGATGGTCCGCCAGGAATTGTAGCAACAACCATTAGAGTGTCTCTTAGTATATTAAACTGTATCCCTATTCCGAAAAACCCTCCTTGTAGAGGTTCGTCCATATCTGCAAGGTCTTCTTCACTTATATAAACCGAATGAGGATCAAGTTCTGATAATACTTTTGTTATCGCTTGCTCTGTTAATTTCTTAACATCTGCCTTTTCTACATAAAAAGCATCAATCAAAGCCATTAAACGTTGATACTTATATGTTTGTTGCATTACCTCTTCATTCATCTGAGCACTTGCTGGTTTTGCTCCAACAAAAGCAATAAAAACAAAGGCAAGTAACAAATAGTTTAATAATTTCTTCATAAATATTATTTTTCCTTAATTATAATCGGATATTCAAGTATACAAATATAGTAATTAACATCTAGTACCTAACTCTATAAGATCTAAATCTTTTATTTCTCTAAAATCTATAGTGAAACGTATGGCTGTACTTACTTTGTGCATGCCGTAATTACCCGCTGCTCCTGGGTTCATGTGTAATATTCCAAGATGTTTGTCGTTCATAACCTTAGCTATATGCGAATGGCCTGAGATAAATAATCGTGGGGGGTTGGTGTATATCTTTGGACATACACTTTTGTCGTAGCGTCCAGGGTATCCTCCTATGTGCGTCATCCATACGTCTACTCCTTCACACAAAAATCTTTTATGTTGTGGATACACTATTCTTACGTCTTGCCCGTCTATGTTACCATGTACGGCTATCAACTTTTTAAACTTGGCAAGCTCGTCGGCGGTTTCTATATTGCCTATGTCTCCTGCATGCCATATCTGATCACAGTCTTTAAAGAACTCAAATAATTTTGGGTCTATATATCCGTGAGTATCCGAAAGTAGTCCTATTCTTGTCATATTATAATCTATCCGTATAGTATTAAATACAAATATCATTTTTTTATTACATTTGTACCAAATATTCAATACAATAATTTAGTTAGAATGGGATTTAAAGAAGAGATATTAAGACGACGCACTTTTGGTATTGTCAGTCACCCCGATGCAGGTAAAACAACATTAACAGAAAAACTACTTCTTTTTGGTGGTGCAATTCATATTGCTGGTGCAGTAAAATCAAATAAGATTAAGAAGACTGCTACATCCGATTTCATGGAGATAGAGAGACAGAGAGGTATTTCTGTTGCTACTTCTGTTATGGGATTTGAATACAATGGTCATAAAATAAATATATTAGATACTCCAGGTCACCAAGACTTTGCGGAGGATACTTTCAGAACTTTAACGGCTTGTGATAGCGTTATCATTGTTATTGATGCGGCTAAAGGTGTTGAGACTCAGACTCGTAAACTTATGAAAGTTTGTAGAATGAGAAAAACTCCTGTTATTGTATTCGTTAATAAGATGGATAGACCTACTCAAGAGCCTTTCGATCTTCTTGATGATATTGAGAAAGAACTTGAAATTACTGTACATCCTTTGTCTTGGCCTATTAATCAAGGTTACGATTTTAAAGGCGTGTATAATATGTTCGAGAGTAGCCTTTCTTTGTATTCTCCTAACTCTACTACCCTTCCTGAGGCTATTAGTATTGCAGATTTAAGCGATCCTAGATTAGATAAATATGTGGGTGATGAGGATGCCTCTGAACTTAGAGATAATATTGAGATCATTTCTGACCTTTATGGCGATTTGAATGTAGAGGATTATCTTGCTGGTGAAACAGCTCCTGTATTTTTCGGTTCTGCACTTAATAATTTTGGTGTTCAAGAATTACTTAATTGTTTCTGCAAAATTGCTCCTACGCCTCGTCCTAAAGAATCGGAAGAGAGATTAGTGAGAGCCAATGAAGAGAAATTTACTGGTTTCGTGTTTAAGATTCATGCTAATATGGATCCTAACCATAGAGATAGAATTGCTTTTGTGAAAATAGTTTCTGGTACTTTTAAGAGAAACACGAATTATCTTCATATTCGCCAAAACAAGAAAATGAAGTTCTCTACTCCTACAGCTTTTATGGCGGAGAAGAAATCTATTGTTGATGAGGCTTTCCCTGGGGATATTATTGGTATTCACGATACGGGTAACTTTAAAATTGGTGATACTCTTACTGAGGGTGAGATTATTCATTATAAAGGTATTCCTTCTTTCTCTCCAGAGTTGTTTAAATATATAGAGAATGCTGATCCTATGAAGTCTAAGCAGCTTGCTAAGGGTGTTGATCAGCTTATGGATGAGGGTGTGGCTCAGTTATTTACATCTCAGTTTAATGGTCGTAAGGTTATTGGTACCGTTGGTGCTCTTCAATTCGAGGTTATTGAATATAGATTGCTTCATGAGTATTCTGCTTCTTGTCGTTGGGAACCTATTCACCTTCATAAAGCTTGTTGGATAGAGTCTAAAGATGAGGCTGAATTGGCCGATTTTAAACGTCAGAAGTATCAGTATATGGCTAAAGATAAACAAGGTAGAGATGTGTTTCTTGCCGATTCGTCATATATGCTTCAGATAGCTCAAGCAAATTATAAAAACCTAACATTCCACTTCACTTCAGAATTTTAATATATTATGGAAAAAGAATTAAAAGAAGGATTAAGCTTTAAACAAACAATTACTGTTGAAACTAAACATACTGCTAAAACATGGGGTTCTGGTAACCTTGATGTTTATGCAACTCCAGCTATGGTTGGATTAATGGAAAATACTGCTCTTAAATGTATTTCGGAGTATATTGAAGAGGGAAATGATACTGTTGGTATAGAAATTAATACTCAGCATATTAAAGCTACTTTGGTTGGAAAAGAGGTTTCTTGCGAGGCTGTTTTAACAAAAGTTGATGGTAAGAAACTTTTCTTTGAAATCAAGGCTTGGGACGAAGTTGGAGAGATTGGTTCGTCAAAGCACACTCGATTTATCATAAATACTGAAAAGTTCCTGAACAGACTAAAATAATTGACTAAATCACCTATTTTACATGTAAATAACTTGTCTTTGTTGATATTATGTTTTATTTTTATAATTGTAAATTAAAAAAAGAAAATAATGTCAGAGAACACACTAACAGAAGTTATGGATTGGAGCAACAAAACAGTTCTTATTGCAGAAGATGCTGATGATAATTATTTCTTATTATCAGCTATACTAAAGAAAACCAAACTTAATCTGATTCGTGCCAAAAATGGCCAAGAAGCAGTAGATATTTGCAAAGAGAATGATAATATTGATGCAATATTAATGGATTTAAGTATGCCTTTGATGGATGGACTAGAAGCGACGGTATTAATTAAGGCATTTAATAAAGATATCCCTATCATTGCTCAAACAGCTTATGCGATGGAAGCAGATAGAGATAGAACGGTTAAAGCCGGATGCGACGATTATATATCGAAACCAATAAGAAGGAATGTTCTTATTGAACTTTTAAATAAATATATCAATAGATAATATTAATTCTAAATACTTTTTATAAATTCGCTTTTGTACAAAAAGCGAATTTTTTTTTATTATGAAATTTGAGCTAACATCTGAATTCAAACCGACAGGAGATCAACCAGAGGCGATTAAACAGCTTACTGAGGGATATAATGATAATGTTCAACATCAGACATTACTTGGCGTGACAGGCTCTGGAAAGACCTTTACAGTGGCTAATCTTATACAGGAGGTACAGAAGCCTACTCTTATTCTTAGTCATAATAAGACTTTGGCTGCTCAGTTGTATGGAGAGTTTAAGAAATTCTTCCCTAATAATGCGGTTGAGTATTTTGTGTCTTACTATGATTATTATCAACCTGAGGCTTATCTGCCTACTTCTAATACTTATATAGAGAAAGATTTGTCTATTAACGAGGAGATAGAGAAACTTCGTCTTAGCACTTCCTCTGCCCTGCTTTCGGGTAGGAAAGATATTATTGTGGTGTCTTCGGTTTCTTGTATTTACGGTATTGGTAATCCTGAGAATTTTAAAGATAGCGTTATCTCTCTTAATAAAGGACAGACTATAGGTAGAAACCTGCTTCTTAGAATGTTTGTGAATTCTCTTTATAGTAGAAATGAGATTGAATTCTCTAGAGGTACTTTTAGAGTGAAGGGAGAAACTATTGATATTTTCCCCGCTTATGCAGATATTGCTTATAAAATACTTTTCTGGGATGATGAAATAGAATCTTTAGAATCATTCGACCCTATTAGCGGCAATATAATTGAGTCTTTCGATAATATTAGCATTTATCCTGCCAATATCTTTATGACGGCTAAAGAACGAGTACATGAGGCTATAGGAGAGATACAGAATGACTTGTTTAAACGTGTAGAGTACTATAAGTCGGTAGGAAAGTTTGTAGAAGCTAAAAGAATTGAAGAGAGAGTTAGTTTCGATATTGAGATGATAAAGGAAATTGGACATTGTCCAGGTATAGAGAATTATTCTAGATATTTTGATGGTCGTAAAGCTGGTTCAAGACCTTTCTGTTTATTAGATTATTTTCCAGAAGATTTCCTTACTGTTATTGATGAGAGTCATGTGACGATTCCTCAGATTAGAGCTATGTTTGGAGGAGATAGTGCTAGAAAGAATAATCTTGTTGATTATGCTTTTAGATTGCCTGCAGCCATAGATAATAGACCTCTTAAGTTTGAGGAGTTCGAGGAGATTACTAATCAGACAATTTATGTGAGTGCTACTCCTGCTGATTATGAACTGGAGAAGAGTGAGGGCGTTATTGTTGAACAAGTAATTAGACCTACTGGTATTCCTGATCCTGTTATTGAGATAAGACCGTCTCTTAATCAGATTGATGATTTGATGAATGAGATAAATGATAGGGTTGTGAAGAAAGAAAGGGTGCTGGTTACTACTCTTACTAAACGTATGGCTGAGGAATTGAGTAAGTATTTTACTTCTAATAGTATTAAATGTAGATATATTCACTCTGATGTGGAGACTCTTGACAGGATTAAGATTATGGAGGACCTGAGAAATGGGGTCTTTGATGTGCTTATTGGTGTTAATTTATTGAGAGAGGGATTAGATTTACCTGAGGTTTCTTTAGTTGCTATATTGGATGCAGATAAGGAGGGTTTCTTACGCTCGGCTCGTTCTTTAACACAAACTGCTGGTAGAGCTGCAAGGAATGTTAATGGTATAGTGATTATGTATGCCGATAAGATTACAAAATCTATGCAGCTTACTATTGATGGTACCAATAGCAGAAGGCTTAAACAAATGGAGTATAATCTGGAACATGGAATAACTCCTAAGCAAATTACTAAGTCTAAAGAGTCTATTATGAATATGGCTAAGAAAGAGCATGTTTATATGGAACCTACCGAAATAGATATTGCATGCGATCCTGTTGTGCAGTATATGAGTGATGATGCTTTAGTAAAAGCAATAGCAAAGACTAAGATTAATATGAAAAAAGCAGCTAAGGAAGAACGTTTTATTGAGGCTGCAAGACTGAGAGATGAGATGTTTAAATTGGAGAAGCTTTTAAAAGAGAAGAAATAATAAAGGCTTGGTCCGAGAACCAAGCCTTTAAGCAATTATCCTAAAAATGTCTTTAATAACTTACTTCGAGAACTGCTTCTTAACCTTCTTATGGCTTTTTCTTTAATCTGACGTACACGTTCACGTGTTAAGCCAAATTGCTCTCCTATTTCTTCAAGTGTCATATCTTGACAACCTATTCCGAAAAATAAACGAATGATGTCTCTTTCTCTTTCTGTAAGAGTAGCTAAAGCACGTTCTATCTCTGTTGATAGAGATTCATTAATAAGTGCTCTATCCGCAATGGGAGAATCATCATTTACTAATACATCTAATAGGCTGTTATCCTCTCCTTCTACAAAAGGAGCATCAACAGAAATATGACGACCTGATACTCTAAGAGTATCGGCAACCTTATCAGCAGGTAAATCTAGACTTTCCGCTAATTCTTCTGGTGAAGGTTTTCTCTCAAATTCCTGTTCAAATCTTGAAAAGGCTTTATTTATTTTATTTAGAGAACCCACCTGATTTAGGGGAAGACGAACAATTCTTGATTGTTCAGCTAATGCCTGCAGAATACTTTGACGAATCCACCATACAGCATAAGAGATAAATTTAAAACCACGAGTTTCATCAAATTTCTCAGCAGCTTTTATCAGTCCAAGGTTTCCTTCATTAATTAAGTCTGGCAGACTAAGTCCTTGATTTTGATATTGTTTAGCTACTGAAACAACGAAACGCAGGTTGGCTCTAGTTAATTTTTCTAAAGCTTTCTGATCTCCTTTTCTAATACGTTGAGCTAATTCAACCTCCTCTTCAACAGTGATAAGGTCTTCTTTTCCAATTTCTTGTAAATACTTATCTAGAGAAGCACTCTCTCGGTTAGTGATTGATTTAGTAATCTTTAATTGTCTCATATTCTTTCTTAAAATTCATAGCAAAATTACAACAATTTTCAACAATTTTTACTTAAATAAACTCTCTCACTCTCATTTTTACACGAATGAACCTAAACTGATGTTTAACACTCATATTATAAAAACATATCTCATGAATTTTTACACTAACAATAATTAGAGTGACAGTCTTGAGATATACTATAATCTTACTTGCTTTTTAACTGTAATATCTATTAAATATACATACATTTATAAGCTCATTATCTTTAAGTATAAAGCGAAATTATTATATTGCTACTATATTTAACGACTGGGAAATGAGAATGTTTTCTATTAACGTAATTATTAACAGAGATTAACAGATTTACATATGGAGATTAATTTTACTAAATACCACGGTACAGGTAATGATTTTGTTTTAATAGACAATAGAGATGGGGCTTTCCCTTTCTCTGAAAAACTTGTAGCAGGAATATGCCATAGGAGATTTGGGATAGGTGCAGATGGAGTTATGCTTATAGAGAACCAAAATGGTTATGATTTTAAAATGAAGTATTTTAATGCAGATGGAAAAAAAGGGAGCATGTGCGGTAATGGAGGCAGATGCATAGTTGCTTTTGCAAAAAAATTAGGAATTATTACTGAGCAAGCGTATTTTTTGGCCTCTGATGGAGAGCATAAAGCTTTAATAGATGAGAATGATAAGGTGGAGCTTCATATGCAAGATGTGAACTCTGTAGAACGAGAAGATAATTCTGTTTTCTTAAATACTGGATCTCCTCATGTAGTGAAATTTATAGAAGATCACCAGGATTTTGATACTTATAAAGAAGGTCATAAGATAAGGTATAGTGATAAATATAAAGAAATAGGTACTAATGTTAATTTTGTTTCTTTAATAAGAATGAATGAGATTACTGTTTCTACATATGAAAGAGGTGTTGAAGATGAGACTTATTCATGTGGTACAGGATCTGTTGCAGCAGCTATTGCTACATCAATAAATATTAAGTCTGATACTAATAAATATAAGATTCACACAAAAGGTGGTACTTTAGAAGTGAGCTTTAATAAAGCTGATGATACTTACAATCAGATTATGCTTAAAGGTCCTACTAAAGAGGCATTCTCAGGAATATATGTAGTTGATTAAAAAAAAAGAGCTAATTCAATAAGAATTAGCTCTTTTTTATATAGTGAGATACTTAATTAAGCATCTATATTAGCGTATGTTGCATTTTGCTCTATAAACTGACGTCTAGGAGGTACATCATCACCCATTAACATTGAAAATACTCTATCTGTTTCAGCAGCATTCTCTATTGTTACTTGACGAAGAGTTCTTTGATCTGGATTCATTGTAGTTTCCCACAATTGTTCAGCGTTCATCTCTCCAAGACCTTTGTATCTTTGAATATGTAGAGCAGATTCTTTTCCACCAGCCCACTCATCAATTAACTTAAGTCTTTGTTCTTCTGACCAACAATACTGTTCGTTCTTTCCTTTTTTAACTAAATATAAAGGAGGAGTAGCAATATATAAGTAACCGTTCTCTATAACTTCTTTCATATATCTAAAGAAAAGAGTCATTATAAGAGTAGCAATGTGAGAACCATCTACATCGGCATCACACATGATTACTATCTTATGGTAACGTAATTTTTCAAGGTTTAAGGCTTTTGAATCTTCCTCTGTACCGTAAGTAACACCTAAGGCTTGGAAAATATTCTTTATCTCTTCACTCTCGAAAACTTTATGTTGCATTGCTTTCTCAACATTCAGAATCTTACCTTTTAAAGGAAGAATAGCTTGAAATGTTCTGTCTCGTCCTTGTTTAGCAGTACCACCCGCTGAATCTCCCTCGACTAAGAATACTTCGCATTTCTCAGGATCTCTGTTTGAGCAGTCAGCTAACTTACCAGGAAGTCCTGAACCAGAAAGTACAGTTTTTCTTTGTACTAATTCTCTTGCTTTACGAGCAGCATGACGAGCTGTAGCAGCAAGAATAACTTTGTTTACAATAGTCTTTGCATCTTTAGGGTTTTCCTCAAGATAATTAGAAAGCATAGAGCTTACTGCTTGATCAACGGCTAAAGAAATCTCAGAGTTACCTAATTTAGTTTTTGTCTGTCCTTCAAATTGAGGCTCTGCTACTTTTACAGAGATAACTGCTGTTAATCCCTCTCTAAAGTCATCACCACTTATATCAAACTTAAGTTTAGAAAGCATACCTGAATTCTCAGCATATCCCTTAAGAGTTCTTGTAAGTCCTCTTCTGAAACCTGTTAAGTGAGTACCACCTTCTATTGTATTAATATTATTCACATAAGAGTGAACATTCTCAGAATAAGAAGAGTTGTATTGAAGAGCAACCTCTACTGGCACTCCGTTCTTCTCTGTAGAGACATTTATAGTCTGTTCTATTAATTTTTCTCTAGTACCATCAAGGAATTCTACAAACTCACTTAATCCTCTATCAGAATAGAAATCTTCAGTTTTGAAAAGTCCTGTTTCTTCATCTTTATCTCTAAGGTCAGTTAATTTTAATTTAATTCCCTTGTTCAAGAAAGATAATTCTCTTAGACGAGCTGCTAAGATATCATATTTGTAAACAGTAGTTAAGAATATAGAATCATCTGGATGAAATGTGATAATAGTACCAGTTTTATCAGTCTCTCCTATTATTTTAACTTTATTAAGAGGAGCTCCTTTTGAGTACTCTTGTTCCCAAACTTTACCATCTCGGTGAATCTCTGCTCTAAGATATTTAGATAAAGCATTAACACAAGAAACACCTACACCATGTAAACCACCAGAAACTTTATAACTATCTTTATTAAATTTACCACCAGCATGTAATACAGTCATTACAACCTCAAGGGCAGATCTATTTTCTTTTGTATGATTAGCAGTAGGTATTCCCCTACCATCATCCATTACAGTAATAGAGTTGTCCTCATTAATAACAACCTCTATATTATCGCAATATCCAACTAAAGCCTCATCAATAGAGTTGTCTACAACCTCATAAACAAGATGGTGAAGTCCTTTTACATTAACGTCTCCAATGTACATAGAAGGACGCTTACGAACAGCTTCAAGGCCTTCAAGGACCTGTATACTGTCAGCGGAATAATCTTGTTCTTGATTTTTTATTTCTTCACTCATTGTATTATGTTTAATTTCTAATAATCAACGTACGGTAACTACTTATTTGCAGATACTTCATGCAAATATACTTAAAATCGTCGAATTCACCACCTTTAGCAAAGTAGAATTTCTAAGATTAGAAAGTAATACTTAATCCTAAAAGTCCACCTATTCCCATAACAGGATATTCTTCCCATCTTTGATAGTGTTGATTAAACATATTGTTACCATTAGCAAAAGCTTGTATATGTTTAGAAAACTTATATTCTACATTAAGATTCATATCTAAGATCATCTTATTAGTAATACTCTCATTAGTATTTACAAGCATCTCACTAGTCTTTCTTTTTCCTAACACGAATAAATCAGCAGAGCAAGACAGTTTCTCAGAAAATTCATATTTAGCATTTAAAGTAAGTTCAAAAGAAGGAACATTAAGTATATGCACCTTTTCATTTAAAGAATTATCATCAAATTTATCAACATCAAAAGCATAACTTTTAAAAGTTGTTAGTAGAGAAAGATTTTCATCAAAATTAACTCCAAACACACCCATGAAAGAAAGTAAATGAACATCAGTATAGTTTTGTACTAGATTCTTCTTTTTTGAATCAACACCATAATACATATAGTTATTTATATCTGCATATTTAGCTCCTATATTATACCAAAATAAATTGTCGAATCTACCTTTGAATCCTCCACTAAAAGAATATTTAGTGTAGGTAGGAACAGACTCTCCAACTAATGCATAAGGATTAACCTTATATGATTTTAAGTAATTATTGTCTTTTACTCCTCCATTAGCCTCAGCATATAAGCCTAAAGTTTTACCCAACACGTCAATATACATAGAAGATTTAGGGTAGAAATAGAATTTAGAATCATCGCCCATATATTGAGAAACCCCCATACCAAAATCGAATTTGAACTTCCATAAATCAGTTTTGAAATGAGGCTCGAAAGATACAGCAGTATAATTACTCGCTGATTTTAATAGATCTACTCCTAGATTTAATAATAGAATATTATTACCTAGTTCCATACGAGTATGTAGATCAAGATCAACCAAATTCTCAGATACATCCATCTTAGTGTCAGAGAAATTTGTGTAGTTTAACTTTGCACCATATCTAGTACCACTATATGTGATTTTATTATAAAAGAAATCAGCTGCAAGCTCTCCTCTTCTAGATCTCTCTATGTCTAATACTGGGACAGCTGTCTTATCCTTATTTATATCATAAAGATGTAAGAGATTATTATCGTAAGAGATAGTAGCACCATAAGATTCATACTTCTCTATCTTCATAAAATAAAGAAGTGCTGTTTGATCTACATATCCTGATTCTCTGTCGTAAACTTTCCCTGAGGTAGTATTAGAACGAAGATACATACCCCAATTAAATTTCTTAGATCCAGTATTATTATAAGCAAATTCGCCTAATACTCTTAAATGATTACCAGCCGCTAGCTTAAGATATCCTCCATCTAATTCAGCCTCTTTTTCCTCACTGTATTTAGGAAACTCATTCTCTACAAGATCATAAAAAGAGGATGCTCTCTTTGTTTTAAGAACATAATCAAAGCTAGAACGTGGAAAAATGGTATCCCTAATCACAGGATTATAATCAAGCTTATTAACTTTAGGAAGCACCGTCTTGTACTGACTTTCTATCTTAATATTCTTAGTGAATGAGATCTCTTGCGAGAAAACATTCAAAGAACTAAGTACAAGCAAACCAACTATAACTATTTTATACATATCTATATCTACTTTTCTAATTATTCTATCTCTGTGTTTGTCATATTTTCAAGTTCATTTTCCTCGGCTTTTTTATTCTTATCTTCCGATTCTTCAAACTTCATTCTATACTTTTCGAAATCCTCTTTCTCAATCTTAGTCTTTCTTTCTGCATTCTTCTTCTTAATTGAAGCCTCTTGAAGTTTTTGTTTCTTTTGAAGAACAACTAATCGTTGTTTTGCTTCACTAAGAAGTCCATCTTCTTTATTAGGATAATTCTCAATAATACTCATAAGAGTGTATTTAGCTTGGAAAATATCATCCTTTTTAAGGAAGATATCAGCTAGTAATATAAAACTCTTTGCAAGGAAGAGATACTGTCCTGATCCACTCTCCATAAACTCATTAATATTCTTTTCTGCATTAACATAATCACCTGCATCAAAGAATCTTTTACAAATAAGATACTTAGCCTCTGCACCTTCTTTTCTTTTCATGTATTTTGCTAAGATTTTATTGTATTTTATAGCATTTTGAGTATCACCTGTTATAGTATAAGCTTTAGCAAGCATAATCTCTACATCGTATTTAATAGGTTTTATATTATAAGAAGAAACCAATAGTGCTTCACCTTCTGTAATACAATTTTTATAATTCTCTAAAGAATAATTAGCTTCTAGAATCTTCCATTTAGCAAAAAGTCTATCATTTTTATTCTCCGATAATCTTTCTACTATAGCAAACTGTTTAATAGCTTTATTATAACTTTTGTTTTTGATATTTATATTTGAAGCATGTAGAGCAGCATCAAGAGTAAAAGAATTATCTCCTCCTACAAGAACTTTTTCGTAATATACTAAAGACTTGTCATGAAGATTTTCTCTATAGTAAGCATCAGCAGCATAATAATTAGCTGTAAGTAAGAAATCTCCATGAGGATTCTCCGATACATAAGTCTCTAAAGCAGGAATGGCTTCTGTTAATTTATTATCCATATACAATTTTTCGGCAGCAGCAAACACTAATGAATCCTTAGCAAGGTTATCTCCATTTGTCTGCATTCCCATTTTATTTATATATGCGTAATAACTATCAACATCATTAATCTCTACCATCACATTCTTAAGACCTGACTTGGCCGAGACAGCATAATCAGTTCCTAGATAGTTAGTGATTACTGATTTATAAAGACTCTCAGAGGTAGACATCTCTCTACCGTTGAAGGCGATTAAGGCTAATTGTAATTTAGCCATTGCATCGTATTTAAAAGATTTTTCCTTAAAGGTAATTCTATTGAAATATGCTTTAGCTTTTGGAGAATTCTCCATTGTCATAGATACATTTCCAGCCTGATAACAAGCCTCTGAATAATATTTTGAAGTAGGATAAGTTGTAAGCATCTTATCTAGAGTACTAAGCTCTTTTGCATTATCACCTAATAATCCGTAAGCTGTTGCTTTCTTAAGATATGCATAATCAGCATTCTGTATATCTGTCTTTATTAGTTTATCACAATAAGAAATACAATTATCGTAATCTCTTTCGTAAAGATAATAGTCCATAATTCTACATCTTGCATCAACAAGATATATAGAAGATTTATCCTTCTCTTGCAATTCAAAACTTCTAAAATCGTCAATAGCACTATCGTATTCCTCTGTCTGATAGAATGAGTAAGCTAATCCGTAATATGCTTTAGAATAATTCTGTGTTAATGTAGCCCCTGGTGTAAGAAGGAAAGAATCAAAGAACTCTACAGCTTTACTGTAAGCTTGTAATTTATAATTAGATTCTGCTATCCAAAACACACAATCAGCTGCAATAACATTATTGAAACTGCCATATTTTAGTGATTTATTAAAATGTACTATTGCTTCACTATAATTTTCATTATTGAAAAGCTGTATAGCCCTTTTATAAGCAATGCGTTGGTAGGTCTTTTGTATGCTAAGAATTTTGGTCTTTATCTTATCCATAGATTTTAAAGAAGCATCATAATTCTTAGTTCGCATATATACCTTAACTAGATATTCGTATGTCTCTGCATTACGTCTTGAATCGGGGTAAGAAGAGATATATTCATCAAAACTGTTAAGTGTTTCATTGAAAGGAGAATAAGATAATTCGTAATTTATCTTTGCTGTATTAAATAAAGCATTCTCCTTAATTTCAGGATCAAAATCTAAAGATGATGCTATTGATAGAGCTTTTCTAGCAAGCACCTTATCTCCTAATTTTATGTAACAATCAGCCAAAGCATAAGATGCCGACTGTGTAATAAGATCATTCTCTCCACCTAATTCTACAAGATAATTTGTTGCTTTAAGATGTTCTCCTAATTTATATAAAGAATATCCATACTCATATTTATCTATCTTCTCTGGTTCGGTGACAGAGCGCAAATATTCTGCAAAGTATAACTCTGCTGATTTGTAATCCCCTTTATTAAAATATGCATTAGCCAAGATTCGTGCAACAATATATCTTCTGTCTCCACCAATTAAATTATAATATTCAGGCCCCATTTCAATAAGTTTATCAAACTTCTTTTGCATATAATAAACCTGAATAATATAGTAAGGCACCACACTAGCAAACTCTTTATGAGTTCTTAATTTTAAAAATAACTCTAAAGCTGTTTGGAAATTACCGTCTCTGTATGCAATATTTGCATAATAGAAATTTGCGTAAGGTTTGTATCTTTTATTGAAAGGATCTATGGAGTAGAAATCATTTGCTGCCTTTTCTGTCTCGTTGTTAATCATATAACAATAAGCTCTTTTTATAAGAAACTCAGCCTTCTCGTCACCCTTAAATGCTTTATCATCTATAGTCTCAAAATAATCTAGAGAAAGAGAATAGTTCTCAGAACTAAAACTAAGGTATGCCAACAGTTTCTTGGCCATGTCTGCATAAATAGTTGCAGGATAATCTTTCATAAAGTCCTCCATTAACATTTCTGAATTAGGACGCTTCATCTTAATATCGCAATATGCTTTATAGTAACGCGAGGCTACATAATCAGAAGAATACAAATCGTTATGACTACTAAGGTACTTAGTAAAGAAAATGGATGCAGATCCATATTTTTCTTTACTTAAAAGCTCAGAGGCTTTCTTAAACAAGGGATTTTCCGTTTGGGATACGTTCTTTTGAGCTACAAGAGAAAACGGTAGCACAAATAGTATAATGAACAGTATTCTTCTCATTATTATTGTAATTATTTATATTAGCGAATTAATTATCTATTCTTAAAATCGTTGTAAAAGGTTTGAAGTAAAGCTCTTCCTCGAAGTTCTTTATCTGTATTTCCTCCAATATATCTTTGACTAGTATTATCAAATATACTACAAATAGAGTCATTTATAAATGTAACACCATCATTATATGTATAATATGAGAAAGATTCTTTTTTATCTACAAACAAATTCCTACTAAAAACATACTCTTTATTATCTATATTCATCTGACATAAGAGTGTTCTTGCTAAGTCTGTCTGTGAACAATATGTAGAAACAGGCTCTATATTTTTCTCAAGAACTCCACCCATCCATATCATTGGTATTTTATAAGATATTGCTGCACTTACTAAATCACCATCAGGCAAACGTGAGCCATGATCAGCAACCATTATAAAAAGAGTATTGTCCCAAAGTTTAGTTTTTTTACATTTTGCTATAAACTCTCCTATACATTTATCGGTATAATATACTGAATTAAGATACTTCTTTCCTTCACTATTGCCTTTTATAACTGTTTTCATAGGAACATCAAAGGGCTCATGACTACTTAAAGTGAATACCATCTTGAAAAATGGCTTAGTTTCTTTAAGCATATCATCATAAAATCGTTTGAACATTATATGATCGTGAACACCCCACTTAGAGGTATTATCTTTAGAATCAAAATCTTCATCTGCAACTATTTTCTTGAAACCACCTGTTCCTACATACTGACGTATATTAGCAAAATTGATATCTCCACCGTAATAGAATGATGTAGAATAACCTATCCTATCAAGATCTTTTGCCAAACAAGGTAAATTCATTGATTTGGATGGATAACCAAGTATAGAATTAGCAGGATGACAAGGGTAAGCACTTAGAACAGCAGGAATTCCTTTATCCGATCTGTTTCCACAGGCATACATATGTTTAAAAAGAATTCCCTCTTTACTAAACTTATTTAAGTTAGGAGTAACTCCTTCTATTCCACCTAAAGCAGCTATTGTTTTTGCAGAGAAACTCTCCATTAAAATTAAAACAATATTTGGCCTATCATGTTTAAGTACTCTTTTATAAGTAACACTTTCAGAATATAAAGAATCAACTATTGTTTTAACCTTATCATTAGGCATAAAATCGTAATCTCTCTCTAAGTCATCAACCTTCTTTAAGGAATACATAAGATTCCAAACCGGGTTTATGGCTACATGATTTACAAATATGTTTTCATGAAAATAAACAGCTCCAGGATTTAGAGGTGCTAATTTTAAACCTCCACGTAGAGGGATAATCATGCATGCAGTAACAAACAGCAAGATTAGAAAATGATATTTTTTACCGAAATTTATCTTGTTAAGGTATGATTGTATGAACTTCTTATAGATATAATCAAAAACAAAAGTCAAAACACCAATAGAAAACAGTAAAACTGTAATAAGCAAAATACTGACTGATGCGAAAGCGTCCTTAGGAGTTTTTAAATAAAGCAGAGGTGTTGTATCTACATGAAAACCCCAATTTCTATATAATTCTAAATCGCCTACAACAATTAAAAAGACAAGACCTACAAGCACTATATTTATTACTCTCAAAAATCTTGAATAACTTTTACCTTTCACCAAAACACATAATGATAGTATTAAAGAGGTAAGCATCAATATATAAGACGATAAGGAAACATCCATTATCAAACCCTTTTGAATAGCTTCTAAAAGAGCAGAAGTAGGAATATCTTTACTTATCTGATACTGATAAAAAACAAATAATATTTTTGAAAAAACAAATATGAAAACCCAATAAAGGTAGTACTTGAGTAAAAAAATTAATCTCTGTTTCATTTTAACACTATTTTTAAGAAATACAAGACGCAAAATTAACAATATTATTCTATATAGTACAGGCTATTAAGCTTTTTCATTCAAATGAATTACATATTGCTATTACTAAAAAAACTTGGACAGGGCAATGCTCTATGCCTTCGCCTTCTTTTTCTATCTCCCATTAAGAAAATAAGAGATAATTCATGAACTCCTGTACTTGTAGATATTAAATTATTTACTGCAAGATCAAAGCTGTATGCACATCTAAAAAGTTTGTTGTCGAAGCCAAACATAAAAATAACAGAATCGTAATTTAAATTTATATTCTGTCTAAACCAACAGCCTGCAACTAGGTTATTTCTGTTTCCATACAGTCCATAGTTCATCTGTATATTCTCTCCCTGAGCCTGAAAAAGAAACAAAGGAGATATCTTCATAAAAGCTTTGCTTAATCCATTCGACTTTATGGGGTATTCAGCTCCAGCATGCAGAACAAATTTATATGGTATACATGAATATCTAGTAAATGATATACTTGGCCTAGCTAAATGCTGAGCAGAAAAACCAAAAGTATATTCATTTGTGTGGGCTAATAAACCAAAAGAAGCATCTATATCTCCTCTTGAGGTCATCCTAGGATCTTTACTGTTATCATGGACTTTTATTACTCCCCTATCAGGGTCTATCATATCTGGAAAGACCAGACGAGATCCATCAAATTGATTTCTTATATATGTACAAGCTAAAGCTAAACGTATAGCCGAATGCCTATTTATTTTTATTAGATGAACATACACTCCTTTTATGCTAGTAGTTATCTGAGCACAATCAGCCTGATTATCTTGAACAAACTGAACAGCTACCCCACCTACACCTTTAAGATATCTGTCATAAGAAGTAGAATAAGTTACGTATGGATTCCCTAGATTTGTCCATTGATTCCTATAATTGACAATTACTCTATTATAATATTGAGAACCCGCAAAAGCAGGATTTAAATCTATCTTATTTGCAAAAAACTGCGAGTAATAAGTATCCTGAGCTTTAAGGTCTAGAGCTAATAAAATAAGCAAGAATATATATATTATCCTCCTCATTATTTTATCAACATTACATAGCCCTTAGCACAAACTTCATCATCATTATAGGCAATCCATACAAAAGCGCCAGATTGACACTCATTTCCTTTATAAGTACCATCCCACCCTCCTTCAACACCACATTTATCTGTTCTGTAGACTTCACAACCTTCTCTATTGTAAATAATAAGCAGATATTTACCAGATATATTTTTGTCTTTCAGATAAAATAATCCATTTGCACCAGGAACTCCAGGAGTAAATGCATTAGGAGCAATTATTTTAGTACTTCTATAATCAACAGATACAGTGTCTTTTGTTACACAACCATACATGTCTGATACAGTAAGTGTATAATCACCATCTTTTGTTATTGTATAAGTATCTGTATTTATACCATCTCCCCAATCTATATAATAAGAACCATCAGCCTCAATAGTTGGTTCAAGAACAAGTTCTTCTCCTCTAAAGAACATTGTATCTCTAAGGGTTATCTTAGGTAAAGCAATCATTTTAAAATCTCTCTCATTAGTACAACCGTATTTATCAGAGATAAAAAGATTATACTCCCCAGGCTTTGTAATCATACGTGATTTTCCCTTATATGAATCACTCCAGTTTACTTCTGCATAATCCTTAACTTTTACTTTTAAAGTATCGCCAAAGCAAAGAGGATCAGACTCCATAATCATTGGTCTATCAACAACTGTCACTTTAAATTTTATTCCTACTGGACAAGAGAATCTATCTTTAAGAATAATTGAATAATTATTGATGCCAAGAGAACCTTCTTTCTGAACATAAGTATCTACACCAGATATAAATTCTCCATTTATTGACCAAACAAAATTACCTCCATCAGATTTATGTTTACATCTTAACTTGATCTCATTGCAAATACCTATTGTTGTATCTTTTATTGACTCCAATTCAGGTTCAATAGCAACATTTATCTTTATAGTATCCTTTGCAGTACACAAGAACTTATCAGTAACAGTTAAAAAACATGTTTCTCGTATCTTAGATTTAAAGACTGGGTTAATTATATCTAATTTAGATAAAGAACTTGTACTTTTCCACTTAAAAAGCTCAGCATTTGAAATGGGCTCTATCTGATAAGTATTACAACTTCCTATTTTAACCTCGTCAACAAGATTTATATATGGGGCTTCTGCAATATTAACAACAGAGGTATCTGTAATTACGCATTTATGTGTATCAGTATATTTATAAACAACTTTATACTTAGCCCTTTTATCTTTTAAGATAAGTTTAGTTATGGGTTTCTCGTTAAGAGTATACACTCCTCCAATAGGTGTGGATCCTTTTAATTCAAGCTCATCAACACAAAAACCTACAGTATCTACAATATCCATTTTAACTCTTTCTGAATCATATACTTTCACATGAAAAAACTTGGACTTCTTTATACCTGAACGAAAGTATGCAATACATATGAATTCTGTATTATCTTCTAAATTATAAGCCATTATTTTATTTGTACTCTTAGCTCTTTTTAATGGACCAACACACATTCTCCCATCTCGCCACCATCTATACGTTAATACCTTCTCAGGTATTCCTGATACATCAAAAACAAGCTCTTTATTAGCATTAGGGCATGCAACTAAAGCTTCCTCTATTAATAAATCCTTTTTATCTATATCTGGCTTGTATATTTCTATGTCTATACTTAAAAGGATCTCTCCACACTTACCTTTAATTAAACATTTATAAGTACCCTCATTGCCTAGAGAAATCATCTTTAAATCTAACTTAGCATTAGAACCTAAATAGTCTCCATCTTTAGTCCATTCATAAGAAAAATCCTCTCCTGCAATAGGATGTGCTTCTAATGATAAAATCTCTCCTATAGTTAAAAGAGTTTTATTAGCTGAAATTGAAGCATCTACATCTGATTTAATATCTAAAACAAAAGTTTTAGCTACTCCTCCACCACAAGAACCTATTCCATAAGCTTTGCATTTATACGCATCACCAGCTTTAGTTAGATTAACATCATAAGAAATACCGTCTTCTTTAAGTTTTTTACCATTTAAACTCCACTCATAATGATCTACTGAGCCATAACCATCAAAAGTTAGAGTATGTGCTCCTTTACAAACAGAAACATCTTCTTTTATTTTTTTATCTTTTAATCTAGGCTTAACATGTACTGTCACAAAATATTCTTCTATTTTTATCTGCTCAAAAGAAATATCATCAACAGAAAAATCATTACCGCTTAATACTGTATTTATATTAACAAGGCTAATTGTTACAATTCCACTCTTTGTGGCATGCCATACCTCATAAAAATTTTCCCATGATCTATCTCCTGATAATGTTGTCTCTTTTCCTAAAATAACTGATCTACCTCCTCGAGGTCTAAGAGAAAAATTAAATCGAGCTGGTGATTCTGGATGAACAGATGTTCCATATGCATTAAATATATAGTCCTTATCTTTTATTACATTTATCTTTTGTTGCCAAACAATATCATGACCAGTACTTGATCCATTTACTATCATTTGGTTTTTTCCATTATGTGGGGCTGTGCTTCTGAAATTTGGATGATGAGCTGAAGCATCTTCTCCTACAAAATATGTAGATTCAGGAATAAGAGAATGCTTATACTTTTTTGAAGGTCTAACCCAATAACAAGTTCCTGCTTGAGCTAAATCATATTCTGATATAAAATCTTTATTTCCACTTTCAAAATCACCATTAACAACTAAATTCTTTGTCATTGTGTATTTCCTAAGCTTATATGTAGTCGTTTTTAAAGGAATATCTTCTAAAAAACCTCCTTTTTTTATAACTCTACCACTTTCACTAACCCACTCATACTTACCTTTATTATCTTTACCAAAATGAATACGTACACCCTCATCTACACATACAATAGATTTATTTACAAGTTCAATATCTATATCTTTATATGTTAGTGGTGAAACAGTGGAAATAGGAGGATCAATAAAAGAAGAAAGTATAAAAATTGAGCTAAACAAAAATAAAAAGACATAAAAAATCTTTAGTGAAGTTTGGAATCTTTTCATTTGACTAATCTTTCGTTTTATTCATAAATCACAAATAAAACATATTAAAAAGAAATGGTTTTTTGTTTATAATTCATTTGTTATTTTCATTACAAACTTAATCATTACATCATACCTCTGCAAGTTTTCATAATGAATAAGAACAGGTTTATAAACAGAATTCCACCAAATTATATAAGCATACCCATATACTAAAGAGCATGAAATAGTATATAGTTCAAACAACTAACTGACTAACAAAACAATAGAAAATAATTAAGCTATTGTTTTTTTTATAAAACAGAGATATAAAGAAAAAAGTAAATATTAGATATTTTGACTAAAAAAAATCTTAATTCTATATATATAGAGGTAAATACAAAAAATACATACATACTAACAAACAAAAAACTGCCTTACGTATTAGCGCAAGGCAGTTTTATGTATAATTTAAGGAAGTAATTATTACATTCCCATAGTTTCTTCTATTTCTTCTACAGAGATAGGAATTCTTCTATCTCCCATCATTCTATTTCCTTCTTTTGTAACAAGAATATCATCTTCAAGACGAATACCGCCAAAGTCTTTATATTTCTCAGCAACATCAAAGTTAATGAATTCTGCATTTGTTTTCTCAGCTCTCCACTGATCTATTAAAGCAGGAATAAAGTAACATCCAGGCTCGTTTGTTAATACAAACCCTTCACGTAATTCTTTGCCTAAACGTAAATAAGCTGTTCCGAACTGGTCTATTGGTCTAGTTACATTATCGTATCCAACGTATACCTGACCTAAATCTTCCATATCATGAACATCTAATCCCATTTGATGACCTAATCCATGAGGCATAAACATAGCGTGTGCTCCTGCTCTTACTGCATCATCAATATTTCCCTTCATTAATCCTAAATCTTTAAGATGTGAAGTTAATACCTTACATGCTTCCATATGTATAGATTGATATGTTACACCTGCTTTTATAAGAGAGGTTGCATGGTTATTAGCTGCAAGAACTGAATTATAGACATCTTTCTGACGTTGATCAAATTTACCTCCTACTGGCACTGTTCTTGTAAAATCTGATGCATAATGAGAAGAAACCTCAGAACCTGCATCAGTAAGCATCATTCTTCCTTTAGTAAGAATATTTGAATGATTATAGTTATGAAGAGTCTCTCCGTGTTGAGAAAGAATAATAGGGAAAGATGGCATACCTCCATTAGATAAAGAAATTCCTTCTATTAATCCTGCAATATGTTGCTCTACTACACCTGGCTTAGCATTTTTCATTGCTGCCACGTGCATCTCGTAACCAACGTTACAAGCTTTATCTATTTCTATAATCTCACAGGCTTCTTTTACTTCACGTAAAGAAATTACTGCGTGAACAAGTTCCATAGATACATTCTCTTTGATCTTTGTATTATGAATACCAGTCAATTGCTCTAACATAAAAATGTTATCGTATCTGTAAGGAGGTAAGAAATGGACTTTTCTTCCCTTAGATATAGCATCTTTTACAAAAGCCTCTAATGTAGAGAATGATTTAGTATTTGAAATAGCAACCTTTGATGCCATCTCTTTTACTGATGGCTGAGGTCCCATCCAAATAATATCAGAGATGTCTACATCATCTCCGAACATAATATCTTCGTTAGCGTCTATATCTAGAACACCTGCATAACCTGGATGATCTAATCCAAAGAAATAAAGAAAATTACTGTCTTGACGATACTTATAAGTATTGTCTGGGTAATTCATTGAAGATTCATTATTACCAAGAATTATTACAATTCCATCCTTAATTATATTACGAAGTTTTTCTCTTCGGTTTTGGTATACATCTTTTGAAAACATAGACTATATTTTACGTGTTATTTTTATAATATTACAGCCATAAAGGTAAAAATTAATCTTTGTTAAAAGAATAAAGAATTGATTAAAAGATCAAAAAAGGAGTCAAACTAGTATACCAATTAAAAAAAAGTTCTATTTTCGCACAAACTTAATTGAACACAATGCAGCATCAATATGATTATCTAATAGTAGGCAGTGGATTGGCAGGATTGTACGCAGCTATGTATGCGGCAAACTTCGGCACTGTAGCAATACTGACTAAATCAAGGATTGACGTTAGTAATTCCTATCACGCACAAGGAGGAATAGCAGCTGTTACCGATAAGGATGATTTCCCAGCTCTACATTTCAAAGACACTGTAGTTGCTGGTAGAGATCTTTGCGATTTTAAACCAGTGGATATTCTTGTTAACGAGGGTCCTGAGAGAATAAAGGATCTTATAGAAGCAGGTATGCAATTTGATAAGGAAGAGGGCCACTTAGCTCTTGCTCTTGAGGGAGGACATCATAAAAGAAGAGTTCTCCATGCAGGAGGTGATTCAACTGGAAAACTTGTTTCTCAGTTTATGATAGAGAAAGTCTCTTCTAATAAGAATATAGATATATTCGAGAATAATATGGCTCTTGAGATTCTTTGCAAAAAGGACGTATGTAGCGGTATTAGAGCTTGGGATTGTAATACAAACAAAGAAGAAGTTTTTTATGCACAAACAACGGTTATGGCCCTTGGAGGCACTTCCGCAGTATATAAAAGGACAACAAACCCTGATACCACTGTTGGAGATGGGATAGCTCTTGCTTATAATATAGGTAATGAGATTGCTGATATGGAGTTTATTCAATTCCATCCTACATCTTTCCACTCTAAGAAAGGTCATACATTCCTAATTAGTGAAGCTGTACGCGGAGAAGGAGCTTATCTTGTAAACGAGAAGAATGAAAGATTCATGCTTGGGAAACATGAACTTAAGGAACTTGCTCCTCGTGATGTTGTTGCTAAAGCTATTTTTGCAGAAATGCAAAGAGCAGGAACAGATCATGTTTACTTAACGCTTGGGCATCTTGATGGAAAAAAAATAAGTAAAAGATTTCCTAAGATATACGCTCTTTGCAAAGAAAATAATTGTGATATGCTTGACCGTATTCCTGTTGCTCCCGCAGCTCATTATATGTGTGGTGGGGTAAAAACAGGACTTTATGGAGAGACTAATGTAGATAATTTATTTGTTTGTGGAGAACTAGCATCAACAGGGATAATGGGTGCTAACAGATTAGCTAGCAATTCTTTATTAGAGTGCTTAGTTTTCGGTAAACGTTCTATAGATTTCTCTTTAAATAATAAGAAAGAAATTTCTAAAGATTATAAAGAAAAGGGTTTCTTTACTAATGAAGCAAAAGCAGATTCTTTTATAAAGGTAAGAAATAAGATTGCCGATATAATGAATCAATACGCAGGTATTATCAAATCTGATACATCTCTAAAACAAGCTCTATTACTACTAGAATCTACTATTAAAGAATTCAGATCTGAAAAAAATGAACTTTACAGTATTAAACTAGATAATTTACACTGTGTTTGCAGATTAATAATAAATGCTGCACTTTTGCGTAAAGAAAGTAGAGGAGCGCAAATAAGGAAAGACTTTCCATCGGAAGATGAGACTTGCGTACACCATTCTATTCAAAAGAAGAATACAGAAACACGATTTATTAAAGTAGAAAAATAATATCCCTAATGGAATTATTAAACAAAGAATATATCAATCACCTTATAGACATTGCTCTTGAGGAAGATGTTAAAGATGGAGATGTAACTACTAATGCTCTTATTCCTGAGTCAAGCATGGCTGTAGCCACTATGACTGCAAAGGCGGAAGGTATTATTGCTGGTTTACCTGTTGCTCGTATGGTTTTTGAAAAGCTATACCCTGAAACTATCTGGACAGAACATTTTAAAGAAGGAGACAAAGTTAATAAAGGTGATGTAATTGTAAGTATAGAATCTACATTCAGGACTCTTTTAACTGGTGAAAGACTAGCTCTTAACTTTTTACAAAGAATGTCTGGAGTTGCTACAGAGACTAATAAATATGTTACTGAACTAGAAGGTTTTTCTACAAAACTTCTTGATACAAGAAAAACTCTGCCCTGCTTCAGATTACTTGATAAATATTCAGTAAAAACTGGTGGAGGAAAAAATCATAGAATAGGTCTTTTCGATTTAGCTATGATTAAAGATAATCATATAAAAGTAGCTGGCGGCATTGCAAATGCAGTTAAACAAGTCCGTTCTTCTATCTCTTCTGATATTAGAATTGAAGTAGAAACATCTACTTTAGACGAAGTTAAACAGGCTCTTGAGGCTGGAGCTGACATTATTATGCTTGATAATATGAGCAATGATATGATGAGTGAAGCTGTTAAAATTATTAACAGTAAAGCTGAAACCGAAGCATCAGGAAACATGAGCATTCCTCGTTTAAAAGGAGTTGCTTCTACAGGTGTTGATTTTATAAGTGTTGGAGCCTTAACTCATTCAGTTATGGCTTTAGATATAAGCATGAATATACAAACTAAATAGTAAGAACAAATCGATATTTATTAGCGATGAAAGATTTAGTACAAAAAATTAAAGAACTAAAAGAGCAAAAGAATGCAATCATTCTTGCTCATTATTATACTAGACCAGAAATTCAAGATGTAGCTGACTATTTAGGCGATTCACTTGGTTTGGCTAGAGAAGCACAAAAAACAGATGCAGATATTATAGTTTTCTGTGGTGTACATTTTATGGCAGAAACAGCTTCTGTTATTTCTCCTGAGAAAAAGATTCTTATTCCTGCTCTTAGAGCTGGATGTTCTCTTGCGGAAAGTATTACAGCTAAGCAATTAGTTGAATGGAAAACAGAAAACCCTGGTGCTGTAGTAGTTACTTATGTAAATACGACTGCTGCTATTAAAGCTGAGTCAGATTATTGTTGTACTTCTTCAAACGCTTTGAAGATAGTAGAAAGTATTCCTGAAGATAAGAAAATATTATTCTTACCAGACAAGAATCTTGGTGGATACATTAAGAAGATGACTGGCAGAAATATGGAAATATGGGGTGGAGATTGCTGTGTTCATGAGAAGATTGATACTCAAATGATTATAGATAAACTTGCTGAATACCCTGATGCAGATGTTCTTATTCACCCAGAATCTAACTGTTCTCATGATGATCTAATTTTAGCTCATCCTCAAACATTTATGTATTCTACAGCTGGTATTATTACTCATGCAAAGGAGTCTAATAAAAAGAACTTCATTATTGCTACTGAGAATGAGACTATTCATAAACTTAAAAAAGATAATCCTGACAAGAACTTTATTCCTGTTAATGAGAAAACTCTTTGTGGTTCTATGAAAAGAGTTACAATAGAGAAATTGTACGAGGCTCTTCTTAACGAACAATACGAAGTTAAAGTACCAGAAGATTTAGCTAAAAAAGCATTACTTCCTATTCAAAGAATGCTAGAAATTGGATAAAATCTATAACTTTGCAAGTCGATTACAAAAAATAACAAAATTATAATAATATGAAGGTATCATTACATTGGTTAAAAGACTATCTTAAGATTGATACTCCTACAGAAGAACTGTGCGAGATATTAACACAAATAGGCCTTGAGGTTGAAGGACTAGAAAAGTACGAAGCAATTAAAGGCGGATTAGATAAAGTCTTTATCGGCGAGGTGCTTACTTGTGTACCTCACCCTGATTCTGATCACCTTAATATTACAACTGTAAATGTAGGTTTCGAAGAACCACTTCCTATTGTTTGTGGAGCTGCTAATGTAGCTGCTGGAGAAAAAGTTGTTGTTGCAACTGTTGGATGCGTTCTTTATGATGGAGATGAATCTTTCGTTATTAAGAAATCAAAGTTAAGAGGTGAGCCGTCTATGGGAATGATTTGTGCTGAGGACGAACTTGGACTTGGTACTGGACATGATGGAATTATGCTTCTTCCAAAGGATGCTGTTGTTGGTACTCCTGCTGGTGATTATTTCGATATATTTAGAGATGAAATTATAGAAATAGGACTGACTCCTAACCGTGTAGATGGTGGTTCGCATATTGGTGTGGCTAGAGATTTAGCTGCTTTCTTTAAGCAAACACAAGATATTGATTACACTACTCCATCTGTTGAAGATTTCAAAATTGACAACAATGATTTAAACATAGAAATTGAAGTTAAAAACCCAGAGGCTTGTGTAAGATACTCAGGTGTTTCAATGACAGGTGTCAAAGTTGAAGCATCTCCAGAATGGTTACAAAATAGACTTAAGGCAATTGGCTTAAACCCAATAAATAATCTTGTCGACATTAGCAATTATGTTCTTTTCGAAACAGGTCAACCATTACATTTCTTTGATGCTAATAAAGTTTCTGGAAATAAAGTGATTGTACAAACTCTTGCTGGTGGGACTAAATTCACAACTCTTGATGAAACAGAAAGAGAATTGAATGAGAAAGATTTAATGATTTGCAACGATAATGAACCAATGTGTATTGGTGGTGTATTCGGTGGATTAGAATCTGGTGTAACAGAAAATACAACTAATCTATTTATTGAATCAGCTTGTTTTGATCCAGTTTATGTTCGTAAAACTGCTAGACGCTTTGGATTAAATACAGACGCTTCTTTCCGTTTCGAAAGAGGTACAGATGCAAATGCTACAATTTATGCTCTTAAACGTGCTGCAATGCTTGTTAAAGAGATATGTGGTGGTGCTGTTTCTTCTGAAATTAAAGATTATTACCCTACTAAAGTAGAATTTTTTAATGTTGATGTTAAATATTCAAGAATAAATAGACTTCTTGGTAAAGAACTTGAAAAAGACGTTATCAAGAACATACTTCTTTCTTTAGAAATGATTATTGCTAATGAAGATGGAGATGATTTATTAGTTCAAGTGCCTCCTTACAGAGTTGATGTAACTAGAGAAGCAGATATCATTGAAGATATTCTACGTATATACGGATTCAATAATATAGAGGTTCCTGTTCAAGTACAATCTGTTCTTTCTTATGCTCCTACTCCTGATGTATATAAATTAAGAAATGTTGTTTCTGATATTCTATCTGCAAACGGATTTAATGAGATAATGAACAACTCTCTTACTAAGGCTCATTATTACGAGGGCATGGAGACTTTCTCTGCAGACAATACTGTAAACATTGTTAATCCTTTAAGTTCAGACTTAAACGGCATGAGACAAACATTACTATTCGGTGGTTTAGAGTCTATTTCTTATAACGTTAATCGTAAGAACCCAAATGTAAGATTCTACGAGTTTGGTAGATCATATTTCCGTTTTGAGAAAGAAGATTTATCTCACCCAGTTAAGAAATACTTCGAGGAAGAACATCTTGGATTATTTATTTCTGGTAATAAAGAATCAGAAAACTGGAATCTTAAAGAAGAACCTACTAACTTCTTCCAAATGAAATCTTATACAGAATTAATACTTAAGAAATTAGGTTTCTCTGTAGAAAGAATGAAAATTAAGGAAACTGATAGCGATCTATTCGTTGAAGGCATAGCATATTTCCAAGGAAAAATCAAGCTTGTAGAGTTTGGATTAGTTAATCCTGCACAACTTAAGAAAACTGATGTTTCTGTTCCTGTATTCTATGCTGATTTCAATTGGGCAAACATCATTAAGGAGATTACAAAGAATAAGATTCGTTACACTCCTTTATCTAAGTTCCCTGCTGTTAAACGTGATCTAGCTTTACTTTGTGATAGAAGTACTACTTTTGCTGAGATTAAACAAATAGCTAATAACTGTGAAAAGAAACTTCTTAAATCTGTGAATATATTTGATATTTATGAGAATGACTCTTTAGGTGAGAATAAGAAATCTTACGCTATTAGCTTTACACTTGCTGATGATGAGAAGACTCTTGCTGATAAACAAATTGATAAGATAATGCAAAAACTTATTAAGAGTTACGAAAAGCAATTAGGTGCTGTTTTAAGATAAACATATTAATCAGTAATATAAAAGCCTCAAGAGTTAATCCTCTTGAGGCTTTCTATTTATGTATTAGAACAATAACTACAACTTTAAAACTATAGGTATTGAAAAAGAAAATATAGAACCTTTACCCTCTTCTGAAAAAGCATTTATTTCTCCATTGTTTTTTTCTACAAATTCTTTACATAAAATTAAACCTAATCCTGTTCCAGTTTCTTCATTTGTACCTACACTTGTTATTTTTTCTTCAATTTTAAACAACTTCAAAAGATTAAGCTTGCTTATTCCAAGTCCATTATCTTCTATTGATAATATCAAATTATTTTTTTCTACTCTTGAGTATATATTTATCTTACCTTTATTATTCGTAAATTTTATCGCATTACTTAAAAGATTACGAATAACAGTAGATATCATATTTCTATCTACTAGAACTATTTGTTCTTCTAGAATATCTACCCTAATATCTATATTCTTAGCCTTTCTTTGATCATCCAAAGTTTTAACTTCATTCTCAACCAAACATAAAATAGACAATTCTTTAAAATCACATTCTATCCCGGATGTTTGAAGGCTTGCCCATTGCAAAAGCTCAGTTAATAAAGTAAATAATTTATTTGAAGATTCATTAAGTACTCCTAAATATTGCTTTCTTTCTTCATCATCTAGTTCATCATAATCTTCAAGTAATATCTCAAGTATACCTATCAGACTATTAAAAGGATTTTTCAAATCATGAGCTATTATAGAGAAAAATCTATCTTTTGAAGCATTTAAAATGACCAATTCACTCTCTCTATGCTGTAGTCTTGATATATTATCATTATTCTGTATTAAAACTGTATTTATTCCTCTAACTAAAGCTTGACGTTCTTTATATCCATCTACCATTTCTTTTATACAAGAATTAGTATTTACAGCCTTTTCAAACTCACAATAAAATCGGTTAAATTCATTTTCTATTTTCCCAGAGATTCTTTTACTTATTTGACAAATAAGTAATATTAAGAAGGCTAATATAAATAGAATTAAAAAAAGAGATATATATAAATCTTTCTGCAAATTAGCTTTATTACTTTTAATAATATCCTCCGCTGTGTCTATATCTGTAAATCCTCCTACTGCCCAATCCCAACATTTAATTCTTTTAACATAAGATTGTAAATTTCTTACCTCTTTTCTAGATTCAAGATATAATCTATATGTATAAAATCCCTCTCCTTTTTGAAAAGCTAATGAATCTATTATAGGAAACAATTCTTTTCCATCTGCATCTTTAAATTCTTTAAAACTAAGAGCTTTTGCTATTCCTGAATTGCGAGTAGTAAGTACATTTCCATTTCTTTCTAATACAAATATATAACCATCATCATCGTATCTTATGGCAGTAATTTTTTTTATTGCTGATTTCTTTACATCATTTTTGTGACACTCTAAATAATCACCAGTACCTACAAACCAACCATAAAAAGGTAAATTTCTAAAATAAGATGTTTTTCTGTGTGAATATCCAGTAGTATCATTTGGTAATTTCCAATAATATGTAACAGAACCTTCATCATTAGCTTTTGCAGCTTTTACTATCTTTCGGATTGGATATCCTCCTTTTGTATTTCTTAGATTCAGTACATTTTCACCCTCTATTCTAGCATCTATTGGATGTAAAATATTATACCCCTTCTTACTTAAGATATAATAATAACCTCTACCATTAAAGAAACTTACAGAACGAAGTGCCTCTTTTATAATCTCTTGTATTTGTTTGTCTGTAAATTTAAATCTATTTTTATTATACAAATTAACTGCAATAGAATAAGCCTCATCTACTCTATTTCTCAAATCAGCATGCATTCTTTCTTCTAAACTATCTCTTAAAATCTCTACGGTTTTTATTGCAGAATCGACCTGACTCTTTATATGTGATTGTTTTTCCTTGTATATTTGCTTACGAAGGTTTTTTATATCAGAAGTATATTTCTTTGATTCAAAAATAATACTTACAATAAGAAAACTCAATATTACGATAAGTGCAACAAGTATCAAATAATTCCTTGAAGTACCTGAATAACTTCTAAGACTTCCTTTCTTCCACATTTTCAATGACTCTCTTATATAGTTTATTAATAAACACCAAAAAATATATTATTGAATACAAAAGTAATACGATAAATTAGATTACTAAATATATAGCTTTATAATTCAGCATTATAAGAAAAAAACTAGTGATAATTCTTTTTTATTATCTTTGCAGACATGAATAATAGAGATATAAAAAATTGGCTGCCTACTACAGCTAAAGAAGTTAAAGAAAGAGGATGGGAAGATATTGATGTAATTCTGTTCTCTGGCGACGCTTATGTTGACCATCCTTCTTTTGGTGCTGCTGTTATAAGTAGAGTTATTGAAGCAGAAGGCTTGAAAATTGCCATTGTACCACAACCGAATTGGAGAGACGACTTAAGAGATTTCAAGAAACTTGGCAAACCGAATATGTTCTTTGCTATTTCTCCTGGCTCTATGGATTCTATGATAAATCATTATACTGCGGCTAAACGTAAACGTTCTGACGATGCATATACTCCTGAAGGAAAGTCTGATATGCGCCCTGACAGACCAACTATTGTTTATACTAAAATACTTAAAGAGCTTTTTCCTGATGTACCTGTTGTCCTAGGAGGTATAGAGGCTTCTTTACGTAGATTAACTCATTACGATTATTGGGATGATGAGCTTAAGACTTCTATTCTTGCTGAATCAGGAGCCGATATGCTTATATATGGAATGGGTGAAAAACCTATTCGTCAATTAACCACTCTACTTAAAAAAGGAGTGCCTTTTGAATCTTTAACTAATATTCAGCAAACTTCTGTTATGGCTGATGATTATACTACATGCGCTGGTAAAAAGAAATGGCAAGAGATTGTTCTTGCTTCTCACGAGGACTGTTTAAATGATAAAAAAGCTTTTGCTAAAAATTTTAGATATATAGAGGAAGAATCTAACTCCTATGATGCAGCTAGACTAATTCAGAAAGTAGGAGAAAAATACGTGGTTGTGAATCCACAATTCAATACTTTATCTACTAAAGAAATAGATAAAATATACGCTTTACCATACACTAGATTACCACATCCTAAATATAAAGATAAGAAGATTCCAGCATATGATATGATTCGTCATTCAATTACTATGCACAGAGGCTGTTTTGGAGGATGTTCATTCTGCACTATTTCAGCTCATCAAGGTAAACTTATTGCTTCTCGTTCTCAAGAGTCTATTATTGAGGAAGTTCAAAAGGTAACTGAGATGCACGACTTTAAAGGATATATATCTGATCTAGGTGGACCATCTGCTAATATGTACGGAATGCAAGGAAAAGATATTAAGGTTTGTAAACTTTGTAAAAGAGCTTCTTGTATCTTCCCTAATATTTGTCCTAACCTTAACACTGATCACAGTAAACTAACAGAAGTATACAAACAAGCTTCTATGGTTGAGGGTGTCAAGAAAGCATTTGTAGGATCTGGGGTTCGCTACGATTTAGTTCTTCACCATTGTAAGGATAGAAATATAAATGCAAATAATAAACAATATCTTGAACAGTTAATAAACAAGCATGTTTCGGGCAGACTTAAAGTGGCTCCAGAGCATACTTCTGATGAGGTACTTAGAATGATGAGAAAACCTTCTTTCTCTTTATTTAAGAAGTTAAATAAAGAATTCATAGATATAAATAAGAAGTTTAAGCTTAATCAACAACTCATTCCATACTTTATATCTTCTCACCCAGGTTCTGAAAATATGGACATGGCCGAACTTGCTATGGAAACTAAAGAATTAGATTTTAAACTTGAACAAGTTCAAGATTTCACTCCTACTCCTATGACGCTTTCTACTGTTATGTATTACTCAGGATATCATCCATATTCGCTTGAGAAAATATATACTGCTAAATCACCTAAAGAGAAAGAACTGCAAAGGAAATTCTTCTTCTGGTATAAAAAAGAAGAAAGAAGAGATCTTATTGCTGAACTTACTAAAGCAGGAAAAAAAGATTGGGTTGAAAGATTACTTGGAAAATAAATATAAAGAAGTTATCGAAAGATGACTTCTTTTTTTTATCACATTAACTACAAAACACATGAAATTAAAAATAATAGCATTTATCTTATTCTCTATATTAATAGTATCGACAAAAGCTGAATCATATAAAATAAAACTCCGTCTTAAGAACACAAAAGACACCTCTGTTTACCTTGCTCACTACTATGACGGTAAAGTATTCTCTATAGATACTACATCTATTAAACCTAACGGGAAAGCTATATTTTCTAAAAACAAGAAACTACCCTCTGGACTATATCTTATATATCTGCCTTCAAGGAAATACTTTGAGGTTTTTATTGGAAAAGATCAAACGTTAACTATTTCTTCTGATATGATGAACATACAGAATTCACTAAAGATAAAAGGCTCCATAGAAAGTATATATTTCCGTGAATATCAATCTTTCCTAGAAGAAAAAACAAAGGAACGCAAGAATATCATAGAGAAAGATGATAAAACAGAGTTTAATAATAAAATGAAGTTCATAAATACTGAAATGCAGAAATACATTAAAAATATTTCTACAGAACTACCTAATACATCTCTTTCCAGTTTTGTTAATTTCACTATTAGTCCTGAAACTCCAGATTACGATAAAATTATAGATCATAATATAGAAAACAGAAAAGATTCCATAGCAATCCTTTCTTATTTCTACAATAAAAAACATTATTGGGATAATGCTAATCTTTCTGATAGTACATTATTAAGAACACCTATCTTTAAATCTAAACTTGATAATTATTTTAACAACACCCTTATTCTTCATCCTGATACTATAACGAATGCATCAAATATGCTTATTGAAAGTGCAAGAGGTAATAAAGAGATGTTCAGATACCTTTGCTCTTATTGCTTTAATTATAGCTTAGATAGCAAAATAATGGGTATGGATAGAGCTTTCTACAATATTGCTAATAAGTATTATCTATCTAATGATGTGTATTGGCTTACTGATAGCACTAGAAACAAAATAAGAGAAAAGGTTCTTAAATTACAATATAACCTAATAGGCAATAAAGCTAGAGATATTAAATTACAAACTATAGATGGAGAACTAACTAGTCTATACACAACTGATGCCAATCTTACATTAATGGTCTTCTGGGAACCTAATTGTGGACATTGTAAAAAAGAAATGCCTCAACTTAAAACTGAGATATTAGAGAAATATGCTGATAAAGGGCTTAAAGTATTTGCCGTAAACATTCAAAATAATAAAGCAGAATGGAATAAGTTTGTTGAAGATCATGAATTATTCGATTTTATCAACTGTAATGATCCTAAAAACACATCTAATTTTAGATTTTATTACAATATAGACTCTACTCCCATGTTATATCTTCTTGACAAGAATAAAAAAATCATAGCTAAAAAGATTAATATTAATACTCTTTCTAAAATAATCAAATCTAAAATTTAATATTTATCATAGATTTTACAAATCTTTATGTAACAAATAATTTCTAACATGGGTATACTTAAAGTATTGATTATATGATTCTAACCCCCCTAAAGAAAATAAACATGAAAAGATTATTGATTTTAGTCCTATTAATTTGTGGTATATACTTTACGCAAAGTATACTTATTGCCAATGATAACACTACAGATAATAACATTAAAATAGAGCAGACTTCTGATGCACCTCAAGTTAAAAACTGTTGTAAAGATGTTAAAGTTGGTGAAAAATGTCCAGTATGTGGAAAAGTAAAAAAAGCATGTCCTGCTAATTGTAAAAAGGCTTGTTGTAAAAAAGACGCTAAAGCTTCTTGCTGTACTAATACTAAAGTAGGTGAAAAATGTGCTAAGTGTGGAAAGGTTAAAAAAGCATGTCCTGCTAATTGTAAGCAAAAATGCTGTAAAAAGAAAGCTAAAGGATGTTGTGCTAAGAAAAGATAATCTTTAATTTCTAATAAGATATAAAAGCTTGGGAATTTATTTCTCAAGCTTTTTTATGCTATAATTTAATATACACAAAAAGGAGATTATCAATAAAGATAATCTCCTTTTGAGCCGGTGGAGGGACTCGAACCCACGACCTGCTGATTACAAATCAGCTGCTCTAGCC
>JBATVL010000088.1:0-4343 GCA_049671745.1 Marinifilaceae bacterium
TTTTAAAATTTTATTACAACGAAGAGTTTGATCCTGGCTCAGGATGAACGCTAGCGACAGGCCTAACACATGCAAGTCGAGGGGTAACAGATGAAGAGCTTGCTCTGATTGCTGACGACCGGCGCACGGGTGAGTAACAAGTATGCAACCTACCTTTTACAGAGGGATAGCCCAGAGAAATTTGGATTAATACCTCATAATATTTTTAACTCGCATGAGTTTTAAATTAAAACTTCGGTGGTAAAAGATGGGCATGCTTTCTATTAGTTTGTTGGTGAGGTAACGGCTCACCAAGACTATGATAGATAGGGGGTCTGAGAGGATAGTCCCCCACACTGGTACTGAGACACGGACCAGACTCCTACGGGAGGCAGCAGTGAGGAATATTGGTCAATGGTCGAAAGACTGAACCAGCCATGTCGCGTGAAGGATGACGGCCCTATGGGTTGTAAACTTCTTTTGTATGGGAAGAAAAGCAGTTACGTGTAACTGTCTGCCGGTACCATACGAATAAGGATCGGCTAACTCCGTGCCAGCAGCCGCGGTAATACGGAGGATCCAAGCGTTATCCGGATTTATTGGGTTTAAAGGGTGCGTAGGCGGCTCTATAAGTCAGTAGTGAAATCTCGAAGCTCAACTTCGAACGTGCTATTGAAACTGTAGAGCTTGAGTACAGACGAGGCAGGCGGAATGTGTTGTGTAGCGGTGAAATGCTTAGATATAACACAGAACACCGATAGCGAAGGCAGCTTGCCAGACTGTAACTGACGCTGAGGCACGAAAGCGTGGGGAGCGAACAGGATTAGATACCCTGGTAGTCCACGCCGTAAACGATGATTACTGGTTGTAGGCGATATATTGTCTGTGACTGAGCGAAAGTATTAAGTAATCCACCTGGGGAGTACGTCGGCAACGATGAAACTCAAAGGAATTGACGGGGGCCCGCACAAGCGGAGGAACATGTGGTTTAATTCGATGATACGCGAGGAACCTTACCTGGACTTAAATGTAGATTGCATAGAGTGGAGACATTCTTTTCTTCGGACTATCTACAAGGTGCTGCATGGTTGTCGTCAGCTCGTGCCGTGAGGTGTCGGGTTAAGTCCCATAACGAGCGCAACCCCTATCGTTAGTTGCTAGCAGGTAATGCTGAGAACTCTAACGAGACTGCCACCGTAAGGTGTGAGGAAGGTGGGGATGACGTCAAATCAGCACGGCCCTTACGTCCAGGGCTACACACGTGTTACAATGGCAGGTACAAAGGGCAGCTACATAGCGATATGATGCTAATCTCAAAAACCTGTCTCAGTTCGGATAGGAGTCTGCAACTCGACTCCTTGAAGCTGGATTCGCTAGTAATCGTATATCAGCAATGATACGGTGAATACGTTCCCGGGCCTTGTACACACCGCCCGTCAAGCCATGGAAGTTAGGGGTACCTAAAGTACGTAACCGCAAGGAGCGTCCTAGGGTAAAACTGGTAACTGGGGCTAAGTCGTAACAAGGTAGCCGTACCGGAAGGTGTGGCTGGAACACCTCCTTTCTGGAGCAAACAAATATTCTCACTTTCTCTTTACTGTTTTTTTATTTACTTTTTTATGTATGCCTGGTGGCAGAAATGGAGTTCAATTCTCTTTATACTTTCCATAAAAAGTTCTTTGACATGTTGTAATATCAGAATCAAATTTAAGAAGAATGAATATAGCGATATATTCGAAAATAAGAAATTAAGAGCGTATGGTGAATGCCTAGGCTCTCAGAGGCGATGAAGGACGTGATAAGCTGCGATAAGTCTTGGGGAGGTGCAAATAACCTTTAATCCAAGAATTTCCGAATGGGGCAACCCACTTAGTTGAAGACTAAGTATCCAGCAATGGAGGCAAACGCAGGGAACTGAAACATCTTAGTACCTGCAGGAGAAGAAAATAATAATGATTCCCTTAGTAGCGGCGAGCGAAACGGGAAGAGCCCAAACCAACTATGTTTAGGCATAGTTGGGGTTGTAGGACTCACACAACGGTATATAAATTGAAGTGGAATCAATTGGAAAGTTGAGCCATAGAGGGTGACAGCCCCTTACACGTAAGCTTTATATATTAGTGAGTATCCTGAGTAGTGCGGGACACGAGAAATCCTGTATGAACCAGCCGGGACCATCCGGTAAGGCTAAATACTCCTGAGAGACCGATAGTGAACCAGTACCGTGAGGGAAAGGTGAAAAGCACCCTGAACAAGGGAGTGAAATAGTTCCTGAAACCGTACGCTTACAAGCGGTTGGAGCAGCTTCGTGCTGTGACAGCGTGCCTTTTGCATAATGAGCCTACGAGTTAGTCGTCACTAGCGAGCTTAAGATCATTGATGATCGGAGGCGAAGCGAAAGCGAGTCTTAATAGGGCGCGTAGTTAGTGGCGCTAGACGCGAAACCTTGTGATCTACCCATGGTCAGGTTGAAGTGGCAGTAACATGTCATGGAGGACCGAACCCGTTGACGTTGAAAAGTCTTGGGATGAACTGTGGGTAGGGGTGAAAGGCCAATCAAACTAGGAAATAGCTCGTACTCCCCGAAATGCATTTAGGTGCAGCCTTATACGTATTGATTTAGAGGTAGAGCTACTGATTGGATGCGAGGGCTTCATCGCCTATCAAATCCAGACAAACTCCGAATGCTAAATCATGATATATAGGAGTGAGCCCATGGGTGCTAAGGTCCATGGACGAGAGGGAAAGAACCCGGACCATCAGCTAAGGTCCCCAAATGTATACTAAGTTGAACAAACGAGGTCAGACTGCATAGACAGCTAGGATGTTGGCTTGGAAGCAGCCATTCATTTAAAGAGTGCGTAACAGCTCACTAGTCGAGCGGTTTGGCATGGATGATAATCGGGCATAAGTATACTACCGAAGCTATGGATTTATAATTTATTATAAGTGGTAGGGGAGCATTCTGCTCAGCTTTGAAGGTGTAGCGTGAGCTATGCTGGAGCGTGCAGAAAAGCAAATGTAGGCATAAGTAACGATAATGCGGGTGAGAAACCCGCACGCCGAAAGACTAAGGATTCCCTAGCAATGCTAATCAGCTGGGGGTTAGTCGGGACCTAAGGTTAAGCCGACAGGCAATACCGATGGCAAACAGGTTAATATTCCTGTACCTTCTATTACTGCGATGCAGGGACGAAGAGATGACACTGCTGCGAACTGACGGAATAGTTCGTTGAAGTCCGTACCCTTTGAGAGATGTAGTTAAGTACGCATCTTGAGGTGAAAGACGATAGTACCACGAGTCTTCGGACAAGTGGATAATGCAGGTAAGTTGACTTCCAAGAAAAGCTGCTAAGCTTCAGGTAATAGAAGCCCGTACTAAAACGGACACACGTAGTTGGGTTGAGTATACTAAGGCGCTCGAGTGATTCATGGCTAAGGAACTAGGCAAAATAGACCTGTAACTTCGGGAGAAAGGTCGCCAACAGTAATGTTGGCCGCAGTGAAAAGGTCCAAGCGACTGTTTACCAAAAACACATGGCTTTGCTAATTCGAAAGAAGATGTATAAGGCCTGACACCTGCCCGGTGCTGGAAGGTTAAGAGGAGATGTTATCTTCGGAGAAGCATTGAATTGAAGCCCCAGTAAACGGCGGCCGTAACTATAACGGTCCTAAGGTAGCGAAATTCCTTGTCGGGTAAGTTCCGACCTGCACGAATGGTGTAACGATTTGGACACTGTCTCAGCCATGAGCTCGGTGAAATTGTAGTAACGGTGAAGATGCCGTTTACCCGCAACGGGACGGAAAGACCCCGTGAACCTTTACTGCAGCTTCGCATTGATTTTGGGTAAGTAATGTGTAGGATAGGACGGAGACTTTGATCCTGCTTCGCTAGGAGTAGGTTAGTCAACCTTGAAATACGTCCCTTTGCTTATCTGAAGTCTAATCTTCGAATGAAGAGACATTGCGTGGTGGGTAGTTTGACTGGGGTGGTCGCCTCCAAAAGAGTAACGGAGGCTTCTAAAGGTACCCTCAAGACGTTTGGTAATCGTCTGTAGAGTGCAATGGCACAAGGGTGCTTGACTGAGAGACCGACAAGTCGATCAGGTACGAAAGTAGAGCATAGTGATCCGGTGGTTCCGCATGGAAGGGCCATCGCTCAAAGGATAAAAGGTACTCCGGGGATAACAGGCTGATCGCTCCCAAGAGCTCATATCGACGGAGCGGTTTGGCACCTCGATGTCGGCTCGTCACATCCTGGGGCTGGAGAAGGTCCCAAGGGTTGGGCTGTTCGCCCATTAAAGTGGCACGCGAGCTGGGTTCAGAACGTCGTGAGACAGTTCGGTCCCTATCTGTTGTGGGCG
>JBATVL010000089.1:0-142185 GCA_049671745.1 Marinifilaceae bacterium
TAGATACAGAGCTGTTTACAAAGGTGTTACTAGAATTGTTAAAGGTTCTGAATCATATTCTTACAATTATATAGCAAGTCTTGGAAATAGTAATGGTATTAGTGGTAATTATTCTAAGAAGTATGTGCAAAATGGAAAAACTATGCTAGAGTTTGGTGTAGAAGATGGAGCAAAATCTGTTATACAGATTAAGAACTTTAATGGTGTAGGAAGATATCCTTTGAAATCAAACACTAATCATTCAAAAGAAGAAGCTAATACTATTAATACTGTTGATGAATCATACGCTTACTACCTTGATGGTAAATCTAATTTCAAATACTTTCTAAGTAGAGAAGGAGTTTCTCTTAATGTTTATAGAGAAACAGCAGATGCTTATTACTGTACAATAATATCTGAAGATGATTATGATACATTGCAATTTAGACAGTCTAGGCTAGATGTAAAAGGTGGATCTTATTATAGTCTGATTTCTCCATATTTCGTGATTATGAAATAAGATTTAAATATTTAGAATAGAGCTGCTTTAACACTTGTTTGAGGCAGCTCTTTTTATGTTTTCTCAATGCTCTAAGTATGCTCAGCTAATACGCAGCTAACACGCAGCTAATACGCAGCTAATACAGAACGTGTATACACTGCGTATTTATAGAGTATTAAATGTGTATAATTTAAACACAAATCGACCACTATATATACAAATTTGCAACTACTTTAAATCTAACTTGATATATTTATTCTCCTGTATTAATTATAGACTCTTAGATTTACCTGACCATTTCTTTATATCTAATCGAATCATTTCAGTTCTATGAAATGATTTCTCTGCATATTTCATCCCTATAGTCTTGTCTTGAGGAGAGTATTTTTCAAGGATTAAACTTAATGCATTCATGCGTTCCTCTTTATCAAGATTTCTATGTGCTAAGCATTGCAAAATAATACTGTTATATTCAGATGTGAATTTATCAGAAATTACGCGAGTTGCTCCTACTATACAAAACGAAACAATATTATTTTTATCAAGATATTGTAATTTCTGACCTTCAGTAGCACAATGTAAATATATAGCTTCCTTGCCATCCCATGCATAATTAATAGGAATTCCATATACTCCTGTGTCCTCACTATACATTGATAACACGCCGTATTCGCCTGTTTCTAATAATTTTGTGGCTAATGTTTCTTCTAATAATCTATCACTTCTTCTAACGTCTGAATTTGAATATATCATAGCAAATGTTTTACTTTTAATATTGTCCTTATTTATTAGTTCTACTCTCTATATTTAATGTGTAATATTTATATCTCATTTGTACCATACTTGTATCAAACTTGACTCATTTGCAATCTGTTTAGACTTTGTTAGTATTCAGTGTGCATTGCTTTATTGCAGGCTGATTGCACGCTGATTGCAGACTGATTGCACACTGCTGAGCTTTGATACGAATTTAATAAAAATTTGATAGAAATTTGAGTTTAGCTTCATATCTAGACTTATACTCATCTCTATCTATACTTACTCTCTCAAATCTTTTCTTAGAAATAGTGCCAGTTTTCTTTGTGATTTTATCAATAATCCCGAAGATCCATGGATTAACGACTTCATTAGAAATCTCAGTAATAAACCTACTTGTATTAGTAAGTAGATACGAGGCAATTAATACTGCAAATGCGATTACAATACAGATTAGTAGATTATAAATAGATTTAGGTTCGTCTAAATAGCCACTAATAAATGTGATTTTCTTCTCTAATGATTCATCTTTATCGAAATTAAAGATTGTATAAAGTAATCTCCAATTGCTAAAGGACCACACAACAATTAATGTCGAAAAGAAGGGGTTCGTACATTTTGTCTTAATATAATCCATAATAGATGAAGTTACTTTTCCTAGATTCATAAATGCTTATTTATCAAAAATTAAATTGTAGGGTAAAGCTACAAATAAAATCATCTAATAGATTGAATGGAGGCTTTGAAAACACTGATGTTTTGCAGTTTTCTTTTATAAAATCAATATGTGATACTTAAATGTATCAAACATTTTTTTAACATTGAGAGTAAAAGAAGTTATTAAAATATTATCTATTTTTGTAGTATGGAAGGTGAACAAAAAGCTCTTGCTAGAATTTTCTTTAAACAAAAGATATATGAATCTGATGGGAATGCCTTTGAAGCTTTATTCACAAGAATAATGTATTACGCAGAACCTGATTTTATGCAGATTAAACCTTGGGGCAATATAGGTGATAGGAAAAATGATGGTTATATTAGATCGCAAGGTGTTTTCTTTCAGGTATATGCGCCAGAAGATATAAAGAGAAGTTATCCTGATACAGTAACAAAATTAGTAACGGATTTTAATGGTTTATTAGGGCATAAACAATGGAGTCCTGTTAACGAATTTTATTTTGTTGTGAACGATAAGTATAAAGGAGTAAATCCAGATGCAACAGCAGAGATAGATAAATTGATATTAGAGCATAATCTAAGAAAAGGCAAGATTATTACAGCTAAAGATCTTGAGAGAACACTTTTTTCTCTTGAAGATGATGAAATCTTAGATATTGTTGGAATGTTGCCTAGCTTGGAAAATATAAACATTAATTTTTCAGTAGTAACAGAAGTTATTTCTCACATTATGCAATTACCTTTTACATCTTCCATTGAGAAGATAAGACTTCCTGACTGGTCAGAAAAACTCAGTTTCAATATGCTTAGTGAGAATATAAAATTGAGATTAGACAATGCATCTATGAATTTAGGGGAATTAGATATATACTTATCTGATGAAGCATTCTTAGGCGAAGCATTACAAAAAAAGATGATTGGAATATATCAAAGTTTGAAAACAGAATGCCAGGGAGATGATTTATTTTGGAAAATAGTAGAACGTTGTTGTCCAAAATTAGAACAGCAATATATCTCTCCAATAAGTGTAATTATGGCAAAGTATTTTGAATGTTGTGATATCTTTGAAGAACCTATAAAAGTACAATAGTTATGATAATGCCTTCAAAACATATAAATTTTTCACAATCATTACTTGGTTTAGGTAGTTATTTATTAACTAAATTAGATAAACCAAAGAGCATTGATGATATTTGGGAAGAATATCAATTTGATTATGAAAATGGATCATATATATCAAAACATAGTTTTGATAACATTGTTATGACATTTATTTTTCTATACGGAGTAAATGCAATTAAACAAGAGAAAGGAATAATAAGCAAATGCAATTAATATCATTAACAGCAAATAAGCCTTCATTTAAATCAGTACATTTTGAAAATGAAACTGGTTTAAACTTTATTATTGCAACACAAGGAGATATAAAATCATCTAAAAATGATGAAGCATTAACTTCAAATGGTGTAGGAAAATCTTTAATTGTTACATTAATACATTTCTGTTTAGGTTCTAGTGCAAAGCCAGTATTTAAATCTAAATTAGAAGATTGGATTTTTACTTTATCATTTAAAATAGGTGATAGAAAGTATACCTCAAGTAGAGGTGCTGATAATCAAGGAATTATTATTCTTAATGGTGAAGAGTTAAGAGTTCGAAAGTTTAATGAAACTCTAGAAGAGCTCTTGTTTAAAATTCCCAAGGCTGCTAGTCAATTATCTTTCAGATCTTTAATGCCATTCTTTGCTCGACCTAAGAAAGCTTCTTATAATATATTTAATAATCCAAATGCAGTTAATAATCTTTACCAGATACAGATAACAAATGCATTATTATTGGGATTAGATGTTTTGTTAGTAGAGGATAAATTTAAGTTGCGAAAAGAACAAGAGCGAATAAGAAAACTTGTTAAGGACTTAGGGCAAGATGATTTATTAAAAGAATTCTTTAACAGAAAGAAGGATCCATCAATAGAATTGCAACAGATTAAAGATGATATAAATCTATTAAAAAGTAAATTAGATAAATTTGAAGTTGCTGAGGATTATTATGAGGTTAATTCAGCAGCAGATAAGTTGAAAAATGATTTAGATAAAATCAACAACAAGATAGTACTGTTTAAAAATCAAATAAAAAAGATTGATGAGTCCTCAAAACTTACTCCAGATATTAATAAGCAAAATATAGAGAATATCTATAAAGAGGCTTCAATCATCATAAAAGAAGACGCATTAAAGACATTAGATGAATTGGAGAGTTTTTATTTAGACCTTTCAACTAGTCGTAATAAAAGACTTTTAGAACAAAAGAATAAATTAAACAGACAGATAGAAGACTTAAATAATAAATCTAAAGAGAAAGCTAATCAGTTAGATGATAAACTAAGATATTTAGACGCAAAACAAGCACTTGATGTCTATACTAGTATGAATCATAGGTTGACTGATCTAGAAGCCAAAGAGGCCAACATAAAGCGATATGATGAGTTAATAGAGAGTTATAATACTTCTAAGATTCAGATTGATAAGAAATTTATTGCATCAACAGAAGAAACGATTAATTATATAGCTGATTCTAAAGATGCAACAAATATACTTACTGACTTCTTTAGAGAGTTGACAAAGAGATTCTATCCAACCTCAGGGGCGGGAATTACAATACAGAATAATAGTGGGGAGAATCAAACAAGATTTGATATTGATGCTAGAATTGTATCTGATGCTTCAGATGGCATTAATAATATAAAGATATTTTGTTATGATATGACTATATTATTAAAAGGCTCATGTCATAATGTTAACTTTCTTTTTCATGATAGTAGATTGCTTAGCGATACTGATCCAAGGCAAATAGCTGAATTGTTTAGGGTATTAAATGATTATATTAAAGTTTCTGGCAAGCAATATAATCTGACTCTCAATCAGAATCAATTGAATGAGGTAAAGAAATATTTATCAGATGAAGAGTATAAGACTATTATTCTTGATAATATCTGTTTGGAGTTGAAAGATGAAACTCCAGAAGATAAATTATTAGGCATTCAGTTAGATATGAAATATGATTAGCAGAGATTGCTTCTGAATTAATTGATCGTATTAAATTTAAGAAATAGATATATTGATAAAATCCCTGAAAGTGATATTACTTTTAGGGATTTTTTCTGTTTAGATGGATTTACTTAAGTATACTGGTCCTATTGTTTTATCTGCTATCTCTTTTTCATGTAAGTTATACAGGATTTGAAATTGTCTCTTATTATTCTTTTATAGGGTGTAAAGTTCGGGCAGGAATATGTATGCCTAGCTCTTAAAGATTGTTCTCTATAAAATATTTTTATTAATTTAATTATCTACATGACTATTCCTTTAATAGATTTTTCTTTAAACCCTTTTCAAGATTTTTCTGTAATTTTGGCATATCTGTTTTATGATTAATGCTCGATTGTAATTTTTCAATTCGATCTTTCAAGAACATTGCAGTATCTTTACTTCTATGTCCATTAAATGAAAAATAATAGTTAAGTTTTATAACAATAGAATATTTTAAAGCTCCCAATTCTGTTAATTTTATTAATTCATCAGTGTATTTTTTAATATTCTTCTCGTCAAGATCCATCAGAATAAAGTATAAAAGAAAAAGTCTATATTGATTCACTTTATAATTTTTTGTTAATTCTTCAATCTTGTTTAAGATAATTTCTTCAACATTATAGTGAGCTATTCCATCGGAAAAGGTAACTTGAGTAAATATTGGAATAAACTTATTTAATAATTCGAGTATATTAGTCTCTGTTACTATATTTTCATTTATAGATTCTTTTAATTTGATCTCTTTACCAACTTCATCTAGTATAAAAAATCCAAAGTTGATATATGTATCAAGAATAAAATCAAATATTTCATTAAGAATCTTTGGGTCATTAATATCATCCATTGTTTTATATACTCTTGCTAGAATAGAAATATATCTTTCGAATATTTCTGAATTCATTTTAGAAATATCATAGATTCTCTTTGGAACAATATCACCATTTATATTTACTGGATCAAACTGATCTTGAATAATATCTTTCTTATCCTCCTTTAAAGGCTCATTTAATTTGATTGCTGTGACAATATGATCCATCATTAAAGTATTTTTACTAGATAACTTAGATTTAAGAATATTATCTGCATCTCCAATTGCTTTATATGAATCATTTATTGGTTTAAAGAATGTTTTTGTTTTTTCAAAGATTGTTTTTAGAAACTGTTCCTCTCCGCTATTTAATCCACTGTATATCTCAAATTCATTTTTGAATGATAAATACGCATTATTATCATTAATGATTTTATCCCTGAATGATATATCTTGAGACATATTATAAGCAATAAAATATTCAAAAATACCATTTAATCTAAAAGAGATATATTCTTCATTAGTAATCTTTAAAACACCCACGTCCATTAAGTAATCAAGAATTTCTCTTGGATTTGCCCTTAATCTAACATTTGAAGACACAGTTGTTTCCAGGAAAGATAATACTGATGAATATTTTGCTGAGTATTTTTGATTTCCGTCTTTAGTCAAAAGAAAATGAGCTAATTTACTTCCTATTGATTTTAACTGTTTAAAAGTAACTTTGCTTTTCGTAAGAGTCAAAAATTTCTTGTTAAGAATTTCATCAACACATAAATCTAATATCTCATAAAGATTCTTAGATAAGTCAAACATGGATTTCTTATGTATAAGTAATAATATTGAGATTGTCCAATAGTTCAATGGCATCTCAAGTTGCTTGCACCAAGATACTAATTTCTCAAGAATTTCATCTTTCCTTTCAATATTAGAATCAAGCACTTTTTCAGAAAAGACTCTAACATCTTTTCTAGTTATGTCATGTATATATAGTTTTTTATACTCTTTTTTATTTATTTCAAAATTTTCTGTAATTCTAGAAATAAGATAATCACTGCATATAATGAAATTCACTTTAGGAAAAGTATCAAGAAAATTATTAATTATTTTAGCAAGTGGGTGATTGGGATCATAATTATCAATTAATAAACGAAATCTATGGTTTTCTATTAATGTCTTTGTTTTAGCTAATGATAATTCAAAATAAATTTTCATAAGTTTAATCAAACTCCAATTACTGTCAATTTTTGAATCTAATTCTTTGAAATCTAAGTAAAATGGAATATTTCCATTGTTAGAGTATCTTTTTAAATGCCAAAGTTGAATGTATTTTAGTATACTTGATTTTCCTGATTTATCATGCCCGAACAATAAATAATTCTGAGAATTATTTAATATCTCTATAAAGTTGAAGAATCCACTTTTTTCAACACTAATCTCTTTAGATGTAGTCTTAAGAACAGGATTATTGAATTGTTTAATAAATTGATCTTCATTGTTTTCATCAATTTCATTATTTAAGAGTAGATCATTTGCATTAGATAACTCAATATCATGTTTAGAATTTATTTTGTTTCTAATGCTATTTTGGTATGATTTTTCTTCTCCACAAGGTATATCTACTGTGATTAGTTTATCATCAATAAAGTCGTTAAAATCATTTATGTATTTAGAATTTATAATCTCAACTTTATCATTGTTTTTTGGATCGCATTGAACAATAGCATATCCAATACAATCCTTATCATATGTCATAGAAGCTGACGCAGTATGTGCTAATATACCATTATTGTATTTATAATGAGCTGATACTTCAGAGGAATGAATATGCCCTGAGAAAATAATATTAAATTCTTTGTGAATCAATTCTTGAAGCTCTCTTTGATTAAATTCGTTGAACCAAAACAAAGGATGATGTACTACAATAAGTTTACAGTTACAGTCTTTTATTAGCTCAAGTGCTTCTTCAATAAGAGTAATTGGAAATAATAAGAACCCAAAAGATTTATCTCCCATTGTTCTCCAAGCTGAATTTATAACAACAGACCCAATTTTTGCGTTATTAATTTGTTTTTTATATACTTTTAATAAATCATTTGAATAAATTGAGTTCCCGTAGTAATTTTTTATGAATTTATTGAAATTCTCAATACCAAGAATACTATTTATGTAATCTTTACCTTTTGCATTTACAAAATTATTAAGAGAAGAATTATCTGTGATTTTATTGGTAAAATAATCTTCTAAAGACTCAAGTCTATGTACTCTATCAATATCGTGGTTTCCTGCACATATTATAAATTGATCCGTTGAAATATTAAGAGTTTTAGCTACTAAATCTAATAATGAAGATTTTGCATTCTCAAAATCTTCATATTTCTCACCATTATTAACTAAGTCACCAGAAAAGACAACTAGGTCAATTGTATCTTTGTGCTTTAATAGGGAATGGCATAATTTAGAAATGATTTTGTTTTCAGAAAACTTTGAATAGGTTCTAGATTTATAATGATAATCAGAAAGGTGCAATATCTTCATTATTATTTATTTAATATGATTACTCAATTTACACATAAAAGTAATAAATCTCAATATATATCATTAAATAAACATAATAAATTATAAATCTTTTAATAAAAATCGATTATAATTATTTAATATAAAGAATCAAATAATTTATCTTAATTCTTAGTAAAAGAGTAAATTCTTCCTCCTAATTGTACTTAAGAAATATTTACGGGGTAAGTAACTTTATTAAGTTTGTCCTCTGAGTTATTAATTATCTCTTAAGCTTTTGACTATATATAAAGATCCTTATCAGTAACTTTATAAAAGTTGAATCAAAGTAGTTGGCTATAAATTTAAAGCTTCTTGGTTCTAATTATTTTGTGTCATGGAGAGTATTGCTTATGAAGTTAGAATAGTCAGTAGCTTTTAAATACATGATACAAATCTAATTGATCAGAAATATAGGTATTCTTAGATGACAACGGAACAATAAAACATATTAGAATAATAGTTATGCAGTATGTGAATATTAAGCAATTCTAGAAACAAATAAAAACCGGCCAAGGAGTGGAACCTCCCTAACCGCTTAGTCTTAAATGTGGTCCCACATGGGCTTGAATCATGGACCCCCTGACTCATAATCAGGGGTCAAATTAATTGTTAAGAATTGTCTTAATATAGACCTCTATCAAATGGCCATCAAATAAGGATTCTCTTTGTCAGTAATGTTATTAGAGTTTTGCTTGTAGAAATACAGGTTTCCTATCAAATAGAATTTTCTAGTAGATTAATTTTAAGAAGTAGAAGTATCTGAAGTTTTTGTATGCAAATAGTAAGAAATTCTAGAACAAATAAAACACGGCCAAGGAGTGGAGCCTCCCTAACCGCTTAGTCTTAAATGTGGTCCCACATGGGCTTGAACCATGGACCCCCTGATTATGAGTCAGGTGCTCTAACCAGCTGAGCTATAGGACCGACAATTTTAAAAATTATCCTCTTGTGATTACGTATTAGTTAACCTTAGAGACTGCAATATTAAAGCATTTTCTCAATAAATGCAAGCATTTGGACAAATAAATTATTCATTTTTTATATATATTTTTGCATCATTAAGAATCTTAAGCACTTAGGCAGAATAAAAAAATTAAAAAGATGAAGATAGAATTACTTGTAATAGGGAAAACTGATAGTAAAATCATGAAAGAGGGCTTTGAGATATACGAGAAAAGACTTGTTCACTATATCCCTTTTAAGATGAATGTTATTCCGGATATCAAGAATGTGAAGAATATGAGCGTGGAGCAGCAGAAAGAGAAGGAGGGCGTGGAGATTCTTAAGCGCATGGATAATTCGGATGTTGTGGTGCTTCTTGATGAGAATGGTAAGGAGTTTTCCTCAGCTGGCTTTTCTGATTTTATTCAGAAGAAAACTATTACTGGTATTAAAAAGCTTATATTTGTTATTGGAGGCCCTTATGGCTTTTCACAAGATGTGTACCAACGTTCAAACTCTAAATTGTCTCTTTCTAAAATGACTTATTCTCACCAAATGGTTAGAATGATTTTTGCTGAGCAACTTTATAGGGGAATGACTATTATTAAAGGAGAGCCTTATCATCATGAATAGAAAGTTTTTATTATCTGCCATTGTTTCTATTGTCCTTATACAAATTTGTATTTTCTTTTTCTCGTTTAAAGAGAAGTCTGATAATAGCAATGAGCAGATAATTGCTTACTTTCAAAAGGCTATTTCTTATAAAGAGAAGTTGGCTAATGATTTTATTGCTGATCAAAGCCGTGAGCTTAGAGATGTTTTAGATGATAATGATATTACTGTTGTAAGGTTTTCTAAGGATTCTTTGGTTTATTGGTCTAATAATAATGTTTCTTTGGCTGCCACTTCTAGGGAGTCTCTCGATAGTATGGATTTTGTTTATTTGGGTAATGCTGCTTATTTAGTGAGTAGGAAGAAGGATTATTATGCCCTTATTCTTGTTGCTAGAGAGTTTGAGGAGAGTAATAATTTTCTGAGGAATAGTTTTGCAAGTGGACTAAATAAGTATCCTAAACTTAGAATGTCTCCTGATGTTAATCAGTATGATGATATTATTCTTAATGAGAGTGGTTCTAAGATTTGTTCTGTGAATTCTCTTAAGTGCGATTATCAGAATTCGTATTTGCTTTTGGCTTTTATTATTCTTCAGTTTGCTCTTGTTTTGTTTTTAGCTCATAAATCTGTTGTGCTTTCAAGCAAGATGTATTATTTACCCCTTTTAGTTGTGTTTTTAGCCGTTCTGCGCTACTCAATACTGCTTTTTGCTATAGATTACTCTGTTTTTAATATACATCCTTTAAATATTGTTTTAAAGGATTCATATAGACTTGTTAATTTACTTGTTGATTCCTCTTTCCTTTATGTTTTCTTTTCTGCTTATAGACGTAGTAAGATAGATTTTTTTAAGTCTATTGCTAAGAAGAATGAGGTTATCTCGGTTGTTGCATTGGGCGTTTTAGTCGTTTCTGTGTCTTGCCTTTTTATTTTTAATGTGTTGATGTTTGTGATTTTCAATACTGATATTTCATTAGAGCTTTCTAAGTGGGAGAATATAGATGTTTCTTCTTATCTAGTATATGTTTCATTGTCTTTTATTATTTATTCGCTTAGCTGTGCTGTGGGTAAGTTTGTAAGACTTTTGGCGAGTAAGACTAGTGTTTGGCATTTGTTTGTGACAAGCGTTGGTGTTGCTGTATTTTTTGGTGCTTTAATAAATAAAGTTACTGTTTTTGAGTTTTATCCTTGTACGGTAGTTTTGATTATTTTTAGTCTTAATATTCTTGCTTTGAAGATTAAGAAGAGTGAGATAAATAGGATATTTTTTATGCTTCATCTTTTTCTGATTTCAGTGTGTTTGTTGGTTTTTATCAATAAGGGTGTTGAGAGTAAGATTGTAAAGGAGCAGAAGGAGTTTGCACAGAAGTTGGTGACTGAGAATGATGTGGATGCTGAGAGGGTTTTGCCTTTTTTGTCTCAGAGGATTAATTCTGTTTTGGAGAATAGTTCTGTTTTAGAGAATGAGATTGGTGGTTTAACGGCTAAGATTGAGGATGTTACTTTGTCTTTTCTTGGTAAAACATATTTTGTTTCTATTACTCCATGTAAAGCAAAGGATATTATTGTGCTTGATGGAATACAGTATAATTGTATAGATTTCTTTAAGAAGAAGGAGCTTGGTGCAAAACCTATTACGGCTTCTAATTTTAAATTTATAGATAAATTTGATGGTGTAGTGGCTTTTATTGGTCATTTTAAGAAGGCTAAGCAGAATTTCTATATAGAGCTTTTTTCTAAATTGAAGAATGAGGGTAGAGGTTATCCTGAGATTCTTGATTATACTGATTTTAAGAATAAGAATGATTTTTCTTGGGCTAAGTATGTGGATGCTAAACTTGCTGTGTCTTCTGGAGATTATAATTTTACTAGCAGACTATTGGGTAATAAGCTTGATACTTTGTATAAGTTTAATGGTGGATTTTATTATAATTTGTCTCAGGGAAAGAATAATATAGTTGTTGTTTCTGATGCAAAAATTCTTCCTTCTGTTATTTTTAATATTCCTTATTTGTTTATGATTTTGTGTTTTATAAGCATTATGCCTTGGTTGTATAATTCTATTAAACATGGTAAGTATGTTTCTTTTAATAGGCGAATAAGAAATTGGTTTATTATCTTTCTTTTGGTTTTCTTTTTGCTGATTGGCGGTGCTAGTATTTATTATAATATAAATAGATTCCAGGTGAAGCAGGAGGAGAGGATTTCTAATTTGTTGAAGACTTTAACTAGGAAGCTTGAGAAGACGGATTTGAGTACTTCTTCTTTGGGAGAGATTTCTGATATATTGCAAACAGATATTAATATTTATACTCGTAATGGTTTGCTGTATATGAGTTCTAGGCCTGAGGTTTTTGATAAGAATATTCTTTCTAGATTAATAAATACTGAGGCTTTTGAGAAGATTAATGGCAATGATGAGAGTATAGTTTTTAATAAGGAGTCTATAAGCGATTTGCCTTATTTGTCGGTTTATGCTCCTCTTGTAAATAGTTTTTATAAGGAGAGGTTGATAATAAATATTCCGTATTTCGAAGAGAGTTCTCTTTTTAGGGAGGAGGTTCTTAATCAGTTGGTTAGTAGTGTTAATATCTATATTTTTATCTCGCTTTTGGCAATTGTAATTGCTACTTTCTTGGCCGATAGGATTACTAAACCTTTAAATATGATATTGGCTAGTTTCCGAGATATGGAGCTGCAGAAGGAGAATAAGTTTATTGATTATAAGCAGAATGATGAGTTGGGTTTACTTGTGAGTGAGTATAATAAGTTGGCTAAGAAACTTGTTGAGAGTGCTAATGAGTTGGCGCGTTCAGAGAGAGAATCTGCATGGAGAGAGATGGCTAAGCAGATTGCTCATGAGATTAAGAATCCACTTACTCCTATGAAGTTGAGTTTGCAACATCTTGTGTATACAAAGGCTGATAATTCGGAGAAATGGGATAGGCAGTTTACTAAGACAAGTAATATTATTTTAGAGCAGATAGATAACCTGGCAAGTATTGCTTCTTCGTTTTCTGATTTCTCTAATATTGCTGTTGGTGTGGCAGAGCCTATTGATATTCTTAGGGTTTTAGAGTCTGTGAAGGATTTGTTTTCTGATGATAGTAATAAGATTTCTATCTCGTATGAGTCTTATGATTATAAGGTGTTTGCCCCTAAGAATCAGCTTAAGAGAGCTTTTATAAACATTGTTAAGAACTCACTGCAGGCCATGCAGTCATTAGAGTCGGCTAAACTAGAAATAGGTTTGAAATCGTTTAATGAGAATATGCTTCTTATTAGTTTTAAAGATGAGGGTATGGGTATAGATGAAGATATTAAAGAGCAGTTGTTTGAGCCGCATTTTACTACTAAGTCTTCTGGTATGGGATTAGGCTTGGCTATTACAAAAGAGATTATTGTTAATGCGAAAGGTGAGATCTATTTTGAGTCGGATAAAGAAAAAGGGACAACCTTTTATATCAAGTTGCCCCTGTGTATCTAATGATTTTCTTTTTAGATTTCTTCTTCTTCTGTGTATTCCTCGTAAAGGAAATTACTGTAAGGGAATCTTGCTGCATGAGTTTTATAAGCCATATCGTATATAGTGCTTTTTAGTTCCTCAATGTTTGTTTTCTCTTTTGCAGAGATAAATATTGCTTCGTTTTCTCCTTCTTTTTTCCACATTTCTTTGAAGTAATCAAGACTGTGATTTTCTCTTTTTACAGGAGTTAAATCATCATCGTCTTTCTTCACGTAGTTGAATGCATCTACCTTATTGAAGACCATAATAGTTGGCTTCGGTTCGTCGATAAGTTCGGCTAGTGTTGCGTTTACTACTGCTATCTGATCTTCAAAATTAGGGTGAGAGACATCTACAATATGTATTATAATGTCTGCTTCTCTAACTTCGTCAAGAGTAGATTTAAAAGATTCTACAAGATGATGAGGTAACTTTCTAATAAATCCTACTGTGTCTGTTAGTAGAAATGGTAGGTTTCTGATTACCATTTTTCTAACTGTTGTGTCTAGAGTTGCAAAAAGTTTGTCTTCTGCAAATACTTCAGATTTAGAAAGTAGATTCATTATTGTAGATTTTCCAACATTTGTATATCCTACAAGTGCCGCTCTTACTAACTGACCCCTGTTTTTACGCTGGGTAGTCATTTGCTTGTCTATCTTCTCTAATTGATCTTTTAGTCTAGAGATTTTATCCCTAATTACACGCCTGTCTGTCTCTATCTCTGTCTCTCCTGGTCCTCTTAGACCTATACCTCCACGTTGACGCTCAAGGTGAGTCCATAGTCCGGTTAGTCTAGGTAGAAGATATTGATACTGAGCTAATTCAACTTGTGTCTTTGCATGTGCTGTTTGTGCTCTTTTTGCAAAGATATCAAGAATTAAGTTTGTTCTATCAAGAACTTTTACTTGAAGTTCTTTCTCTATATTTCTTAGTTGAGAAGGCGATAATTCATCATCGAATACAACCATGTTGATATCGTTACTTCTCACGTATTGAGTAATTTCCTCTAGTTTACCTACGCCTACAAAAGTCTTAGGATTTGGATGATCTAGGCTTTGTGTGAATCGTTTCTTGGTTTCTGCTCCTGCAGTCATTACAAGAAATTCTAATTCATCAAGATATTCTGTAAGTTGCTCAGAAGAAACCTCTCCCAGCTTTTCAAGCACTCCTACAAGGATTGCTTTCTCTACGTGTTCTTCAACTTTATTAAGTTTTGCCATAGAATAAAAATCTTATATATATAAAAAACAGGCTCTGAAATAATCAGAGCCTGTTACAAATATAATTAATTTATTAATTATTTCAATTTAAAGTTTACAGGAACAGTGTATTTTACTCTTACCTTCTTGCTTCCTTGTATTCCTGGTGACCATTTAGGCATTGACTTTACAACTCGTAAAGCTTCCTTGTCTAAATAAGGATCAACTGGTCTTAAAACTTTTACATTAGTAATAGAACCATCTTTGTCAACAACAAATCCAACAAAAACACGCCCTTGTATTCCGTTCTCTTGAGCGATAGTAGGGTATCTTGTTTTCTTGCCTAAGAATTTATACATTGCTTTTAATCCACCTGGGAATGAAGGCATAGTCTCAGCACGTACAAATACCTGTGATTCTGTTTCTTCTTCGTCTTCTTCAGTGATCTCTACAACATCTACTTCTTCTTCAGCATCAGCTTCAACATCTACAATGTCTAACTCATCGTCGAAATCTTCATCAGTTTCAGCAATTGCTAATACGTCACTTACTTTTGGTGCTGGTGGTACTGCTGGTGGTGGTGGTGGTGCTTGTACAGTAACAGGAACCATTTCTTCATCTGCGAGTGCCTCAGCTACAGTTTCCATTACCTCTGCCTTGTTTGTGTCAACTTTATATTCAAAAGCTGCCCAAGTAAGAGCAAGAGCTAACATCAAACCTATCTGCAAGAATATTGATTTCTTGTTTTCTAGGTCAGCCTTCGTTGTCTTTTTTACTTCCATAGGATATAAAAGGTTTAATTTTCCAATATTTTAACTTGCCAATAATATTTTTACGACTGTAAAGGTAAAAACAAAAACGAAAAACTTAGTATAGTTTAAAAATATTTTGGACTTATTCAACTAAAAATAAGCTTGTTTCTATGCTTTTTATTTTCTTTTTACCATTGCCTCTGTTACAAATATAGGCTTTTGTGACAGATTATCAAATATTTAGCTAGTCAAACATCAATTAATTCAATAATTTTTTGTATTTTTTGTACTTTCAATTAAAAATTAATACTATCTTTGCATCGCAATAAGGGGGATTAGCTCAGTTGGCTAGAGCGCTTGCCTTGCACGCAAGAGGTCATCGGTTCGACTCCGATATTCTCCACCACTAAAGAGTTTATAACATCTAATACATGTTGTGAACTCTTTTTTTTTATCTCTAATTTCTACACCTAAGAGCGTGAAAACATATACGAATTTTGAAATAATTAACATAGTGTAAAGTGTGAATTATCTATTATATTGTATATTTGTTGAATGAATAAGATAGAAACTGATGATAATAAAGAAAAAAACTTATTTAAAAGTATAAGGCCTACTAAGGTGATCTATCCAATAGTAATTGGTCTTGCGGTGGTGTCTTATATGTTGTATAATGAGTTTGATCCTAAAGCTTTTGATTATATTGTATTTACAAAATATACTACTATCTTCTTATCTGTAGCTCTTTTGTGTATGATGATAAGAGACTTTGGATATGTGCTAAGATTACGAATCTTAACAGATGGTTATCTGACGTGGACTAAAGCATTGAGAACAGTTCTTCTTTGGGAATTTACTTCCGCAGTTACTCCCTCTGCTATTGGTGGTACTAGTATTGCCATTCTTTTTGTTCATAAAGAGGGTATATCGGTGGGTAAGAGCTCGGCGGTGGTAATGGCTACTTCTTTTCTTGATGAACTTTACTTCATTATAATGTTTCCTCTTATATTACTCGCTATAAATCATACTGACTTATGGAATGTGGGAACAATGGATTCTAGTGTAAGTACTTCCTTAATATGGTTCTCTATTGCAGGATATTCATTAAAACTTATATACCTTTTAGCATTATCATATGGATTGTTTGTGAACCCAAGAGGTTTGAAGTGGATTCTTTTAAAGGTGTTTAAATTACCCTTATTAAGAAAGTGGAAACATGGTGCAAATACTGCTGGTACAGATATTATTAATAATTCTAAAGACTTAAAAGCTAAGAAATTTAGTTTTTGGTTGAAAGCTTTCGCTGCAACTTTCTTCTCTTGGACTGCTAGATACTGGATTGTGAATGCAATATTAGCTGCTTTCTGGTTCTCTAACTATGTTTGGGCTGACCATTTTCTGATATTTGCTCGTCAGTTAGTGATGTGGATAATGCAGCTTGTGAGTCCTACTCCTGGTGGTTCTGGTTTCGCTGAATATATATTCTCTGAGTTCCTTGGTCAGTTCTTACCTACTGCTGGTTTAGGTGTTACTATGGCTGTTCTTTGGAGACTAATCACCTATTACCCATATCTTTTTGCTGGGGTGTTCTTACTTCCATCTTGGATAAAGTCTAAGTTTGGAAAATAAATTATTGAGTGAATCATTTTTGATTATATTTGTACATAAAATTTATAAAGATGGCAAGAGCGTTTGATAAACCGAAGTACAAAACCTTCAATATAACTCCTAGATATTGGGATCCTGAAAAGGAAGAAAAAGAAAGTAGGGAAAGAAGAGTTAAGGCTAAATTAGGAATAGAAGACGAGGATGATGTATATATTCCAAATATAAAGGGACAATTTACAAGCAAGATGCAGGAGAGGTTTGAGGCTGCAAGTGCGGCTAAAAGAACTTCTACAGTGAGATTGTTCTTTATTCTTACTATATTACTTATTGGAGCCTATTATTTAGTTTTTAAATACGTAGATATTTTCTAGAACGTAGATTTTATTATGGCAGATATTATACATTTATTATCAGATTCGGTAGCTAACCAAATAAAAGCTGGTGAGGTTGTTCAGAGACCTTCTTCTGTGGTAAAAGAACTTGTTGAAAACTCTATTGACGCAGGGGCTGATACTGTTAGTATTGTTCTAAAAGATGCTGGTAAAACTTTGATTCAGGTTATAGACAATGGAAGTGGAATGTCTGAAACAGATGCAAGGATGGCTTTTGAACCACATGCTACTTCTAAAATAAAGAAAAGTATTGATCTGTTTTCTATTAATACCATGGGCTTTCGTGGTGAGGCTTTAGGGTCTATATCATCGGTTGCTGAGGTTGAATTAAAGACTAAAAGAGAGGGGTCTGAATTAGGTAGTCAGATTATTATTAGAGGAGGTGAATTTGTGAAGCAAGAAAGTATATCTTGTTGCGTGGGGTCTAATTTTCTTGTGAAAAATCTTTTTTATAATGTTCCTGCAAGAAGAAAATTCTTAAAGGCAGATTCTACAGAGCTTAGAAGTATAATTAATGACTTTCAACGTATAGCACTTGCTTATCCAGCTTTGAAATTTAAACTAATAAATAACGATACTGTACTTTTTGATTTGCCTTCTTCTAAGTTGAGACAAAGAATAGTTAATGTTTTTGGAAAACAGTTGAATTCTAAAGTTGTAAATATAGAGAGTGAAACAAGTTTGGCTAAAATACATGGTTATACTGGCGATCCACAGAAGGCTAAGAGGAAATACGGAGAACAGTTTTTCTTTGTAAATGGTAGATTTATGAAACATCCATATTTTCATAAATCTATAATGAATGCTTACGAGAAATTGTTGCCTAAAGATTGTATTCCATCTTATTTCGTATATTTTGAGGTGGATCCTAAAATTATTGATATAAATATTCATCCTACTAAGACTGAGATTAAATTTCAAGACGAACAGGCTATATTCCAGATTCTTAATGCTACTATTCGTGAAGCTTTAGGTAAGTTTAATATTATTCCTTCTATCAATTTTGATGAAGATAATAGTATAAATATTCCATCTCTTGGTGCTGAAATTACGGATTATAAACCAGAGGTTGATGTGAATCCTAATTATAATCCATTTGAGAGTCCAAAGGTTACAACGTATAATCCGTTTGCTTCTACTGCTTCTTATCAGGATAGTATAGTGCCAGATAGTTATGCTTTTGAACAAGCTGACGAGAAGAAGGTTTTTAAGAGTAAACTTTCTAGTTCATCTTCTTTTAAACCTAAAGAGAGTGAAGAGCCTGTTTATAATACTCCGCGTCCATCTCGTGCTTCTAAAATGGGACAGACTATTATCTCATCTTTTAATAAATCGGATAAAGAGTCGAACAATAAACAATATATTCAAATAAAGAATAGATATATTATCACCCAAGTTAAGTCGGGACTTATGATGATAGACCAGAAGCGTGCACACGAGACTATTCTTTATGATGCTATCCTTTCGTCAATGAAGAATCATAGAGGGATTTCTCAACAAAGCTTATTTCCTGAAACAGTGGAGTTAAGCGTGGAGGATTGTTCTATTCTAGAATCAATAATGGGAGAATTGAATATTATTGGTTTTGATATTCATCCTTTTGGTAAGAATACTTTTGTTATTCATGGCACACCTTCCGAAATTGTTATTTCATCAAGTCAACAGCTTCTTGAAAAACTTATTCAGTTTTATAAAGATACTCAGGGAGATTTGAACACTCTTGTGAAGGAGGATTTAGCTATTTCTATAGCTCAAGCTTCTTCTGTTAATTATAATAAATCACTTAGTGGTACCGAGATTGCTAATCTTATTGATAGCCTTTTTGCTTCTTCTTCTCCAAATTATACTCATGATGGTAAGAAAATTATTACTATATTAGAGATGAGTGATATTAAGAATCTGCTGAAATAGAACATCTGTAATAGTCTGATTTTCACGCGACTATGACATGGAGTTAAGTATTATGAAAATAAGAACTGAATTAGTGTAACTAATTAGATTCTCTTGTGGTATATATATCTGAAGCCTCTGTTTATTTTCTGCTTTACCCCATTTTAGTAGAGGTTTTAGTTTTTTCATAATTTTGTAGTGTTTAGGATACTAAAACGCATTGTATCTTACGAGTAAGTCGGTCCCCAACCGACTTACTTTGGTTTTGTATTAACGCTTCTTTAATCGTAAGTTCATATTAAATATGATTTCTTTACTATAATCACCTTTTTTAATTAATTTTGAGCTGCACAATTAAGTTATACTAAGATGTTAGGAAAGATAGAAATAGAAGGTATGGAATTCTATGCATACCACGGATGTTTTGAAACAGAGAGAAAAGTAGGAAATAAGTTTCTTGTTGATTTATATTTAGAAGCTGATTGTGAAAAGGCTTCTATCTCTGATAATATAGAGGACGCTGTAAATTACCAAAGAGCATATGAACTTATTAAAGATGAAATAGCAATTACTTCTCATCTTCTTGAGAATGTTTGTAAGAGAATGTTAGATCGTCTTTATAAGGATATTCCTGGTATTGTAAAAGCTAGAGTTAAAGTATCTAAGATGAATCCTCCTATGGGTGGACAAATGCAAAAAGTAAGCTTAACTTTAGAAAGATAATTTTTGATGATGAGGAGAGAAAGGAATAAACAATCTTTGCAGCAGGCTGTTTCATTTATAGAATCAATAGAGGGTAGTGTTCAAGATAAAAATGATAGCTTTCTTGTCTGTGATATAAATGCTAAGATTATTTATTCCTCTAATAATTTCTTTAATAAGATTATAAAAGAGGGCATTTCACTTAATGAAAGTATTTTTGGTGAAAATGCTATTAGTCTTGCAATTAAGAAAGATGAACCTGTAATTATAAGAGGAGAGTTTCTTCAAAATGTAGCTCTTAAACCTTATGTTTCTTGTGCTGCACCTATTCATTCTGATAAAAAAGAGTTGTTAGGTTGCATAGCATATTTTACTCAAAATAGTAGAGAGTTTGATTTGTTGTTAACAATGATAAGTTCTACCGCCAAAGCGATAGATGATAATGTAAAACATAGAGTTCTTCGTCATCAGCTTTCTTCAAATACATATTATACTTTTGCTATAATGAATTCTCTTAAATTCGGTGTTATTGCTGTTAATCTTAAGGGTGAAGTTCAGTATGCTAATAATTTTGCTTGTCAGATTCTTGATGCTAAACGTAAGGATCTGATGGAGAATAATATTTCTTGTCTTGTTAAAGATTGGAATGATTTATTTGTACAGTTTCATAAAGAGAATCTTCTTATGAATGAGGAGACTACTTTCTTTGTGAAGAGAAAAAAAGAAAAATTTAATCTTAGTGTTTTTCCTATATATGACAAGAATAATCAACTTATAGGTATGGTTAATTCTCTTAGAGAAATGCATAAGGTATATGGGCTTATTAATAAATATACTGGTGGAAATGCACGCTATACTTTTGATGATATAGTTGCTCAAAGTTTAGCTATGAAGAGTTTAATCTCTTTTTGTAAAAAGATTTCTAATAGCCCTTCTACAGTACTTCTTGAAGGTGAAAGTGGTACAGGAAAAGAAGTGTTAGCTCAGGCAATACATAATCATAGTGGTAGAAAAGATAATGGATTTGTTGCGATTAATTGTGCTGCTATTCCTGAGACTTTAATAGAATCTGAACTTTTTGGTTACGATGAAGGTGCTTTTACTGGTGCTAAGAAGGGGGGGCAACCTGGTAAGTTTGAGCTTGCGCATACTGGAACAATTTTTCTTGATGAAATAGGAGATATGAAACTAGATATGCAAGTAAAGTTGCTTAGAGCTATACAGGAAGGTGCTATTACTAGAGTTGGTGGTGATAAACTTATTCCTGTTGATGTGAGAATTATTGCAGCTTCAAATAAAGATCTAAAACAGGAGGTTGATGATGGAAATTTCCGCTTAGATCTCTTTTATCGTTTAAATGTAATTCCTATTAAATTACCACCCCTACGCGATAGAAAAGGTGATATTCCCACTCTTATTAAACACTTTTTGTCTAAAAAGTCAAGGATGTTGAAAAAAAGTAAACCTGTACTTAAAGCTATAGCTCTTCAAGAGTTGTTTGATTACGATTGGCCTGGTAATATTCGTGAGCTTGAAAATCATATAGAGAAGATAGTCAATTTTAACGGAGAATATCAGTTAATACAAACACAGGCAATTGATGGTGCGGATAGACTCTCTAGAAATGAGATGAATAAAGGAGAATTAAAGACTTATACTCTTGAACAAGTAGAGAGAAGAACTATAGTGAGAACTCTTAATATTATGAACGGTAATATCTCTAAATCTGCGAAATCTCTTGGTATAGGCAGGAATACTCTTTATACTAAATTAAAGAAGTATGATATTGTTCCTTAATTGAACAGTGTACTAAAATAATACAGTCTATAATTTTCTTTGTGTATCATAATAGAACAATATATCTTCATTCTTTCTTTAATCTTGTCTTAAAATCATAAATACTACCCATTAGTCAAAAAAATGCTATATATATACATAAATTTATATACTTTTACCCTTGCGAATTAAAAATAACAATCTTTATCTATCTACTATTTAGGTGTTTGTGCTTTGTGGCATATTTGTTGTAGATAGATATGTTTAGTTATTGTTGCTGTTCTTCTTACTTTTTAAGAAGTACCGCGAGCTTATGGCTGAAGCTTATTCAATAAAAATAATAATCCATATAAAAGTATAGCAATGTATTATAACAACTTTGCACTACAAACGAGAAGAGAATTATTAGTTAAAGTAGCTAAACTACTTGTAAACGATCAATTAGTTCAAGAGATTGAGAGAATTCCTATCGAGATGAGACCTAAAAAGAAACAACCTATCAGATGCTGTGTGCATAAAGATAGAGCTGTTCTTAAATATAAACTTATGGCCATTCTTGGTTATAATATAGATGATGAGGAAGACGAATTAACTCCTCTTTCTGAATATGCTAGACAGTCTTTAAAAAGAACTGATCTTACCGATACTTTATTAACTGTAGTTGACGAGGCGTGTAGTGCTTGTGTTAAAGTTAGCTATACTGTTACTAACCTTTGTAGAGGTTGTGAAGGTCGTCCTTGTAAAATGAATTGTCCTAAGGGAGCTGTTCATATGATCAATGGTCAGGCACATATAGATAGTGATGCTTGTGTAAACTGTGGATTGTGTCAGAAAGCTTGTCCTTATAATGCTATTGTTTATACTCCTGTTCCTTGTGAAGAGGCTTGTCCTGTAGCTGCAATAACTAAAGATGAAGACGGAATAGAGCATATTGATAAAGAGAAATGTATTAATTGTGGTAAGTGTATTACTGCTTGTCCATTTGGTGCAGTTGTTGAGAAATCTCATTTATTACAGATTCATACTAGCCTTAGATCAGAAAAACAGAATGTAGCTATTGTTGCTCCTGCTGTTGTTGGACAGTTTAAAGCTGCTGCTATCAATATTTTTGAAGCTATTAAGAAATTAGGTTACGATGAGGTTATAGAAGCTGCTGAAGGTGCTGATATAACTGTTGCTAACGAAGCTGCTGAATTAAATGAGAGATTAGAAGAAGGTCATAAATTCATGACATCTTCTTGTTGTCCAGCTTATACTGCTCTTGTTGATAAACATATTGTGGGACTAAAACCTATGGTTTCTCATACATATAGCCCAATGATTTATGCTGCAGAACTTGCTAAGCAAAGGTTTCCTGATGCAAAAACTACTTTCATTGGTCCATGTATAGCTAAGAAGTTTGAAGGTTATCATGCTAAGGATATTGATTTTGTTATGAATTTTGAAGAATTAGGAGCATATATTGTTGCTAACTCTATAGAGATTGTTGACTGTAATGATGGTGTTCTTAATGACAATGTTACTAGCGAAGCTAGAGGGTTTGCAGCTAGTGGTGGTGTTACAAATGCTATTGTTGCCGTAACTGGAGAGGAATTCAAACCTTTAGTTATAAATGGTATTGATAAGAAAAGCATTAATATGCTTAAAGCTTACTCAAGAAAAGCTCCTGCTAACAACTTCATAGAAATAATGTCTTGTGAAGGTGGATGTATTGGTGGACCATGTGTTGTTAATGCTCCCAATTTAGCTAAGCGTCAGTTAGATAATTTTACTAAGAAAAAATAAGCTACTATATCTTTTTAGATAAAAGATTTTATAGTTCTTGTTTCTATATATTATAATAGGCAATTTAACTTATACTTTTAAATTAAGTATAGTTTCATTGCCTATTTATTTAAAGAAAGTTTGATGTTATTAATAACAGACATTTTCTATTTGCTTGTTAATCAGTTCTATTTAATTTTTCTTTAAAGTATTTTATTTTTTTTATACAAAAAGTTTGCAGTGTATAGGTAAAACATACTATATTTGCACACATCAAAGAGAAACGGTCTCTTGGCCGAGTGGCTAGGCAGTGGTCTGCAAAACCATCCACGGCGGTTCGAATCCGCCAGAGACCTCTCAATAAAAAAGCTTGACTATATAGTCAAGCTTTTTTTATTTAATCTTTTTCTGTTAATTTCTTTTTATCTTTTAGATAGTTCAAGTAATAACTTTCGTACTTCTATATAATTATCTAAATTGTACTTTGCTGAGCTATTTAAACTGCCTACTTTAATGGAGAAGGTTTTTTTAGGCATCATTTTAAACATGTATTCATCTGTAAGGTCATCCCCAATACAAGCTATGAAATCATATTTATTATTAGCAAGTAGAGAATTGGCTGCATTACCTTTATTTATATTAGCACACTTTATTTCTATTATCTTATTGCCTTCAAGAACCTCTAATTTATTATTAATTGCAAGAGCTGATAGTTCATCACGTAATTCATTAGCATGTTGAGCTCCTAGTTCAGGATCTACATTTCTATAATGCCAAACTATAGAGTAATCCTTTGTTTCTACACTGGAACCAATAGTTCTGTCTAAATAGAAATTCATAATAGGAAGTACCTGTTTCTTCCATTCATCGTCAAGATTTTCTTTTTGTTTCCATTCTTCATTTTCTTCTTTAATCCAAGCTCCATGTTCTGCAATAAGGCAATAATTTTTGCCTGCAAACCATTCGTCTAGATCGTTTCTATCTCTTCCACTAATAATTACTAGTTTGTTTTTATTACTGCTTAATAGGTCGAGAATATTATATAATTCTTTATCAGGATTCGATAGTCTAGGGTTTTTGTTAAAGCCTACAAGAGTACCATCATAATCTAAGAATATGATTCTTTTTTTAGCTTCTGCATGTACTTTTAATAGTTCCTCTTTAGCTTTTGTAATTAGTTTTACTGTCTTTGGTTTTTTATCAATTATACTAGTTTTATTAAGTGCAGTCATAAAATCATTTGCCCATTTTTCTACATTATATTTTTTTAACCTGTTTTGTAGAATATCATTTCTTTTTATTTGTTCGGCAACTGGCATTTCTAGAGCTTGTTTGAGAGCATAGGAAATATTGTTGTAATCGAAGGGATTTACAATTATGGCTTCAGACATTTCTTTAGATGCTCCAGCCATTTCAGAAAGAATAAGCACCCCTTTTTTATCTGCACGAGCAGCAATATATTCTTTTGCTACAAGATTCATACCATCTCTAACAGGAGTTATAAGGGCAATATCAGAAGCACTATAAAGAGCAACCAAACTTTCAAAAGATACTGAACGATAGAAATACCATATAGGTCGCCAATTGATGCTTGAATATTTAGCATTTATAGCCCCAACTAATTCATCAATCTCAGATTTCATAAGTTGGTATTGTTCTATATCTGCTCTGGAAGGTACTGTAAGCATTATTAGAGTAACTTTGCCTACGTATTCAGGATTATTAGTTAAGAAGTAATCAAAAGCACGTATACGGCTCGCTATTCCTTTTGTGTAATCTAATCTATCTATAGAAAGAACTAATCTTACCTCTGGAGATAAAAGAAGATACTTGTATAACTCTTGTTCAATATCTGGTTTTTCGCTAAGAGTCCTAGATAATTGTTGTTTAGATTCTAGGTGGAATTTTTCATAATCTATTCCCATAGGAAAAGCTTGTACACTAGTAGTTCTGTTATTTATAAATACTTGATTAAATTGAGTCTCTAAACCAAGCAATCTTTTAACAGCACTCATAAAGTGACGTTTGTAATCAAAGGTATGAAAGCCTATTAAATCAGCACCAAGCATACCTCTTAGAAGTTCATTTCTCCAAGGAAGTGTTCTGAATATCTCAAAGGAAGGAAAAGGTATATGAAGAAAAAAACCTATGGATACATTGGGCATCTTTTCTTTAAGCATTTGAGGTAATAATAAAAGATGATAATCATGTACCCATATTTTATCTCCTGATTTAAGATTCTTAAGAATTACCTTTGCAAATTTTCGATTTACTTCTACATACGATTTCCAATATTCTTGTTTTATAACGGTGTATTCACCAAAATAGTGAAAGAGAGGCCATATAGTGTTATTGCTAAATCCTCCATAGAATAACTCAACATCTTTTTCTGTGAGAGATACAGATGCACATTTGGCTTTTTCCATCTGTTTATTTATAGACGATATATTGTTTTCTGAAAGATCTTCGTCGGCTAGTCCGCTCCATCCTATCCAAAGAGATTCCTTGTCCTCTGAGTGTATAGATTTCATACCAGTTGCAAGTCCACCCTCGCTAGGATAAACTGATATGTCTCCATTGTCTATTGTTAGTTTAAAGGGTAATCTATTAGAAACTATTATTGTTTTACTCATATGTTTACTTAAATAAAATTACTTAACCTTATTTGATACTTAACGTATACGGATAAGTTACTGTTTTAAATAAGATTTTTTAAGATAATATGGAAAATTATAATTATGGAATTATAGGTAACTGTAAAAGTGCTGCATTAATCTCTGAAACAGGAGATATAGTGTGGTGTTGTCTGCCTTCTTTTAACTCACCTTCTGTATTTGCTAGTCTTTTAGATGAAGATAAAGGTGGGCATTTCAAGATAATTGTAAGTGAATCTTATACTATATCTCAGAGGTATCTTGCTAAGACAAATATAATTATAACAGAATATACTAATGGAGTAGATTGTTTTGAGATTATTGATTTTATGCCTAGATATAAGTTTAGAGAAGAGGACTATTATGCTCCACCAAATCTAGCTAGATATATAAAATTGAAGAGTGGTGAACCTAAATTTAGAGTAGATTATAATCCTAGACTTGAATATGCAAAGCCAGGCATGAAAACTGATGTTTACTTAGATTATATAAAGAGTTACACAACTGAAGGTTCTTATAATTCTATTTATATGTATTCTAATTTTGATAATCATGATATAGCTAGTGGTGAGGATTTGACTATTTATAAAGATTCATATTTCTTAATAGCATATGATCAGAAATTACTTTGTCAGAGTGCTGATTATATATATTTATTATTGCAAAGAACGAAAACCTATTGGTTGAATTGGTCTGATGCTACAAAAAAATATAAAGAATTTAATAAGGAAATATTGAGAAGTGCTTTAACTCTAAAATTATTGAGTTATGAGAAAACGGGGGCTGTATTGGCTGCTTTAACGACATCTTTACCTGAGTCTATAGGGGATGTTAGAAATTGGGATTATAGATTCTGTTGGATTAGAGATACATCAATGATAGTAAGAGTTCTTGTGGAGCTTGGACATATGAATGTGACTAAAAAATTCATGGATTTTATTATAAATATTATTCCTCGAAAGGCTGAGAAGATGCAGATTATGTATGGAATTGATTATGAAAAAAATCTAAAGGAAAGCATATTAGATCATTTGTCAGGTTATAAAAACTCTAAACCAGTAAGAATAGGGAACGCAGCATTTAGACAAAAGCAGCACGACATATTTGGTATTCTTATGGATGTTATATATTCACAATTTACTTTGTTTGGCTCATCGGTTGAAAGAAGTGAGAATCTTTGGACTATAACCAAAGGAATAGTGCATAGAGTAGAAAGGAATTGGAAAACTACGGATAGAGGAATATGGGAGCTTAGAAGCAATCCTAAACATTTTACTATATCTAAGATACTGTGTTGGGTAGCTGTAGATAGAGCAATAAAAGTTGCCTCTTTTTTAAATAGATACGAATTTATTAATGCATGGCAGAATTTGGCAGATATAATAAAGGCAGATATAATGAAGAAAGCTTGGAATGAAAAACTGGGAGCTTTCACTCAATATTATGGTTCTGAGAATATGGATGCATCAAATCTTTTAATGGAGACTTATGGTTTCATAGATAAAGATGATCCTAAGTTTGCATCAACAGTTAGGGCTACTTACAAAGAGTTGTGTAATAATGGTCTTATGTATAGGTATATTAGCGAGGATGATTTTGGAAAACCTACTTCTTCTTTTACTATTTGTTCTTTCTGGATGGTTAATAGTTTATATAAGATAGGAGAGAAGAAGAGGGCAAGGTCTATGTTTGATAGGCTTCTTACATATTCAAATCATTTAGGCTTGTTTGGTGAAGATATAGATTTTAAGACTAAAAGACAATTAGGAAATTTCCCCCAAGCATATTCTCATTTAGCCTTAATACAGACGGCAATTACAATATCCAAAGGGGAAGCAACAGAATGTGAATCAAGAAAGAATAAGTTGTAATAGAATGATATTATTTTTTAATATCTCCATTGAAAAACATTTCTTTTTTGATTTCTTCAATATGTCTTTCTGCAATATTTTTTATACTTCCTTCTAAAGCTCCTTCTTTTGTTTTATCAGCTTCTATGTCTTCTATTTTCTTTAAGAATAATTGAAAGTAGCTAAGAGCCATTTTATAGTTTTTTAGATTTGCTTCATATACTGATCCCATATAAAAAAGATTTATTGGTTGTTTATTTACTTTATATGCCTCTGCATACATTTTGATAGCATCTTTGTAATCATTTGAACCTTTGTATAAACTGGCTTTAGCTGTGAATATTGATGAAAGAGTTTTTGGACTAGGTTTTAAACTCTTTAAAGCTTTATCTAAGTATATCTGACCTTCTTTTTTATCTCCTGTATCCAAATAAGATATTCCAAGTAAATAACAAGTTAAGTAGTCAGATGTGTCTTTCACATGCGCATGCTTTAAATGCATTTGAGCATCGTAATACATCTTTGACTTTAGTTCAGCAAAACCTAAATGTTTAAGAGTGTATGCAGTGGTATCTCCATTTAGATATAATCGCTTAAATAGTTTCTGGGCTTTAGTATATTTATTTATTTTAATATATGCAAAACCACTAAGTCTTAGAAAGGCAGTATTAAGAGAATCATTTTTAAGAATAGGTCTAGCTATCCTTATGGATTCTTTATATCTCTCCACTTTATTGTAAATACTAATAAGTTTTTTTGCTACTGTTTGGTCAAGTTTGTTTTTATCTAGAGCAATAAGATAATGAAGTTCTGCTTCATCATATCTCTCTAATTTATAATAATTATACGCTAGATGCTTAATACAAACTGTATTGTTTCTATTATTCTTTAGAAGTTTCCTAAGAAGTTTTATTGCTTTTTCATAATCCGAATTAATTTCATGAATCTCGCATAGTAACATGGCAGACTTAAAATCACCTATATATTCTTGTAGATATTTCTTTGCGTTAAAGTAGTTTCCAGCTTCGTAATAATAAGTAGCTATTTGTTTTTTTAGTAGTTTGCTATCTGGGAATTTATTAAGTCCTTTTTTTAAGTTTTCTAAACTTTTTGTAAGCATACCTCTTTCATGTAAACTAAAGGCATTCCAGTAATAATCATCAACAAGAGAGGTGCTTTTATTTATTTTATCATTAGATATCTTTTCAATAATATCTAGTTTATTTTCTGCATATAGAATTTTGTATTTTTTTTGTGCAGATACTGTATTGCAAATACAAAAGATTAAGAGAGATAGAATAAGTGTTATTTTAAGATGTCTCATTGTTTAATATTTTAAATTATGATACCTTAAATATAGTAACTAAATTTTTAGTTTACAACAGAAGTATATATTTTTGTTATAATATAGTATAGAAGTGTGATTATCTGAAGATAGAGATGATGGGGTATATAAAATAAAAATAGCAAGCTTAAAAGCTTGCTATTTCTTGGTGGCTCAGCTGGGGTTCGAACCCAGGACCCCAACATTAAAAGTGTTGTGCTCTACCAACTGAGCTACTGAACCATCCTTTGTTTGCAATAGTATCTCTCAATTGCGTTGCAAATATAGGCGATTAATATTAGATTACAAAGGGTTTCAGGCTTTTTTTTTAAAAAAAGACGAAAGTTCTTTTCACTGTAATATCTTAACTATATCTTTTTTAATTGATAATAAGTCTCTTAGAGAGTTTTGTGCTTTTGTCAATAATTATTAAATTATAGACTCCAGAACTCATGTTTCCAAAATTTAAGTGATGTAGCATACCTTTTTGATATTTTTCTTCATATACTTTTGCCCCTCCAATATCAAAAAGAAAGATAATAGCTTCATCAGAAAGTTCTACTTCAAGAGTAACTTGACCATCTGTTGGATTTGGATATAGTTTGATTTCTTTTTTTAAAATGTCATTTAAGTTAAAAGCTCTAATCTTTATATTCAATTTTTCCTCTTTATTAATGAGAAATGATTTACTTATCTTTTCGTAATTATATTTATCTACCGATATAGTATAGGTTCCAAAATCAATATTTTCAAAGATAACCTCTCCTGCTAGATTTGTGATTTGATCATTTATTCTAAAGTCATCGTTTGCTTCTTGTGTGATTTTAACTTTTGCATTCTCAATAGCTTTATTATTGTTTGTTATTTTCACCGTAAGATTATACTGTCTTTCAAGCTTAGTATCTATAGTTTCATCTTCATATACATTTATTCTTTTATTTTCCTTTTTATATCCTTTTTTAGATATAGTGATAGTATAAGAACCTTTAATAACATTATTAACTCCTACAAAACCTTCTTTGTCAGTAAAAATAGGCCTTATAGGATTAGTGGAATTGTCGTCTCTAATAATATTAATCTGTGCATTCTCTATTGGTGAATTGTCATTATGAACACTTAACTCTAGTTTATGACTAAGCCTATTATCATTATAGAATATGAATTTTATTAGTTCATCTTCTTCTTTTATATCTATTAATGCTTTATGAGAATAATCATAGTTATAAGTCAATAGATTACTTGGATAGGATATATCTGTTAAATAAGTAATTTCTTCTGTCCCTGGAAAGGGACATTCCTTGCCGTAGGATTTAGATTGTAATAGCTTTAAAGCCTCTTTATTTGGATCTACATTAACTTTATTATTGACCCACCCCTTACTTGCTCTATTAACATGATAAACAAGTAAGCCGTGATATGGTATGAATTTATCAAATTGTGTTTTTTGTCTGTTTTCAAGTACAAAAAATTCTTGCTCTATATTTGTTTTTATAATATATGCATCCTTATTGTTAGCAATTTCCTTGATTTCTATTTCAGAGCTTTTATTTAGCTCTTTTAAATTGAGCCAACCAAGAAGATATTTTGAATACGCATTAGTATGTGCTGGATATCTTCCCTCGTTATTCCAACATCCAGTATCCATTAAATCCCAACTTCCAAGACCATCAGCATAACCTCCGCTTCCTGAATAATCAGTATCATAATAGTCCGAAAGTCCAAGTGCATGACCAAATTCATGACATATCACTCCAATATTAGATGGAGTATTATCTTTATAACTTAAAAGTTCGGGAGCTGTAAAATATTCTGTAATCCTAGTTCCGTCATTAGTTTCTATATATCCATTTAAATTCCATTGGTGCGACCATATTGCATCAGAATCTTCTCCTGATTCTTCCCCAACACCAGAGTGAATTACTTGTAAGAAATCAATATATCCATCCTTATCGTTATCATACTTAGAGAAAACAATTCCTGCGTTCATTACTGCATTTACTGCATCTTTAATAAATTCACGCGCATTTACATCTTCCCCCTTTGAGTTATTTGCTCCATAATATGCCTTAGTGTGAGGTAGTTTGACCCACATAGTCACATTGGTTGTAATATCAAGGTTCCCATATGAACTCTCGTAATAATAATCTCTAAAAGAGCCGCTTTTATTAAATCCCTTTTGATTCATCATATTCAATATTCTAGTATGACTAAGAATATGAGGGGTGTCAGAGAATTCAGCAAGAATAGTAAGCATATTTCTTTTACCTATAGTAGGAAATCCATGAGAACGTGTAGTGGTGGAAGATTCTTTTTGTCTATTAATATTTTCTCTATATGTGTTTTTGAAATAGTTATTTTCTTTTTCTTTAATTTGTTGTTTACTGAAGAAAATATCTTTATTCCTATTTTTAGAGGAATAAGAGAATAGCCTCTTTACAAAAGATCTTTTCTGTAAAAGAGATTCATTTGAGGCTACCATATTGCCTATAGAGTCAATTTTAGCATATACAAATCTTCCACTTTTTAATTTTATGACTTTCTCACCATTTACCGTTTCATACCAATTAATCACAGCATCACCTTTTATATAAAGTTCAAGTTTAGAGCCATCATTTTGGCAGAAAGTTTTAATAAAAGGATAGGCAATAACACCTCTACTCTTCTGTGCTTTTAATAAATTAAAGGATAGTGTGATTGCGAAAAATGCCACTATACATATTATCTTTTTATGGTAGTTGTATTGTGTCATACGTTTGTAAATTTAAAAGTGTATGATTTGTATACGAAATGACCAATAATATGTTTTTGTTTATGAATAGATATATTTACTGTCTGAACAGCATTATTGCATGTGTTTAGTGTTTTTATAGCATATAATGCGTTTTTAGAATATATTATGACATATTATTTCTAATTAAATTCATTCTTTTATTTATTTGTTTTTGTGAGATAAGGAGATCATTATTTAACTATATCTATTTGATATGTAGTCGTATATGAGGTGTGAGAAGTTGATCTGTAGTCTTTTTATAGAAATCAAAGTCTTATGAGTGTTGAAATAATTTTATGATAAAACTTGTTTAAGCAAGTTTAATGTCATAAATTTATAATCATAAAGATTGTTAATAATTGTAGTGTTTGATTAATGATTATTATGATTCGTTTTGTAGTTCAGATTATTACTTGAAAATTAAGTGTGGTTGTAAGATAAGCATTCCCCCTGCTTTTATAGCTACACTTTTTTTATTTCTTTGTGTTTGTGTAAACAAAAATAGCCACCTTGTCATTCAGGTGGCTATTTTTACTTATTTTTTATGTCTTCTATTTCTATTTCCTTTTTTGTGCTTTCCTGTTCTGTTATCGAACTTCATCTTTTGTTCTTCTGTAAGTAAGTTTCTTAAATCTATAGTTTTATTAACTTTAATTATGTAGAGTTTTTTCATATTTGAACAAATTTTTTCAACAACATCTATTACAGCAGCTCTATTAACAAGATCAACAGTCATAAGAGTTCTTTGTCTTGCTTTAAGTTCATTGATCTTGTTTCTAAGAGGCAATATTTCTCTATTTACATCTGTGTTAATTTTTTTAAAAGAAGCTTCTTGTTCTGCAGTAAGATTAAGCTTTTTACACATCATCATCTTTTGATTCATAGCACACTCTTTGCTATTCATATGTTTCTGAGCCGAAACTGTGTTTACAGAAGTTGCAAGAACTGCAGTTAATAAAATTGCTCCTAAATATTTTCCAATTGTTTTCATCTTTTTTAAATTTTAATGATTAATATATATAATCTCTTTTCATATACTAAGAAGCTTATTAAAGCAAAAGGTTTAATCCTTGCCCTTAAAAAAGAAAAGAAGACATCCGTTATAGATATCCTCTTTCTCTAAATAATACTTCTAAAAGTACTTTATTTCTTATTTGCCAACTGCCCACAAGCAGCATCTATATCTTTACCTCTTGAATGACGTACATGTACAATCATATTTCTTCCTTCAAGAACTTTAACAAAGCCATCTAAACGTTCTTTAGTTGCTTTAGAGAATGGAACACCATCAGTAGGGTTATATTCTATAAGATTAATTTTAACGGGGAATGAACGACAGAAATCAGCCAATGCTCTAGCATCAGATAAAGAATCGTTAACATTATTTAAAAGAAGATATTCAAATGTAGGACGAGAATCTGTCTTTTCTACAAAATATTTTATAGCCTCAGAAAGTTCTCCTAAATCGAACTTCTTATTAATAGGCATAAGTTCATTTCTTGTATCGTTAAGAGCAGAGTGAAGAGAGATGGCAAGATTAAACTTAACATCATCATCAGCTAAGCGACGAATCTGGTCAGCAAGTCCTGCTGTAGAAAGAGTAATACGACTTGGAGACATTTCTAGTCCAGCCTTAGTAGTTACCATATCTATAGAACGCATTACATTATCATAGTTTAATAATGGCTCGCCCATACCCATATATACTATATTAGTAAAGTTATATCCTGTTTCCTCAGCAAGTTCTTTTACATAGTAGATCTGTTCGTAAATCTCAGATGCAGTAAGATCTCTCTTAAATCCAAGTTTTCCTGTAGCACAGAAAGCACAAGCTAAAGCACATCCTGCTTGACAAGATATACATGCAGTAGCACGTTTTTGAGAAGGAATAAGAACAGCTTCAACCATCATACCATCATGTAATTTGAATGCCATTTTAGTAGTACCATCACTAGACTTCTGTTTGTCAACAAGTTCTATAGTAATAATCTCAAGTTTATTTTTTAGAAGATCACGCAGAGGTTTAGAAAGATTAGACATCTCATCGAAATTATTCACATTTTTCTTCCATAACCATTCGTGAATTTGCTTTGCACGAAAGGCTTTCTCTCCGTTTTCCGTAAGGAATATTTTAATCTCTTCTAGTGTAAGTTCTCTGATATTCATAGTCTTCTAAATTTGTGGCAAATATACTTTAATTAAATGTTAAAATATTGTAGAAGACTACTAAATCTGATTATTATCTTATTTTTGTAAACATAAACTTAAAATAATACAGTATTAAATAAAAACTATTAAAAATGAAGAAGTTACTATCATTAGTGCTTAGTTTTGTTTTCATATTCGGTGCTTTCACAGTGAAAGCTGATGAAGGAATGTGGATCCTTTCTTTGCTTAAGAAGAATAATATCGATAAGATGCAGAAGATGGGCTTAAAGCTTTCTGCTGAGGATATTTATGATGTAAATAATGCATGTTTAAAAGATGCTATTGTTGGATTAGGTAACGCTGGTCGTCCTTTTCGTCATTTTTGTACAGGAGAAATCATTTCTGATCAAGCTCTTGTATTAACTAATCACCATTGTGGTTTTGGTGCTTTACAATCGCACTCAACAACTGAACACGATTATCTTCAAGATGGATTCTGGGCTTATAATAAAGGTGAAGAATTAACAAATGAAGGTATTACTGCTTCTATACTTGTAAGAATTGAAGATGTAACTTCTAAAGTTCTTGCTACAGTAAATGATAACATGTCAGAAGTTGAAAGAGGAAAAGCAATTGCTGGAATCTCTAAAGAACTTTCTGCTGCTGCTGTTAAAGGTACTGCTTATAAAGGTCATGTACAATCAATGTTTAACGGTAATCAATACTTCGTTTTTGTTTATAACATATACCAAGATATTCGTTTAGTAGGTGCACCACCTCAATCAATGGGTAAATTTGGTGGAGATACTGACAACTGGATGTGGCCTCGTCACACAGCTGACTTCTCTATGTTCCGTATTTATACTGCTCCTGATGGATCTTCTGCAACTTATGCAAAAGAAAATGTGCCATTGAAGCCTAAGCATCATCTTCCTGTTTCTACAAAAGGAGTTAAAGAAGGTGACTTTGCAATGATTATGGGATTCCCTGGAACAACTGATAGATATTTAACTTCTTTTGGACTTAAGCAAACTATAGACGTAACAAATAAATTACGTTATGAGATTCGTACTGAGAAACTAAGAGTAATGAAAGAAGGAATGCTTAAGTCACAAAAGACTCGTATCCAATATTCTTCTAAATATGCTGGTTGTGCTAACTACTGGAAATATTCTAAAGTACAAAACGAAGCTCTTAAGAAACTTAATACTATAGATAACAAAAGAGCTATAGAAGCTGATTTTGCTGCTTGGATTAAAAAAGACGCTACTCGCCAAAAGAAATATGGAAATGTACTTTCTTCTTTAGAGAATGCTTTTGCTAAGAGTACTGAATTAGCTCAAGCTAGATCATATACTTTTGAAGCATTTGCTGGTGCAGAGGCTCATATGTTTGCTGCTCAATTAGGTGGATTAGGTAAATATATTGATGATCCTAAGAAAGCTGAGCAATTCAAGACTATCAAGGTAAAAGTTGCTAAAAAGGCTGCAGAATTCTTTAAGAACTTTAATGTTGATGTTGAAAGAAACTTAATTTCTACTTTATTTTCTATCTATGACGCTAATGTAGATGCTAAATATAAGTCTGAAGATTATATTAAATTAACAAAGAGATATAAAGGTAACTTTAAGAAATTTGCTGATAGAGCTGCTAAGAAATCTATCTTCATGAATGAAGCTAAATTCAACAAATGGTTGGCTAATCCTTCAACTAAAGTTCTTGAAAAAGATATGCTTTATAAAGCTGGACAAGCATTCTATAGTACTTACAGAAAAATAAGTGGTATGGGTAAAGATCTTAGTGTTGATATTGCTAAAGGAAACAGACTATTCGTAGGTGCTCTTTTACAAATGTCTCCTGAGAAAGTATGGGCTCCAAACGCTAACTCAACTATTCGTTTAACTTACGGTAAAGTAGGTGGATACGAAGTTAAGGATGGTATTCACGCTAACTATTATACTACTATGAAAGGTATAATTGCTAAAGAGGATCCTAAAAATGATGAATTTAAAGTTCCTGCTCGTTTAGTAGATCTTTACAATGCTAAGAACTTCGGTGCTTATGCTGAGAATGGTGAACTTCACACATGTTTCATTACTGATAACGATATTACTGGTGGTAACTCTGGTTCTCCAGTTATTAACGCTAATGGTGAACTTATTGGTACTGCATTTGATGGTAACTCTGAGGCAATGTCTGGTGATATTGATTTTGAAGAAAACTTACAAAGATGTATCAATCTTGACGCAAGATATATGTTGTGGATAGTTGATAAATTTGCAGGTGCTAAAAACCTTATTGAAGAAATGGAAATCCGTTAAACGATATTCTTTAAATATTTTAAAAAGGCAGCTTTCTTTACGAAAGCTGCCTTTCTTCATTTTTATCATAATCTGTTGGTAATACTAATATTATGAAACAATAAACAACTTTTCAAATGTTAATTTATGTATATTTGTAGAGATGGAATATCTAAATTCCTAATTTATTTATGAAAAAACTATATTATGAAAAGATTATTGGTACTAGCATTATGTGTCCTTTTGGCAAATTCACTATTCTCGCAAACATTAATAGAGAAGATATGTATAAAAGCAAGTGAATATTTAGAAAATGTAGATGATTGTAATAATCTGCAGGATAGTATGAAAACTTGCATTCCTAGAGCTATATCTTTTGTCTTCTCTAATTGTTCAGAAGAAGATAAAATGATTATGGATTCTGCTAAAGGTATCAAGAATGTTCTTTCAACAGTATATAAATCAATTCCTTTATATAGTTCTAATGTTAGAAATTTGACCTCAGAAATTAATAAGAAAAAGTATTATCAGTTATCCATTAGTAAGAAGGCAAATGAGTTTCTGGATAAAGGTGATAACTTAATGAAAAATAAAAAATATAGAGCTTCTATAAAATATTATAGAAAAGCTTTACGTGAGGATAAAACATTTGTTATTGCTTTTGATAATATGGCTATTGCGTACAGAAAATTAGAAAAATATAAGAAATCTTTACGAATATATAAGAAATCACTTGACATCTTTCCTGCTGGTGATGTGGCTTTACTAAATAGTGCATTTATATATTCAAAGATTAATATGATTGATGAAGCTCTTGTCTCTTATAAAAGATTAAGATATCACTATCCATATAGTGCTGAAGGTTTTTTTGGTTGTGCAAGATTGCTTGTTTCAAAAGGCGATTATGAGGATGCATTAAATAATTTGTTCTATGCTAATGCCATATACGTTAATGAAGGATCTTCTTATCAAAAAGATAGTAGCGCTTTAATACAAAGAGTTTACCTTTTGATGAAAAAGGCTGGTAAATTAGACTTGTTTATGAAGATTGCAAAGGAGAATAATATCTCTATTGAAGAAGAATAGTAGTGTTTATTGCAGTTAAATGGCATTTTAAATTTATATATAATGTTTAAAAAGATTATTTTATTATTAATATTTTTCTTTATTCTAAGACCATCTTTTGGACATGGAGAAGATTTAGTAAGACTCTCTATACATGCTCCTTATTCATATGATTTTAAAAATAACAAAAGCAGTTATGGAGTTGATATTAACTTTACAGCATTATTTCTTAATGCAGGGATAAATTATAAAAATTCAAATAATGCAATTAATAATAATGTTTTGGATGGATTTATTGGAATAGGATTCTATAATATTATTCAATTACAGTTTGGGTACTCCACGAATTATTATGGTCTAATTAGATTACGAACAGAATGGTATTTGTCTGATTTTGGTTTTATTTTTAATAAAAAATTAGATTTCTTGGAGAATTTCTCCATAAAAGCTAATTTAGATAGATCATTATTCAATGATGAATATGATTGGTTTTATTCAGTAGGTATTGGTTATTCTTTTAATATTTTTTAGACATACAAAAATAGCCAAATCCCTAAAGATTTGGCTATTAAAATATATTGTAGAAACTTATTACTCAGCAATAACTAAGTAGTAATTCTTTTTACCTTTCTGAACAAGAACATACTTATCAGCTATAAGATGCTCAGCGTTTATAGTGATATCTCCAACTTTCTCCTTATTAATGCTTATTGCATTAGCTTTAAGAGAACGTCTAGCTTCACCTTTAGATGGCATAATCTCTGTTTTCTCAGCCATTAATTCAATAATATTAATACCAGCTTCTAATTCTGTTTTAGAAACAGTAAAAGTAGGTACACCATTGAATACAGCAAGGAAAGTCTTCTCATCTAATTTTCTTAATGAGTCGGCAGTAGCTTTTCCAAATAAGATTTGAGAAGCCTCAAGAGCAGCTTCATAAGCTTCTTCTGAGTGAATCAAACAAGTAACCTCTTTGGCAAGAGTCTTCTGTAATTTTCTCTCATGTGGAGCTTCTGCATGTTCTGCAATAACTCTATTTATCTCTTCAACAGGAAGGATAGTAAAGATTTTAATATATTTAGCAGCATCATCATCAGTTGAGTTTAACCAAAATTGGTAGAACTCATAAGGAGATGTTCTTTCTGGATCTAACCAAATGTTACCAGACTCTGTTTTACCGAATTTCTTACCATCTGCTTTAGTCATTAAAGGCCAAGTAAGAGCAAATGCTTTACCATCAGCTTTACGACGGATAAGCTCAGTACCTGTAGTGATATTTCCCCACTGATCAGAACCACCCATTTGTAACATACAGTTTTCATTCTTATATAAATGTAAGAAATCGTATCCCTGTACCAATTGGTATGTGAATTCAGTAAATGATAATCCTGAGTTTGATTCACCGCTGATTCTTTTCTTTACAGAATCTTTAGCCATCATATAATTAACGGTAAGATGTTTACCAATATCACGAATAAAATCAAGGAATGTGAATTCCTTCATCCAATCGTAGTTGTTAAGCATAATCGCAGCATTTGCCTCTTTAGATTCAAAGTCAATAAACTTATCTAATTGAGCTTTAATACCTGCTTGATTATGACGTAGAGTAGGCTCGTCAAGTAAGTTTCTCTCATCAGATTTCCCTGATGGATCACCAATCATACCAGTAGCACCACCAATAACGAAGATAGGCTTATGCCCACTCATTTGGAAATGTTTCATCATCATTACAGAAACCAAATGCCCAATATGTAATGAGTCTGCTGTTGGGTCTATACCCACGTATGCTGTTGTTAATTCTTTTCTTATTTGATCTGCTGTACCAGGCATGATATTATGAATCATACCTCTCCATTCTAACTCTTCTACAAAATCCATATCTATTTTAATTTGTCTGTCGTTCTTTTAACTTCTTCTTTCAATTCTCCAAAATTGAAACTCTCTTGCAGCTTATTTGCTAATTTAAATATAGGATAGTAAAGTTTACTCTCATGCTTAACTTCGGCTTTCACTATATTCATTTTATTGTCTAATCCCTCAAAAAGAGTAATCACTACACAAAGAATAAGAAGTGCCTTGCTCATAGCAAATAGAGACCCTAAAAAGCGGTTCATTGTTCCTAGACTCACTGCTTCCATTGTTTTAGAAAGCCACTTGCCAATAAGATTTATTACAACCACCACTGCAATAAAAGTAACAATAAAAGCTATGAAAGCCATATAACTTGACGAGATGTCTAGCTGACTGCTTAAAAGCTCTTTTGCATAATCCGAATAGTTCACCGCCAAGAAGATACCTAGTAACAAGGCAGTAAGTGTCGCCACTTCTATGATTAATCCTTTTGTCCACCCCTTATAAAGGGCGTAGATTAATGGTATGGCTATAATGATGTCAATGTAATTCATATAGAACGTTTTATTTTTTCCAAAGATATTGTTAATATCGTAAAAATAGAAATAATTAAAAAAATCTTAGTATTTTCGCAAAGTATATTTATAAAGATAAATTAAGATGTATAGAACACATACTTGCGGCGAGTTAAGAGCTGAAAACATAGGAGAGAAAGTTACCCTAAGTGGTTGGGTTCAGAAAGTTAGAAACCTAGGTGGTATGACTTTCATCGACTTAAGAGACCGCTATGGTATTTCACAATTAGTTTTCAATGAGAATGTAACTGATGATGTAAAAACTACTTTAGCGACTTTAGGACGAGAATTCGTTATTCAGGTTACTGGTGATGTTATTGAGAGATCGAGCAAGAATAAGAAAATTGATACAGGTGATGTAGAACTTTCTGTTTCTGAATTAAACGTACTTAATGCTTCTGAAACTCCTCCTTTTACTATAGAAGAGAACACTGATGGTGGTGATGAGTTAAGAATGAAATATCGTTATCTTGACTTAAGAAGAGCTAATGTACGTGAGAACTTAGTGCTTCGTCATAAATTAGGTCATTTAGTTAGAAACTTCTTAGATTCACAAAACTTTATAGAGGTTGAGACTCCTGTTCTTATCAAATCTACTCCTGAAGGTGCAAGAGATTTTGTTGTTCCATCAAGAATGAACCCAGGAACATTTTACGCACTTCCACAATCTCCACAGGTATTTAAGCAATTGCTTATGATCTCTGGTTTTGATAGATATTATCAGATTGTTAAGTGTTTTAGAGATGAGGATTTAAGAGCAGATAGACAACCTGAGTTTACTCAGATTGATTGCGAAATGTCTTTCGTTGAACAAGAAGATATCTTGAAGAACTTCGAGGCAATGACTAAGCATCTATTCAAAGAAATTAAGAATATAGAATTAAGCGACTTCCCTCGCATGCCATATTCTGAGGCTATGGACCTTTACGGTTCAGACAAACCAGATATACGTTTCGGTATGAAGTTCGTTGAACTTACTGATATAGCTAAAGGTAAAGATTTCGCTATCTTTAACGATGCTACTTATATTGGTGCTATTTGTGCTGAGGGATGTGCTACATATACTCGTAAACAATTAGATAAATTAACTGATTACGTTAGACGTCCACAAGTTGGAGCTAAAGGATTAGTTTATATTAAATATAATGCTGATGGTTCATTTAAGTCTTCTGTAGATAAATTCTATTCTGCTGATGATTTAAAAGTATGGGCTGATAAGTGTAATGCTAAACCAGGAGACCTTATCCTTATTTTAGTTGGTGACCACAGACAAAAAGCACAAGAGCAATTATGTGCACTTCGTTTAGAAATGGGTAACCAAATGGGATTAAGAGATAACTCTGTCTTTGCCCCTATGTGGGTAGTTGATTTTCCTCTTTTAGAGTGGGATGAAGAAAACGGACGTTTCCACGCTATGCACCATCCATTTACATCTCCTAAGAAAGAAGATTATCATTTATTAGAATCAGATCCAGGTGCTGTTAGAGCAAATGCTTATGACCTTGTAATCAATGGTGTTGAAATAGGTGGTGGTTCAATAAGAATTTTCGATGCAGAATTACAGGCAACTATGTTCAAGCATTTAGGATTTACTAAAGAAGAAGCTGATGAGCAATTTGGATTCTTGATGAATGCCTTTAAATATGGTGCACCTCCTCATGGTGGTGTTGCTTTCGGATTTGACCGTTTAGCTTCTATGTTTGCTGGTATTGAATCTATTCGTGACGTTATTGCTTTCCCTAAGAACAACTCAGGTAAAGATGTTATGATAGAGTCTCCATCTCCAATCGCTAAAGCACAACTTGATGAGTTATACCTAGCTCAAAAAGAGATAAAATAATATTCATAGACTAGTAGTTACGAGTTAATAGTTGGATTTATTCTTTGTATGAAGAAGATATCTTCAACTATTAATTCTTAGCTCTTCTCTATTAACTCTTAACTAAAGAAATTTGTTCTTTTCAGACGTCATAGGCCAAGAGACAGTAAAGCAGAAACTGCAGACTGTTGTAGCAAAGAATAGAATTAGTCAAGCATATTTATTCTCCGGTAATACTGGAGTAGGTAAGTTGGCTTTAGCTATTGCTTTTGCGCAGTACATTATGTGTACCAAAAAATCTGGCAATGATTCATGTGGAACATGTCCTTCTTGTAAAAAGTTTGCCAAACTAGAACATCCCGATTTACACTTCGTTTTTCCTGTCATTAAGAAGAAATCATCAGCTCTTATAAGCGATAATCTAATTAATGAGTTTAGAGAAAACGTGCTTACTTCTCCTTATATCAATATTAATAATTGGTGGAGAGAGATAGGCGATGAGAAAAAGGTTGGACTTATATACAGTGAAGAAAGTGAGAGTATAGTTAGAAAAATTAGTCTTAAATCTTACGAGTCTGATTATAAAATAATGATTATTTGGTGTCCTGAATTAATGCACCCTACTTGTGCAAATAAGATTCTTAAAACACTAGAAGAACCTCCAGAGAAGACTATCTTTATTTTGGTATGTAATGATGAGACAAAACTCTTAGAAACTATTTATTCTAGATGTCAGAGGCTTAATATTCCAAATATAGAAGATGATATAATTATTGATAAACTTATCAAGAGATATGCCATCACCAAAGAAGATGCAATAACTTACTCTCGTACATCGGCTGGTTCTTGGATTAAAGCCTCTCAACAGGTAGAAGAATCGGAAGAGACAGAGTTTAACTTTGAGCAATTTGTTTTTCTTATGCGAACTTGTTGGGCCAGAAAAGTATTAGACCTAATCTCTTGGTCTAGAACTGTTTCCACTATGGGTAGAGAGCGTCAGAAATCCTTTCTAGAATATGCCATAAAGATGAGTAGAGAGAGTTTTATGAACAATCTTAAGAACGATTCACTAGTCTTTGCCTCTAAAAGAGAAAAGGATTTTATGCTACGTTTTTCTCCTTTTATAAATGAGGACAATCTTATCTTTATTTATACAGAATTAAATAAGGCATACGCCGATATCATTAGAAACGGTAATGCTAAACTAATTTTCCTTGACTTAAGTCTTAAGCTTGTAAAAGTAATAAGACCATAATAGCTTCTCTTCTTTTGATCTAATCTTGCATCTTTTCATTATATTTGTAAAAATGGACTGTGAATTTAACAGCCTAATTATATATATAGGTCATCTCTGATGACTGTCAAAAAAAGTTTATAATGAACGAAGAAATTAAGAAAGAAGAAACCGCTAAGGTATTTAAAATACAAGATCATAGATTACTTACTGCTAAGTTAAATGTTTATGATTGGATGTCGGATATTGCTATAGATAACGATATGTATGAGATTATAGAAGTAAGATTCAAAAATACTCGTAAAGGTTTTTATCACAATCATGCTGGACTATCACTTCAAGCCGGTGATGTTGTAGCTGTGGAGGCTTCTCCCGGTCACGATATAGGAATAGTATCTCTTACAGGCGAGCTTGTAAAAGAGCATATGAAGAAATATAATCTACGTAAAGATACAGAATTCAAGAAAGTATACAGAAAAGCTAAACCTCATGATATAGAAAAATGGGAAGACGCTATCTCTTTAGAGCATAAGACTATGATTAAGTCTAGAAAGCTATCTGATGAGCTAAATCTTAATATGAAGATTGGTGATGTTGAGTATCAGGGAGATAAAACAAAAGCTATATTCTATTATATTGCTGAGGAAAGAGTAGACTTCCGTCAATTGATTAAGGTACTTGCTGAAACTTTCAGAATAAGAATAGAGATGAAGCAGATAGGTGCTCGTCAAGAGGCTGGTAGAATAGGAGGCATAGGTCCTTGCGGAAGAGAGTTATGTTGTTCTTCATTTATAACAAACTTTGTTTCTGTTACTACTGCTGCAGCTAGATATCAAGACATTTCATTAAACCCTCAGAAACTAGCAGGACAATGCTCTAAGCTTAAATGTTGCCTTAATTACGAGGTTGACGCTTATGTAGATGCTCAAAAAGAATTCCCATCTTCTCATATTGAATTAAAGACAGAAGGCGGTAATCTTAGATATGCCAAATCGGATATCTTTGGAAGAACAATGACCTATACACAACATAAAGACGGAATAGATAAATTCATTTGCTTACCAATAGACAGAGTTAAATTTATACAAGCAGAAAACCGCAAGGGTAAGATTGTAGAAAGAGCTCTTGAGGAAGAAAAGCTAGTTGAGAAAAAATCTGATTACGAAAATGTTGTAGGACAAGATAGTCTTCACCGTTTTGATGATGCTGCTCCTCGTAAGGCTAAAAACAAGCGTAACATCCGTAATAAGAAGAGATTCAATAAAGGAAATAAAGAAGCGGCAGCAGAGAAAACAGCAGATAAAGTAGTTGTAGAAAAAGCAGCAAACACAGTTAAGCCTGTAAAAAATCCTAACAAGAAACAAAACAATAAACCAAATAACGGAAACAAAACAGCCAATAAGCCAAAAGCTAATAAAGCTGTAAATCCTAATAAAACAGAGAATCCTAATAAGCAAAATAAGCCTAAAAGGACTATCAATATAAATAAAGCAGGAACAGAGTCTAATCCTGTTAAAGCTAATAAACCAGCACCTACAGCTAAGCCTAATAAGCCTAAGCCTAGAAATAATAGACCAAAGAAGAATAATACCGATAAAAAAGATATTAAGCCAAAAGAATAGATTATGCGAGGATTTAGATCTAGTTTAGATTCTATACCTGTAGTGGTAAAGAACCTGATTATCATTAATATATTGTTTTTCCTTGCAGATCAATTCCTTGGGAAAGCTTTAGATATTAATTTTGTGAAGTTGTTTGGATTGTATTTCTTTGAATCCCCTTATTTTGCCCCTTGGCAATTAGTTACGCATATGTTTATGCATGGAGGATTCTCTCATCTTTTCTTTAATATGTTTGCCTTGTTTATGTTTGGGCGTATATTAGAGCAAGCTTGGGGAGCTAAGAAGTTCTTATTCTTTTATTTCTCTTGTGGATTAGGTGCTGCACTTATACATACACTTGCAATATGGGTAGATTACTCATCTATGCAATCTGCATATGTTGAATTTCAAAATACTCCTACTCCTGAACTACTTTCTCATTTTGTTGCAGATAACATACCACATGCTCAACAATGGGTTTATGAGTTCCTTGATAATTGGGCAGACAATCCTGATTCTCAAGCGTTTGTTGCTCAAGGTACTCAGTTATTCCAAAGAGTAATGATTGATTCACTTAATGTACCTACAGTAGGTGCTTCTGGAGCAGTATTCGGACTTCTATTAGGTTTCGGAATGTTATTTCCAAACACAGAGTTAATGTTATTATTTCCACCTATTCCAATAAAAGCAAAATATTTTGTTGTATTATATGGAGCAGCAGAATTATATTTTGCAATGTTGAATTCTGCTGGAGACAATGTGGCTCACGTGGCACATTTAGGCGGAATGATATTTGGATTTATAATTATCAAAGTTTGGCAAAAATCTAGAAAAAATTTCTATTAATATGAATAAATATAAAGGTTTTGGAGGAGGAGGATTAGGTAATTCTCCTTTCTCTTTTTCTTCAGAGAGTATACTTAAAGGTATAAAAGATTCATTTAGACAAGGTGGGGATATGACTAAGCTTATTTATATAAATATAGCTGTTTATCTGTGTTTAAAAATTCTAAGTGTACTTGCTTTTCTTACTGGCTTTGATAGTTTAAACTCTATTGCCTACGATTATCTAGCCGTTCCATCTGATACTTCTACTTTATTTACTAAACCATGGACTGTATTTACATACATGTTTGTACATGAGGGATTTATTCATCTTCTTTTTAATATGTTATGGCTTTTTTGGTTTGGTAAGCTTTTCGAAGAATTCCTACCCAAAGTAAGATTAAGTGCTGTATACATACTAGGCGGATTAACAGGTGCAGCTTTATACATGTTGGCATACAATATTTTCCCTGCATTTCAAGATGTTAGATTTGTATCCGTTGCAATAGGTGCTTCAGCATCAGTAATGTCAATAGTTTTTGCAATCGCTTTTTATAATCCTAAACATAAGTTATATTTGTTTCTGATTGGACCAGTTAAACTAGTGCATATAGCTTTAGTTTTTGCCGCTATAGACTTCCTTAGTCTTGCTTCTGGTAATGCAGGAGGGCATTTAGCTCATTTAGGTGGTGCTTTTTATGGATTCTTATTTGCACTCAACTTTAAAAAGGGAGTAGACATATCATCTTTCTTTGTTGGTGTAATAGATGGCTTCTCAAATTTTGTAAGTGGAATATTCTCTTCTAAACCTAAGATGAAGGTACATAGAGGAGGTAATACTGCTAGAGATATGGATGATAAAGAGTATAATGCTAATAAGAAATCTAATCAAGATAGAATAAATATAATTCTTGATAAGATATCAAGCACTGGTTATGATAGTCTTACAAAGGAGGAAAAGGAGATATTATTTAAATCAGGTAATCGTTAATATATGAAAGATTTCTTACATAAACTACTTATATTTTTTAGTCTTTTCTTTGTAGTAGGTCTACTGCTTTCTTATTTATCTGTGTATATAAACCCACAGACAATAAGTATAGTAGCTCTTTTTGGATTGGCTTACCCTTATTTTTTACTTATTAATGTACTTTTCTTCCTTTATTGGGTTTACCGTAAGAGATTATCATTTTTAGTGCCTCTTTTTGCTATTCTACTTGGTTGGCCTATATTAACTACTTACTTTTCTGTAGGGACTAGCAATCACGAAGTTATAAGTAAAGACATTAAATTATTATCTTATAATGTTAGATATTTCAATAGATATGAATGGAATAAAGATCCTCAGACGGCTAATAATATACTAGATCTGGCAAACAAATCGGATGTAGATATAATATGTTTTCAGGAGTTCATTCTTACTAATACAAAGAAAGTTTCTGACACTTCTGTAATAAAAGCTTTAAAAGCCTTTCCTTATCATTTTGTAAATAAGAAAAAGAATCTAGCTATTTTCTCAAAGTTCAAAATACTTGATACAGTGAATATTAAGTTTAAAAATTCATCTAGTGCAGTTGCCTTTTATGCAGATCTTAAGATAGGAGGTCAGAAAATAAGAGTATTTAATTGCCATCTTGAATCGAATAAATTCAAAAGAGAAGACTACGATTTTATCAATAATCTTAAGCACAATGCAGAGGAGAAGAATATAGATGGGGCAAAAGGGATAATTAGACGTCTGATGTATGCCTTTGTCAAACGTTCGCATCAAGCAGAAATGCTAAACGAAATGTTCATGAATTCTCCTTATAAGCCTATTGTTTGTATGGATATGAACGATTCACCAGTATCTTACGCATATAAAACATTAAATGCTGGATTACTTGATTCTTTTCTAGAAAAAGGAACAGGAATAGGCACAACTTATGTAGGCGATTTTCCTTCTTATAGAATAGATTACGTCTTTCATCATCCAAACATAGAATGTTTATCCTATAAAAGAATCAAAGAGAAATTCTCTGATCATTATCCACTTATTATCGGTTTTCGTAATGATTTCTAGGCAGAGTGCGACTTAATAAGATTAAAGAAATTCTTTCTATAACTTGAGCCAATAGTTATTTTCTCATTAGCTATTTCAACCATATTACCTTCTATGCTTACTGTTTTCTCTAGAGAAATAATAAACGATTTATGTATTCTAGGGAAAAGGCTAGGGGGTAATATGGCTTCTATTTTCTTCAAAGACATATAGGTAACAATAGTTGAAGTCTCTGTGTGTATCTTTATATAATCGCCTAGAGCCTCTATATAAATAATATTACTAAAAGAAATTCTATGTGTCTTCTTATCAGCTTTAATAAATATAAAATCTGATTTAATATCCTCTTGAGTTGGTTTTGTTTCTAATAAATTCTGCTTACTCTCGAATATCATTTTAGCCCTATTAATAGCTTTAAGGAATCTCTCGAAAGAAAAAGGTTTATTAAGATAGTCTATTACAGCCAATTCGTAAGCTTCTAGGGCATATTCTCTATAAGCAGTTGTTAAAATCACTATAGGAGGGTTTCTCAGAGTCTTTAAAAAGCTTAAACCCGAAAGCTTAGGCATATTAATATCTAGGAAGATTAAGTCCACAGACTCTCTATTAAGGCAATCAATAGCTTCTATAGCATTCTTACATTCAGCAACTATCTGAAATTCGTTTAAGTCCTCAAGATATTTCTTAACAACTTGTCTAGCCAAAGCTTCATCATCAACTATAAGGCATCTTATTTTCATATCTTATAAATCATTTATTTCCATCTCAACGGTAAATATTCCATCCCTATCTATAATAGACAAACTATGTTTTTTAGGATAAATAAGCTCTAATCTTTTACTTGCATTTTGTATGCCCAAACCAGAATGTTCAGAATCTTTATTTTCCTCTATATCAGTATCTTTTGCATTGCTAATATTAAGTCTAATAGGTTCATTCTCTAAAGCCTCTATTTTTATATTTATAAAAGATTTATCAGAATCTTTAGAAGTATATTTAAACGCATTCTCTATAAAAGGCATAAACAGCAAAGGAGCTATTGTACGATTACTCCCTGTACAATTAATCTCTACATTAAGATCAAGATGTTCTTGAACCCTAATCTTCTCAAGACTTATATAGTTTGAGGTAAATTCTATTTCCTTATTTAAAGATATATAATCCACACGTGAATCGTATATTATATACGACATTAAATCCGAGAGTTTAAGAATCATATTTGGAGCATCATCACTTTTCACCAAACTTAAAGAATACAAGTTATTAAGAGTATTAAACAAGAAATGTGGATTTAACTGTCCTTTTAAAGATTCTAATTCAGCAGCAAGTTTTTCATTCCTTAGTGCTTTTATATTATTCTCGCTATCCTTCAATTTTATCCATTTTTTGGTAAAATGAAGCAGAGAAGTCATAGTCATAAACATAGAAATATGTATGAAAGTCCATACCATCCTATAAGGAATAGCAATTTTATAACAGCTCTGTACCTTTAGTAAATAAATAGCAGATATAGTTATAATAGCCAATATTATGCCTGTAGAAAAACTTGTTACAAAATACTTCTTAAACTTATCCTTATCGAACAATAAAGGAATAAGTACTCTAAGATTTAGGTAAACAGCAAAAACCAAGCTAACAGTTCTTATGCTCTCCTTAATTAGAAAGTCAGAAAGATTAGCTTGCATACTAGGGTTATTACCTTCAGCCACCCTAATGCTGAATAATAACAAATAGAAAGCCCAAAAAATTACATGCTGTAATATCCTATTATTAAGGAATTTACTTGTTTTAAAATCTTCCATAACCGTATATTTTAATCAAATATAGAGCATTTTTTCTTAAGGCATTTAAATATTTAGCTAAAGAGATATGCTTACTAGATGATTTCATCTTTTTACACGATAAAGCGGTAATCGTTATAAAAGCAGTGTTTAACAGGCAAAAGACTTCATTCAAATAAATATATTGTAATGAGAGCTTTATCTTAATAACATTGTATTGTATTAACCAAATGATCCTGCAAGATGAAAAGAAGACAAACGATAATCATAACACTTGTAATAATTGCTTTAGGGGTAGTTTCCTCTTTTGCATTTGCAAGTATGAAGAAAGCACCAAAGCGAAAGATGAGTGTAAATACTAAAATGAGTGTGCCTGTTGTAAAGGTTATAAACAAAGAAATTTCGCTTTCTATACCTGTTGTTGGAAAACTGATTGCTAAGGATAAAATAGAAATTTACTCTGAAGTTGCTGGAGTAATGAAAAGAACAAACAAAGACCTTTTAGAAGGCATACACTATAGAAAAGGAGTATTAATGATATCTATAAACTCTGATGAGTACAGACAATCATTAAAATCTAGAAAGAGCGACTTGATGAATCTTATAAGTAAGACTCTTCCTGATCTTAAGTTTGATTATCCAGACTCATACAAACAATGGTTATCTTATTTGAATGAGTTTGACGTAAATAACAAACTGTCTACTTTACCTACTCCCATTAACTCTAGAGAAAAATTTTACATATCTGCTAAAGGCATATACAAATCGTTTTACGAGATAGAGGGAATGCAAACACGTTTGGCTAAATACAAGATGTATGCTCCCTTTGATGGAGTTATTACAGCATGTAACATCAAACCCGGAACTCTTGTAAGAGCAGGACAGAAACTAGGAGAGTTTGTAAAAGACTCTCAATATGAGTTAGCTGTATCTCTTTCTATAAAAGAACTATCACTAGTGAGTGTTGGTAACAAAGTAAATCTTAGTTCTGATGAAATGACAGATACATTTACAGGAAAAGTAAGTAGAATAAATTCATCAATAGACAGTAAAACACAAACAATAATGGCTTATGTGGCTGTTAATTCTAAACTTCTTAAAGAAGGAATGTTTCTAAAGGCAGAAATCTTATCTGATAAAACAGTTATGGGTTTCTCTTTAAATAGAAAATTGTTACAAGATGCTAATATGGTATTCTGTGTTGAGAATAATATAGTAAAAGAAGAGAGAGTGAATATAATACAGCAAAAGACTGACGAGCTTATCGTTTCTGGTTTAAAAGACGGCATACTGCTTTCTACAAAAACTAAGAATCTACACGAAGGCCTTGAGGTAAATGCTTCTCTTTAATCTTTAAAACTATACTAATGAGAAATATAATAAGTTATTTTATAAAATACCCTGTGGTTGGAAATATCCTGATTTTCCTAACACTTGCCATAGGTTATATGAGTTTATCTAATTTAAATTCTACCCTTACCCCACAAATAGATCCTGGTTTAATTAGCATTACTGCTACTTATCCTGGAGCCTCTCCTGTGGAGATAGAGGAGGGAATCATTCTTAAGATTGAAGACAACCTTAAAGGTGTATCTGGAATAGACAACATCAAATCTTCATCAAGAGAAAATTTTGGAACTGTAAACGTAAAGATTATATCTGGATACGATAGTGCATTACTTCTTCAGGACGTAAAGAACGCTGTTGACCAGATTAACTCTTTCCCCGCTGGTATGGAACCCCCATCTATTTCTAAAAGAGAGCATCTTGTCCCAGCCATCTTTTTCTCCGTAAAGGGAGATGTAGATCTTAAAACGCTAAAATATTATGCTAGAAAAATAGAGAATGATCTTAGGGCCGTTCAAGGAATATCAAAAGTGTCTCTTTCTGGTTTTCCAAACGAGGAGATAGAAATTGCCTTTAGAGAAAACGATCTGAAAGCTTACGGCATGACTCTTCTGGAAGCTTGCAATGCTGTGAAGGTTGCCAATATAGACCTAACAGGTGGTACTATTAAAGGACATGACGAAGAACTTTTTATTAGAACAAAAAATAAGAAGTACTATGCCAAAGAAATGGGCAATATTGTGCTACGAGCAAGCAATGCTGGAATAGTAAGACTAGCCGATGTAGCTGACTTAAGCGACAAATGGACAGAAAATGCTAATAGAGCAGATTTGGACGGACAGAGAGCTATTGTCATTACAGTAATGCATACTTCTCGTGAGGATATTATACATATCTCTAAAGAAATAAAAAAATATATAAAGAAATTTAATAGTGAGAATAAACTAGTAAAAACAAAGGTTCTTTACGACTTATCGAATCAGATTTCTGTTATGCAAAATCTATTGCTAAGTAACGGACTTATTGGATTTCTACTTGTAATGTTATTCTTATCTCTATTCTTAAACAGGAGATTATCTTTCTGGGTAGCCTTTGGAATTCCCTTATCTTTTATGGGAATGTTTATTTTGGCAGGAATGTACGGAATCACTCTTAACAAGATATCTCTATTCGGAATGATACTTGTAATTGGTATTCTGGTAGATGATGGTATAGTTATTTGTGAGAATATCTTTCAACATTTTGAGAGAGGAAAAACACCAGTACAGGCCGCTATTGACGGAACAATGGAAGTAGCACCTGCTGTCTTCTCTGCTGTTCTTACAACAATAATAGCCTTTGGAACATTCTTCTATTTAGACGGGATATTCGGACAATTCTTCATACAAATGGCAGTGGTTGTTGTGTGTGCCCTTCTATTCTCGCTTTTAGAATGTTTATTTATTCTACCTGCTCATATAGCCCATTCAAAAGCTCTTAGAAGAAAAGAAACAGAGACAGGAAAAAAGACCATAGAACAAAAGATTAATGGTTCTATTCTTAAATTTAGAGATAAATACTTTGCAGGAACTCTACGTTTTGCTCTTAAAAACAAATCTATAACAGTAGCAATAATGTTGTCTACTCTGCTTATCACTTTTGGAGCTTTCAAAGGAGGTATAATCAAAACAGGTGACTCGTCTTTACAATCAAAAGATTACACAGATGTAAGTCTGCAAATGCCAGCTGGTACTCCAGAGGCAGAGACTTATAAATACCTTCAAAAAATAGTTAAAGCTATTCAAGAGACTCAAAAAGAGTATAATGCAAAACGCAAAGACTCTGTTGATGTTGTTAAGACTATTCTTGTTCAGCAAACATCTTCTTATAAAGGATCTGTTAGAACTTTCCTTGTAGGCAGTAAGATACGAGGATTTCATTCTAATATATTCTCTCACTCGGTACGCGAAAAAGTAGGAGAAATACCAGAGGCTGAAAAACTAAACTATGTGCAGCAATCGCATTTTGGTAAACCAATATCTGTATCTCTTTTATCTTACGACCTGCACGATTTAGAAGCAGCAAACAAAGATCTTAAAGAGCAACTTGGAGAGTTAACAGGTCTGGTGAATGTTGTGGATAACAACGAACCGGGTATGCGTGAGGTTAAACTTACATTAAAAGACAAAGCATACATGTTAGGCCTTAGTCTTAGAGATGTTATGTCGCAAGTTAGAAACGGTTTCTTTGGTGCTGAGGTACAGAGAATAAATCGTGGACAAGATCTTGTTAAAGTATACGTGCGTTACTCTAAGCAAGATAGATCATCTATTGGTAAGCTTGAGGATATGCGTATTCGTACTAATAATGGCAGTTCTTTCCCTCTTAAAGAGATAGCAAATCTTAAATTCGAGAGAAACCTGACTGTTATTAATCACTATAATGGTAAGAGAGAAATCACGGTAGAGGCCGATTTAGCTGATGCTTCAGTGAATATGGCAGAGCTTAAATCTGAACTTTCTGATGTTATTCTTCCTAATCTAGTAGCTAATTATCCTGGACTATCATTCCATTACGGTGGACATACAGAAGAGATGGGAAAAGCTGCTAAATCTATGAAGATGGTTATTCCTATAGTCTTTCTTTTACTTGTAGCAACAATTGCTTTTACATTCAGATCTATATTACAAGCGGTATTAATACTGTTACTATTACCATTCGGATTAGTTGGAATCTGTTGGGGACATTATCTTCACGGATATTCTCTAGACATACCTTCTTACTTTGGAATAGTCGCCCTCTTGGGAGTAATGGTTAACGATGCCATTGTACTTGTCACCGCCGTTAATGATAATCTTAGAAAAGGAATGAAATTTTTCGATTCTGTATACGAGGGATCTATGTCAAGATTCAGACCTATTGTACTAACATCTCTAACTACTATAGCAGGACTTTATCCACTTATTTTATCGGTAAATCCTGAGGCTAGAATGGTTGTTCCTATGGCTATCTCGGTGGCTTATGGTCTACTTATTGCCACAATTATTACATTGGTATTCTTACCAGTAATGCTTATAGCAATCAATAATTTAAAAAGACAGATAAAATATCTTACTTCAGGAGTTAAACCTTCGGAAGAGGATGTTGAACAAGCTGTTAAAGAACAAATAGAGGTAAAATAAAGAATTATGAAAAGATATATATTAATCGCTCTGATGTTTATTTCTCTTGCTGGTTTTTCTCAAGATAATCTTAAGCTGGATGAGGCTATTAAGATTGCTTTGGAAAAAAACTACGGGGTACTTACTGCTAAAAACACATCTAAGATTGCAGTAAATAATGCAACTATAGGAAATGCAGGTTTATTACCTAAACTTGATGCTTCGGCTTCTTCTAGATTTGTTGATACAGAGACAGATTCTCCTGCTGGGAAACAGGATGTCTCTAATACTACCAATAGTGCTAGTCTGAATCTTTCTTATACATTAGTTAACGGATTGGGAAACGTTTATAACTATAAGAAACTACAGTTGCAGTCAAAAGGCTCAGAGTTTAAAACGAAGTTGATTCTTGAAACAACTGTGTTTACGGTAGTCAAATCTTTTTATGGGCTTGCTACTAGTCAAGACAATTTTAAGAGAGCAAAGGAGATGTTAATGATTTCTAAGGAGAGATTAGTTCGTGCTATCTCTAAAACAGAACTTGGTTCGGCTTCTTCTCTTGATGTTTTAAATGCTAGGGTTGATTTTAATAAAGATTCGGTCTCTTATATTAATACTGAGAAACGTTTTTACGATTCTAAAAGAAGGCTTAATATGATTTTGAGTAGAGATATTAACACCGAATTTGAAGTGGATTTAGGTGAAATAGACTTTAAAATCTTTAAACTTGATGAGTTAATAAAGACTGCTTTTGAGAAAAATTCAAATTATTTAGTATCTTTAGTTGATTTTGAGAAATCTAATTATGATTTAAAGATTGCTAACTCAACTCTTTTTCCTACTATTACAGTCGGAACATCTTATGGTTATAACAAGATGAATCAGGATTACAATCTTGGAATGAATAATCCCAATGCTGCTCTTTCTGCTGAATTACGTCTTTCTTGGAACATTTTTGATGGAAAGAAGAAAAGTACTATGCGTAAGAATGCTAAGATAGGCATAGAGAATTCGAAATATAAACTAGAGGAAAAGAAGCTTAATATTCAAATGGATATTTCTAACGCTTTTGCCACTTATAACAATAATCTGAAGGTCTTGGCAGTTGAAAAGAGCAATCTTAAGAGTGCACAGATGAATTTTGATCAGTCTAAAGAATTTTATAATCTTGGACAGATTACTTCTACTCGATTTAGAGAGGCTCAATTGAATCTCTTGACGGCTAAGAATAATATTAGTGCCGCACTATACTCAGCTAAAGTGGCTGAGATGGATCTTAACAGATTGTGTGGACTTATTGTTCAGGCTAATTAATTTTTGAACTTATATTAGTTAATATATAGTTTTTACCACTAAGGAGCATCTCTTTTTTTTAAAGAGGTGCTTCTTTCGTTTTGTTTGAGTATGACTTTTGATATTATCATAAGGTTTTGCCTACCCCCTAATTATGTATTAAAGCCCTTATAAAGATCTTATAGAGCCTGAATAAAATCAATAAAAAGACTTTAACTAACAGGTCTTGATGTGCTTACTAACATCTCTTCAACATCTCCTAGGGATGTTCATGGGATGTTGGTGAGATGTCCATGAGATGTTGGTGAACGACTTTATGGCGATTTTATACCGGTTTTATATGCTTTTTATGCCATCTTTGGTGGGTAGGGAGGGGGTCTCTATCTGTACCATTCGTTGAATGGGTAAGAAGTTTTGGTGTTTATTTATTATTTTATCTTTTCTACCTCGTTTAATCATTTTTTGTATATAATTTTAATTATATGAGATTATAATATAAGATCCTGAATTTGCAAACATTGTGTTTAAGCACGTCCAGATTATTTTTTATACTGAAATTAATTCAAAATTAAAGGTTGAAACAATTATTTATTGCTAACTATAGTATGTAGAAAATAGATTAAATAATTATTTACTTTACATTAAATATAGTATACAGCATGAATAGAGAGTTGTCAATTACTTTTGGAAAAGTTGTTAAAGAGATAAGAAAATCAAATAATGTTTCTCAAGAAGAGCTTGGATATCGTTCATCCTTGCATAGAACTTATATAGGAATGATAGAGAGAGGTGAAAAAAATATAACGCTTGAAAATATTGACAAGATATCAAAAGGTCTTGGTGTATCTATAAAATTTTTATTTGAAAAATTCTCTAAAACGATAATATGAAAATATCTTTTTTGGGCCAAGGTCTTGATTTTAATTCTAATTTTTCAGTTGGTAATAAATTATTAATGTTATTTAAAGATAATAGATTTAATAAATTTACAGTTATATCCGCATTTGCAAGTAAAGCTGGAGTGTTAGGTTTGTCAAAATGTATCTCAGAGGCAAGTGAATATATTAAAGAAATCAACATAATAGTGGGGGTTGATCAAGAAGGAACTTCTAAAGAAGCTCTAGATTCTATTAATCTACTAGATGTTAATAGTTATATATTCTATCAAAATGAATCACCAATATTTCATCCTAAAATTTATATTTTTGAAGGTGATAAAGTCAAAAATATAATTATCGGATCATCAAATTTAACAGGTAGAGGTCTTTTTGTGAATGTAGAAAGTTCATTAATGGTTGAATTCTCATGTGATAGTATAGAGGGAAATATGTTTTTCTCTGAATTACAGTTATATTATAAAGACTTACTAAATTTTACAGATCCCAATCTTTTTAAGATAGAAAAAGATATTATTGAGAAATTTGCAAATGATGGCATTGTTCCATTAGAAAGTATTTCTTTTAATAAACATCAGAAACATACTTCAGATAGAATTTTAGCTAATGAACCTCAACTGCAAATACCTAAAAGATCAATAGCAAGAATACCTGAATTATTTAGAAAAGGCAGTCAAGAATATACAAATAATAATATACTTGATGTAGTAAATGAAGAGTTAAATATAGATGTAATCAGCATAGAAAAGAGATTGGGGAAAATTCCTTTTATAAAAGATGCAAGATTATTTGAAATGTATATAATATTGAAATTTCTTAATAACCATAAATCTGAAAATTCTTATAAGATAAACCGAAAAGAATTTGAAGATGTTTATCTAAAAGACATTATAACAATTAATAATAACCGAACAAATACATGGATAGGCCTATCTGATTTAGGTTTTATTAATTCAACTAATAATCTTACAGAATCTGGATTAGAGATGTCTTCATTGGAATATGAATTTTTTGTAGTTTATATCTATAAAACACATATATGTAAATACATTGACTTAATAATTGATTACTTTTGTCAGAGTGATGATAATCTTAAAAAATCAAATAAAGATATTGCTTTAGATTTAAAAGCTATATATCTTAATAAAGATGTGATTTATTTAACAGAGTCTAATGGAAGATATATCTCTTCTTGGTTAAACCTCTTGAGGGATGATTTTGGTTGTATAGATTTTAAGCCAAGAACAAGTAAAAGGAAACTATTATATATTCCTTCTAATTTAGATAAAATTAAATTGATTAGTAAAATCAGAGAAAATACAAAAGCTAATGAATACCTTTGTAATATAAAGTGGATATAAAATAAAGCATAAAAGAAGTGAGAAAGAATGATAGATATACCGTATTTGAAACGTTTGTAGGAGCAGGTGGTTCTCATATTGGTTTTAAGAAGAATGGGTTTAGATCTGTTTATGTAAATGATATAAATCCTGATTGTATTGAGACTTTATTATATAATAATCCAGAAATTAAAGAAACAGCATTTGTTGATAATGGCAGTATATTGAATATCGAGACAAATAATCTTTTGTCTAACATAGGGTTAGAAAAGGGAGATTTAGATGTTATGTTTGGGGGTATTGTTTGTAAAGGATTTAGTTTAGCTGGAGAACGTTCTCCTAATGATGAGAGAAATTATTTCTATCATAAACAATTAGAACTTGTAGATATTACAAAACCTAAAATCAGTATAATTGAGAATGTAAAAGCTTTTCTTAATGGGAAAGTATTATCTAATAAAACTCCTATAGAACTTCGAAATAAAGTTGATGAAGTATGGCAGAAACTTGAAAATTTTAAAGGAAAGAAAGCTGAGCATAGAAAAAAAGCCACATTGACTGCTGAATTTGAGCAAGAAGGTCTTTCTTTAAGAAAAGATAAAGAATCTATTCTAAAGACTATTAAAGAGAAAGGGTATTTAATTTCAGTATTAGAAGATATTTACGCTATTTATGGTAAGTTAGGCTATAAGGTAAAGCATGAAATATTGAATACTGCCTGGTACGGAGCAGCAACAAAAAGAGAAAGAATAATTATTGTTGCAATACGAAAAGATATAAACATTGATTATCAATTCCCTATTCCAGAATATAATTCAGGTGAGATTACCACTAAATTTAATTTTGGTGAAGATACAAAAAGCTATACTTTTAAAGAAGCTATAACTATTGGCGAAGCTTTAAGTGTTTTAGATTACAGTAATGATGAAGATAAGGATAATATCCCAATGAATCATTCTCCGAAAACGACAGAGAGGTTTAAATATATACCTGAAGGAGGTAATATTACAGAGATAATGGATAAATTACCTTCTGAATTAAAAATAAGTAATTTTTATTCTAGAGGTAATACAATGCGTTTACATATGGATAAATTAGCTCCTACTTTAGTTCCTGGGCATAGTAACTTTCCAGTGCATCCAAAAGAACATAGAAGTATTACTGTTAGAGAGGCTGCTTTAATAACTGGATTTCCGCTAGATTATAAATTCTTTGGTAATCATTCAAAAAGATGTGAACATGTAGGAAATGCTGTTCCTCCACCGCTATCTAATGCTATAGCTAAAGAATGTAGTAAATTATTGGATAAATATTATTTCAACGTTAAATAATATAGTTTATTAATAAAATATAGATCTTCGAAAGTATTATACTTTTGGAGATTTTTTGTTTTTATAATAAAACGCACTCTGTGTTATATTAAATGTTCGTGTTTAAAGCTATAGCAATTTTTATTATTCCTTATAATCATTAAATACTTAAAAGATTCTTAATAAAACATTATATAAATTTCTACTTTAAAATTTTGAATTACACTAACAGTACTTTATTTTAGCTATATCATAGTAAGATAGTTTTGTTGCATGTAAAATACTTTTTTTAGATATAAAGAACAATGATATATTTGTCATAATCTAGAAATAATTAATCCTAATTAAATAGGTTCTAGTTAAATATTAATGAATTAATATGCTTTTTTTACTATATAGGTAGAATCATGAGTTTTCTCGATAAAATAGATTGGTATACTATGAAAAGTTTTAATGTGTTTTATAAATGTAATTCTACTTTATAAGTTTAACTTTTGAATATCTTCTTCTTTAAGACATACACATGTTTTAAATACTTCAAAAGAAATAAGAGATATAGGTAAAGTAGTTTCATATATCTATATTCTATTTTTTGCATTCAACCTTCGTAATAGAAATTATAAAATTTTAAATTCCATTTAGAATTATAAACTTTTTATTTTCTTGTATTGCACATGTTTTTTTAGATAAACACATAATATTAAAAATATAAATATCAATTTTTTCTTGGTAATGATTTCTTTAATATTATTTAGCTTAATTATTGGAGTCTAAGTTAATGAAATTAGTTTATTCTAAAGCATCCAACTATCATATCCCTGTTCAGAGATTAGAAATTCACATTTAGCCTTAAGACCATCAAAGCTTTGTTCAAATAAATTTTTATCCTCAGAAATCTCTCCACATAAAGCATGAGTTATTTCATTAGTAAACCTATCAGGATAATGCGAATGCAGAAGTTTCCAATATTTTAGAATTTCATGTTTCTGTTTATTAAGTAGACTAGATTTAGGAATTCTATCTCTCTTACTGCCATTTACTTTGGCTTTACTTGGTAGGAGGTTCCATAAGTCGTTATTCCCCCATAGAGAGAAGGGAATGATGTGGTCAATATTTAGATCTTTACTAATGGTTTTGCCCGACCATATACACTTGATTTCATTCTTGTTAATATTTGTAGTAAAGAACTTCGTTGCCTCTGTTGTTGTGCGTTTTGTTTCGTCGTAAGTATTGATAATAGAAAAGAGCTCACTCTTATTAATGCTAGTATCTTTCATTAATCTATAAGAGAAATCTATCCATTGAAAGACAATGGCATTTTCTCCATTTATGAAAGCTCCTAGCAATTTATATGTATCGTAATAATCTATATCTATTGTATAAGTGCCGCAATATTTGATGATTGTGTTTATAGATAGATTGTTCTTATTTAGTTTCCTGTAATCTCGGTCTTCATTGTAAACAAATATCTCTCCTTGCCTGCCTACTGATTCTCCTATTAGTTGCATAGGGTATCTACTTATTGTGCTGTTTATCTTTTTTACAAGAGCAATTATTTTATCTGCAATACTTTCAGGGCAATTGCCTTTATTTAATTGTTTTATTAAATCGTGGTATCCAATAGCTTTGTCATAGTGTTTAATTACTTCTTTTAACTCGTCGTTAAAGCTAAGTTTTGGATTAGTAGTTTGTGGAATATTAATTTTATATGAGAGAATAGGGTAGTAGTATTTTATCCATAAAAGAGTCATTAAACCTAGAGGAAGACTTACTTTTTTATCCTTAATTTGGCAATAATGATCGTATTTATGAATACTTTCAATAACACCTCTTATAAGTGCAAATTTATATGTTGCTGTCTTTTTATCTTTGTTTATTATATGAGTTAGCTCTTTTAGTGCATTCATTATATTTTGCGTTTTAACAAAGATATGCAAATTCTATTGTTTCATTTAACCTACAGTGCTTTATAAGTTAGTTTTTTCTTAATTTTGCTCTATGATAAAGATATACGCGAGAAAAATAGATGTGAATAGAACATGTAGATCTCTATATATTAGAATTATGTGAAGCTCATTAGTTAGTAAAAATACCTATCTTTGAAGCATGGGAAGTAAGGCAAGAAACTATTCACAAAAAACTTTAAAAAGGCTATTTGGACTTTCTGCTAATCAATGTTCATTTCCAGGATGTAGAAAGATGTTGATTAATGATAAGGATGCAGGTGATTCTAATATTTGTCATATTGAAGCTGCAAATGCAGATGGAGAAAGATATAGAGAAGATATGACCGATAAAGAAAGAGCAGATTTTTCAAATCTTATTCTTTTGTGTCCTCAACATCATAAAGAGACAGATGATGTGGAAAAATATACGGTTAATGTTTTGAAAAAGATGAAACAGGATCATCAAAGTCTATTGCTTAATCAGAAGTTTAAAAGTAATCCTTCTATGCTAAGTAATGCAATAAGTGCTTTAGCAGATATTGAATTAGATGATTTAGCAGAAGTTGAAAGTTTAAAGTCGTTTAACCCCAGTGATAAAATAAATTATAATTGCATTAAAAGAAATGTTAGTGTAATAAATGAATATAAAGTATATCATACTAAGATAAACTCTTTATATGAAGAATTAGAAAAGCAAGGCTCAATAAAGAAGGTTAAATTGTTAAGAACTATTAGACAAGTTTATATTCAGGTAAAAGGTAAATTTGTTCTTGATTCAGAAAATGATCTTGAATTAGTAAGAGAGAATTCTGATGATATTTTTGATGCTGTAATTGATGAATTATACCATAAAATGGAAGATTCTAGTTTTTGGGAGGAAGATATAGTTTTTAGTATTAATTTGATTGTAGTAGATGCTTTTATGAGATGTAAAATATTAGAGGAACCAATTGAAGTATGATAATAAGTAAAGATATAAATCCAGAAAGAGATTATTATTACCTTGGAGCTAAGGTAATAGAAATACTTTCTACTATTAAAGATAAGAAAGTGGATTTTCTTGACGTATACAATAAATTGAATACTACAGAAGATGTTTCCATAAAATTATATACATATACATTAGATTGGCTTTATTTAATTGGAGCTATTAATCAGTCAGAAAAGGAAGGTATAGTAAAATGTTTTTAAAAAGTTTGACCATATATAATGATGATGTTATTATTAGAGAAATTCCTTTTCATAAAGGAATTAATTTAATAGTAGATGAAACTATAGAAGGTAATAAAACTGAGAAAACTGAATCTGGCAATAGTGTTGGTAAAACGACAGTGCTGCGTTTAATTGATTTCTGCTTTGATGGTGATGGTAAAAATATATTTATAGATCCAGAATTTAAAACTAATAATTCAAAGATTGAAGACTTCTTAAAGCAAAATAATATAATAATTACTCTTAAGTTAATTGAAGATATTGATGATGTTTATTCTAATGAGATAATAATTGAAAAGAATTTCTTATCGGGAAAGAAGAAGATTCTTTCTATTAATGGGAATAAATGTCTTAAAAAGGATGTTGCACATACATTAAAACAATTAATATTTAAAAGTGAGAATGAACAACCAAAACTAAGGTCTATAATCTCTAAGAATATAAGAGATGAGAAGAATAAATTAGTTAATACTATAAAGGTACTTAGCTCTTTTACAACTGATGTTCAATATGAATTATTGATGATGTTTTGGTTGGGTATTGATACTGATCTTAGCAAGGAAAAATTAATAAGAGATAAGAATCTTGAGGAGAAACTTCAAACAAGATTAAAGAAAGATTTTAACCTACCTCAGATAAATCAATCTTTATTTGTGATAAATGATAAGATTACAAAATTAGAGCACAAGAAAGATCTTTTTAATATTAATGAAAAGTATGAAGAAGAACTTTCTAATCTTAATAAGATAAAAGTGGAACTTAATGAAAGAGCTACTAATTTATCTAGATTAGAAATTAGAAAAGAGTTGATATTAGAAAGTAAGTCTGATCTTGAAAAAGATGCTGCAAATATTGATGTAGAGAATATTAAGGAATTATATAAAAGAGCTAAGGTTTTTATTCCAAATATTCAAAAGACTTTTGAAGAAACATTATCATTTCATAATGAGATGCTAGTTAAAAATATTCAGTTTATATCGGAGGAATTACCTCAGTTGGAAAGAACTATTTCAGAAGAAAAGCGAAGTATAAATTTATTACTTATTCAAGAAGATAAGTTGTCGCGCTTATTAAAGAAATCTGGTGCAATTGAGGAATTACAAGATATAATTAATGAGTTGCATGCTTATTATGAGAAAAAAGGTTCTTTTGAAGAACAAAAGAGACTGTGGGAAAAATCAAATAAGAATTTAAAATCCATTACTGAAACTCTAGATGTAATAAATAAAGAAATCTTTTCTAAAGATGATTTGATACAAAAAAGGATACAAGAATTTAATGTGTATTTCTCTGATATTTCTAGCAGATTAGATGGTATCCTTTCGATTTTAAGTGGTGCACAAGAAGATGGTATCTATAAGTTTAAGATTGGGAATATAGAAGGAAATCCAGGAACAGGAAGCAAGAAAAGTCAAATGGCTTCATTTGATTTAGCATATATAAAATTTGCAGATGCATTAAGTATTCCTTGTTTGCATTTTGTGTTACAAGATCAAATTGAGAATGTTCATTCAAATCAGATCACTAATCTTTTAACTGAAATTGTTGACGAAGTGAATTGTCAATATGTATTGCCTGTTCTTAGGGATAAATTACCTAAAGATATAGATATTAGTCAATTTGAAGTGTTGTCTTTGTCCCAGAGTAATAAACTTTTTAGAATATAATCTAGATATTATAAGAGGATGTTTAGTATATCTAATATCTGCTTTCTCTCCAAAGTCTTTTCATGTCTTGTATTTCACTTTATAAGTTAGTTTTTTCTTAATTTTGCTCTATGATAAAGATATACGCGAGAAAATTAGTTAGCGATGAGGACTTTCGTTTAGTAGAACTAGATGTAAAAAAATATGCTCAAAGGGCCACTCTTGATAAGATAGATTCTTATAAGTCGTTGAAGAATAAGCAGAGAAAACTTATTGGTGAGATGCTTGCTTTTAAAGGTTTAGAGGATTGCTTTAAGCTTAAAAAGGAGGATATTGTTTTTACTTATGGCGAAAAGGGAAAGCCTATGTTGAAAGATTCTGTTGATATGTTTTTTAATATTTCTCATTCGGGTGAATGGGTTGTTTGTGCTGTCTCTGATAAAGAGGTGGGCTTAGATATTGAACTTATTAAAGATGCTAAAATGAAGGTGGCTAATCGTTTCTTTTCTCCCTCTGAGATAGAAGTGCTTAATTCTCTTGATGGAATGGCGCAGAATGTACAATTCTTTACTCTATGGACGGCCAAAGAGTCGTACTTGAAGTATCTTGGTACTGGATTAACTAAAGCTTTAAATTCTTTTGATGTAATTATTAATTCTGATAGAATTTCGGTTAATGAAAGTGAGCTTTCTAGAAGTTTGTATTTCTCTTTAATACCAATAGATTCAGCTCATAAAATGATGCTTTGTTCGGTTTATAATGGAGTTTCTGATAATGTTGTAATATGTTAATTTTATTAAATAGATGCATTTTACTATAACCTTTTATTACTTCATGCGTTTATTATAGTAGTTATTCCAGATGAGTAACTTTAAATATTTTTGGTTTAAAGTAGTAGGTTCAAAATTTCATAAGTTTAAATTATCGTGTTTTACAAACAGGTCTGAATCTACTTAATGTCCTGTGTTTATTAGGTTATTATGTTTTCACATTTAGTTATGAAAAGAGGAGCTGGTTACTCCTCTTCTCTTTTGCCTATTTTTTTAATAAATATTCTGCTATTTGTATGGCATTGGTAGCTGCACCTTTTCTTAGGTTATCTGATACTACCCACATATTTAAGCTGTTATCTTGAGAGAAATCTCTTCTTATACGACCCACAAAGACATCATCTTTACCGTGAGCATTTATTGGCATTGGATATTCGTTGTTTAATGGATCGTCACATATAGTTATTCCATCTGATGATGATAATAATTCTCTAATATCTTCTAATTTGTAGTCTTCTAGAAATTCTATATTAATAGATTCTGAATGTCCACCTACTACTGGAACTCTTACTGCTGTAGAGGTTATTTTTATGCTGTTGTCGTTTAGAATTTTATTAGTCTCATTGACTAATTTCATTTCTTCTTTTGTGTATCCATTGTCGGTGAAGGAGTCACATTGTGGTATACAGTTCCTATCTATAGGATGAGGATATGCCATTTCTCCCTCTATATCTGCTCTTTCATTTTCCATTTGACGAACGGCTTTTATTCCACTTCCTGTTATAGATTGGTATGTAGAAACAACAATTCTTTTGATCTTATATCTTTTATGAAGTGGAGCTATTGCTACTAACATTTGTATGGTTGAACAGTTAGGATTTGCTATTATCATGTCCTTTTCTGTTAGTTCTGTAGCATTTATTTCTGGAATGATAAGCTTTTTGCTTGTATCCATTCTCCAGGCAGATGAGTTGTCTATAACAGTTATTCCTGCTTCTGCAAATTTAGGTGCCCATTCTAGTGAGGCTTCTCCTCCGGCTGAGAATATTGCAATTTGTGGCTTGTTGTCTATGGCTTCTTGCATGCCAATAACCTTATATCTATTGTTTCTGAAGCTTATCTCTTTGCCATATGACCTTTCACTTGCTACTGGAAGAAGTTCTGTTACTGGAAAGTCTCTTTCTTCAAGAATCTCTAACATTTTCCTTCCTACTAGTCCAGTGGCTCCTACAACTGCAATTTTCATAATAGTATATTTTGTTTAATAGCTTGTTATTTAATATATTTGAGTAAATATATACTCATGCAAATGTAGGAAATATTTTAATGTTTTAGCACCTTATACTTTCCCGACCACCTCCTGTGGTTTAAACAATAGAGAAAGCATAGATACTAATTTTGTATTCATGTAATTTTCTTTTAATATGAAACAGTGTTTTATTGTACTATTTCTAGTACTTAGTGGGCTTGTCTGTTCGGCTCAGTCTTATAAAAGAATAGATTTTAGTAAAGATTTTGGCGATGAGTATGTTGCCAATAAGTTGATAACTCATCCTAATTCTTCTTGGTTTTTGAAAACAGATAAACTTGAACGAACGTCTGGCTCTGCAAAAACTTCTGGAGATGGAGCCTTTGAGATTAAAGGGCTTAAGGGTGATCTGTCTTTTGTTCTTAAAACAATATCTATTGATAAGGATGAGGAGGAGATTATTTCTTTCGATTTAATACATGCTGATAAGAATAGTCATTATTCTTGTAATGCTGTTTATGTGACTGATAAACTTAGTTTCCAAAAACTTTCAGAGGAGATTGGAGATTGTATTGTCCAAACTAATTATGTCTTGAAGGATGGAAATATGGAGTTGTCTATAGATTTTAAGAACCTTCATGAAACAGATGTTTTTAAAATTGTTAATATAGATGTTCATGCTCTAAAGGATGAAATTGTAGTTGTTAAAGATAGTACTTCTTCTTTTTATGCTTCTGAAGATATTGCTGATTATATGCATATATCCTCTTCTCCAAAACAGAAGATCTTTTCTTTCTTTATAAACGATTCTAAAGGTGGTTCCGACGCTATTGCTACTAGTATAAAGGAATTTAAAATATTGAGTGGTATAGAGTCTAACCCTAAACTTAATGTTTTATTGTCTAATATAAGCATTTATAAAGATTCTAAACTTTTAACTTATGCGGAGCCTACTATTAATGAATCAGATATAGATATTTCTTTTGGAAAAGATTCTCTTAGTGTGAAAAATAATGAGAAATCATTAATTGAGATTTATGCTGATATAAATGAGAAAATTGATCTGGGTTTACGCATTAATTGTTCTTTTCTATTGAAAACTAAATCTTTTATTTTGTCGAGTAATTCTACTGCATTTAAGAAAGATAAAGAGTTATATTCTCCTCTTTTTTCTATTATTCCTCCTAGTCGTGAGTTGAAGATTGTATATGAGAATAATTTCGATTCTAAATCTATAAAGGGTTTGTTTAATACAGAAACTTGGAAAATGGATTCTGTGAAACTTAATAATAAGAACTATGATTATTTCTTGAGAGCTAATGGTAAGGGGCTAAAAACTAATTGTTTTTATACAGAGACGCCTGACTTGCTCTTTAATGAAAAAGATATGTATTGGTCTTTTTCTTTGAAGTTTGATGAGAGTGAACCTTCTGCTTATAATAAATTTTGCTATTTCTTGTTTTCTGATAAGAAGGAATTGTCTAGCTCTTGTAATGCCTATGCTGTTGGTGTTAATATGAGCGGTAGTGATGATTTCTTGAAGTTATATAAGTGCGAGGATAATAAGTTTGTTCCTATTGCAACAACTTCTCTTAAATGGTCTGTGGATATGAAAGTTGATATTCGTGTAATTAGAAAAGCTGGTGGTGAATGGTTTTTGTCTTATTCTGATGTTCCTAATAGCTTGAATTATAAAGGAACGGCTAAATGTAAGGATGATTCGTATGTAAATGGAATTTATTCTGGTTTGTTATTTTTCAATTCTTCTAGTCGTTTTAACCTTCTAAGAGTAGATAATCTGAAAATAGCTGTATTGGCAGAGTATATTGAGTATTTTAAAGGGTATAATTTTGGATCTCGTGAACAGATTTGTCTTGAATTTGACGATAGAATGGATTTATCTTCTCTTGCTAATCCTAGCGATTTTAAACTATATCTTGGTGATGATCTTGTTAAGATAGATGATATTCAAGTTTTTAATAATGAGTCTATTAAAAAGAATAAACAGGTTGAAATATATTTCCCTAATGTTGCTGGTGATTATAGACTAGTATTCTTGCATCCTAAAAATGTGGATGGAGAGGATGTTGTTTTTGAAGATTTATTGTTTAAATATAAATCTCAGGGTAAGGTAGGAGATATTATTATTAATGAGGTTCTGATTAATCCTCTTTCTCCTTTATATAAATATGTTGAACTGTATAATAAATCGGATAAAGATGTGCACTTTGATAAACTTATGTATGTATCTTACTATAGAGGATGTGCTGAAAAGATGCTTACTGATGTGTCTATTCCTGCTAAATCCTATGTATTGTTGTGTAGTGAGAGACGTGATGAAATAGATAAGATATCACAATATGCTAAGGCATATGGCCTTACTTCTTTTAAATTACCAAAGTCTCATTGCTCTATATGCTTGAAATCTGAGAAGGGAAAACTGATAGATTCTATGGGTTATACTACTTCACGTTTGAAAAAAGACTCTTATAAAGAGCATAATTCTTATGAAAGAGTTGATCCTGATGCGGATAGTTCTTCTTCTAATTGGGAGTTCTCTTCTGCTAAAGAAGGTTGTACTCCTGGTAAGTGTAACCAGACTGATCGTTCGCCTATTGATGCTACTAAATCTGTGGGGGTTACTTGCAATAGAAGTGATATAAATCATGATGGTGTACTTGAGGAAAATAGTGTAATGTTTTCTATGGATTATCCACAAACGGCTTTCCGTTTTAAGGTGTATGTGTTTGATTCAAAAGGTGCTATTCTTTATAATTATTCTGATAATATATTGTACCAGAATTATACAGAGTTTAAATGGAAGGGCATATATAACAATGAGAATCCTATTTCTTCTAAGATTTGTTGTGTTATGATTATTGTTGATAAAGAGAGTGGTGAAAATGATAAAGAGAAGTTTATTATAAATATTAAATAAATTTAAAAGACCTGTTTCTAGTTTTAGAAACAGGTCTTTTTTTGCAAATACTAAGAAATTATCCTTCTATAGATTAGAAGTTTAATTGTAATCTAGCTTGTAGATATGATATTTTATCGTCCATTCTGTAATAAACGTTATCAATATCCATCATTGTGTAGTTTAACTTGAACATTACATTGTTGTTGATGTAATAATTAAGCGCTACTGAATAATCTGTTGACTCACCACCACCAACTGAATGGTTAGGTTGTCCTGCAGATCTTTTATCTGATCCGTTTGCATTAAGTCCTGCATTCCAAAACTTATCTTGCATAAAGATTCCATCTATATCGTTTAAGTTTGTATTGTTCATACGTGCTAAAATCTCTATAGATCCTGCTTTTGGACGGTTAAGATATGCAGATGCTGAATTGTAAGAATATTCATCTCCAATTAAGAATCCTAATTGAGCATAGTATCCTTTTGTCTCTATATCTCTTTGTTCACCATACCAGTCTCTTAAATCTTCTGCTTTAGATTGTTTCCAACCAAATGAAGGCTCAGAGTGCTCGAATTGAAGATCGTAATTATCTCTTCTGTTTACTTTGTTCATATAGTATTCTCCTTGTAGTAAGAAAGAACCATATGTAGCTAATACTTCAGCATTGAATTTTACTTCAGTACCTGCGTTTCCAACGTGAGCATTTAAGAATTTGTGCTCTGGACCTGCTGCATATCTAACTTCTCTGTTGTAGTCATCGTCGTTATACTTAGAGTCGAAACCATTAGCATCAGGTAAACGGTAAGATGCAGATGCTCCTATGTGGAACAACATTCCTTCTTCGTTGATTGGAGTATAAACAGCTTTTCCTGTTACACTAAATCCACCATCTCCCATTTTTGAGTTATTCATTCTTCCTGCAAATACACCTGCAGAGATGAAATACATGTCTGTGTAGTTAGTTGCTGCTATACCTATAGAACGACTTATTCCAAATGCTTGTCCTGAATTAGAAGAACCAATGAAACGTGTGTTTTTACTAGAGATAGATCCTTGAATACCGAATGGCTCAAAGAAGTTACCAAACTTAACAGATGTGTTTTTGTTGAAACGGTAGTTTAAATAAACATCTTTTGCAGAGATTTTGTTCTTTGCGAAGTTGAAGTTGATCTTAGCATCCCATTGACCCCAAGTAGCTACTCCATATAAACGAACATCTGAGATGTTTGTTCTTGAACTTAAATCTGTTGCGTCGTCCATATAATAAACTGCGTCCATATATGTACGTCCACCGAAGGCCCATTTGTATTGCCCATCCTCTGATGCAAATTTAATTGCTCCATTTTTTTCTTTCGCTGTAACGTTTTCTTTTACAGTTGTATTCTCTTGCGCTACTACGCTTGAACAAGTAAGTCCAAGAGCTAAAAGCATTAGAGATATATTTTTTAACTTAATCATATCTTTAAATTTTATATTCCTACAATTATTAATTTCTTCCTACTCGTGTAACGTAACCAAGATCTTCAATTACTTCTTCAGCAGTTTTAGTACTTGTTCTTCCTTGATATTTAAGAGAAAGGTCAGTTAAGTTTGTGAAACCTGCATCTATAAACATATCTGGAGTAATCTTACCATTCCACTCGTTTTTAAGTTTTCTTTGTGGATTAGTAAACTTAGATGCTGCACCTTCATAATAGTAGTCACCATTATAAGTAGATAATTGATCTTGAGTATCGAAAGAATAAGCATGAATTAAGAAACCTGGTCTGTGATACATTTTACACATCCATGGTTTAGTAATATTTGTGTAGTTATTTGGTTTTCCACCTATTGATGGTCCAACGATATGAACATTGTTCTTAACACAGAAATCCATTACATCAGCAATCATTTCAGGTGTGTCGCCAGCTAAGTTGTCATGTCCACCTTTCCATAGTAACATACATTTAGGTACATTTGGAAGATTTTTTTCTAATAATTGCATTGATTGCCATGAGAATGTTTGAAGAATAACTCTTGAGTCAGTATTTGCTATTGCAACTTTTCCTGGAGTTATTGCTACTGCTTCTGGGCTGTCTGTTACTAACCAGTTCATTTTCTTAAGGAATTTAGCTAAATCAGCTTCCATTCCACCAAATCTCCAAGGCTCTTTAGTTTCAGGATAAATACCAGGACGGTTTCCATTGTCTTCTGTATCTACTTCATAAACAAAAGTACCATCAGAGATAGTTCTATCCATTGTCTCAGCACCTGTTCTAGTCCAAGTCTTAGCTGTAGCATTCCAAGTTGCTACGTGATAGAAAGGTTTACCATCTGCTTTAGCTCCTTCTCTTTTTACTCTGTTTCCTTTAGCAATCATGATAACATCCTCTAAAGTAGATACCTTTTGATTAGCAAATTCTGCACGAGCATTATCAGTATGATCTTCATTAAACCAAGTACCAGCGTCTAGTTTTCTTAATTCAACAAGTGTGAAGTTAGAAACATCTAAATCTACTTTACCAGGGTAAACAGACTCTATATTTGTTGTACGACGAAGATTGTCATCGTGAAGAGCCATTAGAAAACCATCTTTAGTTCTCTGAACATCTAATTCAAGATAATCTGCACCCATGTTTCTAGCCCATCGGTATGAAGCCTCTGTTTCTTCTGGTGTCCAGAATGTTGATCCTCTATGTGCAATTACTGCATTAGGAGCATCTTTTTTTAATTGTGCAATCACATCTAGTGTTGCTTTATTTGTAACAACCTCCATAGGAATCTTGTCAGCACTCTCGTGTCCATTCATGTCAAGCGTATCATCTTGGCACGCTCCCAAACCCAATAGCGATAGGCAAAGAGCGCCTGCTAGGATTGTTTTTTTTGTGTTGAAATACTTCATTTTTATAAAAGTTTGATTAGAAATTAGTTCTATTTATTTGTTGTAACGTAAATATACAAACGTTTGTGTATTTACTAAAAAAATTAAGAATTAGAGCTTAGTTTTATTAAACTCTAACCCTTTATTGTATGTTTTAATTATGTAATCCTTTATGTCCTCTTAGTTCAAGAATCCAAGAGTATCCAATAAGTAATATTGCCATTATACAAGCTCCTAGAAGTACGATGAAACCACCGTCCCATCCCCATGCATCTACTACGGCACCCATGGCTGCATTAGCAAACATTGCGCCTCCTAGATAACCAAAGAGTCCTGTTAATCCAGCTGCTGTTCCTGCTGCTTTCTTAGGTACTAAATCTAAGGCATGAACACCTATAAGCATTACTGGTCCGTATATAAGGAATCCAATTGCTATAAGAGCAATAGAATTAGCAAGTATTGATTCACTAGTCCAATAGAACATAACAGAAACGAATACAAGAATCATATATATAATAGATACCGGAGCACGTTTTCCGTTAAACACTTTATCAGAAAGATAACCACAAAGAAGAGTACCAGGAATACCAGCATATTCATATGCGAAATAAGCCCATCCTGTTTCTTTAATAGAGAATCCTTTAGCCTCTTCAAGATATGTAGGAGCCCAGTCAAGTACACCGTATCTTACAAGATAAACAAAAGCATTAGCACCCGCAATTGCCCAAAGAAGTCTGTTTTTCAAGATATACTTCATGAATATCTCTTTAGCAGTCATTTCTTCTTCAAATTTCTTTGAATAATTATCAGGATAATCTCCAGTATGTTCTTCTATAGAAGGCAAACCACATGATTGAGGTGTATCTCTAATAAGTACCCACGCTATAATAGCTACTAAAAGAGCTATTGCTCCTGGGAAATATAGTTTTGCATGCCAGTCTGCGAAAAGCTCAAAACCTAAGATAGCCAAAGGTCCTATTATACCACCACCAACATTATGAGCTACATTCCATATAGACATCTTAGTTCCACGTTCATGAATAGTGAACCAGTGAACCATTACCCTACCACAAGGAGGCCATCCCATACCTTGGAACCATCCGTTCATAAATAATAGAACAAACATGATTAGAACAGATATATTAGATACTGTATTAAAAGGAATGAAACCCATGATAATCATGGTAAGTGATGATAGTACTAGTCCAAGGGTTAAGAATCTTCTAGCATTAGATCTATCAGATACATTACCCATTACGAACTTACTTATTCCATAGGCTATTGATACTGCTGATAGAATTAATCCTAATTGAGTTTTAGAATATCCCATTGCAACAAGGTCAGGCATAGCCAAAGAAAAGACCTTACGAGTCAAGTAGTAACCTGCATAACCTAAGAATATTCCCATGAATACTTTCAAGCGCAATCGTTTGTAGGTAGAGTCGATTTGATCTGCCGGTAGCAGCTCTTTATGAGGTGCCGGCTTCAAGAAATTCATCATATTGTAATTATTTATATTTAATTATATAGAAACTGTATCAAATAAAGATCTTATTAATTATTATCTGATACAGTTTGCTAATTTATATTATTTAGTCAAGTATATAACCTTTTGCTAAAGAAATATAATCTTCAATTTGTTGTTTTTCCCAGTTTTTGTCTTTACCTAATTCTGTTGCCATTAAAGAAGCAACTTCAGTAGCCATCAACATTGATTGTCTAGCATCAAGTAGTAAAGCTCTTGTACGACGTGCAAGGAAATCTTCAACAGTTCTAGCCATTTCATGACGAGCAGCCCAAACAGCTTGTGCTTTAATAATACCAAGATCTTTGCTTAAGTATTCGCCTAGTTCTTTGTTTTCTTTAGTAAGGGCAAGAATTTTCTCCTCGTCAGAACCATAGAAATACATTGGATTATTTAAATCAACATTTTTCTTGTATCCATGAACCTGCATGTGAGTAGTAGCAGATTTCTTAGCTTCAAATCCAGCTGATTTAGATAATTTATCCATTACATCTTCAGCCATTATTCTATATGTAGTCCATTTACCACCAATGATAGTAACTAAACCAGAATCTGCAACAACAATTTTGTGTCCTCTAGAAATTTCTTTTGTTTTCTTGCCTTCTCCTGTTGGTGCAGCAAGTGGTCTTAATCCTGCAAATACAGACTTAACATCAGAACGTTTAGGAGCTTTAACAAGGAATCTACTAGCTGTTTCAAGAATGAAATCAACTTCTGATTCAAGTGCTCTAGGTTCTAATTCGTGAGTATCTTTTTGAACATCAGTAGTACCAACTACAACTTTGTTATGCCATGGCACAGCAAATAATACACGTCCATCTGAAGTTTGAGGAATCATAATAGCGTAATCACCAGGAACAAAAGATTTATCTAATACCAAGTGAACTCCTTGTGAAACTCTAACAAGATCTCTAGACTTAGGAGTATCCATTTTAACGATATCGTCAACGAATACACCAGTAGCATTAAGTACTGATTTAGCTTTAATAGTTATCTTTTCTCCTGATTCTTGATCAACTGCTTTTACACCAACAACTTTATCTCCTTCTTTAACTAATCCAGTAACTTTAGTATAGTTAAGAGCTGTACCACCGTTCTCAACAAAAGTTTGTGCAAGGTTAATAGCTAAACGTGAATCGTCAAATTGTCCATCGTGATAAACAACTCCACCTCCAAGTTTATTTCCTTCAAGTGTAGGAATGCATCTTAATGTTTTCTTTTTAGAGAAAGGTAATGATCTACCTAAACCTAATTTTCCAGCTAACATGTCATACATAGTTAATCCTAATGTATAATAAGGAGTTCCCCACCAGTTATAGTTAGGAATAATAAAAGATTGGTCTTTTACAAGATGAGGTGCATTTCTTTTCAATAATCCTCTCTCTCTTAATGCCTCTAATACAAGAGAAACATTACCTTGTGCAAGATATCTAACTCCGCCGTGAACAAGTTTAGTACTTCTACTAGATGTTCCTTTAGAGAAATCATGTTGTTCTAACAAAAGAGTTTTTAAACCTCTTGTTGCAGATTCAACAGCAGCACCTAAACCTGATGCTCCACCACCGATAACAACAACGTCCCACTCATCTTTGTGAGCTTTTAGACTGCTAACCATTTCTTCTCTTATCATACTAACTAATTATTAATGTTATGTTCTTTCTTTGTAATTTTCTTATTTTACGTTCTATAGACAAGTATAGTTACCTTACCTTGATATCCAAAGCACTGTGTAATGCGATGTATATCTATAAAAAAATATTGCACAATTATAAAATACATAGTTTAACTATGCTAATATATGCAAAAAAGGAGCAAAACTCCTAACTATAAGATAGTTATTTTTACTCCTCTGTATCTATCCAACCTTTTGAACGCTCTATAGCCTTTGTCCAATAATGCTTATAGTGATTAATCTTTTTTGAGTTCATAGAGGCAGAATAAGTCTCTTTTACTTCCCAATTAGATTTAATCTCTTCTATATCTTTCCAGAATCCCACTGCTAAACCTGCTAAATATGCAGCTCCAAGAGCAGCCATACTATTAAGTTTAGATTTCACTACAGGAACTCCAAACATATCTGATTGAAATTGTAATAGTGTTTTATTAGAGATCATACCTCCTGCACGTAATTCTTTAACTTTCATATTCGAATCTTTCTCCATAGCTTCCATTACATCTGAAGCAGAGAATACCATAGATTCTAATGTTGCTCTAGCAATATGTCCCATAGTGGTTCCCATATTTAGTCCCCAGAATGTTCCTTTTGCATATTGATCCCAATGTGGAGCTCCAAGTCCAGTAAATGCAGGAACAATATACACTCCTCCATTTTCTTTCTCAGTAAGAGCAAGTTGTTCTATTTCATTAACTGAATTAATCACATTCACTTCATCTCTAAGCCATTGTATAACGGCTCCTCCACCAAGTATAGATCCTTCAAGAGCATAAGTGACCTTATCTCCAATTTTCCACGCAATAGTAGTAATAAGATTATGAGTAGATTTAATAGGTTTATCACCTATGTTCATCAAAATAAAACAACCAGTATTATAAGTTGCTTTAACCATTCCCTTCTCAACGCACATTTGTCCAAAAAGAGCTGCTTGTTGATCGCCTCCTATTCCTGCAATAGGAATTTCTCTTCCATAAAGAGAGGCATCAGTATATCCGTAAATCTCACTAGACGAACATACTTTAGGTAATAAATTTATAGGGATATTTAATATTTCAAGCATCTCTTTATCCCATTCAAGAGTGTTGATATTATATAACATTGTTCTGCTAGCATTAGATACATCAGTTACATGTACTTTACCAGCCGTTAGTTTCCAAATAAGCCAAGAATCTACAGTTCCAAAGGCTAATTCACCTTTCTCTGCTCTTTCTCTTAAATCTTCATTATGATCAAGTATCCACTTTATCTTAGTTCCTGAGAAGTAAGCATCTAGTAGAAGTCCTGTTTTATCTTTAATTAGTTCTTGATATCCTTCTTCTTTAAGCTTATCGCAAATTTTAGAAGAACGTCTATCCTGCCAAACAATTGCATTACATACAGGTTTGCCAGTTTTTCTATCCCAAAGAATAGTAGTCTCTCTTTGATTGGTAATACCAATAGCAGCAATTTCTTCTGCGTTTACATTAGCATTGCTGAATACTTCCTCTACAACTGAAGCTTGAGTGTACCATATCTCATTAGCATCGTGTTCTATCCATCCTGATTTAGGGTAGATTTGATCGAATTCCTTCTCCACTTTCCCAACAATACAGCCTTTCTTATCGAAAACAATTGCTTTCGAACTTGCTGTACCCTGATCCATTGCTAAAATATACTTCCTCATCTTGCTTTTTTTTTATAAAGTTATACCAGCTATAGATTTATTTAAGTTCATATAGTAATCATTCATCATACTAAGTTGTTCTAAACCTAGCTCTGTAATTTTATAGTATTTACGAGGTATTCCTGTTTCCATTTCTATCCACTCAGACTCAACTAAAGTTTCTTTCTTTAGTCTATTCAAAAGTGGGTAAATTGTTCCTTCCGCTATATCCAAAGATGCTAAACCTTTAAGTTTAGCTATTAATTCATAGCCATAATAAGACTTTCTCTTGAGCAATAACATGATTATGTACTCAAGTAGTCCCTTCTTAATTTGTGATTTCCACTTTGTGATAAAATATGACGTTTGTATTTCATCCATGATGCAAAAGTAAATATTATACGTAGTAATGCAAGGTATCTAATCTAAATTAGACTAATTATAAATAAAAACAAGTGATAATCAGTTGAATAGAAATTTAATTTATACGCTATCGTTTACGATAAATCATCTTGTTTGAGAGAGTTTTCAGTTTTCTTTTATAAAGAAATATAAAGAGTCTCTAATAATGGCATATCAGAGACTCTTCTGGAAATATTAGATTATTTTAATAATAAAAAGGCAGAAGCTGCAATAATTGCACCTGTAAGTGGTCCAACAACTGGAATCCATGAATATGACCAGTCTGAATCACCTTTTCCTTTTATTCTAAGAACTGCATGTGCTATACGAGGACCAAGATCTCTAGCAGGATTAATTGCATAACCAGTAGTTCCTCCAAGTGACATACCTATAGCAACAACAAGTAAAGCAACAGGAGCTGCTCCAACTGAGCCTAGTCCTACTTTAACATTAGGTATTCCTTCTATAGATAGAGACATGTCAGAAATATAGAATACTACAAATACAAGAACAAATGTTGCAATACACTCGCATAGGAAGTTTCTCCAGTTATTTCTAATCTCGGGTGCAGTGCAAAAAACAGCAAGCTTAAGGGCTTTGTTTTCTGTTGCATTAAAATGATCTTTATACATAAGATACACAAGAACTCCACCTGTGAATCCACCTAGTAATTGAGCGATTATATATGGAGCTACGTCAATCCAAGGAAATAAACCTGCAATAGCTAATCCTACAGATACTGCGGGGTTAAGATGAGCTCCTGAATATGGACCAGCAACCATTACACCTACTAAAACAGCAAATCCCCAAGCAAATGAAATAAGAGTCCATCCACCACCGTTGCCTTTAGTTTTATTTAGAACAACATTAGCTACAACACCGTCCCCAAGAAGGACAAGTAGTAGTGTTCCTATGAATTCGAAAATATATGACTGTTGCATAATATTATATTTTGATATAGTTTATATTAGTTATTTATCCAGTTTTTAGATCTTCCAAGTGCTTTATCCCAGCCTTCAAGAAGTTCGTCTACTTTTCCTTTTTCCATTTTTGGAGTCATAATAATATCTTGTTCCCAGTGTTTTTTTATTTCGTCTACTGAATCCCAAAATCCAACAGCAAGTCCAGCAAGATAAGCTGCACCCATTGCAGTTGTTTCAAGTACTTTAGGTCTTACTACAGAGCTTCCTATAATATCTGATTGGAATTGCATAAGCGGATTATTAATGGCAGCACCACCGTCTACTCTTAATTCTTTTAATTCTACAGCTGCATCATTTTTCATTGCATCAAGAACATCTTTAACTTGGAAAGCTATTCCTTCAAGAGCAGCTCTACCTATATGTCCAGCAGTAGTTCCACGAGTGATACCTACAATTGTTCCTCTAGCATATTGATCCCAATGAGGGGCACCTAGACCAGTTAATGCAGGTACAAAATATACACCACCGTTATCTTCAACAGAAGCTGAAAGTTTTTCTATATCAGAAGAAGATTCTATAACTTTTAATCCATCTCTTAACCATTGAACAATAGCTCCACCCATGAATATAGATCCCTCTATTGCATAAGTTACTTTTCCGTTAAGTTTCCAAGCAACAGTAGTAAGTAATTTATTTTTAGACATAACAGGTTTGTCACCCACATTCATAACCATGAAACAGCCTGTACCATAAGTGTTTTTAACCATACCAGGTTCTGTACACATTTGTCCAAATAATGCAGCTTGTTGATCTCCTGCTATTCCAGCTATTGGCACTTTATGTGCAAAAAGAGTAGTTGTAGTATGTGCATAGACTTCACTTGATGAGCAAACTTCAGGAAGCAATGATTCTGGAATATTAAATAAATCTAATAGTTCCTTATCCCAACTCATAGTGTTGATATTATATATCATTGTTCTACTAGCGTTAGAAACATCGGTAACATGACGTCCTCCTCTAGTAAATTTCCAAATAAGCCAAGTATCTACAGTTCCGAAAGCTAATTCTCCTTTTTCTGCTCTTTCTCTAGCGCCTTCTACATTTTCAAGTAGCCAGTGTATTTTAGTAGCTGAAAAATAAGAATCTAAAAGAAGTCCTGTTTTTGATTTGATCATATCCTCATGACCCATAGCTTTCATCTTATCGCAGTATCCCGAAGTACGTCTATCTTGCCAAACAATAGCATTATATATTGGTTCACCAGTTGCTCTATCCCAAATTATAGTAGTCTCTCTTTGGTTTGTAATACCTATACCTGCAATATCTAAACCTGTAATGCCAAGTTTAGATATAGCTTCAGCAGCTACACTTGCTTGTGATGACCAAATTTCATTAGGATCGTGTTCAACCCATCCTTCTTTAGGGAAGAATTGTTCGAACTCTTTCTGTGCTGATGAGCACATTTCTCCCTTTTTATTATACAATATAGCTCTTGAACTTGTTGTTCCTTGGTCTAGTGATAAGATAAATTTTTCCATAACTTAGAATGCTTTATTAGATAATCTTTTGTTTTAATAAAAATACAATCGTTTGCGTTAGTTAGGTGTGGTTATAGGAATAATTAAAAGAATTATAATGTTTCATTTTGATTAGTCCTTATGTAAAAATATAAATTATACGTAGTTATGCAAAGTACCTAGCATAGATTAGATGAATTCTAAATAATAAGTACTGAAAGTTAGAGCTTTAGCTTATTGAAATTTATGCTATCGTTTCCGTAGATAATTGTATTTTTTACGAATAGTTTCCATATTATCTACATTTTCCTAACTTTGTAGCTGCTAAATAAAACAGAATCAGATGAATAAAGAAGTTAGAGTACGATTTGCCCCAAGTCCAACTGGGCCATTACATATGGGAGGAGTAAGAACTGCTCTTTTCAATTATCTTTTTGCTAGAAAAAACGGTGGTAAATTTTTACTACGTATTGAAGACACAGATCAAACAAGATATGTGGCAGGAGCAGAAGATTATATAGTGGAAGCTCTTAATTGGTGTGGTATAACAATTGATGAGGGAATAACTGTAGGTGGTGAGTATGGACCGTACAAGCAATCGGAAAGAAAACCTATGTATAAGCAATATGCCGATCAGTTAATAGAATCTGGTAATGCATATTATGCTTTTGATACAGCAGAAGAGCTTGACGCAGCTAGAACTAAGTGCGAAGAGAACAAGCAAACATTTATATATAATGCTTCTACAAGAGCAAATCTTAATAACTCATTAGTTCTTTCGAAAGAAGCTACTCAAGAATTATTAGATGCAAATACTCCTTATGTAGTACGTTTTAAGATGCCAGAGGGTGAGATTCTTAAAATGAATGACATGATTCGTAAAGAGGTGTCTTTCCAAACTTCTCTTCTTGATGATAAGGTTCTTTATAAGTCAGACGGAATGCCTACATATCATTTGGCAAACGTGGTTGACGATTATTGCATGAAGATTTCTCACGTAATTCGTGGTGAAGAATGGTTGCCTTCTATGCCTTTACATGTTCTTTTATATAAGACATTAGGATGGGAAGCAGAAATGCCAGAATTTGCACATTTACCTTTAATTCTTAAGCCAGTAGGTAAAGGAAAACTTTCTAAGAGAGATGGTGACAAGTTAGGTTTTCCAGTTTTTCCATTATTATGGAAAGATCCAAAAACTCAAGATACTGCATCAGGATACCGTGAGGATGGATATTTCCCAGAGGCTTTCATTAACATGTTAGCTCTTTTAGGATGGAATCCTGGTACTGAACAAGAAATTTTCTCTTTAGATGAACTTTGCGAAATCTTTACTCTTGATAGAGTAGGAAAATCAGGTTCTAAGTTCGATCCAGAGAAAACAAAATGGTTCAATCACCAATATCTTATTAACAAACCTGCTGCTGAAGTAGCTGAATTATTCAAGATAGATTTAGATTCTAAGTCAGTGAATTACGATGGTATTGATGTTGCAAGAATTTGCGGTTTAGTTAAAGATAGATCTCAATTTATTTCTGATTTATGGGACCAATCTTCATTCTTCTTTGTTACTCCTGAGGAGTATGATGCAAAGGCTACTAAGAAGAACTGGAAAGAGGGAACTGCAGAATTAATGACTGAGCTTAAAGGTATTTTAGAGGGAATGGAAGATTTCACTGCTGAAGTAACTGAGCCTATCGTTAAGGAGTGGATTACTTCTAAAGAAATCGGTTTTGGTAAGGTTATGAATCCTTTCCGTTTAGCTATTGTTGGTGCTGGTAAAGGCCCACATATGTTCGATATTATCGAAATTATTGGTAAAGAAGAAACTCTTAAGAGACTTGATAAAGCTATTGCTTCTCTTTAAGAATCTATTATTAAAATATATTAAAAAGATCATCCTTTACGGATGGTATGAGTGTCCCTGAAATCTGGTAATTAGATTTCGGGACACTTGTCTTTTGTATTAAAAAAAGGCTCCCAATAGGAGCCTTTTAAAATATATCTAAATATAAAATCTTACTTAGTTTCTAAAGTAGCTAATTTAGCTTTCACTTTAGCAAGCATATCAGTAGTCATAGAAGTTAAGTCATACTCAGGCTTCCAATCCCACTCAGCTCTAGCACAAGAATCATCCATCTTGTTAGGCCAGCTATTAGCAATTGCTTGTTTCACTTCATCAACATTATAGTCCATAGTGAAATCAGGCATATGTTTCTTAATCTCAGCAGCAACTTGAGAAGGCTCAAAACTCATAGAAGCAATATTGAAAGAGTTTCTATGAACAAGTCTAGTAGGATCAGCCTCCATCACCTGTACAGCAGCTCTAAGAGCATCTGGCATATACATCATATCCATATAAGTACCTTCAGCAATATTAGAAGTAAATGTACCTTTACGAACAGCCTCGTAGAATACCTCAACAGCATAATCAGTTGTTCCGCCACCAGGAAGAGTCACATAAGAAACGATTCCAGGGAAACGTACCGAACGTGTATCTACACCAAAACGATGGTGATAATAGTCGCTCATTAATTCACCAGAAACTTTACATACTCCGTAAATGGTCGTATTTGATCGTTGTAGAGTATCTTGAGGAGTATTATCTTTAGGAGTATCGTTACCAAAAGCACCTATTGAAGATGGAGTAAATACTGCACATCCGTTATCTTTAGCTATGTTTAGAGAGTTAGTTAAAGCTCCCATATTGATTTTCCATGCTAATAATGGATCTTTTTCACCTGTAGCAGAAAGAAGAGCCACAAGGTTATATATTGCGTCTATATTATGTTTTTTTACTACTGCAGCGTATCCTTCACCATCAAGAGCGTTAATCTCTTCGAATGGACCTTGTTCTGCTAATGCAATACATTTGTTTTTATCTATATCTGCTGCAACAACATTGTTTGTTCCGTAGATACTTCTTAAATAAGGAACTAGTTCTGAACCGATTTGTCCACCGGCACCTAATACAAGAATCTTTTTCATCTTTATATATGTTATTTGTAATGATAGTGCTTGAAATTTTTCTCTCTAGACTTAACGTATTACAAATACTTGTCTTCTAGTCTCAAACGATTGCAAATGTATATAATTATTGAAAAATTTCTTTATTTTTTATTAAAAATATTTGTTAAATTTTCATAAGACTTAAGAGTCTAGAATAGAGCGTCTTCAGTCTTGTTTGCTTCCTCGTATCCTGTATCCGCCTTTAAGTTGGAACCCATGGCAGCTTCTACAGCTAGAGTATCACATCTCTCGTTGTAAATGTTGTCGGCATGACCTTTTACCCAAATTAATTTTACATTATGCTTTTTGTATATATCTAGGAACCTGCACCATAGGTCTGGATTTTTCTTGTCTTTGAAGTTTTTCTTTACCCATCCAAATACCCATTTCTTTTCAACAGCATCAACTACATATTTTGAATCGGAGTATACAGTTACATTAGATTTTTCTTTTTTAAGAGCTTCTAAAGAAACAATAACTCCTAGTAATTCCATTCTGTTATTGGTAGTTTTTCTGAAACCCTCAGATAGTTCCTTTCTATGTTTACCAGCCATTAATACTGCTCCATAGCCACCTGGTCCTGGATTTCCTCTTGAGGATCCGTCTGTATATACTATTATTTCTCCTGCCATTATTTCTTTTTTTGTGGTATGTTAACAAAAGTACAAAAAAAAAAGGAGTCATTAACTTTTCAGTTTCGACTCCGTTTTGTATAAAGTATGAGTAATGTTTTCTTCATCTTTTATGATTTCTTTTTGAATAAATTTACTAGATTTTCATATATGCTTACGCTTATAGAATCGATATCACTTTCTTCTTTGATTTCATCTCTTAAAGATAACTCATTGAAAAGATCTTCATATATGTTTAAATCTTCTTGATCTTGATTTTCTTCTTCTAAAGTAGAATTTGTATAATAATTCTCAAAATCGTTAAAGATTGAGTTATATAAATTTAGAGAGCTTTGTTCTTCTGTCATCACAACGTTCTTGTCGCTTGTAAACATTATTTGAGAATTTACATTGATAATTGTGATAAGAATGATTCCGAATATTAATATTGACTTTTTCATGATCTTTAGTTTTTAAGGGTTTCTGACCAATATAGTTCAAAGAGTGTGCCAAACTAGCTAATGCTCTAAAAATCAGTATATTGTATAAAATGATCATTATAGAATACTGTACGAAAATGTACAAGTACTGTATCAAAGAGAATCTTTTTAAGAAATTATTAAGGATGTTTAGAAGCTTTATTTAGTTATACTAAGTTAATCATCCTTTTGTTTCAACTTTATCGTTTCTATGTTCAATGTTCGGTCAGTATATGATCTTTTATCGCAGACTGACCGTAAATTGGGTGCAGTTTGTTCTTTTTCTGGTCAAACGTTTTAGAAATATGATAAAAATTTGTACTTGTGTTGTTTGGGTGATTTATATATTGTGAAGTGAATTATAGAAGAAATGTTTTTGAAGATGTGCTTTCTTATTTATAAAAAGCATAAAAAAAAAGGAAAACATAAATGTTTTCCTTTTCGTGGGCGATATAGGATTCGAACCTATGACCCCTTGGGTGTAAACCAAGTGCTCTGAACCAACTGAGCTAATCGCCCGATAAATACGCTAAAAGTTTTCTTATAAAGAGTGGGCGATATAGGATTCGAACCTATGACCCCTTGGGTGTAAACCAAGTGCTCTGAACCAACTGAGCTAATCGCCCTTAGCGTTTTATTGCGTTGCAAAGATAGGTGCTTTTTCTATTTCCTGCAAGTCTTTTACAATTTTTTTTTTGAGTTTTTTAATGAAAAAAACCTAAGCTTTTGAAAATCAATGCATCTTTTTAAGTATTTTTGTATTAGAAAAATTAGATTATATGTCGAAAAAGAAGAAAAAAGGAAAAAGTAAGGGTTTAGGAAAGCGTGTGTTGTGTGATTCCATTAAGGGTTTATTCGAGAAAGAACCAGGTAGAGCATATAATTACAGACAGATTTCCAAAATATTAGATATAAAAACAGATGGCGAGCGTAGACTTGTCTTCGAATCATTATACGAATTACAGGACAGTGGTGCCTTAAAAGAAGTAAGTACAGGTAAATTTAAATTGCTTTCTACCGAAAAATTGGGAGAACCTGCAAAACCAGATAGAAGAGATAGAAAAAGAAATCACCGAGAAGATAAAAGAGAATCGGATAGAGAGCCTAGACGTTCGGGAAGAAGAATTCCTGAGGGTAACCAAATAACAGGTGTTGTTGATATGACAGCTAGAGGTACAGCATATATTGTTACTGATGAGATGGAAGAAGATGTTTTCATTTCTATGGCTAACACTAATCATGCTCTACATAAGGATAAAGTAAAGGTTGTGGTTTATGCTCAAAAGCAAAAGCGTCAGCCAGAGGGTGAGATTATAGAAATTTTAGAACGTCATAAAGAAACATTTGTTGGTACTTTAGACATCTCTGCAAATTTTGCATTTCTTGTTTCTGATTCTAAGAGAATGCCTTTTGATATATTTATACCTATCAATAAACTTGGTGGTGCCGAGAACGGAGATAAAGTGATTGCTAAAATCTTCGATTGGCCACAAAGACAAAAGAATCCTGTTGGAGAAATTATTACTGTTCTTGGTAAACCAGGAGACAATGAAACAGAGATGCATGCTATATTAGCTGAATTTGAACTTCCATATAAATTTACTGATGAGGTATTAAAGGCTGCTGAAGAGATTCCTGATACTATAACAGAAGAGGAGATTGCTAAAAGACGTGATTTTAGAAATATCACTACTTTCACTATAGACCCTGCTGATGCAAAAGATTTTGATGATGCTTTAAGTATTCAGAAACTTCCTAACGGTAATTGGGAAATAGGTGTGCATATTGCTGATGTTTCTCATTACGTTACTCCTGGTGGAATATTAGACAAAGAGGCTTATGCCCGTGCTACTTCAGTTTATCTTGTAGATAGAGTAGTGGCTATGCTTCCAGAACGTATCTCTAATGGTATTTGTTCTCTTCGTCCAAATGAAGAAAAACTTACTTTCTCTACTGTTTTCGAAATAGATGAGAATGCTAAGGTTGTGAATCACTGGATTGGAAGAACAGTTATTGAATCTGACAGAAGATATGCTTACGAAGAGGCACAAGAAATTATAGAGGGTGCAGAAGGCGATTTATCTGAAGAGATTAGAACTCTTAATGGTTTAGCTCAAGTTCTTAGACAAAAAAGATATAAGCATGGAGCTATTGATTTTGATAGAGAAGAAGTAAAATTCGATATAGATGAGAATGGTAAACCTCTTGGTGTCTACTTTAAAAGAGCAAAAGAAGCAAACAAACTTATTGAAGAGTTTATGCTTTTAGCTAATAAGTATGTTGCTATGTCGGTTGGTAAAGTTGCTGCAGACAGAAATGCTAAGACTTTTGTGTATCGTATTCATGATGTACCAAATCCTGATAAGTTAGAGAACTTTAACCGCTTTATTCAACGTTTCGGTTATGGTATCAAGACAGACTCTCGTAAGGCTGTAACAACTACTTTAAATGCTGTTCTTGCTGAAGTAAAAGAGAAACCAGAGGCTAATTTATTGGAAACTCTTGCCGTTAGAACTATGTCTAAGGCTAAGTATTCAGTTTCTAATATAGGTCATTATGGATTGTCTTTTGATTATTATTCTCATTTTACTTCTCCTATTCGTCGTTACCCTGATATGATGGTTCACCGTCTTATACAGATGTATCTTGATAAAGAGAAGTCGGTGAGTGCTGATATATATGAGGAGATGTGTAAACATTGCTCTGAGATGGAGGGTATAGCTGCTACTGCTGAACGTTCGTCTATTAAGTATAAGCAAGTTGAGTTTATGTCTGATAAACTTGGTGAAGAATTTTGGGGAACAATCTCTGGAGTTACTGAGTGGGGTATTTACGTTGAGCTTGATGAGAATAAATGTGAGGGAATGGTGAGTATATCCAATCTTGAGGATGATTTCTATGAGTTCGATGAGGCTAACTATTCTATAGTTGGACGTAAACATCGTAAGGCTTATCAATTAGGTGATCACGTTAGAGTTAAGCTTGTTAAGGCTAATCTTGTTGCGAAGCAGATTGATTTCGAGATGATTTAAACTTAATAATATGATTACATTTATTTTATCCCTGATACTTTTAGTATTGGGGTATTTTACGTACGGTAAATTCGTTGAGAAGTTTTTTGGTATGGATCCATTAAGACTGACTCCGGTTATGAAATCTAAGGATGGGGTAGATTTTCTCCCTCTTAAACCTTGGAGAATGTTTGTTATTCAGTTCCTTAATATTGCTGGTTTAGGACCTATATTCGGTGCCATACTTGGTGCAATGTATGGTCCAATGGCTTATCTGTGGATAGTTCTTGGCTGTATCTTTATGGGTGCTACTCATGATTATTTCTCAGGTATGTTGTCTATTCGAGATGGTGGCAATAGTGTGCCTGAGATTGTAGGTAAATATCTTGGCTCTAAGATGAAGTTTGCATTAAGAATCTTTTCTATAATGCTGCTTGTTTTTGTTGGGGTAGCCTTTGTTACTGGTCCCGCTGGTCTGCTTGCGGATCTTACTGGAGGTGGTAAAAATATATGGCTTTATGTCATTTTTGCCTATTATCTTATCGCTACTCTTTTACCTGTTAGTAAAATTATTGGTAAGATATATCCTATTTTTGGAGCGGCTCTTATGGTCATGGCTCTTGGCATAGGTGGTTCTATATTTTATAATTATTTCAATGGTGATCTTCAACTGATGGAGCTTTCTTTTGATAATATGCGTAATTTTCATACTGATACTGCTTCTAACATCTTATTTCCTATGATGTTTATAGTTATTTCTTGTGGTGCCATATCTGGTTTCCATTGTACTCAATCGCCTATGATGGCTAGATGTATGGAGAATGAGAAATCGGGTAGACCTGTTTTCTTTGGTTCTATGATTACCGAGGGAATAGTGGCTCTTATATGGGCTACGGCTGCTATGAATTTCTTTGGTGGTGTTGATGGATTAAATGATACTATTGCTGGTGGACATAATCCTGCTTGGATTGTTAATACTATTTGTAATACTTGGCTTGGTAAAGTAGGAGCTGTATTTGCTATTATTGGTGTTGTGGCTTGTCCCATTACCACTGGAGATACAGCCTTCCGTTCTTGTCGTCTTATTATTGCAGATATATTTCGTTTGCCTCAAATAAAGATGTCTTATCGTCTTTTAGTATGTATCCCTCTTTTTGCTTTAGGTTTTGTGCTTTCGCAATTAGATTTTTCCACTATATGGAAATATCTTGGTATAGCTAATCAAATTTTAGCTAGTATATTTTTATGGACAGGTGCACAGTATCTGGTGACTGAAAAGAAGAATCATTTGATGCTTTCTATACCTGCTACATTATTGTCTCTTGTTTGCACTTCTTATTTAATGGTAGCTCCTATAAATAATGGTGGACTAGCTTTAGATACAAGTTTGGGATATTCTATATCTTTTATTTTTGTGTCCATAATTTTTGTTGCGTTTTGTATAAAATCTCGTAACTTTAAGAACTGAAAACTAAATAAGTAGTGTATCTACTTGAAATCTATTATTTTAAAAGAAAAATGCGCAAACCCTTTAAAAAAATGACTGCTAAGCAGTTTGCTATCATGGCTGGAGTTTTACTGACATTATCGTTGTTGGTATACATGTGTGGAGTGTCCAATAAATTTATTGGAACAGAAGATGATGAAGAAGAGATAGGAATGATTGATTCTACAGAAAGTCAACAAGTACATATGAAGTATGGTTTGTCAATAGATGATTTTCATGTACATACTACTACTGTTAAAAGCAATCAGAATCTTTCCTCTATTCTTGATAAATATGGGGTGTCTTCTAGTAGAGTTTATGAGATATGTGAGAAAGCTAAAGATGTCTTTAATGTTAGAAAAATGCGTGCTGGACAGTCTTATTCTGTGCTTTCTTCTAAAGATAGTTTAAATACTCCTGAATACTTCATTTATGAAGATTCTTCTTTAGAATATGTGGTTTTTGATCTGCATGATGATATGAAAGTTTATAAGGGTGAGAAAGAGGTTGAAAAGGTTAATAGATCTATTAAAGGAACTATTGAATCTTCTCTTTGGAATGCAATGGTTGCAGCTAAAGGGAATCCACTTCTTACTATGAAATTGTCTGAGATTTACCAATGGACTATTGATTTCTTTGGTATTACTAAGGGCGATTCTTTTAAGATTTTATATGAGGAATGGTTAGTTGAAGGTAAACCTATTAATCATTTTGAAGTTAAAGCTGTGGTTCTTACTCATGATGGTAAAGATCATTACGCATATAGATATGAACAAGATGGTAAAGATGGATTTTATGATGAGAATGGAAATAGTTTACAGAAGGCTTTCTTAAAAGCTCCTTTGAAGTTTTCTCGTATCTCTTCTAAATTTTCTAATCGTCGTTTCCATCCTGTATTTAAGATTTATAGAGCACATCATGGTGTTGATTATGCTGCTCCTACAGGAACTCCTGTTTATAGTATTGCTGATGGTAAGGTTATTAAAAAGAGATATCAAAAAGGCGGCGCCGGTAGGTATGTTAAAATAAAGCACAATAGTACATATTCTACTTGTTATATGCATTTCTCTCGTTATGCAAAAGGCATAAAAGTTGGAAGTAGAGTTAAACAAGGACAAATTGTTGGGTATGTTGGGATGTCTGGTGCTGCTACTGGTCCTCATCTTGATTTTAGAGTATACAAGAACGGAAAACCTGTTAACCCTTTGAAGATAGATTCTCCTTCTAAAACTCCTATTAACAAAGTAAATAAAGCTGCTTATGCAGTATTGATTAATACTTTACATGAAGGATTGGTTAAGTCATAATTATTGGCTTATCTGAAATTATTATAAAAAAAAAGGCAAACCTTAGGGTTTGCCTTTTTTATATATATGAAGCTTAGTATTATAATTGAGCATCAATCTTAGCTGCTAATGCATTTTTTGCACATGCACCAACTTGTTTGTCTACTACTTCACCACCTTTAATGATAAGGATAGTAGGTATGTTTCTAACTTTGAATTTAGCAGCAGTCTCAGGACAGCTATCTACATCAACTTTAGCTATTACTGCTTTTCCTTCGTATTCTCCTGATAATTCCTCTATTATAGGAAGCATCATTTTACAAGGTCCACACCATTCTGCCCAAAAGTCAACTACCACAGGTTTGTCTGACTTAAGTACTAATTCTTCGAAATTTGCATCGTTTACTATTATTGCCATCTTTATTGTATTTATGGTTAATAAATCTTTTTCAGTACGCAATTTAGCTAATTTTGATTTGAATAGCATCATTATTAGCAAAATATTGCAACAGTTCGGATGAGATGTTAATTTTACATTTCTTTGAAATAAATGGTAGAGTTGAACTTCTTCCATCATAAATCATGAAGTTAACATGTATGTTTCCAGGGTTTTGTATAAAACAAGAATAAAGTTCGTTTGTTAATTCATCTGTTATCTTTGAAGAGTCTACAAGTATGTTAACATTTTTTATGAGTTGCTCTTCCATCTCTGTTAGCAAATCAATAGCATTTATCTTAAAATCAAGTTGATTCTCATCTCCCCATGATTTCTTCTGTACTTTTCCTTTTATAAAGATAGATGTGCCTATGTTAATATAGTTTTTGAAATCTATATAATCTTTTCCAAAAAGAGGTATTTCATATGTTTCTGTGAAATCTTCTATTTTGAATATTGCAAAGGGATTTCCTTTTTTTGTCATTCCCTCTCTGGCCTCTGTTATGATTCCAGCTACCGTTATATCCTTATTTAAGAATTCGGCCATATTCTCATTTAGCTTTTTGGCTGATGTGCAAAATGAGTCTATGTATAATCTGTATTCATCCAAAGGGTGAGAGGTAAGATACATGCCTATTAACTCTTTTTCTTTGTTTGCCGTTTCTATATCTGACCATTTCCCACATTCAGGTATTATAGGATTCTCTATCTGATATTCTTCCATATCTCCAAATAGAGATAATATGCCTGAGCCGCTTTCGTTTTGTACTTTATTACCAAATTTATGTAAGGTCTCTAATATAGGTGTTACTCCATCTGGAGCATTGAAATATTGACTTCTCTTAAATCCAAAACCATCGAAACCACCAGCCATGACTAGATTCTCTATAGCCTTTTTATTTACAGCTCTTAGATTTACTCTTTTAAAGAAATCATATACATCTTTATATGGCCCTTTATCTGTTCTTTCTTTTATTATATTCTCTACAGCCGCATCTCCAACACCTTTAATAGCTGCCATGGCAAAACGGATTTCTCCCTTTTTATTTACCATGAATTGGTCGTATGATTCATTTACATCTGGAGTTAATACGTTTAATCCCATTCGTTTACATTCGTCCATGAATATACTAACTTTCTCTATCTGAGATAGATTATGAGATAGTACAGCTGCCATAAACTCAGCAGGATAATGTGCTTTAAGAAATCCTGTTTGATATGCTATATATGCGTAACATACAGAGTGAGACTTATTGAAGGCGTAAGAAGCAAATGCCTCCCAGTCTTTCCAAATCTTCTCTATAAGATCATCTATTGTTTTTATTTTAGTATCTCGTCCTTTTACCTTTTCTTCATAGCCTGATACGAATTCTTCATTTGCCTTACACCCATCGATAAACTGTACTTTTAGCTTATCCATTTCCTTTATTTTTTTCTTACCCATAGCTTTACGTAGGGAATCGGACATTCCTCGTGAGAAACCTCCAAGAGTACGTGATTGAAGCATTACCTGTTCTTGATATACAGTAATTCCATATGTATTATTCAAATGAGGCTCCATTAGTGGGTGATCGTAGATGATCTCTTCCTCTCCATGTTTACGCTTAATGAAGGTGGGTATATATTCCATAGGACCTGGACGATATAGAGCATTCATTGCTACTAAATCTTCGAATTTATTGGGCTTTAAGGCTCTAAGGTGTTTCTTCATTCCTGGTGATTCAAACTGAAATATACCAGTTGTTTCTCCATTAGAGAATAAGTCGAAGGTTTCTTTATCTTCTAAAGATACATTGTCTATATCTACATCTATTCCTCTTGAGAGTTTGATGTTTTTTATAGTGTCTTTTATTATTGATAGAGTTCTTAACCCAAGAAAGTCCATTTTTAGAATTCCTACCGGTTCTACAAAACGGCCATCATATTGTGTTGTAAGTAGATCATCATCTTTAGATGGTTGTACGGGTAGGTTCTCAATTAGTGGATCTCTACCAATAAGAATACCACAAGCATGCACTCCTTGTTGGCGTACTGATCCTTCAAGAATTTCTGCAAGTTCTATTGTTTTGGCAATTAGAGGATTGTCTGATTCTTTTTCTTTTTCTAAGTCTGGATTTTCTTTATATGCTTTTGGTAAAGACATTTTTGGACCGTCTGGTATCATCTTTGCCAATCGGTTGGCTTCAGATAGATCTAACTTAAGTACACGTGCTACATCTTTTATTGCAGATTTGGCTGCCATTGTTCCGAAAGTGATAATGTGTGCTACTTTGTCTTTTCCGTATTTCTCTGTTACCCAGTCTAAAACTTGCTGACGACCTATATCATCAAAGTCAATATCAATATCTGGCATAGATATACGATCTGGATTTAAGAATCTCTCAAATAGTAGATCGTATTTTATTGGGTCTATACTTGTTATTCCTGTACAATAAGCAACAGCTGAACCTGCTGCTGAACCACGACCTGGTCCAACAACAACTCCCATATCTCTTCCTGCTTGTATAAAATCTTGTACAATAAGAAAATATCCAGGGAATCCCATATTTTTTATTGTTGCAAGCTCAAAGTCAATTCTTTCTAAAACATCCTCTGGAATAGGATTACCATATCTAGGTTTTGCTCCTTCGTAAGTTAAGTGTTTTAAATATTCATCCTCATCAGAGAAACCATCAGGTAGAGGAAAATCTGGCATAATTGGATCGTGATCTAGTTCGTAGAACTCTACCTTGTCAACTATCTCTTGTGTGTTTCTTATTGCCTCTGGCACGTCTTTAAATAGCTCATTCATCTCTTCTTGAGTCTTGAACCATTCTTGTCGAGTATAGCGCATTCTTGTTGGATCGTCTACATCTCTACCTGTATTTAGGCAGATAAGTAAATCATGAGCCTCAGCATCTTCTTTGTTTAAGAAATGTACATCATTTGTAGCTATTACTTTTATATCTAACCTCTTAGAAATATCCATTATTGCTTGATTGCAAATAATCTGGTTGTCGTAGATATTCTTATCCATATCTGCGTTACCTGATGGATGACGCATTATTTCAAGATAATAATCATCTCCAAATACATTTTTGTACCACATTGCTGATTCTTCAGCTTCTGTAACATGACCTTTCATTATTTTTTGAGGAACTTCTCCTCCTAGACATGCAGAGGAGATTATTAAACCTTCTTTATATTGCTCAAGTATTTCTTTGTCTACTCTAGGTTTATAGTAATATCCCTCTATATACGAAAGTGAGCAAAGTTTTACTAAGTTGTGGTAACCTATTTCGTTTTTTGCTAGAATGATAAGATGCTCTCCTGAACGGTCTTCTCTTACTTTTTTATCATGTCTTGAGGTTCTTGATACATATGCTTCTATACCTAGTACCGCTTTTATATTATATTTTTTTGCTGTGTCAAAAAACAACTTTATTCCAAACATATTTCCATGATCAGTTAGAGATACGGCTGACATATTATTTTCTGATGCTTTATTTAGCATCTTTTCAATATTTGTAGCCCCATCTAGTATGGAAAATTGTGAGTGAACATGGAAATGTGTAAATGGAATCATACTATAATTGTTTTTCTATTGTTTGTTCTATAATGCGTGGAAAATTTTCTTGCTCCAATATATGAATTTTATCGGCTAATGTATCAGATGTGTCATTTTCATCTAAACTGCATTTTGCTTGGAATATTGTGTTACCCTCGTCGTAATTCTCATTTACAAAGTGAATTGTGATTCCCGATTCTTTTTCTTTATTATCTATTACTGCTTTGTGTACTTTTGATCCATACATTCCTTTTCCTCCATAATTTGGTAATAGGGCTGGATGTATGTTAATTATTCTATTTGGATATAATTTAACTAATTCATTTGGAATTAGCCATAAAAATCCTGCCAAAATAATGTAGTCTATTTTCTTGTCCTTTAGTAATTCAATTATACTGTTATTCTCATAAAAATCTTCTCTATTAAATATTTTAAATGGTATTTCTAAGTGTTTTGCTCTCTCAATTGCATAAGCTTTAGGATTATTGCAAAACAAATATTCTACAGAGATTCTTGTGTTATTCTCGAAATATCTTGCTATGTTTTCGGCGTTAGATCCTGATCCTGAGGCAAATATCGCTATTTTTTTCATTTCGTTATAGTGTTGGTTAATAAGATTGTAAAAGTATAAAAACTTTAAATTGGGAGAAAAAGTTTTTAAAGAAAAAAATAAAATTTAACTTTGCACTGATTAGGTAAAAAAAGCACTCTCTTTTTTGAGATTTTTTTAGCTAAAGACTATGTAAATTTATTGTTAAATTAAAAATTAGAAAGTTATGTCTGACATTGCAACTAGAGTAAAAGCAATAATCGTTGACAAGTTGGGTGTTGATGAAACAGAAGTTAAGAATGAAGCAAGCTTCACTAACGACCTTGGTGCTGATTCATTGGATACTGTTGAACTAATCATGGAATTAGAGAAAGAATTCAACATCACTATTCCAGATGATCAAGCTGAAAAAATTGCTACTGTTGGAAACGCTGTTTCTTACGTAGAAGCTAACGCATAAGCAAATAATTAATTCAAAAAATTCATGGAATTAAAACGAGTAGTTATAACTGGCCTGGGGACTATGAACCCTATAGGCAATAACATCTCTGAGTTTTGGGACAGCCTGAAGAATGGAGTAAGCGGTGCTGCCCCTATTACTCGTTTTGATGCTTCAAAATTTAAGACGCAATTTGCGTGTGAAGTAAAGGGATATGTAGCGACTGATCATTTCGATAGAAAAGAAGCTAGAAAACTTGATAGATTTTCTCAATTCGGTATTATTGCCGCTAATGAGGCTGTTGGGGATTCTGGTTTAGATCTAGAAGCAGAGAACTTGAAACGCATTGGAGTTATTTGGGGAGCTGGTATTGGTGGTTTAGAAACTTTTTTCGAAGAAGACATTAACTTCGCTAAAGGTGATGGAACACCAAGATTCAACCCTTTTTATATTCCTAAGATGATTGCCAATATGGCAGGTGGCCATATTGCTATAAAACATGGTTTTAAAGGACCTAACTACACAACTGTTTCAGCTTGTGCATCTTCTTCGCATGCGATGTATGATGCTATGAACCTAATTCGTTTAGGTAAAGCTGATGTGTTTGTTGCTGGTGGGTCTGAAGCTGCTATTACTCCTTCTGGAGTGGGTGGTTTCAATGCTATGAAAGCAATTTCATCACGTAATGATGATCCTAAATCAGCCTCTAGACCATTTGACAAAGACAGAGATGGATTTGTAATGGCTGAAGGTGCTGGAGCATTAATATTAGAAGAGTATGAACATGCAATAAAGCGTGGAGCTAAGATCTATGCTGAACTTGCTGGAGGTGCTATTAATGATGATGCATACCATATGACAGCTCCTTCTGGAGAAGGTTCATATGATGTTATGCTTTTAGCTTTGGAAGATGCTAATATGAAGCCTGAGGATATTGATTATATCAATGTGCACGGAACTTCTACAGGTCTTGGAGATATCTCTGAACCTGCTTCTGTCCAAAAAGCTTTTGGTGATCACGCTTATGAGTTGAATATTAGTTCAACAAAGTCTATGACTGGACACTTGCTTGGAGCAGCTGGAGCTGTCGAAGCAATTGCTTCTGTTATGGCAATGAACCATTCACTTGTGCCGCCTACAATCAACCATTTCGAATTAGATCCTGAGTTGGATTCTAAATTGAATTTCACATTCAATAAGGCTCAGGAAAGAAAGATTAATGTTGCTATGAGTAACACTTTCGGTTTTGGTGGACATAACGCGTGTATTATTTTCAAAACTTTTACAGATAAGTAATCTGTGAGATCTAAATTACTACAATCCATAAAACTTCGTTTTTCCTCAGGGAAGAAGTTTTATGGATTGTCTTATTCAGACCTAGGCTTTGTACCAGAGAATGAGGAGATTTTTCGTTTGGCACTTATTCACAGATCTGCATCAGTTTATAAAGATGGTTTTGCCATTAATAATGAACGACTAGAGTTTTTAGGTGATGCGGTTTTGGGAGCAATAGTTGCTGAAATGTTATATAAATTCTTCCCAAATAAAGGAGAGGGGTTTTTAACACAGCTTCGCTCGAAAATAGTTAGTAGAGAATCTTTAAATAAGCTTGCTATTGAGTTAGGCTTAGATAAAGAAGTTATATCAAAAGCTGATTTATCGAGAAATAAACATATTTATGGTGATGTTTTTGAATCGTTTATAGGAGCAACTTATCTTGACCAAGGATATGGAGTTACAAAACAATTTATAGAACAACATATATTTCCAAATTATATTGACATAGAAAAGTTGGTTGAACTGGATACTAACTACAAAAGTAGATTGGTTGAATGGGCACAAAAGAATAAAAAGGAATTATTCTTTGATACTAATGAATCAATACCTCCTGTTAAAGGATGCGTATTTTTATCTCAAATATTAATAGAAGGTGATGTGTTAGGAGAAGGAAGAGGTCACTCTAAGAAGGAAGCAGAGCAGAAAGCTGCTAAAGAAGTTATCCATCATATATTGGATTAACTTTAACCTATTTTAATATTAGAAAAAGGTGGATATTATATATCCACCTTTTTTTAATTTATATAAAGAGTATTAAGCTTTTACTCTTTCCATATATGAACCTGTAGTAGTATCAATTTTGATTTTGTCCTCTTGGTTAATGAAAAGAGGAACCATTACAACTGCACCAGTCTCAACTGTAGCTTGTTTTAAAGCTGTTGATGATGCTGTGTCGCCTTTTAGCCCAGGCTCTGTATAAGTTACTTCTAATACAACACTTGGTGGAAGTTCTACGAAAAGAGGAGTCTCTGTATCTGCGTGAACAATCATATCAACATTATCACCATCTTTTAGGAATTGAGGAGCATTAATTAACTTCTCTTCAATAGCCATTTGCTCGTATGTATCAGTATGCATTAGGTTGTATCCCATGTCATCTTTATATAAGAATTGGAAAGGTCTTCTTTCTATTCTTGCAACCTCAATTCTCACTCCTGAATTGAATGTATTGTCAATTACTTTTCCAGTAACAACATTTTTTAGTTTAGTTCGCACAAAAGCTGGCCCTTTACCAGGCTTCACGTGTTGGAAAGAGACAATAGAAAATAAACCCTCCTTGAAGTGAATACATAATCCATTTTTGATGTCTGTAGTATCTGCCATTTTTATTTTATTTATTTATTATTAATATTTCCAGAAAAGCAAAAGTAAATAATTCTACTAAGAAATCTTTCTTTTGAATATTTTATTTATTTATTACTTTAAATGAATTACTTAAGCCTCTATATGCATCTAGTTCACATACTAGAGCTCCCAACCATATCTCGAAACGTATCTTTATTGGTATTCTATTGTCGTCTGCAGAAATAAAGACTTCTATATTATTTTCTTCTTTAAATACTCTTCCCTTTTCTACAAGTGGAGTGAATTTATAGCAAAGAATTCCTCCAAATTTAGTTTTTAAGGTTTCTTTGCCTTTGTATAAGATCTTTGCTGTCATTTTATCTCCAGCAAAATAAGTCTGAAGATTTATGGTATCACCAATTTGCATGTTTTTTTTAAAGAGATATTTACGTGCAAAATAGAATACAGATAAAATATCGTGCGCTTTTTTAGCAACTCTAACTGTATCCTTTTTTCTAGAGGAATAAACTGTTGAGTTTTCTCTATTAAAAATGGCTTCATCATATCTTCTATAATTACCCTCTTTTATATTTCTTATATGCTTTATTGGTAAATCTGTATTCGGATCAATATAACTTTCATATACATCTCGGACGTTATAAAGAGCACCTAGTATTCCTGCTGTAACGCCAATAGCTTCTGTATGTATTATTTCTTTCCCTTCTATATAAACAGTACTTACCTTTAGAGATCCCTTTCCGCCAAGAAAAAAACCGTAATTAAAATTATAGTATAGCTCTTCTCCTGTTTTATAAGGCACTTTATTTTGTGCGTTCATACTTAAAGAGAGAAAAGATATAGTTATAAATAATAAAATACGGTTCATAGTTTATAATAATTTCTTCTTTGAAGGTATAGCCACGAAATCTTTCAAGTAGAAAGGTTCAAAGTATGCTATATCCTCGAAAGATTGGTTTTTAAATGCTTCATTTGATAAAGCTGCCATATTAGCTGCTGAGTTTCGTATGTTGTCAATAAAAATAGCGTTTTTGTGTGTAATTGTTTCTTTACATTTTTCAGCTCCATTACCAAAGAATACAACTTTTCTTTTAGTAAGAATCTCTTTAAAAGAATCTTGATCTACAATTACTGCCTTAATATCTTCTTGCTGTTTATTATTAGTGTCGAAGAAGGCACAAAAGACTTCCATTCTTCTAGCATCTATCATAGGGCAGAACCATGTGTCTTTATCTATGTTTTCAGCTCTTTTTATTGCTTCAACACTTATTGCTTGCAAGGTGTTAATTCCTATCATAGGAATCTGAGCTCCATAACAAAGTCCTTTTGCTGTTGAAACTCCAATTCTTAGTCCTGTATATGAGCCTGGTCCTTTGCTAATACCTATAGCATCTATTTCTTTTATGTCTATTTCAGCTTCTTCTAATATGGCATCAACGAAAATAGTAACGAGTTTAGCGTGATTTAATCCCTCTTTATTTTCTTTAAGGGCTATTACTTTGTTATCTTTGCAAAGAGCTACAGAACAAACCTCAGTAGAGGTTTCAATATTAATAATAGTTGACATTTATCTTAATCTTTTTTCTAAAATAATCTTTATATTCCATATAATCAATAGAATTACTCTCTAATTATCTGAATTTCTCCACTTAGACCTAATTTAATAATAGAAGAAGGCTGAGCCTTACTCTTATCATCTTGTCTGAAATTCACTATATAATCAACTCCTTCTTTTATAATATCAGAGATTTCAGAGAAATTCTGAGGAGAAGCTTCACCGCTTATATTTGCAGATGTAGAGACAATAGGTTTTTTGAATTTAAAAATAAGTTCGCTAGAGAATTTCTCTTCAGTTAATCTGATTCCAATAGAATTATCCTTTGCGACTAAATTCTTTGCAAGATTCTTAGCACCAGGATAAATAACTGTCATTGGTTTATCCGATGCATCAATTAAATCCCAAGCAATCTCAGGAATTTCTTGTATGTACGAATTAATTCGATTAGGGTTCTCTAAAAGTACAAGCATAGATAAAGAATCTTCTCTTTTTTTAAGATTATATATCTTTTTAACAGCCTCCTCGTTAGTTGCATCGCAGCCTAATCCCCAAATAGTATCAGTAGGGTATAGTATGATTCCACCATTTTGAAGAATCTCTACAGCTTTCTTTATATCTTCTTTCATAATTCGTTATTAAACAGTTACATCAAATTCTCTAAGAGCTTCATTTAAAGAAGTCTTAAGGTTAGTTGATTCTTTACGTTTTCCTATAATAAGTGCACAAGGGACATTGTATTCTCCAGCAGGGAATTTTTTTGTTCTTGTTCCAGGAATAACAACTGAACGTTCTGGTACATAACCAGTATGTTCTTTTGGTTCAGATCCACTTACATCTATTATTTTTGTTGATCCTGTAATTACAACATTTGCTCCAAGAACGGCTTGTTTACCAATACGGACTCCTTCAACTACAATACATCTAGAACCGATAAAGCAATCGTCCTCAATAATTACTGGTGCGGCTTGTATCGGCTCTAGTACTCCGCCTATTCCAACTCCACCACTTAGGTGAACATTTTTCCCAATCTGAGCGCATGATCCAACAGTAGCCCATGTATCAACCATAGTACCACTATCAACATAAGCTCCTATGTTGATATATGAAGGCATCATTATTACTGCTGGTGCAATGAAAGATCCATAACGTGCTATTGCATGAGGAACAACTCTAACACCTAAATCGGCATAATTAGTTTTTAAAGCAATTTTGTCATGAAACTCAAAAGGCCCTACTTTTATAGTCTCCATTTTTTGAGTAGGGAAATACATTATAACTCCTTTTTTTACCCACTCATTTACTTGCCAATCCCCATTTATTGGCTCTGCTGTTCTTAATTTTCCTTTATCTAAAAGCTCTACTAATTCGCAGATAGCCTCTTGATACACAGATTCTTTAAGAAGAGATCTATCTTCCCAACATCTTTCTATTTTATCTTTTAATTCTTTGAACATTTTTATCTTTTTATTTGAGTTACAAATATACATATTTAAGATTAATATCTTCATTTTGTCTAATTGATTGACTTTTAGCGTTAAATTCTAATTTTTATAAGTAAATTGCCAACCTTTGATTGTTTCCACTAAATATGTTGTTGTGTTTATGTATGTAGTATTCTTGTTGATAACAGTTGTTTATCAATTTAAAGTTGCAGTTTGTCATAACATATTTGCATGAGAAATATTTCTATTGTTTATTTGTTGTATCAAATATTACCTAAAGAAAAGAATATGAGAATATATACAGTAATATTATTGTTTTTTTGCTCAACGATATCATATGCGCAAGCTTTAAAGGAAACGCAGAAAGTAGCATTAGGGTCAAAGATGGATTACAGTGTTGCTGTTCAACATCCAATAAAAGAAAAAGCTTATTCTTTTTTCTGGTCTATAGATGGTAGAGATGTACAACGTGCAAATGAAGGCCAGTTTGGTAGATATGATATAGAATTTTCTAAAAAATTTTATAAAGTAGGCAATGAATATACTTTATCTGTATATATGCAGAGAGAATTAGAAAAAGGAATGGGAGTATGTCCATCCAATATGCAAGAATTAAACATTCTAATTATTGAAAAGCCTATTGTAACTATTTCTAATAGTAATATCGTTATTTGTTCTTATGCAGAAGCAAATGCACATACTCCGTTAATATTTGATTTACATTTTGAAGGGTATAAAGGTTTGTGTAAAATAATATATGATGTAGAGAATGAAAAAGGACTAACCGTTTTCTCAAGTACATTGGATGCCTATGATACAAGTGAGTTATCTAGTTTTGAGATAGATGAAATCGCTGATGACAGATTTGTTAATCTCACAAAGTCTAATGTTAAGTATTTAGTAAAGATAAAAAGTATAGTATTCTTAAAAGGAAATGTTTCTAATAAGCTTGATTATTCTAAATTAACTAGTTCTATTGAAGTTTTACCTGCTGTTGATTTAGGTAAAATAACTTTTTAAGTAAATGACTATAGTAAATATTAGAAAGGTAAAAATTATTTTTACCTTTTTTTATTGCTAAACTTTTCTTATAATTATACTTAATAAGATGCTGTTTGAACCAATATTAAATGTATTGTTAAGTTGGTCTATAATAATGTGAACATTAGTATAGAAAGATTAGTAAAATAAAGTGGTTGAAGCAAATGTGTTACTCGTCAAAATAAATTAAGGTTTTATCAAAAGAAACTTGTGTTCCGATTTATTCTATTATAATTTGTTACGCCACATAACACAAAAAAATGACACATGAGAAAGCTAGGAAACATATATAAAATTATTCTTTTTACACTTGCTCTGTCTTTTACTCTTATTGCAAAAGCAAATATAGAAATTGAAGACAATGAGTTTTGCAATGTTAAATGTGGTATTCAGAAAACATTTACTGTTAAAAATATTGCAGGAGCTAATTATACTTGGCAACTATTTAATGATAAGGGGAAATTAGTAAATGCAACCTTAAAGGGAGATTTTAATGAATGTAAGGTAAATATACCAGTCGTTGAGGGATATTATACTCTTTCTGTTAATGCTAAGAAAGATGGGTGTGAAAGTGAAGTAAAGCAGAGGTTAATGGTTTCAAAGGTTGATTTATCTATTGTTTTAGAGGGAGCTGATTATTTATGTGGCACTCAGGAAAGGAAATTAACAGCAAAAGTTGTTTCTGCTGATGTTAATGAGGATGAGATTCATTATAAATGGTTTCTTGATGATACTGAAATAATTACTCCTAATGACAATGTTAATTTTATCTTAGTTAAAGATGCAGGTACATATAGTGTAGAGGTTTCTACAGATAAATCTATAATGAAACATGTTGTAAAGAAGACATTTGATTTACCAAAAGAGTTACCAGATCTAGAAGTAATGGATGAAGTATTGAAATTCGCAAATGATCTAGATCTGACGATAGAAAATTTAGCTGATTTAGAAAATGATAAAGGCTATAAATATGAATGGTCTGTTCTTCAAGATGGAACAAAAAAACGAGTTCTTTTAACTGAAGAAAAAAATAGTAAGTTATTTGTTAATAAGATAAATAAGGCAGGTGTTTATACTGTAAAAGTAAGTAATGCTTTTTGTACCGTTTCTAAAGATATAAAGACAATGCGTTGGAATAATATAGGAGTTCCAACAGGATTTTCACCAGAAGTAGGTAACACTCTTGTTGTAGTGGGGGATTCAGACGATATAGTTCAACTATCATTTACAATATTTAATCGTTACGGACTACAAATGTTTGAAACAACAGATATCAATTTTGCCTGTACAGAAGGCTGGGATGGTAGATGTAATGGAGAATTACAGCCAATAGATGGTTATGTATATTTCTTGAATATAACATTTGCAGATGGTATACAAGTTAGAAAGAAGGGTGTTGTATCCTTATTAAGATAATATAGAATGGGTAGATTTAAGATAATATTGATAATATTGGTATTTCAACTTATTTATGGAGGATTGAAGGCTCAAGAAGTTCACAATTCTCAATATTATGAAACACCATTGCATTTAAATCCTGCAAATGCAGGAGATTCGTATTATAATTTCAGAGGAGGTTTAAACATTCGAAATCAATGGAGTACTGTTTCTGTACCATTTACTGCTCAGTATATGTATGCAGATGTTAGAATTCCAACTTTGGCAATAAAGAAATGTTGGTTAGGTTTAGCAGCCTCTTTTCTAAATGATATTGCTGGAGGTGGAATAAAAAGCACCTATGGTGGTTTAACCTTGGCGTTTCATAAAATTGCTTCTCGCAAGAATAATTTAGTTATTAGTGGAGGGGCTACAGTACATATGATTAATAAATCTGTGAATTATCAGAATATTAAATTTGCAGAACAATGGAAAGATAATTCTTTTGCAGGTTCTGCACTACCATCTAATCTAGGAGGAGCTTCTTCTTTATTCTATATGGATTTTTCTGTGGGAACAAAATTAAGTTATTATTATCATTCTGATAGATATTCTATAGGTCTTAGTGCTTCTCACATAAATCAGCCTTCAGAGAGTTTTTACCAGATGACTAATAATATGGCTACAAAATTAACTTTGAACTTAGATATTATGAAATGGGTAAATAAGGGACGTCTTATTATAAATCCATCACTTGCAATGGACATGCAAGATGGAAAATATTATGGAATTATAGGGACAAATATTTTAAAACCTTACAATTTAGATAGAACAAAGTCTGTCATTTTTGGTGTTGCTTATAGAACAACAGAAGAGTTGATACCATCAGTAGGAATGGAATTTCAAAATTATAAGCTTATGACAAGTTATGATATTCCAATTACGGGAAAGACTTATTCTAATAGAGGAGGTTTTGAATTTACCTTTACTTATACTATAGGATATTCTGACCCGATAGAACAAATAGTAAGATATAAATCTTTAAAAGCAAAGAAATTAAAAGACAAGGCTCTTCCGTGTCCTAAGTTCTTTCTTAAATCAGGTTTCTAATTTGTTTAAATGAAGATGTTTGTCAATAAAAACAAAGTTTTTGACAAAGATAACTTGCTTTTCAATAACAATAGTTGTTTATTTGATTTTCCAAAAATTAAGATATCATAGATAAAGATATGAATAAGATATTAAGCGTATTACTAATTCTTCTCACAACATTGGTTTCCAATGCTCAAGATAGAGGTCCAGCAGATGGTGTGCTTGGAAATATAAATAAAAGAGAATATGTTCCAATAAATTCAATTTTGAAATATGAGTTAGAACTTGATGATACTGGTGCGGGTAATACTAGTATTCAATTAAAAATAATGGGAGGTGAAGTGGTAAATATAAATTATTTGAATGAGAATTTATTACCTTCTAGAAGTATAAAACAAGGTTTTACTAATTATTATTATAAAGATTTAAAAGGAAACTCAGGAAAAGTTACAGTTAGTGTAAAATGGACTGAGTTAGGTGGTGTTAATAATTTTTTTGATGGGTTTATAAAACTGAGACAAGAAAATAGTGTTGTTTGTTTTGATGATAATTGTAGTGTGTTTTATACGAAAATAATTGATAAACCATATTTTACTTTTGGTTTAGGTGGATTTGACGGAGGTAGTTGCGCAGGAGATGTTGGTGTTTTACAAGTTTTTTTTGGTGGAAACGAAGAATGGGCTGTTGGTGAAACTAGAAGTTTTGAGTTATATGGATACAATGGTCAAAAGATACAGAAAACTTTAGTAAAAGCAGATGTAAAAACCTCAAGTGCGGCAACAGCTTTAGGTTTTAGATATGTGTATGAAATTCCACTTACTAGTCCTGTCGATTTTAAAAGTACAGACACATATATTGTATCAACAATTAGTACTTCTGTAGTAATGAAAAATGGTGCTAATAATAATGACAATATTTTAATAGTAAGAAATAGATATAAGCGTCCTTGGATAATCACTCCAATACCGAAAGAAAATCCAATAAAACACAATTAATAATACAGCAGGAGTATAATATGAAGAATCTAATAACTAAATTAATCATCACTCTGTTTGCAATAATGTTTTCCTTAGGTGCTTTTAGTCAAACATCAGAGGCTGACCAGACAGGTGTGGATTGTATTTCTAAAGGTTCACAAATAAAATATGCAGTAATTAAAAGAGGAACGAATGCATATAAATGGATTGTAAATACAGATAAAGATGTTCCGGCACCAGCTTCTTGTTATACTATTGTTTCAGGAAGTCTTACATCTAATAAGATAGAGATAATATGGAATACAATAGGTGATTATCATCTTACTCTTTTAGAGAAAGCTCTTATAGGAACATGTAAGGGGCGTTCTAATATAATGAAAGTAGAAGTTGTTGATAATAGAAATGCCTTTAAAGTAATACCTTTAAATAAGGAGTTTTGTGCCGATGAGTTATATAATCAGACTTTATTTGTGAAATTAATAAAAAGTCCAGGGCAAGTTATTGCATATCCTATTATTCTAAAATATACTATAGACGGGATTATTGGAACAAAAGAAGTAACCTTTCATGTGCCTATACTACATGTTGATTTAACAAGAGATCTAACTCTATCAAGCACAAGAGCTATTACAAAAGGTGTAGGTGATGAAATTATAACTTTTACAGTTGTATCAATAAAAGATAAATATGGAGCAGACCTTTCAGGTAGTGCAGTTACAGAGATAATTGTCCATAAACAACCAGCACAAAGTATAATAAAGCACGACTAGTTTATAAGAATCATATATAAAATATAGATGAGATTTGTTAGATACATATTAGCACTATTGATCATTATTGTAACATTGGGACAAGAATGCAAAGCACAGGTGGGTGATGGATTAACTCCTTATGTGAGATCATGCCATAGATACAGCGTGGGCAATACAGCAGTTCCTACTAACCTTTATCTGTGGAGAATAAAAAGTGGTACGAATGAAGCTGTAAGATTTATAACTAATTCTGCAAGCAAGACTAATGATCAGATATTGAAAGAAGCTGTCATGTCTTTTGCTGATTATGTTATTGTTACTAAAAATTCAGCAGGGAAATTTATTTATGTTAATGACTTTCCTATGGTTTCAAATCAAGTTACTATAGATGCTGACTTTGTAGATAAGACAAAGGCTAGAAGCAATTTTGAGATTTATATATTATGGCTTAAAGAAGGAGTATACAGTATAATTTCAAATGAATTTAATTTAAATGGTTGTTATACAAAAACCGCAAATGTAGATGTACATGTTAGAACCAATCCATTAGTTGGTAAACTTTCATGGAATTCATATTCTACAAATGAGATTTCTACTACAGATTTTAATGATAATGCTAAGGTTATTTGTGTAGAGGCTTTAGCTATTGGAAATGTTATTAACTTTGAGTTAAAGGCACTAGGATCTAATAGGGAATGGGAATATACCTATAGAGTAGGTGTTAAGTATTCTGACACACAAGTTTTAACTACGAATGGAACTAATACAGTATTAAAAGAACCTTCAGCAGCTGATTGGGCTCAAACAGCAGATACTCACGGTCATGACTGGACTCATCTTTATTCTCCTAGTAAAGTCGTTGGAATGAATTTTGTAAATATTAATGTTACTAAAGTTTTAGAGCCAGGAGAAAGTTATGTTTATATTTGGGTAAAGATATTTTTAATGAAGGACGGATTTGGTACTCCAGTAACGAATCCAGATGAATTAGTTAGATGTGCTGTTCTTAAACAGTTGCCTAAAAAGCAAAACATGATTTTGGACTAGGACTAACAATATAGAACGAGCAGAACTATGAAACGAATTATAGCACTATTAATGATTTTAATTCTTGCATCTTTAGCTTTTAATGCTAATGGACAGCAAATTGTTGAAAAAGGACAAATACGTAAGTATTCTGTCAATCAACCTTCAACAAGTAAATTCTCATGGACTATTTTTAAGAGTGATGGAATTACTCCTGCGGACCCCACTAAATATAAGCTTTTTAGAGAAAGACCTATAGATCCAGTTATTGCATTAAGCGAAAATTTATCTACACCTTCTCAATCTATAACGGGAGGGACTGTAAATTCAGAAAATACTGTATATATATATTGGCTTGGAGATGAAAATCAGGAATTTATAGTTTCTGCAAGAGAATATGATGTTAATACAGAATGTTCTGATGCTATATACAATACAATAAAAGAAAATGTTATTATAAGGCCTTTGGTAAATATGTTTAGAGCAAATATATCTTGGGGTGGAATAGAAGATTGTAATCTAATAACATCAGATGAATATGTAATTAATCCTATAACAAATCTTAAGGAAGCAAAATACTATTCTACATTCTCATTTAATATAGAAACTTGGAATTTGGATAATAGACTAACAAATAAATGGTTTTATAAATATAAATACATTGTTGTTGACAATGTACATACCCCACCTACAGTAAATGAGTGGCTTAATGCCCCAACCTTTAATTCTAATCAAATAGATGGGAATATACGTACCGATATTATTGTTTTGGATAAAATAGAAATAAAAAAGGGTGATGGTAAAGCATTAGTCTGGATAAAATTAGTTTTAGTTAAGGATGGACATAACACTAGTGCTTTGGATAACCCTTTAACAAATTGCATTACTCATGCAGTAGTAAAAAAGCTGCCAAAAGATCAGCTTATTAGACTTGTAGATTAATTTCTTCTGTATATAGAATTAAAGAAAGAATATAATAAAACCTAAAATAAATGAAGCAATCAATAACGCATAGGCCATTACTTGTTGCGATAATACTCTTAATTTCTGTATTTACTGTTTCGGCTCAAGATTTTGTTGTCGTTGGTTCCTCTCGTGTTATTAAGGTTGATAAGACAGCAGGATACGTTTACAAATGGGAGATAAAACAAGGAGGTAATTTTCTTAATTTCAAAAAAGAAACTGATACCTATGTTGTTACCTCAGCTGGAACTACAGGATCAGTTGCTTTTATTGGAGGTTTGAATCCTGCTGATAGTAATTTGAATGATTTTTTTGAAGTAAAAATAAAATGGCCAAATTTAGGTGATTATAAGATATTTATGACTTGTGTAAATGCTAGTGGTTGTGATACTAAGGCTACTTTTGACATAAGTGTTGTCCCTTCTCCTATATTAGCAACTTTCTTAGGAGATGAATATGATGTTGTAACTTCACAAGTAGTGGGTAATGTAAGAAAAATTACTATTCCAATTAAATTTACTGAAGTACCAGATAGAACTGATTTGCCAACAGTTGAAGCTAATAAAACCTATAATGATTGGAAGAACGCTTATTTTGCTAAGCACAACATAAGTAAATATAAATTAAATATTAAATATAAATACTATACAGAAAATACGGAGTCTGCAGAATATGTTTTAAATAAATTAATAAACAATACAGATAATTGTAAATACGATTGTAATGCAGATTATTTTAGAGATTTTGGAATATACTATAATGAGCAATTAGATGACAATACAGATAGGTATTTTGACTTTACTATAGATAGTATACAAGATATCTATGGTGCTGAAGTATCTTTAAAATCAAAAGTTGAATTTGTTTTTGGTATTTATAAGAGACCAGATACCTCTAAAATCCAATATAAGTAATGCACGCTTCAAACATGTTAAAAATAAACTAATCAAAGATGAAAAAACTAACATTATTATTATTAACTTTTTTTGCAGTTGTTCTTTCTGCTAATGTTTTTGGACAGATGATCCCTATAAAAAATGGGGGCCGTGTTTGGACAGATATTACATCACCATGGAATGGTAAGACTAGTCCACAGGTTGTAACTATTGGGTCTGAATATTCATATGCAGTAGAGTTAAACAAAACTATAACACTTGAAGGTCTTAAGAAAAAAATTGCTGATGCAAGTTATATACTTCATACGGATGAGGCTATTGATAATAGATATGTGTGGGAACTTTTTAAAGTTGATGTAGATGATAACGATGTTCCTACGAAATATACTATTATTTCCAAAGATGATTTCACTGGAAAATTTGACAGAGGTGCACGTAATTATCAAAAATATACTTGGCCTACTGCAACAAAACTAAAACCTTATTACTTAATTAGAGTATCAGAATATCCAGATCATGATTTAGATGCTACTAATGTTACTTCTTTAGAGGCTGATAAAAAGAGTATAAGTGTTTCTGAATTTTTCGTTAAAATTGGTGATAGATCAGTAATTGTAATTCCTACAGGTCCAGATGCAAAGTCTATCAATCAAGATGGTTATTTGTGTGATGTTGATGCAACTACTGCAAAAGATTTTGATGATTTATCATCTTTCTCTCCAACAACATTCTTATGCAATGCGTTGCCTATAGTTAAAGATCCTGCTGTTCCTACTTCTCTTGATGGATTTAGTGTAGTACTTAATGTTACTCAAACTACTGCGAGTCCTTTATCTTGGGGTGCTAGTCCACAGCAAATAACAATTAATGTTCCTTTGGCAAAGTTAGAAGACCCAAATTTATTAATGGTGACAGACCCAACTACGGGATTACCAAAAAGATTAGATTTAGGAGTAATTCCGACAGAATATTATGCTTTGAGAATATCTTTAGAGAGTATTGCAGAAGAACTAGTGAATAAGAAGACTAGAGTTCCATCTACAAAACTTATTGATTTTGATGCTAAAGATTTTGATATTTATTATGAAATAACTGTAGCAGGTTATGTGCATAATGGTACAGATGTAACTGTAAATGCAACTACAGGAATGACAGATGAAAACGTTTATTATACTAAAGCACCTGATCGTCCTAGTAATTTTTCTGGTAATACTATAGCTTTAGATAATTATAAAGTAACAAGAGTATGTGGTATTTACACTACTCCTAAGATTACTAAAATTCAGTTTAGGAACTAATTCATGTTCTAAAAGAATTATACATACAAAAAAGAAGCATCTCTACAGAGATGCTTCTTTTTATTTATATCTTATAGAGAAATATATACTATTATTTACCAGCAATAATAATAACAATTTCACCTTTAACAGTCTTGCTTTTAAAGTGAGCAATTAGTTCTTCTAAGGTGCCTCTCGCATTCTCTTCGAATAATTTACTAATCTCTCTACTTACAGAAGCTTTTCTATCTAAACCAGCGTATTCAGCAAATTGCTCAAGAGTTTTAATCAAACGATAAGGCGACTCATAAATAACCATACTTCTAGTTTCTTCAGCAAGCTCTTTTAAGCGTGTTTGACGACCTTTCTTAGGAGGTAAGAAACCCTCAAAGCAAAACTTATCACAAGGCAAGCCAGAATTTACCAGTGCAGGTACAAAAGCAGTAGCACCAGGTAAACACTCCACTTCTATACCAGCCTCTATACAAGTACGTACTAATAAGAAACCTGGATCAGAGATAGCAGGAGTACCAGCATCACTAATAAGAGCAATATCATCACCAGCCTCAATTCTTTCTTTTATCTTATCAGCGGTACCATGTTCATTAAATTTATGATGCGACCATACAGGTTTATTAATCTCGTAATGTTTAAGTAGTTTACCAGAAGTACGAGTGTCTTCGGCTAAAATCAAGTTTACTTCTTTAAGAATACGTAATGCTCTTAACGTAATGTCTTCTAAGTTCCCTATAGGTGTAGGAACAATATATAGTTTTGCCATTATTATATGAATTTTCTATTTATAATTTCTGTTAAGAGCTTTGTGCTCTCTTCTTCTCTATTCCAGTTCTTTGCTGAGATTATTTTTTCAGCTTCTTTCTTACTCTCAATTTTATTTGTTTCTGTAATGAAATCTTGGTAATCATCTATATTAGAATCAAAAAGTTCACGAATAAATAAGAACTTATCATTTATACCTATAAAAGAACGAATATCTACAGTTTGGTTATTTTTTTCAACTACTGGTATTATTTCTTTTTCTATAATTACAGCTTTCTTCTGTTCTGTTTTTTTAATAACAGGTTCTTTAATCTCTTCAATTAATGGTTTCTTATAAGAAGAAATAGTTTTTTTTTCCTCTATATGTTTTTTTATAGGAGCTTGTTTAGTCTCTTTTTTTATTTCAATAGAGGGTGTAATGATCTCTTTTATTATATTTTCAGTTATTTCTGTATTACCATCATCCAAAAGATGTAGTTCTTTTAAAAGAATTTCTACTTTTTGTATGGTAATATCTATGTGTTTTTGACTTGGTTCAGTACTCGTGAAGTCGGCTGTAAGTAGTTTGATTTCGTCAATTCCGTTGTTAATGATTCCTAAGAGTAGTTTTTTATTCATTTTCTTAAAATTTTTTCTCCCTCACTATAAAGAGGCTAATATACCTGATACAAAGGTAGTTTATTTTATTAGTAAATGTAAGTGGGAGATCTTTTTTTGAAAAGTTTGAAAAAAAGTTTGAAAAAATTTTGCAGCAAAAATAAAAGTCTCTATATTTGCATCGCATTAGAGCAAACAAAATGCTTTAAATGGTCCGTTCGTCTAGGGGTTAGGACGCCAGGTTTTCATCCTGGTAACAGGGGTTCGATTCCCCTACGGACTACGCAAGTTTAACAAAGTAAAAATAAATTTTGTATTCTATAAAATTTATATATCTTTGCCAAGCGAAAAATAAGTATTAATGGTCCGTTCGTCTAGGGGTTAGGACGCCAGGTTTTCATCCTGGTAACAGGGGTTCGATTCCCCTACGGACTACTGAAAAGTTGAATATATTTTAATTATAAGAAGATGGCAAATCATCAATCAGCAAAAAAGAGAATAAGACAAAGCGAAGCAAGAAGATTGCATAATAAGTATTACGCTAAAACTGCAAGAAACGCGGTAAGAGACTTACGTGCTTCTTCTGAGAAAGAGGCTGCATTGGAGTTGTTACCTAAGGTAGCTGCTATGTTAGATAAATTAGCTAAGAAAAACATTATTCATAAGAATAAGGCTGCTAATCTTAAATCTAGCTTAAGTTTACACGTAAACGCACTTTAAGAAAGAATAATCGTTAATACGATATATTATAATAGGCTGTACTTTTAAAGTACAGCCTCTCTTTTTTATATATCTCCATTATCAGCAAAGCCGTAGTATTTTTTCCCAGCAATGATAATATGGTCCAATACCTTTATATCCATAGTATCTCCCGCTATCTTTATTTTAGAAGTTATCTTTATGTCAGCCGTACTAGGATTAATGTTTCCTGATGGATGGTTATGGCAAAGAATAATAGAAACAGCTCTAAACTCAAGAGCTAATCTAAAAATAATTCTCACATCGGTAACAGTACCAGTGAATCCCCCAGAACTAATTTTTTTCTTACGAATAATCTTATTACTTCTATTAAGGTAAATAACCCAAAACTCTTCATGTTCAATAGTAGAAATTAAAGGTTCCATATGCTTGTACACAACCTCACTCGATCGTACAGTAAAATCATCTTTCTTTAATTTCTCATACTTACATCTATTAAGAATCTCGCTTGTTGCGGCAAGTTGAATGGCTTTAACTTTGCCAATCCCTTTATAAGAATTAACAAGTTCTTCTATACTCAGACGTGATAATTGTGTAAAACTATTATCGCAATCCCTCATTATATGTGAAGAGAGTTCCATCACAGATTCTTCTTTAGTTCCCGATCGGAGAATAATAGCAAGAATCTCAGAATTACTAAGACTAGCAGCTCCCTTATTCATAAGCTTTTCACGAGGTTGGTCGCAAAGAGCTAAGTCAGATATTTTATTTTTGCTCTGCATCTAACAAATTTATTAAATATTATCCTAAAAGTTGAATGTTTTTGTTATCAAATATGTTTAGTTAGATTGTAGTTTTGTCATGTAATCTATGAAGTAAAGGTCAAAATACTGTATATTTGCGTCAGATTGTCGCAAAAATATATTTGGCAAGTTTATTGCTTCTATATGTGATACTTAAAAAAGAAGAAAAACAAAATTATATATAGATATGTCAAAAGAGAAAGCTAAAGAAGAAGAATTGAACAAAGATCAAGAGTGTCCACTTAATTCTGAAACGCAAGAAACACAAGAAACAACAGAAGCAACAGAAGCAAGTGAGAACGATGTTCAAGAAGAGGAAGTTGAAAAAACACCTGAAGAGCTTGCTGCTGAGAAACAATTAGAGACAGAGATGAAGCTGCAGGACATGACAGATAAATACATGCGTCTTTCTGCTGAGTTTGATAACTACCGTAAGCGTACTCTAAAAGAGAGAATGGATCTTATGAAGACAGCTGGAGAGAAAATCTTTATGGATATTCTTCCTGTTATGGATAACTTCGAGAGAGCAATGAACTCTATGGATTCAGCCAAAGAAATAGAGCCAGTAGTAGAAGGTATAAACCTTATCTATACTCGTTTTGCTGATTTCCTAAAGCAGAATGGTCTTGAAGAAATAGAGACAAAGAAAGCTGATTTTGATGTAGAACTTCACGAAGCTATCACAAAAATGCCTGCTCCATCTAAAAAGTTAAGAGGTAAGATTATTGATTGTGTTGAGAAGGGATATAAATTAAATGATAAAGTTGTTCGTTACGCGAAAGTAGTAGTGGGCGAATAAAAAAAGAATATATGTCAAAAAGAGATTATTACGAGGTATTAGGCGTTGATAAAAACGCTACAGCTCCTGAAATTAAGAAAGCATACAGAAAAAAAGCAATACAGTATCATCCTGATAAGAATCCTGACGATGCAGAATCGGAAGATAAATTTAAGGAAGCTGCAGAAGCTTATGAAGTTTTAAGCAATCAAGATAAAAAAGCTCGTTACGACCAATATGGTCATCAAGGCATGGGTGGAGCAGGTGGCTCTGGCGGTGGCTTCGGTGGCGGTATGGATATGGATGATATCTTCTCTCATTTCGGTGATATATTCGGTGGAGGCTTTGGTGGTTTTGGCGGCGGTGGTCGTTCAAGAAGCTCAAGTCGTAGAGTGAATAAAGGGTCTAACCTTAGAGTAAAAGTAAAATTAACTCTTGCTGATATAGTAAATGGTGTAGAGAAAAAGATTAAGGTTAAGAAACAAGTTGCTTGTCAAACATGTAGTGGTACAGGTGCTAAAGATGGACATTCTTATACTACTTGTTCTCAATGTAACGGAACTGGATCAATTACAAGAGTACAAAATACTATTCTTGGAGCAATGCAAACTTCTGCAACTTGCCCGTCTTGTAATGGAGAAGGAAAAACAATTACAGAGAAATGTACTTCTTGCCACGGCGAGGGAGTAAGTATGCAAGAGGAAGTTGTTACTATACAAATACCTGCAGGTGTAGCTGAAGGCATGCAATTATCGGTAAGCGGTAAAGGTAATGCAGCACGTAGAGGTGGAGTTAATGGTGATCTTTTAATTTTAGTACAAGAAGAAGCTCATCCTGATCTTATAAGGGATGATAATGATCTTCTTTATAATCTATTCATAAGTTTCCCAGATGCAGTACTTGGTATGACAGCTGAGATTCCTACAGTAGATGGAAAAGTTAAGGTTAAGTTAGATCCAGGAACACAAGCTGGTAAGATACTTCGTTTACGCTCTAAAGGAATTCCTGATGTTAATGGATACGGTAAAGGTGATTTACTTGTAAAAGTAAATGTTTGGATACCTAAAACGGTTAGTAAAGAAGACAAGAAAGTTCTTGAAACAATGAGAACATCTGAATCTTACTCACCTAATCCTACTAAGGAGGAGAAAAGTTTCTCTAAAAGAGTACGTAATTTCTTTGATTCGTAGTATATAATTGCGAAATTGGGAATAATTATTTCTAGTATAAAGTGTACTTAATAAGCAAAAACATGGGTATAGTAACTGAAAGTTTAAATGATTCGCTTTCTGTTTTAAAAGAGTTTATCTCTGATAAAAAGAATATAGATAACATAGAGGAAGTAGCTGAGATAATGATTAAAGCTATAAAATCGGGAAACATGATAATATCTTGTGGTAACGGTGGTTCTCTTTGTGACGCTTCTCATTTTGCTGAAGAGTTAACTGGTCGTTTTAGAGATGATAGAATTTCATTGCCTGCTGTAGCTATCAATGATGCTTCACACATTACTTGTGTTGCTAACGACTTTGGTTTTGAATATGTATTCTCTAAATTTGTGGAAGGAGTAGGACGAGAGGGCGATGTGCTTTTAGTTCTAAGTACTTCAGGCAACTCAGAGAACATAATTAAAGCAGTAGAGGAAGCTAAACGTAAGAATATTACAGTAGTGGCTCTAACGGGTAAAGATGGCGGCAAATTAAGCTCTATTGTTGATAAAGAGATTAGAGTAGAATGGTTTAAGTATTCTGATAGAATTCAGGAGATACATATTAAAGTTCTACACATACTCGTTCAACTTATTGAAGAAGGAATGTTTTAGAAGATTATTCTGAATATATATATAAAAGCCGTTCTCACGAACGGCTTTTTTTATTTACATCTTATTAATAAAAGATACAAAATCCTTATCCTCAAAAATAGGAGGAGTTATATTCTTTATTTTAAGATTCTTATCTATAACAAAGCTAGTAGGTAAGGCGCGAACACCATAATACAAGGCATATTTTGATTCCATACCTTTACTGTCAAACAAGTGAATAATATTATCTTGTTTAAATGATTTTTTCTCTATAAAATTTCTCCATATAGTTTCATCTCTATCAAAAGACACAAATATAAAAATCACATCTTTCTTATCTTTAATTTGTTTGTACTTAGAATTGAAATGACCTATTCCATTCACACAAGCTCCACACCATGTAGCCCAATTATCAACATATACAGTTTTTCCTTTAAGCTGTTCAAGAGAGAATTTTTTATCATATGAAACAAGAGACTCTAAGAATTCAGCTTTATTTCCTACAACTTTACCAAGACTTGTTGCTGGATTCACATTAATAACATGATTGATATACTTCTCTTTCAGTTTTAGCTTTTTCATCTTCACGATAATTTTTTCTTTCTCTTTTTTAGAAAGATCAGGAATTATATTAGACATAAATAAGCAAGTAAAAGCACTAGCTAATTCTCTGTTCTTAATGATTTTATTTATGTACTCAACTTTAATCTCTGAACTATCGAAAGCTTTACCATATTCTCTATAGTATTTTACTTTAAGCATCTCAAATATAGTATTTACATTATCTGTAAATTTAAGAAACTGATCATTGTCCAAAGTTATTGAATCTACAAAATCGTAATATTCAGCCTTTAAATCATCAGCCTTTAATTTCTTTGAAAACATGAATTTTAAATGGGCTATCTTGCCTATTATTATTCCATGTAGAAGATTATATTCGTTTTTGGATACTTTACCTTTTATTAGATTAAGCTTATCTAATTGATTAGTTTTCTCAAGATCTATTTCCTTAATTATCTCATTTGTAACATTCCCCTTATGCATTAAAGCAACTATCTCTTTAAAGAATTGCTGAGAGAATTTATTAACATAGTCATCTTCATTAAAGATCAGCTCCTTATTATCTATTTGTATATTAATATTCTTATCAGCAGGAAGAAACACAGAATGATTAGTTTGATTAACCATAATAAAGGCCTGCATAATCTCTCCAGATTTATTAGTATCCTGTATAGATTTATTATTTTCTATTTTCAAATCCATTTTAGACATTTCCAAAGTTCCAATATTGTGAAATTTAGTAATGTTGATATTTTGTGTAGTGTTTGAAACGTAGGTTGTAATTCCTTTCTGGGAATTATCACATGAACTCATAATAACAACTGATATTATTATGAGTATTAAGTTTAATTTTTTTTTCATTTTGATGTAAGTTTCTGATTGTTAGTATGTATTTAGTAAATATAGAGTTTTAATATTAGAAACTACAGATTAAAATCATCTTGTGTTATTAAATAAAGTTAAAATGTCCATATATGAAAGTAAATATTTATGCGTTTTTATGCATAAATATTCATTTGGAATTATATCTTTGCATGATTTTAGATTTTAGTAGTAGAAGAAATACTCATGTAAGAATAGTTTAATGAAGAAATTAAAAGACGTAAGATTGATTTTTGAAGATGGTGCTGAGTTTGTTGCAAAGTCCTTTGGATATGAAAAGAATGTTTCAGGAGAGCTTGTTTTTAATACTGCAATGACTGGCTATCCGGAGAGTCTAACAGATCCCTCCTATGAAGGGCAAATACTAGTTTCCACTTATCCTTTAATCGGAAACTACGGAGTCCCAATTAATTTACAACAAGATGGAATCTTTAGTTATTTTGAATCAGATAAGATTCATTGCAAAGCATTAATAGTTTCTGATTATTCATTTGAAGACAGTCACTGGAATTCAGAAAAAAGCCTCGGAGGTTGGTTGAAAGATCAACAGATTCCGGGGCTTTTTTGTGTTGATACTCGAGCTCTTACAAAAAAGTTAAGAGAAGAAGGATCAACTCTTGTTAAGATAATATTCGATAATAAAGAGAATGAGATAGACTTCTACAACCCCAATAAAGAAAATCTTGTTGAGAAAGTCAGTGTTAAAGACAGGGTAGAATATGGTGATGGATATTATAAGATAATTCTTGTAGACTGTGGAACGAAGAATAATATAATCCGCTGTTTACTTAAACGAAATGCCAAAGTGATAAGGGTAGCTTGGGATTACGACTTTACCGGTGAAGACTACGATGGAGTATTACTTTCCAATGGACCTGGTAATCCTGAATTCTGTCATAAGACAGTCTCTAATATAAAAAAATCCTTTGCTGCCGAGAAACCCATATTTGGAATATGCCTTGGAAATCAATTACTAGCAATTGCCTCTGGAGCAGAAACATACAAAATGAAATACGGGCACAGGAGCCATAATCAAGGGGTAATGAAATTAGGTTCGAATAGATGTTATATCACATCTCAGAATCATGGATTTGCGGTAGAAGAGAAAAGTCTATCCCCAGATTGGGAAGTTCTATTTACCAATGTAAATGATGGAACAAACGAAGGAATAAGGCACAAAACAAAACCATTTTTCTCTGTTCAGTTTCATCCTGAAGCTTCAAGTGGACCTACAGACACTGAATTTTTATTTGATGATTTCTTTGAATTAGTAGAACAACAAAAACACTAAAAGATGATGAAGATGGATAAAGTATTAGTACTTGGATCAGGTGCTCTAAAAATTGGAGAAGCAGGAGAGTTCGATTATTCAGGATCTCAGGCTCTGAAAGCATTGAAAGAAGAAGGTATTTCAACTGTTCTTATCAATCCTAATATTGCCACAGTGCAAACATCATTAGATAATGCTGATGAGATATATTTCGTACCCATAACACCCGATTTTGTTGAAAGGGTTATTATTCAAGAAAAACCACAAGGAATATTACTAGCTTTTGGTGGACAAACGGCTCTAAATTGTGGTGTAGAACTCTTCCGTAATGGGATATTTGAGAAATACAATATAGAAGTCCTTGGTACTCCCATACAATCTATAATAGACACAGAGGATAGGAAAATATTCTCAGAGAAATTAAAAGAAATAGATGTACTTACTCCCAGGAGCATATCGGCCGAAACAATAGAAGAGGCCATAATAGCTTCTGATGAGGTAGGTTTTCCCTTAATGGTAAGAGCAGCATTCACTCTAGGAGGTTTGGGTAGTGGCTTTTACAGCAATAAAGAAGAACTAAAAGAACTGGCGGCCACAGCATTTTCATATTCTCCTCAGATAATTGTAGAGGAATCTTTAAAAAAGTGGAAAGAAATAGAATATGAGGTAGTGCGCGACAAGTACGATAATTGCATTACAGTTTGTAATATGGAGAATTTCGATCCATTAGGAATACACACAGGAGAGAGTATAGTTGTGGCACCTTCTCAAACACTTAGTAATGCTGAATATCACAAACTCAGAGAGATAGCCATAAAAATAATAAGACATATAGGCATAGTTGGAGAATGTAATGTGCAATATGCACTCGACCCATTCTCTGAGGATTACAGAGTTATAGAGGTAAATGCTCGTCTTTCTAGATCATCTGCCTTGGCATCAAAAGCAACAGGATATCCACTGGCTTTTGTAGCTGCTAAACTAGCTTTGGGATATGGATTACACGAGATAAAGAACTCTGTGAATAAAGTTACTTCTGCATGTTTCGAACCTGCACTTGACTATGTTGTTTGTAAGATACCTCGTTGGGATTTAGACAAATTCGAAGGTGTCTCAAAAGTTATTGGTTCTTCAATGAAAAGTGTTGGAGAGATAATGGCAATAGGACGTAATTTCGAAGAGGCTATTCAGAAAGGCCTTAGAATGATAGGTCAGGGAATGCATGGTTTTGTCTCAAATAATGTAGAGATTAAAGATGTAAAAGGCGAATTAGACATACCAACCGACAAGAGAATCTTTGCTATAGCTGAAGCTTTCGAGCAAGGATATTCTGTTGAGGATATATACGATATCACAAGAATAGATAGATGGTTTCTCTACAAACTTGAGAATATATTCAAGATAAAGAACAATCTTAAGACACATAAAAACATAAATGCTCTTAGCGACGAATCTTTTCTAGAAGCCAAAGTAAGAGGCTTCTCTGACTTCCAGATTGCTAGATTACTTATAAACGACAATTCGATTACTCAAGAGCAGAGAATGCTTAAAGTAAGAGAAGAAAGAAAATTTAGGGGTATTCTGCCGGTTGTGAAACAGATAGATACTTTAGCTGGAGAATATCCGGCACAGACAAACTATTTATACGTCACCTACAGCGGCACAGAGTCAGACATTGAATATCAGAACGATGAGAAATCAGTAATAGTACTTGGCTCAGGAGCTTATAGAATAGGTAGTTCTGTGGAGTTTGACTGGTGTGGAGTGAGTGCTCTAGACACAATCAGAAAAGAAGGTTACCGCTCGGTAATGATTAATTACAATCCAGAGACTGTAAGCACAGACTATGACTCATGTGACAGGTTATATTTCGATGAACTTTCTTTCGAGAGGGTAATGGACATAGTAGATCTGGAAATGCCAAAGGGAGTAGTTGTTTCCACAGGAGGACAAATTCCTAATAATCTTGCGCTAAAACTTCATAACGAGAATGTGAAGATTCTTGGTACATCTCCTGTAGATATTGACAGGGCAGAGAATAGGCAAAAATTCTCAAGTATGCTTGATTCTCTTTCTATAGACCAACCAAGATGGAGAGAATTAACAAGCAGAGAGGACATAGATGAGTTTATTGGAGATGTAGGTTTCCCTATTCTTATCAGACCTTCCTACGTGCTGTCAGGTGCTGCCATGAATATTGTTTCTAATAAGGACGAGCTTGGACATTTCTTAAAACTTGCCAAAGATGTAAGTAAAGAACATCCTGTTGTTGTGTCCGAATTTATAGAGCAAGCCAAGGAAATAGAAATAGATGCAGTGGCTCAGAATGGAGAAGTAAAGGCCTATGCCATAAGCGAGCACGTTGAGTTTGCAGGCGTTCATTCAGGAGATGCAACAATAGTCTTTCCACCTCAGAAATTATATATAGAAACCATAAGAAGGGTAAAGAAGATCTCTAAGGAAATTGCTAAATCTCTAAATATATCAGGACCTTTCAACATGCAGTTTCTTGCCAAAAATAACGAGATAAAAGTTATAGAATGCAATCTAAGAGCATCAAGAAGTTTCCCTTTTGTATCTAAAATGCTAAAGGTTAATTTCATTGATCTTGCTACTCAAATAATGTTAGGCAAAGAAGTGGAGGCTGTTAGTAAGTCTATATTCGACCTTGACTTTGTGGGAGTGAAAGCACCTCAATTCTCTTTTGCTAGATTACTTAAAGCGGACCCCGTTCTTGGAGTTGACATGTCTTCTACGGGTGAAGTTGGATGTATAGGAGATACTTATCACGAGGCTTTGTTTAAGAGTATGCTTTCGGTGGGTTATACTGTTCCTAAAAAGAATGTGCTTATCTCGTCTGGACCTACTCGCTCTAAGGTAGAACTACTTGAATCAGCAAGACTACTGGTTAATAATGGTTATAATCTTTTTGCCACTGATGGTTCTGCTAAATTCTTTAAAGAGAATGGTATAGAGGTCACAAAACTCTTTTGGCCTGATGAGAATACAAGTCCGAATACAGTTGATTTTATAAAGAATAATAAGATTGACCTTATAGTTAATATTCCTAAGAATCATACAAGAAAAGAATTGAATAATGGATATCAGATAAGACGTAACGCCGTAGATTTTAATGTTCCACTTATTACTAATGCCCCTTTGGCAAGAGATTTTATTCATGCTTTTTGCACTTTAAGTATGGAGGATGTGGAGGTTAAGAGCTGGAAGAAATATAATTAAGGATTAATGATATTCATAACTGATTTATTATTAAGTATTTAAATAGGAATAATATAAATGGAGCAAGTTAGAGATAAACTTGTTCCATGTTTGTTTTCTAAGTGTTCGTTTAGTGTTTTTCTTACAATCTGCTTATAGTCTTTTTGTACTCATTATATACTAAGATTGTATTAGCTGCGTATTAGCTGCGTGTTAGCTGCGTATTAGCTGCGCATAGGAAGGGTGCTGAGAGAGCATTGGGAGAGGTAATCAGAACTAATACAAGTTTCATCATTTATGGGGATTGATGTGTTCAATTCAATCATTACATTTGTAATGTTTAAACATTTTTACAATTTGAGTCCGGACGAATATTGAGTATTTAAGTAAAATAAATTTTCCCTAATATTTTATTTTACCCTGTTTTTAACAAGTTATCACCATTAAAACTTAAATGTTATGGTGATTAATATCACTAAAAAAACAACGATAATGATTTATTCAAAACCAATATTTAAAGAAAAATACGGTAATTTTATAAATGGAGAATTTATTGCTCCTGTTAATGGCCAGTATTTTGATAATATGTCTCCTATAGACAATTCTTTGATGGCTAAATATCCTCGTTCTACTAAAGAAGATATTGATCTAGCTGTAAAAGCTGCTAATGATGCAAAAGACTCATGGGCAAAGACTTCCGTTACTGAACGTTCTGTTTTATTGAACAAAGTAGCTGACATTATTGAAGATAATCTAGAAGAGTTTGCTCTTTTAGAAACATGTGATAACGGAAAACCTATAAGAGAGACATTAAATGCTGATTTACCTCTTACTGTTGATCATTGGAGATATTTTGCTTCAGTAATTAGAGCAGAAGAAGGAAGTGCTACAGAAATTGACGAAAATACATTATCTCTTAATATAAAAGAGCCAATGGGAGTTATCGGTCAGATAATCCCTTGGAATTTCCCTTTATTAATGTTGTCGTGGAAACTTCCACCAGCTTTAGCATCAGGAAATTGCGTAATCTTAAAGCCAGCTGAACAAACACCAGCTTCGGCTTGTCTTCTAATGGAAAAAATAGCAGATTTATTTCCAAAAGGAGTAATTAATATTGTTCATGGTTATGGACTAGAGGCTGGTCAACCATTGGCATCTCACTCAGGTATAGATAAAGTATCTTTTACTGGTGAAGCGTCAACAGGTCAGCTTATTATGCAATATGCATCAAATAATCTAAATCCTGTTACTATGGAATTAGGTGGTAAATCGCCTAATATCTTCTTTAATAGTATAATGGATGAAGATGATGAATTACTTGATAAAGCAATAGAAGGCGCAGTTCTGTTTGCTTTTAACCAAGGTGAAGTTTGTACTTGTCCTTCTCGACTTTTAGTTCAAGAGGATATTTATGATAGATTTATGGAACGTGTTGTAGCTAGAACAAAAGCCATCGTACAAGGGAATCCTTACGATGTGAATACTATGCTAGGTGCACAGGCTTCTTTAGAACAATATGAAAAAATTAGTGCTTATCTTCAAGTTGGTAAAGAAGAGGGAGCAAAAGTTCTTGTGGGAGGAGAAATATCTAAGCTTGATGGTGATTTAGCTAATGGATATTACATACAGCCTACAATTTTTGAAGGACATAATAAAATGAGAGTCTTTCAAGAAGAAATTTTTGGCCCAGTACTTGCTGTTACTAAATTTAAGGATGAAGCAGAAGCTTTAGAAATTGCAAATGATACTGTTTATGGATTAGGTGCAGGTGTGTGGACTAGAGATGCACATCAATTATATCAAATACCAAGAGCTATAAAAGCTGGTCGTGTTTGGGTTAATTGTTATCATGCTTATCCAGCTCATACTCCTTTTGGAGGATGCAAAAATTCTGGATTCGGAAGAGAATGCCATCTTATGATGCTTAATAACTATAGACAAAACAAGAATATGTTAATCTCATATGATAAGCAAAAATTAGGATTCTTTTAGTAATTAAAGAATTTCGATATTTATATGAAAGCCTCAAATTTTAAATTTGAGGCTTTCTTTATTTAGAAATATACGTTTGTACTTACTAAGATTTAGTTTTTTTCTTGTTTATAGTTTTTCTATCTTCTCTGTATGCGAAATAAAAAATAAGATTTATTATAAAAATCCCACTACTCATTCCTAGAATTTTAGTATTGAAATCCAAAATGATTCCTATGATCATTAGTAAGATTGACATAGCAAAAGATAATTTGATATATAGAAAGAAACCAGATTTCATTTTTATGATTTTATATTAATATATAAACTCTAAAATAATTGTTAAATATAAATATAACATTAATTAGACCAATTTCTGTTCACTTGTTATTATAATTAATAGCCAAATTCTTTTTTTATATAAAATACAAATTAAGAATCTCTAAAAATATAAGTTCAAAACAACAAATAGAATTTTGTTTTTCCATATCTTTATATAACAAAAATAAAGCTTATGTTAGTAAAAACTTATGGGAGTGCTTTGCAAGGAATAGAGGCTTCAACAGTAACTGTGGAGGTAAATATTTTACAGGGCATAAGATTTGTAATTGTTGGCCTACCAGATAGTTCTGTTCGTGAAAGTCAAGAAAGAATTGATTCTGCTCTTCGTCAATATGGGTTTAAGATTCCTGGGAAAAGAGTAATAATAAACATGGCTCCAGCTGATGTTAAGAAGGAGGGAGCAGCTTATGATTTACCTATTGCTATGGGAATTCTTTCTGCTAATGAAGAACTGAAAACCGACCTACTTAATTCGCATATGATGATGGGAGAGCTGTCGCTTGATGGTACTCTTCTGCCTATAAAAGGTGTTTTACCTATTGCTCTAAATGCTAAAGCTGCTGGTTTTAAAGCTATTATTTTACCTGAAGATAATGCTAGAGAGGCTTCTGTTGTTGACGGCATTTCTGTTTTTGGAATGAAAAATATTAGAGAGGTAATATCTTTTCTGAATGGGGAACTTGAAATAAAAGAATATATCCCTAAATATCTTAATGATGATGATAGAACGACTTCTGTAAATGCTTTTGATTTTGCAGATGTAAAGGGGCAGGATAATGTGAAAAGAGCTTTAGAGATTGCTGCTGCTGGCGGACATAATGCTATTATGATTGGTCCTCCTGGTTCTGGTAAAACTATGCTTGCTAAACGTTTGCCTGGTATTATGCCTCCTCTTTCTTTATGTGAGGCTCTCGAAACTACTAAGATACATTCTGTTGTTGGTAATATGGCTAAGGATACTGGTCTTATTTGGAGACGACCTTTCCGTAGTCCTCATCATACAATCTCTGATGTTGCTTTAGTTGGTGGTGGTTCTTTTCCTAAGCCTGGTGAGATTTCTCTTGCCCATAATGGTGTGCTTTTTATGGATGAATTGCCTGAGTTTAAACGTTCTGCCCTTGAGGTGATGCGTCAACCATTAGAGGATAGAGAGATTTGTATTTCTCGTTCTAAACTGGTGGTTAATTACCCTGCAAATATTATGCTTGTGGCTTCTATGAATCCTTGTCCTTGTGGTTATTATAATCATCCTACAAAGGAATGTGTTTGCGCTCCGGGGGCTGTTAAGAAGTATCTTTCTAAGATTTCTGGTCCTCTTCTGGACAGAATAGATATTCATATAGAGGTTGTGCCTCTTGAGTTTGAGAAAATGGCCTCTGATGAGAAGGCTGAGACTAGTGAGAAGATTAGAGCTAGAGTTGTGAATGCTCGTAAGATTCAGGCAAAGAGATTTAAGGGTATGGATGGAGTGTATTCTAATTCTCAGATGTCGGTTGCCATGATGAATAAACATTGCGTTATTTCTGATGATGCTAAGGCTCTTCTTAAACAGGCGATGGAGAAAACAGGACTTTCTGCTCGTGCATATAATCGTATCCTTAAGGTGGCGCGTACTATTGCTGATCTAGAGGATATAAAGGATATTCAAGTATATCATATTGCTGAGGCTATTCAGTATAGAAGTCTTGATAGAGATAATTGGGGTGGTTGATTATCTGTCTTTTGAAATTATATAGAAAATTATTCCATATAGTGATATCCAGATGATAGTTATAACTAACTCTGTTAATGAGAAACTATTCATGTCATTAATAATTGGAGAAACGAATAGCATGGCAATTTGAGCTAATGCATAGATATATAAACCTTTTATTTTCATTCTATACATTAAGACTGCACCAAAAATACTTAAGCAAGATAAAACGATCTTAATTGTACCTATAGAGCCTGCATTCTTAAACTGACTAAAGAATAAATCAGGATCCTTTCCTGTTTCTTCCAAAATAGTAGTGTAGTATTCTTTTACAAATGTTGTACTCATTAAACTTGAAAATACTGAGGCTAGAAGAACTGCTGCACTACCAATGAATGTTATTATACATAGTACTTTTAATACTTTTTTTAGTTTATCTATTTTGATAACTGCTTCTTTCATCTAGGCTGTTTTAATTGTTAGAAGTTCTAATATACAATTTTTAATTGTTTTGAATCGATTGCATTGAGATAGTTTGAATCTTTGAGTTAATATTTATAAGCTGTTATACTTGAATATTTGTTTATTATTAATCATTAATTTGATTCTATTTGGTTTTATTCGACATTTGTATAGTCCATTGTTTTAGTTTGTTACATGTGTTTTGTTTGTGCCTTTGTTTTTTGTTTGTATTGTGATTATATGTGCAAGTTTTGTTTTTTTATTTCTCAATAATAACTAGTTTTTCTCTTCTATATTTTCAATTTTGATAATTATAAATGATAATTTGTATATTTGCTTTAAATAAAGAGATTATGGCAAGTTTAATAAATGATCCAATTGCAAGATTGATGGGATTGAGATATAAGTCTCATCCATGGCACGGTTTAGATGTGGGAGATGGTGCACCTGATGTAGTAACTGCATTTATTGAAATGGTACCTACTGATACTGTGAAATATGAAGTAGACAAAACAAGTGGCTATTTGAAAATTGATAGACCACAGAAGTTTTCTAACGTGGTTCCTGCTCTTTATGGTTTTCTACCTCAAACATATTGTGGTGATTCTGTAGGTAAGTTGTGCTGCGACAGATTAGAACGTCACGATATTGATGGTGATAAAGATCCTCTTGATATTGTTGTGCTTACTGAAAGATCTATTGCTCATGGCGATATTATTGCAGAGGTTCGCCCTATTGGTGGTTTTAGAATGATAGATGGTAATGAGGCAGATGATAAGATTATTGCTGTTCTTAAGAACGATGCTACTTATTCTGTTTATAATGATATTTCAGAGCTGCCTACTGTTGTTGTAGACCGTTTAAGACATTATTTCCTTACTTATAAGGATATGCCTGGAGTTGAGCGTTTGGCTGAAATTCCTGAGATATATGGACGTGAGGATGCTCATGATGTTATTAATGCGTCTCTTGATGATTATAAGCAACACTTTAATAGTTTAGAGTCTATTCTTAGAAGTGTTTAATGATATTTATATACATAGAAAGAGGCATCTCTATTGAGATGCCTCTTTTTTGTTTTATGCTTTTATTGTTTGTATTTTTTTAATTCAAACTTATCTTCATCTAATACTGCATATGTGTAATTAGTTATCCAGTCTCCTAGATTGATATATCTTGAATTATCTCCTATTTCTATATCTACTGGACAATGTCTATGTCCATATATAAAGAAATCAAAATGTTCCTTTGCTAAAAGCTCTTTAGAGTACATTACAAGCCATTCTTCATCTTCTCCTCTAAATCCTTCAGCTTCTACTTCTCCTGTCCCCTTAAGGCGCGAATGGGCCGACCATCTGTGTGCAAGCCATATACCTACATCAGGGTGTAACCATGAGAAGCAAGATTGTAATAATTTATTGTTGAAGATCTTTCTTAATATTTTATAATTTCTGTCGTAATCCCCTAAGCCGTCTCCATGACCTAGGAAAAACTTCTTGTTATTAAGAATTGTTGTTTCTGTGTCTCTATGTATTATTATCCCACATTCTTTAGCTAGATAATCGAATATCCAGAAATCATGATTGCCTGTAAATAGGTGTATTTCTATTCCGCTGTCTGTAATCTCTGATATCTTGCCAAGGAAACGTGTATGACCTCTTGGTACTGCTTGTTTGTATTCAAACCAAAAGTCGAAGATGTCACCTAGTAGATATATTCTATCTGCGTCTTGCTTTACCTCGTCTAACCATTTTACAAAGAGTAGTTCTCTTTCTCTATTGTTATTGAGTGCTGATGCACCTAGGTGAAGATCTGATGCGAAATATACTTTCATAAATTATCGTATGATTTCTTTTAACTTGTCTTCTAGGTTTCTACCGAATAGGTTTTTGCCTGCTATGTCGAAGTCTTTAGAGATGATGTAATTGCATGGCATTCTTTTTACATTCCATCCTCTAACGGCTGCACCGTTTTGGCTGTCTTTATCCCATACATTTATCCAGTTGATATTCTGCTTTTTAATAAGATCTTTCCATGCTAATAGGTTACGGTCTAATGATACTTGATAAATAACGAAACCTTTGTTTTTATACTTCTTGTATAATGATTTGTATTGCTTGTTAATAATTACCGAATTAGGACTAGATAAGTCAGTGAAGTCTAGTAATATATATTTCCCTTTAAGCGAAGATAAAGCAATTTCTTTATTATTGATATTAGGAAGTTTTATCTCTGGAAGAGTCTTAGGTGCATTTTGTATGTAATTCCTAAGTTTAAGATTACCTAATCTTTTGTTTAGTTGTTTTAAGCTTGCCAATATTGCTTTAGTGTATTGCGACTCAGGATATAATGCTTTAAGAGAAGATGCCACTACTCTTATGTAGTATATATCTTTGTTCTCGTTAAGAGTGTATTGGTTTTTGTCTATCTTTTGGTATAAAGCTATGTATGAAGATAAAGATGTTCCATTCCCAATAATGAATTCTGAAGAGAATTTTCTTTGTGCATTTATTGTTTTTAAGATGTCTGTCTTAATTTCTTGCTCATCTCTAGTTTTGTTCTCTAGTTCTGTTTGCAGTGTATTAAGCTTAATCTTTGTTTTGTAAAGATGATCGTTTAGAAGTTTTGCTTTTATTGCATCATCAGAACCTTTTACTGTATATGAATTAGCAAAGTTCTTAGCATTCCCTTCAAAGTATAACTTATCTTCCGATTGTACTACTGTTGTAATGATATTGCCATTTGATAAAGAAATTGTATATAATTGCGGATATACAGTGTGCGACTTAAATTTGAAATTGCCTTCTTCTGTTAGTTTTGTTGAATCGATTAATTCGCTACCATCTACATTTAGTTTATTTAGATAGATGCTTAAATCTTTTCCGTTTTTTATTTTTCCCTCTATACATACATTGTCGTTACCGCAAGACCATAATAAGGTAATTGCCATAAAACTTATAAAAATCCTCTTCATATATTTATTTTACGTTTGTTTTAGATGTCTAAAATTAATAATAATTTCTCTTATATATTTGTCTTGTCTGTATTTTTTTAACTTTGTACTTTATGTTGCAAAAAGAATTATAAAGATAATGAAAGTTTTCACAGATATAAAGGATTGTTCAATAAAGAAGCCTGTGCTTACTCTAGGAAGTTTTGATGGAGTGCATCTTGGCCATTTAAAAGTTATTTCTAGACTTAACGAGATAGCTAAAGAAACTGGTGGAGAATCTGTTATTCTTACCTTTTCTCCGCATCCTCGTCAGGTTTTGTATCCTAAAGAACATAATATTAAACTTCTTAGTACTATGGATGAGAAAATTGCTCTGCTTGAAAAGGCGGGAGTTGATAATATTATCTTTTATCCCTTTACTATAGAATTTTCTAAACTTAGTTATACTGAGTTTGTTAAAGATCTTCTAATTGGCGAATTAGGAATGAAGTTTCTTGTTGTGGGATACGATCATAGATTTGGTTCTAATAGAGAAGGCGATTTTACTCAACTTAATGAGTTGTCTAAAGAGTTTGGTTTTGCTATTGAGAAGGAAGAAGCATTAAATTTGCAAGATGTGAACATTTCTTCTACAAAAATACGAAATGCTCTTGCTATTGGCGATATAGAACTTGTTCGTTCTTTCTTAGGATACGATTATTCTCTTTATGGTAAAGTTGTGCCGGGACAGAAATTAGGTCGTAAGATTGGTTTCCCAACGGCTAATATTAAAATAGAAAATGCTGATAAACTTATTCCTGCAGTAGGTGTTTATGCTGTTAATATTGAGATAGAGGGTGAAATGTTCTCTGGAATGTTGAATATGGGCATGCGTCCTACTGTTTCTAATAACGGAGATTTTAGTGTAGAGGTTAATATCTTCAATTTTGATAGAGATATATACGGTAAAAATATAAAGGTTTCTTTTATTGGTAGAATAAGAGGAGAGAGAAAGTTTGAAGGTCTTGATGAGCTTAAAACTCAGTTAGCTAAAGATAAATCAGCTTCTGAATTAATTTTTTCAAAGATGAAATGATATGAAAATAGAGAATTAAGTTTTCTTATTGAAAAGCTACATTCTCTATTTCTTTTACATGATTGATTATACTAGTCTTTCATGCCATATATTCAAAGATCATTTTGCCAACCGCTAGGTAGATAAATAATCCTACAATATCGTTACTCATGGTAATAAATGGACCTGTTGCAAGAGCAGGATCTATTTTTAGCTTATCTAAAGCCAAGGGTATAAAAGTTCCAAATATAGAAGCAAATATTATTACTATAAATAGTGCTATAATAGATGAAAGCGTTAATGCTAATGATCCAAATGATGTTAAGAAACAAAATCCTAGAAGTAGCAGTGAACAAATAGTTGCTATTATTACCGATCGGCCGAATTCCTTAAGAATCTTGTTAAAGGTACTTTCATATCCAAGTGAATTATTAGCCAAACCTTGAACTACTATGGCTGAGGATTGTATTCCAACATTGCCTCCCATGGCCGTTATTAAAGGAATAAAGAATGCCATCATTGGAAAGATCTTTATATCCGACTCATGGTTAGATATTATAAATGCATCAAAGATTCCTCCTACAAGACCAATTACTAGCCAAGGTAAACGAGCCTTTGTTTGTACCAATATGCTATCACTAATGTCAACATCTTGTGAGATACCTGATGCTAATTGGTAATCTTTCTCAGCTCCTTCACGAATAACATCTACAACATCATCAATAGTAATTCTACCTACAACTCTGCCTATACTGTCCGTTACAGGCATGGCTACAAGGTCATATTTCTCCATAATAAGAGAAACCTCTTCAGATTCCTCATCAACAGTTACACTAATAACATCCTTATTATAGATGTTTATAATCTTTGCAGAAGTAGGACTCAGTATCATTCTTTTAAGTGATAGAGTTCCTTTTAGTTTGTTATCATCGTTAACTACATAAACATAGTAAATCTCATCTATATCTTCTGCTTGACGAGTTAGTTCACGTAGGCAAGTCATGACGGTCCAGTTTTCATTAACCATCACAAACTCTTTACCCATTAAACCACCGGCGGTATCATCGTCGTAGTTTAATAGTTCCACAATATCGCTTGCTTGTTCGATATCGTGGATATATGATAAGATTTCTTGTTGCTCATCATCTGAATATGATCCAATCATATCAGCTGCATCATCAGAATCCATGTTCATAATGATGCGTGTGGCAACAGTGTGTAGAGGAAGAGATTCTATTAAATCTTCTCTATCTTCATCGTCTAGTTCAGCAAGAGCATCGGCAGCAGTGTCATTGTCTACTTGTAATAGTACATAATTAGCTCCTTCCTTATCAAGTTCTTCAAGTATCTCTGCTACATCAGCAGGGTGAAGTTCTTTTAATAGCTCTTGAACCGCAGTTTTATTGTCCTCTTTTATTAATTCTCTTAGATTATCTAAGAATTCTTTGCTAAGTTCAAACTGCATAATTTTCAATTTAAGTTCTTAGTACATTCTCTATAATTGCTGTTAGCTCAATTAGCTGGTCTACACTTAATTGTTCAGGACGTTTAGTCATGTATTCATGTTCAATTATATTTCCCTGAAGTAGAGCTTTTAAAGAGTTGCGTAATGTTTTTCTTCTTTGACCAAATCCTGTTTTTACAACAGTCTTAAAGAATTTAGGGTCTACTCCTAAATCCGTTCTTTCGTTACGAATTAATCTAATAACGCCAGATTTAACTCTTGGGGGTGGGTCGAACACGTTTTCATGTACGGTGAAAAGGTATTCTATATTGTAATATGCTTGCAGCAGCACAGAAAGTATTCCATAGGTTTTATTTCCATGTTTAGCAGCTATTCTTTCAGCTACTTCTTTTTGAATCATGCAAACAACTTGTGGAATTAATTCTTTGTTCTCAAGAACTTTGAAAAATATCTGTGAAGAAATATTATATGGGAAATTTCCAATTACTGCAAAAGGTTCTGTAGAGAAGTCTTTAACATCTTGCTTAAGGAAATCGCCAAATATTATATTATCTTTTTTATCGGGGTATTTGTTGTGGAGGTATTCAATGGATTCGCTATCAATATCAAGAGCAAATGTTTCAAAATCTTTGTTTTTAAAAAGGTATTGTGTTAACACACCCATACCTGGGCCAATCTCTAGTATCTTGTCATAATTACCAGGAATTAAGCTTGTGCATATATTAAGTGCAACATTCTGATCTTTCAGAAAATGTTGTCCTAATTTCTTTTTCGCTCTTACTATCATCGTCCATTTTTATATTCAGAAAAGTGTTTTTCTTTATTTCATACGCAATACCTAGTAAATATTTACAAAAAAATGAATATTTTTGTAGGTGGTACATCAAAAAACAAAGTAATTAAAAATATCTAAATAAGTAACTACTATTTTTAAATAATATACAAGCCTAGTGAAAAAGCTCAAAGATATACTTAAGTTTCTCGGATTTCTATCAGTGTCAATAATTCTCTTTTATCTTGTGTATAGGGGGCAAGACATGAATGAGATTATGAAACTACTTTCTACAGAGGTTGATTATTCTTGGGTTGTACTTTCTTTGTTTCTTGGTTTATTGAGTCATATCAGTAGAACTCTGAGGTGGAATATATTAGTCGAAAATATAGAGGGACGTTCTAGCTTTAAAAATGCCTTTTTAGCTGTGATGATAGGTTATTTTGCCAATTTGGCATTACCACGTATGGGAGAATTTACTCGCTGTGGTGTATTAAGTAAATATGAGAAGATGTCTTTTTCTAAACTTTTAGGTACAGTTGTTCTAGAGAGAGTGATAGATTTACTTATCTTTTTGCTTCTTCTTCTATTCGTACTTACTACTCAAATGAATATTGTAATAGAGTTTTTAGAAAATAATCCAGAAATAATGCAAGCTTTACATACCGTTTTTGGTAGGTGGGTAGTGTTGCCTATAATAATAGGGCTTGTTTTAGTGATTTATGCATGCAGAAATCTTATTCGTAGTATTCCTTTTTATAAGAAGATAAAAAATATTTTTGTAGGAATAGGAGAGGGATTTAAATCTATAACAAGTTTAAAAAGAAAATGGGAGTTTATATTTCATACCTTTCTAATATGGTTTTTGTATTATCTAATGGGTTATGTTGTTTTCTTTGCTTTTGATTTTACATCTGGTTTATCTCCTATTATTGGTTTAACGGTATTTGCTATGTCTACAATTGGAATGGTACTGCCTGTTCAGGGCGGTATAGGTACATGGCATTTTATGGTTATAGCTTGTCTTCTAATATACCTACCAAATGTAGAAAATATAGATTCTTTAGCAAGAGCATATGCTTTCTTGGCACATGGCTCTATGAACTTAATGCTTATATTTACAGGTGTTTGTTCACTTATTGCACTTCCTTTATTGAATAGAAAAAATAAAAAAGATGAGTAAATATAAGATACATGAATTAATTACCTCTGATGATAAGAAAGATTTTTTAAGCCTGCCATCTCGATTGTATAAAGGTAACAAGAATTGGGTTAGACCATTGGACGATGTTGTTGAAGCTGTTTTTGATCCAAATATAAATCCTTTATATGAGAATGGAGAGTCAATACGCTTTCTTCTTACCAATGATAATAATGTTGTAGTAGGTCGAATTGCTGCATTTATAGATTATCATACTTGCAGTGCCTCTGGAATAAAAGTAGGAGGTTGCGGTTTTTTTGAGTGTATCAATGATTATGATGCAGCAAAATGTTTATTTGATGCTGCTACTTTATGGCTTTCAGATAGAGATATGGAAGCCGTTGATGGTCCTATTAACTTTGGTGCTCGTCACGAGAATTGGGGATTGCTGATAGAAGGTGATTATTTACCTAATTATTCTATGCCTTATAATCATTTTTATTATAAAGATTTCTTTATAAAATATGGTTTTAGAGAGTATTTCCAACAGTTTACTTATCGTACTTTCTTTTTAGAAGCAAATTTAAGTCCCTTAGTGATTTGGAAGGCTGAAAGAGTCTTGAAAGATACAGATTATAAAGTGAAGATGTATTCAGAGGTAGATAAGTCGAGAGTTGTACAAGACTTTATTACTATCTATAACGAGGCTTGGGTAGGCGATATTCCTGGAGTGGAAACTATGTCTATAAAAGATGGGGAAGCTCTTTACTCTCAGTTAAAATCTGTTTTAGACCCTCAATTAATGTACTTTGCTTATTATAAGGAAAGACCAATAGGCTTTTTTATAATGATTCCGGATATGAATCATATTATTCAGAAGATGAATGGTAAAACAGATATCTTAGGCAAATTAAAATATCTGTATTATAAACATACACAAAAACCTAAGAAGGCTTTAGGTCAGATTTTTGGTGTAGTACCTGATTTTCAGTCAAGAGGAATAGATGCTGTGTTGATGTATGGATTTGCACAAGTGGCATTTAAAGATTCTTTCCGTTATGATGTCTTAGAGATGAATTGGATAGGAGATTTTAATCCAAGAATGATGCATCTAATGGAGTATATAGGTGGTGAGAAATATAAAACTCACGTAACTTATCGAAAGATATTCGATGCAGCACGTGAGTTTATTAATTGTCCTAGGACTTAATATCTAGCTATCTGATATATCTAGTTTCCTAAATCTGAATGGAATTGAATTCTCAGTAGTCTAAGTTCTTCTTCTGAGTATTCACCTTCGAATTCCTCAAAGGCATCAGTAATTGAATCTGTCTCAGCTTCATTGAAATAGTCATATATTTCTTCTTGCTGCTCTTCGTCTAAGATATTATCAAGATGATAATTGATATCTAACTTAGTACCCGAAAATACAATGGCTTCCATTTCCTTAATCATGGTTTCATCATCCATTCCTTGTGCTCTAGCTAAATCTCTAAGATTTATCTTAAGGTCTATATGTTTAATGATGTGTACCTTGTATTTAGATTTGTTTGCAATTGTTTTTACAACAAAGTCTTGTGGTCTTTCTATATCATTTTCTTGAACGTATTTCTCTATTAAAGAAATGAATTCTTTACCGTACCTTTTTGCTTTTCCTTTTCCTACTCCTTGAATATCTGCTAATTCTGCTAATGTTATAGGGTAGTTGATAGACATGTCTTCAAGAGATGGATCTTGGAAGATAACAAATGGAGGTATGTCATTTTTCTTAGATATCTCTTTTCTTAATTTCTTAAGCATAGAGAATAAAACATTATCAAGTGCAGCATAATTAGATTTTGGTTCTGATACTTCTTGACATTCTTCAAAGTTATGATCGTCCATCAACATAAAGTCAACTGGTGTTTCAATAAATTGACGTCCAGCTTGAGTGATCTTTATGATTCCATACTGTTCTATGTCTTTTTCTATATAGTGCTTTATTAATGCTCTACGGAAAACCATATTCCAGAAATGAGGCTCTTGGTCTTTTCCTATACCAAACTCTTTAATTACATCGTGTTTATACGATTTAACTTGAGCAGAGCAGGTTCCTGTTAAAACATCAACAAGGTGATCTGTCTTGAACTTTTCTTTAGTAGTAAGAATAAGTTTAAGAGCAGTAAGAAGAAATGCTTGTCCTTCAAATTCTTTTTTAGGATGTAGACAGTTATCGCAATGTCCACAATTGGTAGTTGTGTATTCTTCTCCAAAATAGTTTAGAAGTACAGTCCTTCTACACAAAGATGACTCCGCATATGAAACTGTTTCAAGAAGAAGTTGTTTACCAATCTCTTGTTCGGCAATAGGTTTGCCTTGCATAAACTTCTCAAGCTTCTGTATATCTTTATAACTATAAAATGTCAAACAGTGACCTTTACCTCCGTCACGTCCAGCTCTACCAGTCTCCTGATAATAACCTTCAAGACTTTTAGGTATGTCGTAGTGAATTACAAAACGAACATCTGGCTTGTCTATTCCCATACCAAAAGCAATGGTGGCAACAATAATATCTACATCTTCCATCAAGAACATATCCTGATTTCTAGATCTTGTATGTGCATCCATTCCCGCATGGTATGCCATAGCCTTAAGACCGTTTACTTGTAGTATCTCTGCTAATTCTTCAACCTTTTTACGAGACAAGCAATAAATAATACCTGATTCTCCTATGTGTTGGTTAATGAATTTGATAATCTCTTTATTGGTGTCAATCTTTGGTTTTACCTCATAATAAAGGTTTCCTCTATTAAAAGACGATTTATAAAGAGTAGCATCAAGCATATTCAGATTTTTTTGAATATCATGTTGTACTTTTGGTGTTGCTGTTGCTGTAAGAGCAATAATAGGTGCTTTTCCAATTTCTGCAACTATAGGTTTTATTCTTCTGTACTCAGGACGAAAATCATGTCCCCATTCTGATATGCAATGAGCTTCGTCCACTGCATAAAAAGATATTGTTATATTTTTAAAAAATTCAACGTTAGATTCTTTTGTTAAAGACTCAGGCGCTACATAAAGTAGCTTTGTCTTTCCCTCTGATACGTCTTGTTTTACTTTTAATGTTTCTGATTTTGTTAATGAAGAATTTAGATAATGAGCTACACTATCGCTTTCGCAGAAAGCTCGCATAGCATCTACCTGATTTTTCATTAAGGCTATAAGCGGAGATATAATGATAGCTGTGCCATCAAGCATCAATGCTGGTAACTGGTAGCATAATGATTTTCCTCCACCCGTAGGCATCAATACAAATGTATCGTTACCGTCAATAACGTTCTGAATAATCTCTTCTTGGTTTCCCTTGAAGTGATCAAATCCAAAGTGTTCTTTTAATTTTCTTGTTAATAAATCTTTGCTTCCCATGTGTTAATCCTTAAAATTAGCGTGAAAGTATACCTTTGAAATCATATTCACGAATAATACTTCTGTCATTTTTATGATTGTCTGCTTTTTGTAAGCAAACCGTCGTTTTTAACCGATGTATGATAAGATATTTGCTCCCTTTTGTTTTAAATTTAGTTAAAAAACTTATTTCTTACAAGAATAGTTCTGCGAATCTAAGAATTTAACTATTTTTAGACATTATTAAATGTTAGAAAAACATAAATAAAGCTTATGTCTGAAATAGAAAAAATTGATATTATAGAATTAGCTAAAAATACCATACTCGAGGAAGCAAAGGCAATCACTGCTTTGGCTGATTATGTAGATGATGATTTTAAGAAAGTTGTTGAGTTAGTATTCAACAGTAAGGGTAGATTAATCATTACTGGAATAGGAAAGAGCGCAAATATTGCAAACAAAATAGTTGCGACTTTAAACTCTACCGGAACACCTGCAATTTTCATGCATGCAGCTGATGCTATTCATGGCGATTTAGGAAATGTTCAAGAGCACGATATTATATTATGTATTTCTAAGAGTGGAAATACTCCTGAGATAAAAGTTCTATTACCTCTTATAAAAAACATGGGTAATAAGATAGTTGCTATGATTTCAAATACTGAGTCATATTTAGCAGAGCATTCAGACTTTGTTTTAAAAGCTAAGGTAGAGAAGGAGGCTTGTCCTAATAATCTTGCTCCTACTAATAGTACCACTGCACAATTAGTAATTGGAGATGCATTGGCTGTTTGTTTAATACAGTTAAGACATTTTTCATCAAGAGATTTTGCCAAATATCATCCAGGAGGTTCTTTAGGAAAACGTCTTTATACAAGAGTAGAAGATGTATATAAAGGTGTAAATCCACCTATGGTTTCTCCTGACACTAAAATAAGAGATCTTATAATAGTAATTACAGAAGGACGTATGGGATGTACAGCTGTTGTTGATGCAGATAAAAATCTTTTAGGAATGGTAACCGATGGTGACCTTAGAAGAATGATGCAAAGAGACGGTGATGTTGGTATCTTATATGCAAAAGATATTATGGGTGAAGATCCAAAAACTATTAGTAAAGGTGAGTTAGCATTTACCGCATTTCAATTAATGGAAGAAAATAGTATTACTCAATTAGCTGTTGTCGATACTGACAATATATATATAGGCATGATTCATCTACACGATATTTTAAAAGAAGGAGTAGTATAATGATTTTACGCGCAGAGAATATAATAAAGAAATATAAAAGCAGAACTGTTGTTAAAGGTGTTTCCTTTAATGTAGAACAAGGAGAGATAGTTGGATTACTTGGCCCTAATGGGGCAGGTAAGACTACCTCTTTTTATATGACTGTTGGATTAGTTGTTCCAAATGGTGGAAAGATATTTCTAGATACAAAAGAAATAACAAAACTTCCTGTATATAAAAGAGCACAATTAGGTGTGGGCTATCTTGCTCAAGAAGCATCTGTTTTTAGAACTTTATCGGTAGAAGATAATATAAAAGCAGTTCTTGAGATGACTTCTTTTACTAAAGAGTATCAAAAAGAACGTTTAGAAGAGATGATTTCTGAGTTCGGATTAGAAAAAATACGTAAATCTAAGGGTATTCAGCTTTCAGGTGGAGAGAGAAGACGTACGGAAATTGCTCGTGCTCTAGCTATAAATCCAAAATTTGTGCTTTTAGATGAACCTTTTGCTGGAGTTGACCCAATTGCAGTAGAGGATATTCAATCAATTGTAAGAAAATTGAAGGAAAAAAACATAGGTATTTTGATCACAGACCACAATGTTCAGGAAACTTTATCAATAACTGACCGTGCTTACCTACTTTTTGAAGGAAGTATTTTGAAATCTGGAACAGCCGAAGAATTGGCGGAAGACCCTGATGTTCGGAGAGTTTACCTAGGTAAGAACTTTGAATTGAGAAAAAAGAAGTGAAAAAAAATAAAAAAAAGTTCTGAAACGCTTGCAGGGAATAAAAAACTGCCGTATATTTGCAGTGTCAAAAACAAATAACGCGGATGTGGCGAAATTGGTAGACGCGCTAGACTTAGGATCTGGTGCCGCAAGGCGTGGGGGTTCGATTCCCTTCATCCGTACAAAGAAAGACAAAAGACCGTTGAGCGTAAGCACATCGGTCTTTTTTTATATTTAAAAAATAAAGGTATTTAACACTTTTAATAAATTACAGAGATGAATATTACACAAACCAATGTTGATGAATTAAATGCTGTAATCAAGCTTGAAGTTAAGAAAAGCGATTATGAGCTAAAAGTTGCTAATGCTTTAGCTGCTCACCGTAAGAAAGCAAATATTGATGGTTTCCGCCCAGGACACGCTCCTGTTGGAATGATTAAGAAAATGTATGGTCTTGGTGTTATAGCCGAAGAAGTAAATAAAATTATTTCTGAGAATTTATATAAGTACATTTATGAGAAGAATCTGAATGTTCTTGGAGAACCTCTTCCTAGTATTACTGATCAAAAACCTGTAGATTTCGAAAAAGACGTAGATTTCGAATTTGCTTACGATATCGCTTTTGCTCCTGTTTTCGAAGTGAAAATGAGTAAAAGAGACAAAATACAATATTATAAGATTAAAGTATCAGAAAAGATGCTTGACGAAAAAGTAGCTCAATACGCTCGTATGTATGGTTCTAATGCAGTTGTTGATACTGTTGAAGCAAATACTGAGATGCTTAAAGGTGTTATGGTTCAAGTGGACGAGAATGGTGCTGTTGCAGAAGGCGGAATTATGAATGACAATACTGCTATCTCTCTAGAATTTATGAAAGACGAAGAGTCTTTAGCTAAATTCAAAGGAGCTAAAGTTGGTGATGTTATCAAATTCAATCCAGTTGTAGCGTATCCTAACAAAGCTGATTTTGCAGCAATGTTAAACATTACTAAAGAAGAAGCTGAAAATGTAACTGCTGACTTCACAATGAAAATTGTTGAAATCAATAGATTCTCTCCTTCTGAAATTAATGAAGACTTATTCGAGAAAGCATGTGCTGGAAAAGAAGTTAAAGATGAAGCAGGATTTAGAGCTATAGTTAGTGAAGAAATTGCAGCTACTTTAGTTAACGATTCAGACTATAAATTCTCTATAGATGCAAAAGCTAAATTTGTTAAGAAATGTGATATCACTCTTCCTGAAACATTCTTGAAAAGATGGATCATTGCTTCTAACAAAGAAGTTACTGCTGAGCAAGTTGAAAAAGAATTTCCTCAATATGCTGACGATATCAAATGGCAAATTATTAAAAGCAAAATTGTTTCTAATAATGACCTTAAGGTATCAGAAGAAGATGTTAGAGAGGTTGCTAAAGAATTTGCTAGAATGCAAATGCAGCAATATGGCCTTACTAACCTTCCTGATGAGCATCTTAACGGTTTCGTAGACAAAATCTTAGAAAGCGAAAAAGAAAGAAAAAGCATAGTTGATAAAGCTAGCGAAATTAAGATAATGAACCATATTAAAGGTGCTGTTAAGCTTGATGAAAAAGAGATAGAAGTAGAAGATTTCAATAAAATGTTTGAATAATATTTTATTAGCTATATATAAAGGGAGCTGTTCGTAAGAACAGCTCCTTTTCTTTTTACTAATCAAGAATCTTGAAGTAATAAATATATTTACTAAATTAGCAGCTCGAAATATCCAAACAAATTGATATGTATATGTATAAAAGAATAGTCTATTTGTTAGTATCTCTATTATTGCTTAGCCAAGCACAGCTTTCTGCACATACCGTTACAGAACAAAAACAGTGTATAAAACATTTTGATTCAAAAGTTAAATCTGATTCTACAGGCGGTTATTTATTGTTGAAACAAGACATGCGAATAAAGGAGTTATTGAAACTTAATCGTTACATAAATTCTAAGAAAAAAGGCTTTTATGGTTTCCGAATTCAGATTTATTCAAAAAGTTCTATTGATTCTTCTATAGATCAGGCTCAATCTTGTAAGGCGACCTTTGAAAATAATTTTCCTGATTTAAAAGTATATCTAAATTATTTTGATCCAGACTTCAAGATCAGAGTAGGTAACTTTAGAGATAAGATAGAGTGTGAAAGCATTATTATGAAGATTAAAAAGTTTTACCCTAGTTGTTATACGGTAAGATGCTTTATACCTTTTAGAGATTTTTTAATACTATCAAGAAATCAATTTATTGATACTCAGCTTGTAAAAACAGATACTATACAAAATATCAATTAATCAGTAATTAATCAAACACTAATAAATAATAAACACTAATGAGTGACGCTCTTAAACACGAATGTGGAATAGCATTAATACGATTGCTTAAACCACTTGATTATTATCAAAAGAAATATGGTACTTACCGTTATGGCCTTCAGAAGTTGTATATCCTTATGGAGAAGCAAAAGAATAGAGGTCAAGATGGTGCAGGAGTTGTAGGCTTAAAGTTAGATCAGAAGCCAGGTAATAAGTATATTAGTAGAGTGCGATCGAATGGGGATAATCCTATTCAAGATTGTTTTAAAGATATCTATAAGCATTTCTCTGCTGTTGAAGAGTCGAATCCAGAACTATTAAACGATGTGGATTGGGCTAAAGAGAATATTCCTTTCACTAGCGAATTATATCTTGGTCACTTACGTTATGCAACATTCGGAAGAAAAAACATAGAGTATGTTCATCCTGTTATGCGTGAGAATAATTGGAAATCAAGAAACCTCGCTATGGCTGGTAACTTTAATCTTACTAACGTAGATGAGCTTATCAAGAGTCTTTGCGATCTTGGACAACATCCTAAAGATAATAGTGATACTCTTACTATGCTTGAGAAAGTAGGATATTTCCTTGATGAAGAAAACCAAATGTTATTCCGTCAGTATAAAAATGAAGGTTTGTCTAATGCTGAGATTTCTCCTCTTATTGAAAGAAATCTAGATATAAACAGACTTGTATCACGTGCCTCTCAAGATTGGGATGGCGGATATGCTGTTTGTGGATTAATCGGACATGGAGATGCTTTTGTGACTCGTGACCCTTGGGGTATTCGTCCAGCATTCTATTATAAAGATGACGAGATTGTGGTTGTAGCATCAGAGCGTGCTGTTATTCAAACTGCCATGAATGTAGAGGCTGAAACTATTGAAGAGGTTAAACCTGGTCATGCACTTATAGTTAAGAAAAGTGGTGAGATTACTGAAGAAATGGTTAGAGTTCCTCAGAAACGCTTAGCTTGTTCTTTTGAAAGAATATATTTCTCTCGAGGTTCTGATAAAGATATATATATAGAAAGAAAGAAACTTGGTGAATACCTTACTCCAAAGATAGCTAAGGCTGTTAACGGTGATCTTAGAAATTCTGTATTCTCTTTTATACCTAATACTGCTGAAACAGCTTTCTACGGTATGATAGAGGGTGTTACTAATTATATGATTAATGAGAAAAAAGTGCAGATTCGTGAATCGAAAGAGGAATGGTCTGATAAGCTTTTTGATGATATAATGTCGTACAGACCTAGAGTTGAGAAGATTGCTATTAAGGACGTTAAACTACGTACTTTTATCTCCGACGATTCTGGTCGTGATGATATGGTTGCCCATGTTTATGATATTACATACGGTACAGTTCGTAAAGAAGATAATCTTGTTATTATTGATGATTCTATTGTGCGTGGAACAACTCTTAAAAAGAGTATAATCCGTATCTTAGATCGTCTTAATCCTAAGAAGATTGTTGTTGTTTCTTCTTCTCCACAAATTCGTTACCCAGACTGTTATGGTATAGACATGACACGTATGAACGAGTTTATTGCTTTCAATGCAGCTATAGAGTTGTTGAAAGAAAGAGGAATGGAGCAAATTATTCAAGATGTTTATAAAAAATGTAAGCAGCAAGAGTTTCTTCCTAAAGAAGAGATTGCTAACTACGTTAAAGAAATATATAAACCATTCACCGATGAGGAAATATCTGAAAAGGTATCAGAACTTATTGTTGACGAAACAATAAATACTAAGGTTGAGGTTGTATTCCAATCTGTAGAGGCTCTTCATAAGGCTTGTCCTGATCATACAGGTGACTGGTACTTTACTGGTAACTATCCAACCCCTGGTGGTAATAGAGTGGTTAATAACTCGTTTATTAACTATGTAGAGGGAAGTTCTAAAAGATCTTACTAATCTTTTACTAGATAAAATCATATTTTTAAGAAGAGACTGCCTTATGGTGGTCTCTTTTTTTGTGATGTTGATATATTAAAGTATAGATCTAAATGGTATTAATTAGGCCCAAAGTCGTTATAAAATCGGTATAAAGTCCATATTAAAAGCTTATAAAGAGCATCACCAACATCCCACCATCATCTCACCAACATCTCATGAACATCTCTAGGGGATGTTGATGAGATGTTAATAAGATGTTTATTGGCAGATCTTCGAGGTCTCTTTATTATCTTTATTACGTCTTTATAAGGTCTTTGTAAGGTCTTTATAATGTTTTTAAGGAGATCACCCCCGAAGTTACCCCCGAAGTTACCCCCGAAGTTGTAAAGCTTGTTTTAGTGATGTCTGGGAAATGACTAGAAAGGAAATACAAAATAAGTTGTTCTTGCCTGATGAGAAACATTTTAGAGAGAAATATAATTAGAACTTAAATTATTTACACTCATAAAAAT
>JBATVL010000090.1:0-1927 GCA_049671745.1 Marinifilaceae bacterium
ATGCTCTTGTAAATGCTGATAAAATGACTGCAGTTACTCCTGAAGATAAAGCTGCAAAAGAAGAGATTATTGCAAATTTCTATGCTTTAAGAGCTTTATGTCATTTTGATTTACTTAAAATTTATAGTAGAATACCTACAGCTGGTAATCCTACTACTGATTTAGGTGTTATCTTAGCTGATAAAGTTATTTCTGTGAAAGATCAACCTCAAAGAGCTACTGTTCAACAAGTTTATGATCTTATTTTTGCTGATTTAACTAAGGCTGAAACGATGCCAGTTGCTTCTAAAACTAAGGGTTGGTTCTCTTTATATGCTGTAAAAGCTTTAAAAGCTAGAGCATACCTTTATCATGGTGATAAAGTTGAAGCTTTAAAATATGCTAAGGATGTAATTGATAATGGCGGTTATTCTTTAGTTGCTAGAGATAAATATGCAGCAAGTTGGGCATTCAATTATAATAATCCTGAGGCTATAATGACAATTATATGTACCGAAGAAGATAATTCAGGTAATGAAGGTATCGGATATTTAATGTCTGAGACAGGATATGCTGCTATGAAAGTTACTAATTCTTTTAAAGCTTTATTATCTTCTGATGCAGGTGATGTTCGATCAACAATTGTTGATGCTAATGATTATCTTAAGAAGTATCCAGATGATTTAACTAATGTTTATCGTATTATTCGTCTTTCTGAGATGTATTTAGTTGCTGCTGAAGCAACAACTGTACAGGCAGATGCTATGGCTTATTTAAATGTGATTCTTAAAGCAAGAGGAGCAACAGAAATTACTGATGCTACTACTGTTGATCTTGATAGAGTTCTTCTAGAAAGAAGAAAAGAGTTAGCTGGAGAAGGACATGTATTCTTTGATTTTATGAGAAATAAAAAGAACATTGTTCATACAGGAACTGATCATTTAGCTACATTAAAGCTTGCTGATTATGTATTTGAATATGATGATTACCGTGCTATTCAGCCAATTCCTAGAAATGAGCTAAATTCAAATAGTGTAATTACTCAGAACCCTACTTATAATGCAAGATAATATTTGTATATTATAAATTAAAACCCTCATATTATTTTTAATATGAGGGTTTCTTTTTAATATATCTATCTGATATAGAAAGATCTTGGATAATTAAACTATGATTACTACATGTAAAGTATATCATGTTATTAATATTTGAAGAGCTTAATATCTAAATATAGTTAATTATTAATGTAGATGTTAAAATCATATTAACTATTCAGTCTGAAATAGAAAAACCATTTTTATAGTAAACTGTTGAAAAGTAGTGCCAGTATTACTTCAAACTATTAGTGATTTTTTGCTTATTTTGTTTTTAATTGTTGATATTTACCAATATTACAAAGACGATATAATTGAGTAAACACATTGACACACTATTTCATTTCAAAACGTCTTCAATCCATTGAATCTATTCGTTTCCGTTGTGACAATATTTATACATAAGTTGTTGAATTTAATAAAGAGTTACGTAAAGGGAATAAGCATATAAAAGAACCCAAATGTATGTAAACATTGTGGTAGTAATATATATAAGGCTACTGTAAAATATACTGATGGTTGACAAATAATAGATATTCCTACTATTTACCCAATAATAACAGAATATAAAGTATACAATTTACATGTGGGAATTGTAAAAAAACAAATATCTTAGCGGTGAAACTCTGTAGTAAGCTATAGTTCAAATTTTAAGGACTTGATTACTTATTTTAGTGCTAGGCAATATATACCTATAATGCGTGAATTATTTACAGATGTCTTAAATCAATAGTTCGAAGTGCATCAAGCAGATATTTTACCGTATTCTCTAAGTTTCATTATGATATTTTTATTTTTTGATATGTATGGGGAAAGACCGAACATGGATATAAATCTATCTAGCAGTAAATCAT
>JBATVL010000091.1:0-110876 GCA_049671745.1 Marinifilaceae bacterium
TCTTGTATGTCCACCATATTTATCATTTTCGTACAGTTTAGATAAACTAAACTGTAAGTTAATAACTATTTTTTAGGTGGGGAGTTTTCGAATGCTAGACTGGGGAGTTTTCAGATGCTACATACAATCTATTGAAAGAATTTCTCTTTTATTATCATTTTCTGATATCAAGTTGTTTATTCTTTTTGCAGATGCATTTTGAATAGATTTTTTATTTAATTTATAGTTTTGCGTAATACTTATAATTTCTTTTCATATTTATTATTTAAGTTTACACGAAGATATAGAAATAACTTAAACGAACAAATATATATTATGAAGCAAAGATGTATGCATCTATATCGTTGATTATTAAATAATATTAAAATATCTTTCGTTAGGAAGTTAATTCTTCTAATTATCTACCCAAAGAGTCCTGTTCTGAAGCGTCGGAATAGGCTCTTTATTTTTTACACACTTATCTCATTATTATATTATCAATTTCTTATGAGGGACCCCTTAAGTTGTAGTAAATAGCCAAATAAGATGCTATAAACAGGCAATGAACAGCCCTAATTATAGATCTTCCTGTGTTCTTCCTGTGTTCTTCCTGTGATCTTCCTGTGTTTTTTATCAGAGAACTATCTGAGAAGTAACAGAGAAATGACAGAAACACTGCCTGTTACTTGTATTATATTTGGACGGTGATTGAGACATAATTGCCTTTTAAGGAGAAATGAGTCCATCCCTCAAGTGTAGTTCTGGAATACCTCCTATAGTTCTTAATGAAACAAGAATATAATCTTATCTTTGTAGTATGATAGATCAATCAAGCATACAAAAAATATTCGATTCTGCAGAAATATATGGGGTAGTCTCAGATTTTGTAACTCTTAAGAAAAGAGGAGTTAATTATCTAGGATTGTGTCCCTTCCATAACGAGAAAACACCATCATTTATAGTGTCACCTTCAAAGGGGATATATAAATGTTTTGGATGTGGAAAGGGTGGAAATGCAGTGAATTTTGTAATGGAGCTTGAACAATTATCATATGTAGAGGCTCTAAAATATCTAGCTTCAAAATACTCTATACCTATAGAGGAAAAAGAACTCTCGCCTGCAGAAGCTCAGAAGAAAAATGCTAGAGAGAGTATGCTTATAGTTTCAAATGTGGCATCTGAATATTTCCAAAGAAATCTATATTCTAACGAGGGTAAAGCTATTGCACTTTCTTATTTTAAAGAGAGAGCTTTTAGAGACGATATAATAGAGAAATTCCATTTAGGATATTGCTCTGATCAGTGGGATGGTTTTACTAAATTTGCCTTGTCTAAAGGTTATCAGCAAGAATATCTTGTTGATACAGGCCTAACTATAAATGCAGAAAAAGGACTTTTTGATAGGTTTAGAGCTAGGGTTATATTCCCTATTCACAGTATAGCTGGTAAGGTAATTGCTTTTGGTGGACGTATCTTAAAGACAGATAAAAAAACTGCAAAATATCTTAATTCTCCCGAATCTCTTGTTTATTCTAAGTCTAGAGTGCTTTATGGTTTGTTTCAAGCCAAGCGTGCCATTGTTCAAGAAGATAGATGTTTCTTGGTTGAGGGATATACTGATGTATTATCTTTTCATCAATCAGGAATAGAGAATGTAGTTGCCTCCTCGGGTACATCTCTTACTGTTGATCAAATTAGACTTATTAAGCGTTTCTCTAACAATATTTGTATTGTTTATGATGGAGATGCTGCAGGAATAAAAGCTTCGATTAGAGGTATTGATTTGGTGCTTGAGCAAGGTCTTAATGTTAAGGTTCTTTTATTGCCTGATGGAGAAGATCCTGACTCTTTTGCTAAGTCGCGTTCGGCCTCTGAATTAAAGGAATATATTAAAGAGCATGAGTCCGATTTTATAGTATTTAAGACTAAATTATTTATTGATGAGACAAAGAATGATCCTATTCTTAGGGCTAGACTTATAAGCAGTATAGTAAAATCTATTTCTATAATTCCTGATTCAATTATTCGTTCGGTTTATATAAAAGAATGTTCTTCTCTTTTACAGGTTGACGAGCATGTTCTTTATGATGAGATTGCTAAAATAAAAGGAACAGCCAGTTCTTTGAAGCCTCAGCAAATAGCTGAATCTGCTAATAATTTAAAGACTACAAATAAGCGAGAGTTTAAATGTGATATAGAGGAGAAGATGCTTATTCGTTACATCCTTTTATATGGAGATGATGTTTTATTTCAGAATGAAGGAGAGGAAACAATTAAAGTTGGAGCTTTCATTATAGAGGAACTTACTTCTGATAATCTTGTTTCTGACAATCCTCTTTTTAAGAAATTCTTTGATGAATATTCAACACGTTATCAAACAGATGGATTCAAACAGAAATGTTTTTTTAGAGATAATGAAGATTCCGATTTACGTATGTTAGCTGTTGATATCTTATCTGATCCTTATGAATTGAGTAAGGTATGGACAAAGAACGAGGCTTTTATTGAGACAGAGGAAATGAAACTTCAAGAGCTTGTTGTTAAGAGTATAAATGAATATAAGCAGATTAAAATTTCTATAATGCTTAAGAATATTAACGCACAGATTAGAAATCTTGATATGTCTAAGGATGTTGTTGCTTTGCGTCAACTTCTTGAAGACAAGATTGCTTTACAGAAGATAAGTCAGATATTAAATAAGGAGTTAGGAAACCGTATAATTTTATAAAATGAAAACAGTTAAAATACAAGATATAGAGAAAATTAAAGAGTATATATCAGAGATAGACACATGTTTTTTGTCTATGTTGGATGCTGAGGGAAGGCCTTGTTCTTTTCCGATGAACTTTGGATATGCAGATAATACTTTCTTTTTACATTCTGCTCCAGAGGGGGAGATGTATGAATATGTGATGGCAGGTAAGCCTGCTTCTATTACTTTCTGCACGAATCGTGAGTTGGTTTATCAGACTGAGAAGATTGCATGTTCTTATAGAATGAAAGCCGCTAGTATTATTGCTAAGGGTGATCTTATTGTTGTAGAGGATATGGACGAAAAGGTAGCAGCTTTAAATGCTACCATGAAGCAATATTCTCCTAAAGAGTTTACTTACCGCGATCCTGCTGTTCGTAATGTTTTTATATTTAAAATGATGAATCCTGCTTTTACTTGTAGAGCATTTGGAGTTCCTCATCACGAGAGTTTGAAGATGAAATAAATATATAAAAAGCTGTTCCTATATAGAGGAACAGCTTTCTTTATTTTAATTTAGGTCAACTAAACCTTCATCATCAGTTTTTATAAACCAACCATATTCTTTATTGTTTTCTTCTGTACTACTTCCAAGAATAGCATAACCTCCATCAAAGGTTTGGATTAAAGATATTGCTTTTTCCACTCCACTTCCTCCATATTTCTTACTCCACAGTTTTTCAAACTTATTGTTTGTTTTTATAAGTAGAATATCAGTTTTCCCTTTTGTTTCATTTGATGTAGTAGCTAGTATAGCAAAGCCTCCATCTTGTGTTTCTATTATTTGTTTTATTAATTCTTGATTATCATTATTAAAAATGAATCTTTGAACTTTGCCTTCCTTATTTATTTTCTGTATTAATAATTTGCAGTAGCTTGATCCAAGAGAATTTGTATTACATCCCATTATTATGTCGCTATTACTAGTGCTAATTAGAGTCTCTGCTATTTGATCATATTTATTTCCAAATGTGCCTTGTTTATTAAAGATTACATAACCATCAAGATCAGTCTTTATGAAAAGAGCATATTCTCTAGTTGTATTCTTTTCACTTGTGAAAATATTCTTAGTTGTGCTACCAGATATAGCATAGCCATTATCTCCTGTTTCTATTATTGCTTTAGGAACCTCATTAGAATATTCATCTCCAAAGGTTTCTTCCCAAACAATTCTACCTTGAAGATCTGTTTTAGCATACCAAATATTATTATTTGATGAATTCTTACATCCCTGTTGCCCTATTAAAATAAAACCTCCATCTTTTGTTTGAATTGCAGAACAGATAGATGTACGTGGTTTTAATATTTGAGTAACACTCTTTTGAGCTTGACAATTTTCGTTGAAGAATACAAAAGTATATGAATTATCTTTCATGTATCTATGTAAGATAGTATACCCTCCATTATCATTATTAGTAATTAAAGCAGTTGAATTTTTAGGTATCATTGTTAGATCATGTTTCCATACCTCTTCTCCATTAATATCAAGTTTCCAAGCATATCGTTGTCCTGATATTGTAGCTTCTATAATAATAATACCACCATCTTTAGTTTTTATAATTGATTTTCCTCTGAAGCCATAACGTGGTACATTATATCTTTTGTACCATGAGTTATTGTTACGTTTTGCTGTAGTAAAGGACCAGACTTTGTTTTCTGTGACTATGTCTTTATTCTCAGCTACAATCTTCCAGTAATATTTTGTATTACCTTTAAGTTTATAAAGAGTGAATTCTTTAGTTTGTATTTTTTCTGTGTTTAATTTAGTTATAGGTGGATTATGAGTATCGCAATATATATCAAAGTTTTCCCCGTCACTTTCCCATTTAAGTATAGGAGCTTTATCTAGAGATAGAGATTTTGTGCCGTCTTTTGGACTTTGCATTCTAATTGTCTTATTAAGTTGATCATCTGAACAAGATATTCCTAGTATGACAAGTATAATAATGGTCAGATTTTTTAATGTTTTTCTCATTTTTTTTAATGTTTTTCCTTTATTTATGTAGGGGTATAGTGAAGAATGGGAAAGTTCAAAGTATTACGTAATATGTGCGTTTTAGCTCTAAATCAGGTGCTAAAGTAAATAGTATGTTACATTAAAACAAAAAACAAGTATAATTATTTTATACATAAAATAAAATAACATTTCATTATTGGTTTTTTTTGTATAACAAAAGAGAGAAGCAGTAGCTTCTCTCTTTAGAATAAACAAGGTATTATTAGTAGATTGATAATAGTATTAGGTATTTAAATAAACTTCTCTCGTTTCTGCATATTAAGCAATCCCCAAAATAGTGTTACTATAGAGATACTTGCCGAGAAAATCTTATTATATATAAGAAGTTTAGCCCATATCATAGGGTTTGTTTGAGTATTAGTAAGATAAGGATTAAGGAATATATTCCACTTACTCTCTCCAATAGTATTATTTAGAACAAAAAAGATGAATCCTATAACTATAATCATGACTGCAGTTCCGTTTCCACTTTTAGTAAAAGTAGATAAAAAGAAAGCTAAGTTGCCAACTAGTATTAGAGGAAACATAAGGTTAAAAAGCATCCCTAAAGGATTCATATCTATAAGAAGCACATTAGCTAACAAAATAAGTGTAAAGACGATTATAGCTGTTATAAAGTATATCATAACAAGTCTTACAAGCCAAACCTTATACCTATAGTTAGGAATACCGAACAGTATCTCTATAATTTTAGAATCTTGATCGTTTTGAATACCAAAACACGCAGGGTAGAAGATTAACAACAGTCCTGGTATAAGAGTGATAGAATAAAGAGATGATAATTCAAATATAGTATCGTCAAAAAGAGATATTGTAATTGTCAGAAGATAGAAGCCTATAGCCGCTAACAAGAAGTAAATAAACTTGTTAGCGAATATGATTTTCTGATTATATCTGAATACCTTAATTAATAGTTTTAATTTCTCTTTCATATTAATTTTGTTTTATAAGCCATAAGTAAGAATCTTCAAGAAGAGGATTAACATTTATAGCAGATTCGTAAGGACTATCTTTAGCCAAACAACGAACTCTAATGTTATCGCCCATATTCATATGGTGAATCACTAGATACCCCTTAGTAGCTTCTTCAAACTCATTAGCAGGAACCTCAAATTGCCAAACATGTCCATTGGCCATATCCGTCATGTTTTGTGGTTCTCCGAAATACTTAAGTTCTCCCTTAGCAATAACCGCTACCTGATTACATGAAGAAGCGATATCCTCAATAATATGGGTAGAGAAAATAACTATACGTTTTTTAGATAGTTCTACAAGTAGATTTCTAAAACGTATTCTTTCTCTTGGGTCTAGTCCAGCTGTTGGTTCATCAACAACAAGGATTCTAGGTAAATGTAGAAGAGTTTGAGCAATACCAATTCTTTGCTTCATACCTCCTGAAAAACCACCTATTTTCTTATCCTTATTCTCTATCATATGAACAGATTCTAATACTTGTTTTACTCTATTATATCTAGTATCAGGATCTTTTATGCCTTTTAGAATAGCTTGGTAATCTAAGAATTCCCATGAAGTTAGATTCTCATAAGTACCGAACTCTTGAGGAAGATAACCGATTAAACCTTGTAGCTCTTCACGCTTCTCATTAGTATCAATACCATTAATCCATATCTTACCATAGGTTTGTTCGAAGACTCCACAAATAGTACGCATAAGGGTTGTTTTACCTGCTCCATTAGGTCCAAGTAAACCAAACATCCCGGTTTTAATATCAAGAGATATTCCTTTATTTGCTTTGAATGGAGTATGTTTTTTACCAATTATAGGCACTTTTTTCACAAAATTATAAGAGAAACGTTTGATACCTCCAAATCGACCACTAATAGAGTCAATCTTGATTTTCTCTTTATGAATCTTATTAGATAATCTAACTACTAGTATTCCAGTGTAATGTAATATACCTACTATTATAGCTCCAGTAATTTGTTTATTTGCTACACTAACAAAAATAATATTGACAATAGGTAAGAACCAGAATATACACCAGTGAGTAATCTTTAGGAGTTTAAACAGTCGCTTCTTCTCATTGAATTCAAGATACTTCTTGAAAGTTGCAAGAATATAAACAGATAGTCTCCATACAAGGAATGCAAATACTGATATATTGAATGCTGATGACAAGTATGAGTAAGTGAAATATAGAAGGAAGCCCAATATAGGCACTTGCCAAAGGATCTCTCTCATATCGCTTAGTTTCTCGAATGAGTTAGCTAATCCAAGACGTTCTCTAATTTTCTTGCCAGATAGCCATTCTCTTTGAAGTTTAGACTCTCTATCGTATATCTTAACAAGGTTTCTAATTTTAATAGTTATTTCCTCATCTTCTCCAATAATTGTAGTATCTACTTTTCTAAGACTGTTAATAACAAAGTAAATAATAACAGGTACACCAACTATAATAATAAACAGATACAAGACTTGATAAATTAGCGAATCTTCATAAATGAATATTAGAGCTGTAAATGTAGAGACTAAAGCAAGCATTACAATCTTAGTTGGAATAGATAATTCTCTAAGCCATTTAAGTGCTGATTCCATTGCTAAGTACATAGTTGGTATAAAGATAAGTGTTAGAAGAGTACTAACAGCTAATCCACCAATTACAGTAACAGCAAAAGGAGCACCAATAGCAGAAACATATTCTTGATCTCCAAGAGCAAGTGGGAACATAGCAACTATAGTTGTTATTGCAGTAATTAGAATAGGTCTAACTCTAGCCATACCAGCCATAATAACAGCTCTATTTTTATTAAATCCCCGTTTCCTAAGAATCTTAGTATAATCAATAAGAATTATACCATTATTGACCACTACCCCCAAGAGGATAATAAAGCCTATGATTGTATTTGAATTGAAAAGTGAATGTCCAGCAAATATTAGTCCTATAAAAGAACCAATGGCTGCTAATGGAATAGAAAACATAAGGACAAATGGAGCACTTATAGATTCAAATACAGAAGCAAGTATCATAAAGATAAGAGCAAATGCTGAAATAACCATAAAGCCATATGCACTAGTTGTATCTTCTTTATGAATAACCTCTACGGCAATACCAGCAGGTAGTTTGAGTTTAGATACTATATCATCAATTTGAGTTCTGGTACTTCCAAGAAGAGTTTTATCTTTTTGAACTTCCTCATCTATATAATACTTTATAGCAATCTCTTTTTCTTGGTTTACTCTTTTAATTTGAGCTTTGCCAGGACTTTTAAGTATACTAGAGAATGAAGATAATCTATGATTAGATTTATTTGAACCTTGAATAACAAGTTCCTTTAAATCATCTATATCTCTTTTCTGTGTTTGTTTAAGTTTCTCAAGTCTATCAGCTTCTTCATCCTTAATATTGATAGCATATGTATCATTTCCGTCTTTAAAAACAGAGGTTGTAGATGTTTGATTATTGAAAGATTTTAGTTCGCTAGCTATCATAGAAGGAGTGATACCATAGATTCCCATCAAATGTTGATCAAAAGAAAGTTTGGCTTCAGGTGCACTTTCTGAATAGTTTAATCTAGTAAAACTTATTTCTTCTATTTCGTCTACATAATATTTAATGTCTTGGGCAAGATTAGTCATCTTATCGAAATCTTGTCCTTTAATAACTATCTTTTCTGAGCTAGAACCTACACCAAACATAGAAAGCATAGAAGATCCCATATCGTCACCACCACCTCTAAATTTCTCAGATGCTTCGGAGGCTTCAAGACTTACTTCTGCTCCAGAGAAAAATTGTTTTTCAGCTATCTCCTCAAGTTCTTTTCTGATATCAGATAACTTGCGAGTATTAGTTTCTTCAAAGTCTTCTTTTATCTTAACGGTTATTTGAGCTTCATTATCGTATACCTTTGAAATGACATCTCCTTTTTCTTCTAGTTTTTCTATATCTTTTTCAAGATTTCTTACTATCTGATCAGTGCTCTGAATTGTTGAGCCAGAAGGCATTTTAACGTATACATCGAATTGTTTGATCTCTGTTTTTTGCAAACTGTCACTATCTAGTGCCATGCATGATAAAATAGTTATAAAGAAGACAATAACAGCTCCAGCTATAGTTTTAGCAGGATTCCTTAAGCACATCTTTAGAAGCAGAATATATATCTGCATTAATCTGTTGTGATAAGGAATTACTTGAAGATTAATAAAGTTTTTCTTTTTATTTCTTTTAAGAAAGAAATGTGTAGCCATGGGAATCAAAAGCAGTGCAACCACTAGAGATATAGCTAAAGTAGATATGATAGAAACTCCTATGTTTTTACCTATCATCTTCACCATTACATCATCTGCAAATACAAATGGTAAGAATACTGTAATAGTTGTAAGTGTTGCAGCAAGAACTGAACGCCAAACCTCTTGAGTTCCTTGCGTTACTGCTTTATCAGGGTCCATTCCTCTAGAAGATAATCTATAAATATTCTCCATTACTACTACTGAATTATCGAGCAGCATACCTATAGCAAGAGCAATTCCCACTAAAGTAAGAGAGTTTATAGAAATATCGAAGGCATAGAAAAAGTTAAAAGCAGAATAAACAGAAGCAGGTATAGCTAATGAGATAACAGCAACTATACCAATATTTCTAAGGAATAGCCAAAGAATTATAATAGCCAATACACCTCCAACAATAGCCAGATTTATAATCTGGTTAATATTGTCTTCCATTGTCTTAGCCGTATTACTTTGCACGATAATTTGTACATCCTTAGACTTCATTTCTTTATTAATCTTTTCTATAGCAATTTTTGCTCTGTCAGAAAGTTCAATAAGATTAACTTGAGTAGTTTTTGTAAGAACAGCAGAGATAGCCTCTTTACCATTTACTCTAGAGTAAGAATTTTCTATTTTTAAGCCAAACTTAATATCTGCAATGTCTTTAAGAAGAATAGGTCCTTTGCTGTTAACAACAATATTTCTAAGCTCATTAATGTCATTGTATTCTGAGAATACATTAACGAAGAATTGCTTTTTATTATCTATTACTGAACCAACAAAAGTTTTTTCTTTCTGTCCAGAAGATATTAGTGATGCAATTTGAGAAGGAGTAATATTATAGGCCACACATTTTTCATGATTCAATATAATATCAAGCGATTTCTCTCGTCCACCGTAAAGCTCTACACTTGCTATTCCGTCTATGCTTTCTAGCTTTGTCTTTATGTCTTTATCGGTGATATTACGAACTCTATCTACTCCACCAGATCCAATAATCTGAACGGTCATAAACTGATTCTTAACAGAGCCCATGCCCGCTTTAAATAGTCTAATATTGAAGCCCTCAGGTAGATTCTTCTTAATCGAGTTTAGTTTCTGTTCAAGTTTAAGATATGCATATTTTATGTCTACCCCTGAATTGTAGGTAACATTAATCATTGCATTTCTGTTAGAGATACGAGTATTAATCTTGTCTATTCCTTCCATTGCAGAGATTGCTCCCTCTGTAGGTATAACTCCAGCCTGTTCCATATATGACGGATCAACTTCTGTTTGCGAAGTGACTTGAACCATCAAAACGGGCATGTCAGGAGTAGGATATAGTTCCATAGATAGCTGTTTATAAGAGAAGAGTCCTAGAAGACTCATCCCTATAAATAGCATACTAATTAGTGTTTTTCTTTTAATAATAAAATTCATCTATCTTATGTATTTATTATTTTTTTACAAAAAGCCTGTCTATTGTATAATAAAGACAAGGAATAACAATAAGAGTAAGAAGGGTAGATGTGATTAATCCCCCAATTACAGCAATAGCCATAGGCGAACGTAATGCTGCCGATTCTCCAAATCCAAATGTAAGAGGAAGTAGAGCAAGAATAGTTGTTAAACTGGTCATTATAATCGGTCTGATTCTTTGTAGTCCTGCCTCTTTAATAGCTTCTTTAAGTTCCATGCCTTTACCCTTAAGTCGGTTTATAGCATCTACCAAAATAATGGAGTCATTTACCGCTATACCTACCAGCATGATTATACCAATATATGCCATGATATTAAGCGATTGTCCAAGAATAAAGAAAGAGAATAGAGAACCTGCCACAGCTAGTGGAATACTTAAAAGAATAGTAAATGGGTGAACTAAAGATTCGAATTGTGAAGCCATTACCATATACACCAGAATAATAGAAAGCATAAGAGCAAAAGCTAGTGAACCGAATGACTCAGCTCTTTTAGCTTCTTCTCCACCTATCTTAATTCTGTAGTTAGAAGGTAAATCTATAGTAGCTATATCTTTTTTGACCTCAGTCACTACTTTGTCAAGTACTGCACCTTTTCTAAGATTAGCAGATATCTTACCAATTCTATTTTGTGCTTTACGTTCTATCTCTTTAGGAGAATAATTCATCTCTATTTTAGCAATTTCTGCTAAACGGTACTTTTTACCTCCAGATATAACTTCAAGATTAGAGAGTTGAGAAATATTAACCTCAGGTAAGGCAATGCGGATATTTTTTAATTCTCCACCTTTCTCAATACTTCCAGCTTCTTTACCAGAAAGAATATCTTTTATTTGAGCAGTAACATTATTTATGTCTATGCCAAGTACACCAGCTCTTAGTCTATCTATCTTCACATCAATCTCAGGAGCTCCTTTTTCGAAAGAAGAACTTATCTCGTATAATTTATCGTTAGTGTGAAGTTTTTGGTTAATCTGCTTACTAATTTTTTCTAGCTCTTTAGCATCTTTACCGTATACTTCAATAACAATAGGTGCTTCGTCGTTTCCAAGTACTGAACTTAGAGCAGATTTATCGTTCTTAAACTCTATATTTATACCTGAATGGCCTTTAATGTTCTTATTTAGATAAGTCATTAGTTGTCCAACAGCAAGTTTAGAATCTTCCTTAAGTTTAATATCTATATTAGCAGTATTCTTATCTTCTTGAGATCCCTTAGATGCAGAAGAAGTCATAGATGGACCAGTATGAGAATAGATATAATCAAGATCATCACCAACAACATCTCTTACCATAGATTCAACCGATTTAACAGTGTTAGCAGTTTTGTGTAAATCGCTACCCTCAGGAAGAGTGACCTTAATGGCAAACTTTTTAGATTCTGTTTTAGGCATAAAATCACTACCTATTAGAGGAACAAGCAATATAGATGCACCAACAATTACGAAGGTAGAAATGATGATAGGATATCTCTTAGCTATTACTTTATTAAGAAAATCAGCATACCACGCAAATTTAGAATTAGCTTCTTTTGCTTTTGGTTTGAATCCAGCCTTAATAAACTTAGAAGATAACATAGGAATCACTAATATTGCTACAAATAACGAAGACAATAAAGAGAAGGCTACAGTCCATGCTTGGTCTTTGAATAATTCTCCTGAAGCTCCATGAAGATAAACAATAGGAAGGAATACAACAATAGTTGTAATTGTAGAAGCAGTAATCGCTCCTGCTACTTCCGAAGTACCTTTAATAGCTGCCTCTTTCGGAGATAATCCTTTTTCTATATTCCTAAATATACTCTCCATGACGACAATGGCATTATCCACTAACATACCAGCTCCAAGGGCAAGTCCTCCAAGAGTCATAATGTTTAGAGATAATCCATTAAAATACATAAGATTGAATGTAGCAATAATAGATATTGGTATAGATACACTAACAATTAGAGTAGTGTTTATTCTTCTTAAGAAGATAAATAATACTACCATAGCTAGAAGAATACCAGTAATAGCAGAATCTTTAACTTCATTGATAGCATCAGAGATAAACTTACCTTGATTTCTAATTACGTGAAATTTATATCCAGGTAATGCTTTCTCTATGTCCTTTAAACTAGCACTTAATTTTTCTATAGCAGAAACAGTATTGAATTTAGTTTCCTTGTAAATATTAAGTCCTAAACATCTTTTACCATTATAATAAACAATATTATCTGGTTCTTTATTGGCAAGTCTAACAGTTGCTATATCTTTTAAATAGATAGGAGCTTTGTCTTTTTTTGCTTGTGTAGATGAATTGTTTGCAGTTTGTTTTTTAGAAGAAAAGCCAATAATAACATTTTCTAAATCGTTGATGTTATCTATTATCTTAACGCCTTTGACAGTATATTGTATTCCACCTTCAGTAATCTTACCACCAGATATATTTCTGTCTAGACTTCTAATTTTAGTAACAATATCATTAGTTGTTAGTCCATAAGATTTAAGAAGATAATCGTTAGTTCTAACCAATATCTCTGATTTCTCTTGTCCAGTGATGTTTACATCTGCTATACCTTCTATACGTATAAGTTCGTTACGAATATATGTCTCAGCAGTTTTTCGTAATTCATTCATATTTGTGATGCTTTCATGCTCTAAGGCAATAAGCATAATAGGTTCTGCATTTGGATCGTATCGGCTTATATTAAATTCCGAGATGTCTTCGTTTTGTGAATAAGAAGAGAGAGCTTTCTGAATATCCAGGAAAGCAGCATCCATATCTTGTTCCCAGTTATATTCTATGCTGATATTTGCTCTACCAACCTTTGAAGTACTGGATACAGAAAGAACACCTTCTTGACGAGAAGCTTGTGCCTCTATTGGTTCTATATATTGCTTTTCTATTTCCTCTGGGGGTCTTTCTCCTGCCTTCATCTCTATATAAAGATGAGGGTTTGTAAGATTTGGAAATAGGTCGGTACCTAGTTTGTCGTATGATATATACCCTAGAAGAATAATTCCTAGTATCATCATCAGTACAGTAACTGGATACTTGACTGAAAAACTTGTAATATTTCTCATATTTCTTTTGTTTAAACTCTTTTAATGGAAATGCTAGGGTTAATTACTTAATAATCTTAAGTTTAGAGTCAGCAGTCAGCATTTCGTATCCAGAGATAATAAGACGTTGATTCTTTTCTAATCCACTAAGAACTTGTACTTGAGTATCAGTTTCTAGTCCTGTCTTAATACTTATTTCTCTAGCTCTATTTCTTTCCACAATAAAAACAGTTTTATTACCATTATCATCTTTAATAATCTCTTTAGGAATAACTATAGCAGAATCTATTTTTTGAGTAATAATATCTGCTTTAATAAACATACCAGGACGTAGTTTTCTATTATTATTAACTATCTCTATATACCCGTTGAATGTTCTGGTATCAGGATTAACAGCAGGTGATATTTGAGAAACACGACCAATAAGAGTATCATTCTTTAAAGCATAATTAGTAACATTAATTTTATTACCAACTTTTACAGTTTCTATATTGTTTTCTGAGAATTGAACTGCCATATACATCTTGTCATAATCCATTAGTTGAACAAGTTTTTCACCAGCTGGAATATTATTGTTTGCTGTATGATATGGAAGTGCTACAATAACAGATTTGAATGGAGCTCTTATATTTAGTTTCTCTAGATTAATCTTTGCAGTCTCTAAGCTATATTTTGCATTTATATATGAACTTTCAGAGTTATTAACCTCTTTTTGAGTAATACCACCTTTTTTGAGAAGGCGTTTTTGTGCATCCCATTCGTTATCAGCAATCTTTAATCCTAGTTCTTTTGAATTGTATTGTATTCCGTTGACATAAGCTTCATTAGAAAGTCGTATAATGACAGTACCTTTATTAACAAGATCTCCTAATTGGTATACTTTCCCTGTTTTAGGATTTTTCATTAATTGATACTTACCAGCTGCTTCATTAGCAATCTCAGTTGTTTTTGTAGCCATTGCAGTTCCTGTTGTACTTACAATCTTTTGAATAGATGTAAGAGCTATAGGTTTTACTTTTACTGGATTACTTACTTCGTTGTAGTTGCTATAGTCGCCACTCCCACATGAAGTTAAAAGAGCAATGCTCGTGATTCCGATTATATATTTAAGTGTTGTATTCATTTTGTATTATTTTAAAAGGTTAACAGGTAAGTAAGATTTGTTGTTTTCAAAGTCCCAAAGAGTCTGAATTTTTAAATTAAGAACCTCTAGTTTATATGATATAAGTGCATTTGTCAATGCTTGTTTCTTTTTTGTAAGTTGGTCTTGAAACAATTGTAAGTCCATACCAGTAAGGTTTCCTGTTCTATACTTCTCAAGATTTAAGTCATAAGTCCTTTTAGAATTTTCAGTATTTTGCTTAGCGATCTCAATTTGACTAAGAAGGTTTGGTAGGTTTCTACATATCTTTCTAATACCAATTTCTATAGATTTCTTTTCCTCTGTAGCATCAATTTTATTTGATTCTATAGAAGCTTGAGATGCTTTTACTCTTGCTTTATTAGCTCCCCAATCCCAAACAGGAATGCTTAATTTAAGAGAAACAGCTTGGTCGTCTTCAGGATTTGAAAACATGTTATTTGCAGATTTATCTTGTCCTAATAATCCGAAAGAGGCAGAAATACTTCCTTTAAATTCTTTTCTTGCTTTAGTCTTAATAAGAGTAAATAGAGCTTCTTCCATAGAAATCTCTTTCTGTCTAAGTTCCATTCTTTGTAACAAACCATAATGAACAGCTTGTTTCATTTCTACTTCAAGTTTGTCTGCACTAACATTAGCAAGAATAAGAAAATCCCTATCTAAGTCGATTCCTAATGCTTGTTTGAAGTTATCTTTTGTATTTTCAAGATCAATCTCTTTATTATATAAGTCAGATCTAGAAGAGGCAAAGTTCACCTCTGCTTGGAATAATTCTTCTTTTTTTAATAAACCAGCCTCTACCTTATCTTTTACAAGAGTATAGTTGGCTTCTTGGTTCTTAAATGCGTCTTTGGCAATAGTCAGATTCTTTTGTGCTTGGTATACTGCATAGAATTGTTGAGTAACAGATTTTTCTATGTTTAATTCTTGAAGTGCGTAATTTATTTTAGCATTTTCGAATGACCATTCTAACTCTTTAAGAGCCATCTTAGTTCTGTTGTAAGTAAAAAGAGGTTGTTCTAGCCTTAAATATAATTTATTAGAGAAAGTCTTATTACTTGCTTGATCACTTTTAGAATCTTGATACGATAATCTATTGTTTAAAGAGATAGTACCATCAGTGAATTTGATAGGCTGAGCAACTATAAATGTTCCAGATGAAGATTTTGTTTCGCTTGCATACCATGTTGAAGTTCTTTTATCGAAACTTCTATTTTTAGAATAAGCAAAAGGATTCAAATCAAGAGAGAATTGTGATTTCAATCCTGCATTTTGTGCTTTAAGATTTTCTTTACTTTGAAATAAGCTAAGCTTAGATTGTTTCAACTGTGGACTGTTTTCTTCTGCTATTTTAAGCACTCTTTCTAATGTAAATGTTTCTTTCTCTTGCCCAAAAGAGAAGGTGCATGTAGCTAATATTGTAGCTACTAATAATACTATCTTTTTCATATATCTTTTGTTAATCTTTTTTTATCCATTTAACTGCATCAGCTACAATAGAACGTGAGCCAGAATTATCTGTTAATTCTACTTTTGCTTTGCCTTTACTAAAATAATAATAACCTAAAGAGAACCAACCTTTATCATTGTCTCCATCTAAATCTAGTTCTACATTTGTTGTTTCACCCTCAGCAATTATATTTAAATTGTATATAGTTGAATTATTTTTCTTACTTCCTCTTTTACCGTATGTCCAAGTATTGGTGTTGTAGAAGAAATAAACCTCATAATATCCATCTTTCTTAATATTGGCAGTCCATACAGCTTTCTTGTTATTTTCGTTGCTATGTGCATAATAAGCCGAGCGTATATATTTACCGTATTGTCCATCTTTAGTAAAAAGAGACCATCTAGAAGGTGGGTTCCAAGGTCGCATAGACTTATATTTATCTTTAGCTTCTTTTTTAGTGCTAGAAAGATATTTCTTTAATGCCTTTTCTTGAATGTTCTCAATTAATTTGAATTCCTTATCTTCATTATCAACAATAATTATATTATCGTTTTTCTTTATTTCGACTTTTCTAATACCGCTAAAAGCTTGTTCTTTAGATTCTTCAAAGCTTTCGAAACGTTTAGTTATCTTAGCTGGTATATTTTTAGATACAACAGTGTTTGCTGTAAAAACAACAGGTTTTTTAGTCGTTAATATTCCGATTTCATAAGAAGTATTTGCTTTTAGGTAGTAAGAAAATTCAAGTGCACTGGCTTGTCTTTTTGCTCTCGATTTTCGTCCGCCTTTTCCTCCTTTAGTTCTCACTTTAATATTAACAATACCGTCTACATCTTCAAGGTTGGCAATTCGAATTTTAATCTGGTATTTTTGATTCTCTCCATCTTTTACAGTGTAAGACTCTACATCTTCAAGCTTGTATCCTGGTATTTTAGAAGATTTATACCATTGCTCCATCTGCTTCTGTATATCTATGTTATATTTCGTTTTTAACAATTTAAGAAGTGAATTTATATCAACTGATTTATACATATTATGCTTGTAGAAATCTGTTAATGTCTTTCTCAATTGTTTTTTGTTAAGGTCACCTGTTATAAGAGCTTTAAGAAAATCTGCTTTGTTTTGCATTATGTTTGATAGATCTTCTTCGTAATCCCCAGCATCTTCAAGAATATCTTCAAGTTTTTTATTGTCTAGAATAAGATTTGCCTTCTCTTGTGGAGTGATACCACCCAACATTTCCATCCATCTTGAACCTCTTCCTTGCGATTCATCTTTGGTTAGATTTTCAATGATTCCTCCAATAATAGGGTATTCCTTAGAATAAATATTATTTGTGAATGTATAGAAATTAGGGTATATAGAATACACCTTAGTATTTATATCTGTACCAGATATAGCATTTTCTCCATTATTCCAAACAATTTTGTTTGCTTTCTCATCAGTCTGGAAAATATTATACATCTGCCTGCTAAATATCTCGGCTCTTATGTCTTTCTCTTTAACATTTTCATCTTCTCTACTTCTCCATTTCATTGTTCTACTAAATCTTTTAGCAAAATCACCTTGTGGAAGAGTAAATCCAAGTTCTGGAACGAAAATGATTTCTGGTTGTACTGTTTCTTGATGGCTAGTCCAAAGTCTATTATAAGTATAAAAAGAAACTGGAGCCTCTACAATAGTAAGTCTTTTGTAAGGATAGTTTCTGTTTTGTTTAAGCTCATAATCGCTCATCATTGCTTTAATAAGAGAAGGTAGAGTGTCTTTTAAGCCTTCAAAAACAGGTGTATAATAATCGTGTCCTTTTTTAAAATGTATACTGTATATGATAGAATCTACTTTTATTTCTTGCTTCTCGTAATCGCCTATCATTAAAGATATTTGAGTAAGAGGTTTTTCTGTTTTAAAGAAAAATGTTCCATCTTCCAGCTTTTGCATATTACCTTGAGATATAGCTGTAAGTCCCTCTTTTGTTTTAACCTTTAGAGAGTAGTTAGAGAATTTATATCTACCTATAGATGGTTTTTGTGGATTATACGCAAAACCAGCTGTTGGATACCAATTGCTTTCAGGAGTAAGAAATAAGTAATGACTCTCCAAAAAGGAATACTTTTTTGGAACTATTAAATTATAATAAGATAATTTTTCCTTTAATAGTTTCTCAGAAACATCTGCAAAACATACTCTTTCGTCAATTCCTCCTGAGTATTTAATACTAATTGTCTTTTGTTCCTTTACTGAGATATTATCCTCTATTTCTATAATGTTTTCTTTTCTACTGAACTTTAAGTCTGTACTATTACATTTTATGCTCTCTATTATAAGTCCAGGATTTAAACTGATTATATATCTGTTTAAATCTTTTTTATTGTTGTTGATGATTTCTAGATTTACTGTACATGATATACTTTCTCCTTCGTGTAATAATGATATATCGTTTTTAAGGAAATCAACAGTTGGAGTATTAAAGTACTCATTATTAATACTTGCAAATTCAGTCTTTTTCTTTAGAGAATTAACATTGTCTAGCCATATCTCAGAAAGGCAAAAAACTCCAGATATAATACATAGTAATGATATAAGAAGATATCTCTTTATTTTTTTAGGAGAATTGGCTAAACGATCAATCTTAACAATAGTTAGGAATATTAAACCTATACCTATAAGAAGATATCCACCTCTATGTAGTAAAACCTCTGTTAAGTTTGAGAATCCAACTATATCTGAATAAAGTAGAGGTAGGTGGAAAGATGTATAATCGAAAATAGGACTCATTCTAGAGCCTAAATATATTACACATGTTACAACATATCCAAGTAAGAGTAGGAATGTGATAGATTGATTCTTAACGAAAGACATACATACAAAAGCTAATCCAAATATGAAGATAAGCGATGGTACTGATATTAATAGTGGATAAATAATGTAGGGTACAATGTCTGGAATACCTTTAATTGCAACTATGTTCATTATAAATGTAAATAATAGACTTAGTATATTTAAACCCATAAATAGCCTGAATACCCCCAATGTCTTGCCTATAACATATTCTACATTACTCATTGGTCGAACGTATATAACTACTGAGGTGTCTAGTTGTTTGTCTTTCTTTAAAAAACCAGACGCTAAGAATATGGCAATTATAGATTGTATAATATTCAGAAATTTAATGTTTACGTAAGGCATGTTTGCTGGCAAAGCATGTATAGCCCAGTCATTGGCATTAGGAACTAATGTTGTTATTAAATGAAAGCCACCTAAACCTAATAGAGCTATAATTGCGAAGATCTTGAAAAACCAAGTCCTGTATAAAGTCTTACGCTCGTAGGTAGCTATTGTTTTTATATTTTGGTATGATAACATATTCTCTTTTATCTTATATTATTCCTTTTGAATTCATGTCCATTCTATCTTTTAGATAGTAATCCATAAAGTATACATATGCGTGTTCAAGGTTTGGTTCTACTCTAGTAGCTTCAATTCCTTTAAGTTCGTCAGCTACAAGTTGAACATCCCATCCTGTTGCATTTGGAATAGTTGAAATGATAGGATATTTTTCTTTTAATGATTGAAATTGCATATCGTTCATGTTTGCTTGCCACACATGACCTTCTGCTTTACTAATAAGTTCCTCTGGAGTACCGTGAAATTCTAATGCTCCTTTGTTTAATAATGCAACATCGTTACAAGTACTTGATATATCTCCAACAATATGTGTTGAAAGTATAATAATAACATCTCTGTTAGAGATTTCTGAAAGAATATTTCTGAAGCGAATTCTTTCCTCTGGGTCTAAACCTGTTGTTGGTTCATCCACAACTATAACCTTAGGCTCTCCAATTATTGCCTGAGCTATTCCTAATCGTCGTTTCATTCCTCCTGATAATTTAGATGCCATTCTTTCTCTAACTTCGAATAAACCGACTTTATCAAGAAGTTCGTCTACCGCTTGTGTTCTTGCTTTTTTAGTTTTAATACCTGATACACCTGCTGCGTAATCAAGAAATTCCCATGTCTTTAGTTTATCGAAGAAACGGAAATCTTGTGGTAGATAGCCAAGAAGAGAACGTATATCTCTTCGATCTTTTTTTATGTCTAATCCATCAAACATTATATCTCCAGATGTATGAGAATGAAGGAGAGTTAATATCTTCATTAAGGTAGTCTTTCCTGCACCATTAGGGCCTAAAAGTCCGAACATACCCGAGTTTATTTCAAGATTTATATCTCTTAATGCTTGATGACCTCCAGGGTATGTTTTGTTTAGGTTATTAATTGTTATTTTCAAAGTAGTTTATGCTTATGGTTTGATTTTTAACAGTATGCTGTCTAAAGATATGTTTTTCACTCCTTTCTTTTTGTTAATGCTATGTTAAGGTTTTTAATTAATATTTATTCTAAATACATGAAATTTAGACAGAGTTTCTGTTATAAGGTTTAATATAGACTATGAATTATTTTTTTCTTTTTGGAGTTTGATGATTACTTGCAAATTATTTATTATATTTAGTATAGTGTAATAGTAATATCGCAATACACCGTTTAAATAAATATAATATGAAAATTCATAAACAAGTTAAAGAGTATTTAGGCAAAAAACTTATTGAAAAGAACTATGAATCAGTTAGAATAACTTTGCATATTCCTATGCTAGATGAGCTCTTTCCAAATCTATTTAAAAAGAAGATGCGTGAAGTTCCTCATTATTTCTTTGTTATAAATGGAATAAAGCGACAGGTAGATAAACCTCTCTATAATAGAGTCCATGAAGGAGAGATGGTTGGTTTTAACTATAATGAGAAAAATGAACTTGTATCTATTACTTCTCTGTCTGGTTTTTAAGAAGTATATTTCAAGTGGCTCTTTTTAGACATTATGTGTATTAAGAGTAGAAGAATAGCAGTCAGAATACCCGTAGACTATTCTTTTTTTTTATAGGTTATGAATATTTTTTTTAGATTTTATCTTTGAATTCAGATGAAATATATTCAGAATTGAGTTTGTTCATTTTTTCATTAAGCCAGTTATTTATGAACTCTCTATGCTCATTTTTATTAATACTAATCACGTGATCTTGATGAATTAATATAAATATACTTATTTGAAGATAGTTGCTCAGAGATGCCTCGAATATGTAGTGTTTATTCTCTTTAGAAATAAATATCTTACTCTTAGGATATGAATGAATCAATTCGTATGTGCCTTCTTTTGTTAAGCTTATAGAAACATCAAATTGTAAATGTCCATATTCTCCTAATGCATCACTTTCTATTTCTTGATGTTTGGAAGTGTACATCCAGTTAATAATAGAATTAGAAAGTATATTTATATCTACTATACGTAATCTATAGTTTTTATTCTCTGTTGGTATATAAATCCAACAATATATGTTTTCTTTATCTAACTTGTAAATTTCTGCAACAAAGTGATGTGGTATATTTAGCTTTGAAGAATGTTTACGTATAATTACATTCTTTTTTTCGTGTATACTTTTTTGTATTTTTTCTAGAACATTTGGTTGTTGTATCTTTTCGAAATGATCTACAGTGAATGTATTTGCTAATTTTTCTATTATTTGGAATTTTTTACTTTCGCTAATATCTAATTTGTTAACTACAGAATGAAGTAACAATATCTCTTCACTATTAATATTTGATAGTTGATTTATTGTATGTGCAGTTTCATTTTTATTAGATAGAGTATATCTCCCACCTTTACATTTTAAGATAAAACCTAAATTCCTTATTGTATGAATATAATTGAAGAATGTTCTCTCATCGCAATCTAATTCTCTTATAATGGCAGTTTTTGAACTCTGTGGATTTTTGCTTAGAAATAAGATTAACTTTATCGTTTTCTCTGTTTTATTGCTGCTCATATATTCTAGTTTTTCTGTTTACTAAAATATAAATTCATTTCGAATAAAAGAAGAGCTTTTGTTGTTTATACAATAATTTTATTGATAAGGAGAGTGTTTTAGATGTTTTATGCAAATATTTCTCGTATAATATCTAAAGATTTTACTTTTATTTTTTTGTCGTTATGTATTTCTATATATTCTATAAGTGTGTCTAGTATTGAGTTTCTTGAGCTTTTATTTATCTTAATCTTACTTATGTCTATTGTTTTTATTTGCATTAATTCATGCAATATTTTTGCAGTATCCTCGTTTGTACATGTACCTGTTTTATGACTAATAAAGCGTCCTTTTTCTAAATTAAAATATATATTTTCTATATTATAGTTGTCTGTTGGCTCATAACCTAGATATTTATATAGTTTAATTATAAAAAAAAGATGAAAATTTGCATATCCTTTGTCTATAATATCTAGATAAAGACATGAGTTTTTAATGAACTCATATAAATTGGGGTTGTTATATTCTTCTTGTATTAAGGAATCTAACATTTGTGCTATAAAAACAGAAATATTGCTTTTATAAACGTCGAAAGGTATGCTGTTATAATTGTAAGTTAGGTTAGTGCTTCTTACAGTATATACTTGTTGTATGTCTTTTATATTTACGTCAAATTCAAGTATCTGTAGTGGATGTAAGTATATTGATTTATTCTTTTTGCTTGTAGAATTTCTTATTATGTAAGTCTGTTTTCCATATTCTAGAGTGTAAACATTACAAATGACAGCATTGCCTGCATATTTGGTTTTGCTTAGAATGATGCCATTTGTTTTTGTGTACATTGCTCTTATTTTATCTGTTTAAATATTCTACTAGTTTTGCTGTTGCTCGTCCTCTGTGAGAGATTTTATTCTTTTCTTTCATATCCATTTCTGCAAAACTTATATCATAAGATGCTGGTCTAAATATAGGATCGTATCCAAAACCTTCGCCTCCTTGTCTAGCTTCTAGAATGTCTCCCTGTACTGAGCCTTCAAATAAAAACTCTTTACCATCTATGATTAGACAAATTGATGTTCTGAATTGAGCTTTTCTATTTTCTTTTCCTTTTAATTCAAATAAAAGTTTGTCCATATTATCCTCGGAGTTTTTCTGTTCTCCCGCATAGCGAGCAGAGTAAACACCTGGTTCCATATTTAAGGATTCTACCTCTAAGCCTGTATCATCAGCGAAACAGTTCTTTCCGAATTTATTGTATATATACCAAGCTTTCTGGCATGCATTACCATCCAAAGTATCTTGTTCTTCAGGAATTTCATCTGTACATCCTAATTCGTCTAAACTGATTAATTTTATATCACTTTGTAGAATATTCTGTATCTCTTTAAGCTTATTTTTATTGTTTGTTGCGAAAACTATATCCATATTATAATCTATTTTAGTAACAAAAATACATAAATTGCGAATAATTCATCTATAATATTTTACTTTTGAAAAAAAATTAAGTTTGGAAAAAGGAGTAGTTATTAAATCGACAGGTAGCTGGTATTCTGTTAGTACAGAATCTGGTGACATTTACGAGTGCAGATTAAAAGGGAAGTTCAGGATTAAAGGTATTAAAAGTACTAATCCTGTAGCAGTGGGTGATTATGTCTCTTTCGAGGTGGCTAAGGATGACGAAAATGTCATTGTGGCAATTGAACCTAGAAGGAATTATATTATTCGTAAATCGATTAATCTTTCTAAACAGACCCATATTATTGCTTCTAATGTAGATCAGGCTCTTTTGATAGCTACTATCAATTTCCCTGTTACATCTACTACTTTTATGGATAGATTTCTTATTTCTGCTAGGGCATACGGTATTCCCGTTACTATAGTTTTTAATAAGTTCGATCTTTATGAGGAGAAAGAAAAAGAGAAACTTGCTGACTTTATTGAGGTGTATGAATCTATAGGTTATAAGTGTATAATTGCTTCTGCTGAAGAAGGTATTAATATTAAGAAGATTGCTGCTGTATTGAAAGATAAAGTGACTGTTCTTTCTGGTCATTCAGGAGTAGGTAAATCTACTATTATTAATCTTATTGATTCTGATCTTGATTTGCGTACAGATGAGATTTCTGATATGCATCAACAGGGTAAGCATACAACCACTTTTGCTGAGATGTTTTTCTTGAAAGATGGTGGTGCTATTATAGATACTCCCGGAATACGTGGTTATGGATTAATAAATATGGAAAAAGAGGAGCTATCGCATTTCTTTCCTGAGATATTTGAAATATCACATGAATGTAAATTTAATAATTGTACTCATATTCACGAACCTCATTGTGCTGTTATAGAGGCTGTTAAGGATGGTCGCATAGGCGAAAGTAGGTATAGAAGCTATTTTAGCATGTTTAATGAGGATGAAAACGAGAAGTATAGATAAAAATGAATAGACTTAGTGCAAAAGAATTTCTAGAGAAAGCAGAGAATATTACTGTTGTTGACGTTAGGACTCCTAATGAGTTTGAGGAAGGACATATTCCTGGTGCAATTAATATTCCCATTTTTACTAATGAAGAACGTGTTATTATTGGTACCCTTTACAAGAATTCTGGTAAAGAAGCTGCTGTTATGCGCGGTTTAAAGATTGTAGGACCTAAGATGTATGATTTCGTTGCTGAGGCAAAGAAGCACATTGATCTTAAGAAGAAGGAAATTCTTATTCATTGTTGGAGAGGTGGTATGAGAAGTGGAAGCATGGCTTGGCTTTTTGAAACTGCCGGACTTAAAGTTGATGTCCTTGAAGGTGGATATAAAGCTTATCGTGCTTTTATTCGTGAAGATTTTGGTACCCCTAAGAAGCTTATTATTCTTGGAGGTTATACTGGCTCTGGAAAAACGGAATTACTTCATGAAATGATTGAAAGAGGTGAACAAGTTCTTGATCTTGAAGGCATAGCTAATCATAAAGGTTCTGTATATGGTGGTTTAGGACAGGATCCTCAACCGACTAATGAACAATATGAAAATAATATGTGGAAGGTTTGGAATTCTTTCGATTCTTCTAAACATATATGGCTTGAGGATGAATCTCGTTCTGTTGGTTCTGTTGGAATTAATGGACCTCTTTATAATCAAATGCTTAATTCTCCAGTTTTCTTTATTAATATTCCAGTTGATATTAGAGTAAAAAGGTTGGTTAATGAGTATGCTTGTTTCTCTAAAGAGGACTTATTAGAACTAAGTGAGCGAATTACACGTAAATTAGGAGGCAATAACTTCAAAGAGGTGAAAGAGGCTCTTGATGAGTCTAGATTTGCTGCTGTAGCCAAGATTACACTTAGATATTACGATAAAGCATATGAGAAAGGTTTAAGCAGAAAGAAGACAGTTCATCGTTTTGAATTCGATTCTTTTGATTATAAGATAGTAGATAAATTATTGTCTTTTTCTGAAACTGTATAAATATCTGTTAATTAGCATTATATAAGAATGTGATTATTAGAAATATAGAGGATTTTATTAAAAATATATAAAAAAACACAGAAATCGAGTAAGGTTCTTGTATAATTTTATATTTTTGCAAAGTTTTTCAGATGAGAGACATAGACAAAAGTAAGTATGTATAAGATACCATTATTAGGTTTAAAAGTTGGAACTCATGAATTTGATTATAAGTTAGATAATCAGTTCTTTGATGAATTTGAAGAGTTGGAAGGAACCATTGGTGAACTGAATGTTCATGTTGTTCTTATTAAATCTGAGTCTTTAATGACTCTAAATCTAAAGCTCACTGGTGCTATAGAAGCTCTTTGTGATAGATGTTTAGATACTTTTAATATGGCTTTCGAGGCAGAAACTAAACTTTTAGTTAAGTTTAGTGACGAAAGTGAAGAACAGGTTGATGATCTTATTGTGATTTCTTTTAAAGAAGATCATTTAGATTTAAAGGATTTATTCTATGAATTATATTTTTTAAATATACCTTTGCAAGCTATTCATCCAGATGTGGATGGAGAAAGTACATGTAACGAGAATATGTTAGAGAGACTGGATGAGTATTCCGTTGATCCAGTCAAAAAGATAGACCCACGTTGGGAAGAATTAAAAAAATTGATTAATAATAAATAAAGACGTCGAAAAATGGCACATCCTAAACACAAAATCTCTAAAACGAGAAGAAATAAAAGAAGAACTCACCATAAGGTGACTCCTGCAACTCTTGCTAGTTGTTCGAATTGTGGTGCTACAGTTAAATATCATACTGTATGTCCTGAATGTGGTTACTACAGAGGAAGGTTAGCAATTGAAAAAGAAGTTGTTGCATAACCATACTAAGGTAAAATTAGTATTCGAAAATATAAGTAAGCTCCTATGAATCTCATAGGGGCTAGCTTTGTTTCTATATATCGCGAGATAGATAATTAGGGGTAAAAGTAGTTTACATTAAATTTATGTTATGGAAAAACCAAATGCTGTAATTACCGGTGTTGGTTCATATGTTCCAGATTATATTCTTAATAATGAAGAATTAAGTCAGATGGTTGATACCACTGATGAATGGATAATGACCCGAATCGGTATTAAAGAAAGAAGAATTCTTAAAGAAGAAGGAGCTGGAAGTTCTGACTTAGGTGTTAAAGCTATTGAAAATCTTCTTGAGAAAACAAAGACATCTGTTGATGAAATTGAGCTTGTTATATGCGCTACAGTTACACCAGATATGCACTTTCCTGCTAATGCTAATATTATTTCTGATAAAGTTGGAATTAAGAATGCCTTTAGTTTTGATATTAATGCTGGTTGCTCAGGTTTTATTTTTGCACTTGAAACAGCTAGACGTTATGTTGAATCTGGACAGTACAAGAAAGTTATAGTAGTAGGATGCGAGAAAATGTCTTCTATTGTTGATTATCAAGATAGATCTACATGCCCAATTTTTGGTGACGGTGCAGCTGCTATCATGCTTGAGCCAACTACAGAAGATATTGGAATCATTGACAGTATCCTTAAAGTTGACGGATCAGGTAGAAAATATCTAAACATGAAGGCTGGCGGTTCTGCAAGACCTTCTTCTGAAGAAACTGTTAAGAATAGAGAGCATTATATATTCCAAGATGGTAAGCCTGTTTTTAAGGCTGCTGTATCGGCAATGGCTGATGTTTCTGTTGATATTATGAAGAAAAACAACCTTACTGCTGATGACATAGCATGGTTAGTTCCTCATCAAGCTAATATGCGTATTATCGAGGCAACAGCTAAGAGAATGGAATTAGATAAGGAGAAAGTAATGATTAATATCCAAGATTTTGGAAACACTACCTCTGCTACTATTCCATTGTGTTTATCGCAGTGGGAATCGCAGTTGAAAAAAGGTGATAATATTATATTGTCTGCTTTTGGTGCTGGATTTACTTGGGGTACTATCTACTTGAAGTGGGGATATAACGGTTAATGTTTTTAACTGTTAAGATATATTTAACAAAGGGGAAGCTTAGGCTTCCCTTTTTTATTCTTATGAATTTTATATATTTGTAATATGAATTTTAATAAAAAAGACAAGAAATATATGGCAAAGAATGACACACAAGCATCAGGGGTCAATACTATTTGCGATGGGGCGACTATAAACGGAGATATAATAGCAACTAACGATCTTCGTATTGACGGACGATTGAATGGTACACTTGAAACAAAAGGACGAGTAGTCGTTGGTGATTCAGGGGTAATAACTGGAGATATTAGATGTAATAATGTGGAAGTTTTAGGAGCTGTGATAGGTAATATTTATGCCTCTGAAACAGTTACTTTAAAGGCTGAGGCTAAAATGACTGGTAATATTACAACTAAGCATTTTTCAGTAGAACCAAGTATTACTTTTAATGGTTTCTGTAAGATGGGTGCTGAAGCTATGAAAGCTAATGAGAACCTGAAGAAAGAAATTAAAAAAACTCCTTCTTCTAATTAATTCCATTTATGAATTTTATTGGGATAATTCCTGCACGTTACGCCTCTACACGTTTTCCTGGAAAACCTCTTGTTGAGATTTCAGGTAAAATAATGATTCAGAGAGTATGTGATCAGGTGTCTAAGATTTTAGACACAGTGTACGTTGCTACAGATGATAAGCGCATTTTTGATGCTGTTAAATCTTTTGGTGGAAAGGTTGTTATGACATCTACAGAACACAAAAGTGGTACAGACAGAGTAAATGAAGCATACAGTAAAATAGTAGAACTAGAGGGGAAATCTTTTGATGTTATTATTAATGTTCAAGGAGATGAGCCTTTTATTCAGGCTGAACAGATAGAATCTTTAATGTCATGTTTTACTTCTTTATCAGTAGATATTGCTACTCTTGTTAAGAAGATAGATGACAAAGACGAGTTGTTTGATATAAACAAAGTCAAAGTTGTTAGAGCTATTAATGGTAAAGCTCTTTATTTCTCTAGACACACAATTCCTTTTTTAAGAGATACAGAGAAATCATTATGGCTTGAAAAACAGACATTTTTTAAACATATAGGAATGTATGCTTATAGATCAAATGTTCTTCAGCAAATAGCTAATATGCCTATGGGTATGCTTGAGAAGAGCGAATCCTTAGAGCAATTACGCTGGTTGGAGAATGGCTTAAATATTCAAACTGCTATTACGGATATTGAATCTATAGGAATAGATACTCCAGAGGATCTTGAAAGAGTGAAAAATCTAAAATTCTAAATTAATGAGAAAGATTATAGCCATTCCTTTTCTAATTCTTATAGCTAGCTCCTGCGTTACAATGAAGCAGTATAATAATCTTAAAGATGAATTACTAGATTTAGAGGATATTCAGGCAACTATTGTTGAAGATAGTAGAGTTATTAAAGAACAGAATACTGAAGTTAAAGCAGAATGTGCAAGACTTAAGGGGGATAGTTTTGATTTTAATAATAAATTGAATATTTGTTCTGAAGAAAAGAGATTACTTGAGGGTGAATTGGCTAATATGAAAAGAACTTATGGTGATTATCCTAATATGAGTTCTATAAAATCTAGGGAGATAAGTAATCTTCTTGAAAAAGTGAGGAAGGCTAATCTTGAATTAATAGAAAGAGAGAAAAAATTAAATGAATCTGAAAAGATAAGAAAAGAAGAACAAAAACGTCTTATTGAATTAGAGGGAATCCTCAAAAAGAAAGATGCTGCTGTTGCAGAGCTTAAGTCGAAAGTGAGTGATGCTCTTCTTGGTTTTGAGAAAGATGGTTTATCTATTCATATTAAGAATGGAAAAGTATATGTTTCTGTTGAAGATAAATTACTTTTTAAGTCTGGTAGTTGGATTGTTGGTACAAATGGCAAGAATGCCCTTAATAAACTCTCTAATGTAATTGCTAAGAATCTAGATATTAACATCATGGTTGAAGGTCATACTGATAATATTCCTTATAAAGGAAATACACAGATTACTGACAATTGGGATTTAAGTGTAAAGCGTTCTACTGCAATTATAAGAATGATTTTAGAAAATAAGGATGTTAGTCCTTCTAGATTAGTTGCAGCTGGTAGATCAAAGTATATGCCTTTAGACACCGCTAATACTAAGATTGCAAGAGCAAAGAACAGGAGAACTGAAATTATATTGACTCCTAAATTGGATGAAGTATTTAAGATATTAGAAAACTAAGTGGTTTTTTATAAATAACGAAAGAGGAATCTGTAAGGATTCCTCTTTTATTATATTTTAATGTCTATTATATAGTCATTATTTCTTTTTCTTTAATAACAAACATATCTTCAGTCTTCTTAGAGAAAGCATCAGTTATTTTCTGAACACTAGCTTCTGCATCTTTTTCTGCATCTTCAGCTAAACCTTCTTTTATAAGTTTCTTTAAAGCATCATTAACATCTCTACGTACATTTCTGATACTTACTTTAGCATTTTCCATTTCTGCTTTAGCTTGCTTTGAAAGTTCTTTACGTCTTTCTTCTGTAAGTGCAGGAATGTTTAATCTAATCATATCTCCATTATTATCAGGATTAAGTCCTAAATTAGAGTTGATTATAGCTTTTTCTATTGCCTGTATCATTTGTCTTTCCCAAGGCTGAATAGCAAGAGTTCTCGGATCAGGAACACTAACATTAGCAACTTGTGGAAGTGGAGTAGGATTGCCGTAATAATCCACCATAATGTTGTTAAGTATCTTTGGATTAGCTTTACCTGCGCGAATTTTTGTTAATTCTTCTTCTAAATAAGCAATTACTTTCTCCATTCTTTCGTTGGCATCAGCAATGTACATCTGAACTTCCTCATTCATAATGATATATTTTTAGTTTATTATCTATTTCCGTTACTCAGCAAAGTTAAGAAAAAAAATCAATGAGTGAAAAAATGAAATATATATTCAATATTTTCATTATTAAGTAATTGATTGTACTTTTGCCACACTAATTTTGAAAAGATATGAAAAGAAGTGATATAGAATTAATGGCTCCAGTAGGCTCGTACGAGTCACTTATGGCCGCTGTACAAGCTGGTGCAGACTCAATATATTTTGGTGTTTCGGGTCTTAATATGAGATCTCGTTCTGCTAATAATTTTACTCTAGAGGACCTACACAAAATAGTAGGAATTTGTAAAGAGAATAATATGAAATCGTACTTGACTGTTAATACCGTTTTGTATGATAATGATCTTAAGCGTATGCATGAGGTTGTTAACGCAGCAAAGGAATCAGGATTAACGGCTATAATTGCTTCTGATATTTCTGCTATTCAATATGCTAGTGAGATTGGTGTTGAGATTCATATCTCTACACAATGTAATATCTCTAATTATGAGGCTGTTAAATTCTATGCTAAATTTGCAGATGTAGTTGTTCTTGCTCGTGAACTTACTCTTACAAAGGTTAAGAAAATATACGATAAGATAATAGAGGACGATTTAAGAGGTCCTAATGGCGATCTTATAAAGATAGAGATGTTTGCTCATGGAGCCTTATGTATGGCTGTTTCGGGTAAATGTTACTTAAGTCTGCATGAGATGAATTCTTCTGCAAACAAGGGGGCTTGTATGCAGGTTTGTCGTAGAGAATACACCGTTAAAGACAAAGAAAAGGATATAGAACTTGATATAGAAAACGCATATATAATGTCTCCTAAGGATCTTTGTACTATTGGTTTTGTAAACAAGATGATAGATGCTGGTGTGCGTGTTCTTAAGTTTGAGGGACGTGCTCGTTCACAAGAATATGTTCAGACTGTTGTTACTTGTTACGATGAGGCAGTAAAATCAATATGTGATGAGACTTACGATATAGAAAAAATAGATGCTTGGAAAGAGAGATTGTCTACTGTTTTTAATCGTGGTTTTTGGAATGGTTATTATCTTGGTCAAAGACTGGGAGAATGGTCTAATGTTTACGGGTCTAAAGCAACAAAAAGAAGAACTTATATAGCAAAGAACACTAATTACTATTCTAAGATGGGAATTGCTGAGTTTAAGATGGACTCAGGAGAACTATCTGTAGGTGATGATATTATTATTACTGGTCCTAATACTGGGGTAATTAATATTAAAATAGAAGAAATAAGAGTAGACTATAAAAAAGTTTATAAGACTGTAAAAGGAGAGGTATTCTCAATTATGGTTTCTGAGAAAATAAGAAAAGCAGATAAGGTTTACTTAATGGAAGAAGTTATAAGCGATTCTATAAGGTAACATATTATTTATTAGTCATTTAAGTCGCTTTATGCTTGTTATAAGGTGACTTTTATTATGTTCCATACACTAAAGATGATCTTTTGTCAACAAATTTGCAGTATTCATCTAAAATGTTAATCTTTGTTGTAACCTCTCTTATATATTTGTATTTTAGAGTAATAAGGTAATCTTTGATAATTAGATAATAATCAAAACAGAATTATTTATGGGACGAATATTAGCGGCTATGTTTATACTTATTTTAATATCTTCTTCATGTTCTAAGACAAAAGTAGAAAATGCTAATCCAATCAAAAAAGGTGAAAAGGTAGATGTTAATTTTTCAATAAAGATGCCCGGTTTAGAGAAAGGAATTGATACTCCTTCAGGAAATAGAGTAAGTGCTTTTGAAAGAAAAAATGCACCAGTATATGTTTCAGGAATAAATATAGATGCAACTTATATTGACAGTGATGCTGATATTATAAAGAAAGAGTTTCCATTTATAGATTCAAGTACAGGTGGAGCTAAATTAGGTATGAAAGTGACATCAGGTACAAATCTTTTTGAAGCAATTAGTGTAGCTACTTATAAAGCTGCAGATAAAGTTTATTTAAATTCAGTAATAAAAGTTGATCCTTCAAAATCTTCCAAAGAGAGAAATAAACTCTATTCTGATGCACTTGAAAAAACTCAAGGTATATATGCAATATATACTTCTGCTTCACGAGAAAAGATAAGCAATGAAAGCAAGGATGTAGAATTGAATATGATGACTATGGGGGCTAGATATTCTGTTGTTTTAGAGACCTCTGATCTTTATGATGTTGATTTAGAAGTGTCTTATGATGCAAAAGTCTTTAAAGCTGAAAAATGTACTAGTGTAAAGGCTTCTGCAATAGTTTTAAATGAGGCTGATTTTGTTGGAAAAAAAAATATCTCAGTTAAGCTTACTATATATGATCACACAACACAGGTTAAACTTAAAGAGATTGATGTAAATAGAGAGTATAATTCAGGAAGATATTATACATCTAAAATAGGAGTTAATACTACATTGGTTCTAAGATATAATAAAGATAAGAAATTGATAACTCAAGAATCAGGCTTTACATTTATATGGGCTGAGATTAAAAAAGATGGTGAAGTTGTAGATATAGTCAACTAGTTTTATACTAGTTGTTTGAATATTTAAATTAATTAAAGACAGTATATCTAATGAAAGTTTTAAACAGTTCTTCTATATATATCACTTTTCTAATTCTGATTAGCTTATTTTCATGTTCGGATAAAAATGAAGAACTTTTAGCTTCATATGAGACATCGGAAATTTCTTTTAATATACCTTTTGCACAAACTCCTTCAGTTAATTTAAAACAGAGTTCAGGACTTTCAAATGTCTCCTCTGTTTCAGGTTTTACAGGTACAGCTACTATACCATCATACGTTAAAGAGATAAAGATAACAGCCATACATAAAACGTATAAGAATGATGATGGAACACCTTTAACTGTTTCTAAGATTTTTGTTGTAAATGATGGTGTTACTGGTTTCAAAAAATTACCTACCTTAGAACTTCCTTTAGGTAAGAATTTAATAAAAGTAGAAACAGTACCACAGGAAGATGATATGGGGCAACTTCTAGTTGGATATAATAAAGCTTATTACAATATACCTATCTGTCCAGCTTCAACAAGTAAAGCTGCTAGAGTTCGTTATTATTCAGATATCCTTTCTAAAAAACAGACTACCTATTTTGAGTACATAGGAACTAAAGAAATAAATGTAGAGCTTAAGAATACCAATGTTTCTGTAAATATGACTACGCCACAATCTAGGTTAAATATTGTATTTGAAAACATAAGTAAATATCCTTCTGCATACATAGTAAACTATGTTAATCTTGGTTTGTGTTATATTCAAATGCCAATTGTGGGAACTAAAACAGCTTCTGCATGTGTTCTTAATAGAGCTGATTTAAGTGAGAATTCTTTAGAGGTATGCGTTAAATGCTTTGATCCAGATACTAGTGGTGACTTTAGTCATTTATATATGATATATTCTAATCTAAAAACGGCAGCAGGAGTTAATAGAACCGTAGTCTTTAGATTAAACAGAAATAAAGAACCATAGATTCCAGAAAATAAATCTATAGTTCTTTATCTTAGTTAAGTTTTTATTCTTCTTTTCTATATGCATTTATTCTCCATGCCATTCCAGCAATAAATAATAGTATCAATAGAATAGAAGATATAGTAGATATAGTCTTCCCAGTGTAATATGTATCTGGTATGAATTCAAAAGTAATAGTATGCTCTCCACTTGGAACAATCATAGAACGAAGAACATAATTAGCTCTAAAATGCTTAGCCTCTTGTCCGTCTATATTTACTTTCCATCCCTTAGAATAATAAATCTCAGAGAATACTGCTAATTGTTCAGTTGCACTTTTACTCTTGTACACTAATTTATCAGGAGCGTAAGAAGTCAGTTTAATAGTAGCACTATGGTCTGGTTCAAAAGCTCTGTCTTTAAGAATATCTGCAAAAGATTTATCAATTACTGCTATCTCCTTAGGGTTTATATCATTAAGAGCCGCTATTTCTTGATCAGCATTCTTAACCATCTTATAATCATCAACAAACCAAGCATTGCCAAGTGCATATCTATTTTGTATAGGTTCAGTGTTTCCATTTGCGATTATATACTTTGTATTCAGCATATTTATTACATTAAGACTAGCAAGAACTGGTTCAATCTCAGTATATGTTTGTACCGTCTTTATCTTACTTATAAATGCCTGCATCTCCTTAGAAATATGAAAATCTATAAGATCTTGATATCTACGTAATTTACCAGCTGAATATCCACCAATAGTTTTATGATAGAATGAAATATGAGAATCGTTAAACGTATTTACTGATAAATCTAAAACCTTATAATTAGGATCTTTATCTTGTAGAATCATTTTATCAACAGGACGCTCCTTAAATTGTCCAGTAAGATTACGTTTAGGCATGAAATGTGAATCGTTCAAGAAACGTTTATCTACAGCCCACATATCTGCAACTACAAGTACAATAAGAATAGCATATGCAGCATTTGCTTTTAGCTTATCTTTTATAAATAAGAATACTATTCCTGCTGATAGAATTATATAAACAAGAGATCTAAGAGCATCAGATCTAAGTATTGACACTCTATCTGCCATTAGAGCTTTAAGTACTATATCTTGCATCTGAGAGTCTTGTGCACCAACAAAAGAACCAGCTATAGTTGGGAACATTGCGATTAATAAACAAAACCCGCCAGTAGTTCCAAGAGCAATCTTAAGTCCTTTAATAATCTGTTTTTTATCTACCTCTTTTTCGAATACTCTTTTTAGGGCAAGAATCCCTAATAGTGGAATAGTCATTTGTGCAATAACAAGTATCATAGAAACTGTTCTAAACTTGTTGTACATGGGTACATAATCAAGGAAGAAATCAGTTAATGGCATGAAATTCTTACCCCAAGCCAAAGCAAAAGAAAGAAGTGTTGCAGAAAGAATCCACCACTTCGTTTTTCCTTTTACAAGGCAAAGTCCAAGTACAAAAAGGAATATCATTATGGCTCCTATATACACCGGACCAGATGTAAAAGGTTGAGAACCCCAATAAGTAGGCATCTGTTTAATAACTTTTCTTGCATAAGCAGGATCTTGTTGAGCAAAGAGTTTATACATTTCCGAATCTTCCGTTAATGCAGAACCTGAAGCTCCTCCCTTATAATTTGGAATAAGAAGGTTGAAAGTTTCATCTATTCCATAAGACCATGCTGTAGCATAATCTTTATCTATGCCCGTTGCTGTTTTATTTTGTGCATCGTGAGTAAGCTCTGATGGTCCACGCATAGTATCTTTAGAATACTCGCTCATAGTCATCAAATAATCTGCATTAGTTGCTACGGCCATAAAAGCGGCTACAAAAAGTAATCCTAATGTTTTTAAGAATACAGGAATAGTTTTCCCTTTTATAGCAAAATATAATTCGTATAATCCATAAACAAAAATGGTGATTCCAAGATAATAGGTTACCTGTGGATGTTTAGCCATTATCTCTAATGCTAAAGCAAGAGCAAGACAAACGGCTCCTATCCATTTATTTTTTCTAAAAGCGTACACTACAGCCCCCATAACCATTGGCATATATGCTATTGCTACCATTTTGGAATTATGCCCTACTTGTATAATTATAAGATTATATGAAGAGAAGGCAAAAGCAACAGCACCAATTATTCCTAGCCAGGGATTAACTCCAAAAGCCATTAAGAGTAAGAAGAAAGAAATCATTGCTAAGCATAAATAACTGGCGGGACTCTTACCAATAAGAAGTCCTTTATAAATAGACTTAGTTTTGTTTCCATCAAAATCTGTAGAAATCATATAAGATGGCATTCCACCAAACATAGAGTTAGTCCACAGAGGTTTCTCTCCAGTCTCTTTTTGAGTTTTATAAATCTCGTTAGTTGCTCCTCTCCATGAAGAGACATCAGACTGATTAACTATCTTTCCCGTAAGAGTTTCGGAGAAATACGCATATGATATTGCAATAAAAACAATAAGCGCACTTAAATACGGTATTATCTTTTTAAACTGGAACTTGTTCATCTTATATCTACTATTGTTAATAATTAGCATAAAAATAGGAAAATAATAGACATCTTTTAGTTATTTGCTCTCTTTAGCTTTTTATTAGAATAATACTTCAGAGAATTTTCAATAAATATGGATTTGTTTACAATTTGTTTGCCATTTGTAATTTGTTTCTTGAGTAAGCCTTAATTATGCAGTCATAATACGGTCAGTCTGTGTATGTTTATCGTACACTGACCGTATACTGACCGTACACTGACCGTACACTGGTCAAACACTGGTCAAACACTTGCCAAATATGATACAATTTCAAAAGCTCTAAAAGGCATTAAAACCTTAGCTAATTATTCTATACCTACTTAATTACTCATTATTCTAAGTGAATTTGTATATTTGTTCAATACAAAAACTGACAAAAAGTGTACAAAGACTTAAAGAATCTTTTTAAATCATCCTTATTATATTCCCTAAGTGGTTTCATGGCCAAGATAATGGGATTAATCTTAGTGCCTTTTTATACTAACGAGGTGTATTTAAGCAAATCCGAATATGGTGTAATGGGACTTGTGGAGTCTATTATAGCTATAGCTCCTACCATTCTTATTTTGGGAATTAACTGGGGTTTCTCTCGTTTTTATTGGGATGCAGACTATAAAGGCAGGCAAAAAGAATTGCTTTTTAATAATCTCTTTGTGGTTCTTATTGCTGCTTCCATATCTCTATCTGTAGTTCTTTTCTTTAGAGAACCGCTTTCTGTTTTTCTATTCACAAGTATAGATTATACAAGATTATTAGTGATGATTACAGTGATTTCATTCTTTATAACAACAAATGGAGTTATTACTGAATTATTGAAGTTAAGAGGAGAGGCTTTAAAATTAACTGGAGTAAATTTAGTGTATTTTACTGTTCTTATCTCTCTTGTTTTGTACAAAGTAGTGTATCAGAAAATGGGATTATATGGGGTTTACGAGGCTCAATTATATACTCTTATTCTGCAATCTATTATTTATCTTCCTATACTATTTAAGAATGTGAAAGTGAAAATAGATATGTCTATTATCCGTGATTTAGTGGTTTATAGTTTGCCTATGGCCATTTCATCTCTTAGTTCTATCATATTCTCATTGGCCGATAAATATACTTTACGTTTTATGTCTGATTTACCCGAAGTAGGTTATTATTCTTTGGGTTTTCGTTTGTCTAATACCTTCAAGATTATAATTTCTGCTTCTGTTCTATCTGCCCTGGTACCTATCTTATATAAGAAAATGAAGACAGAAGAAGGGTACGAACTTCATAACAGATCGTTTAGATATCTTTCAATTATAGGAGCTTGTTTGGCAATAGCTTTTATTCTTCTTAGGAAAGAGATAGTAGGCTTGTTTGTAAGCAACGATGCTTATCTTGTTGCTGCCGTAGTTGTTCCGTTTATTGTTACAGGAATATATATTGCACTCTTAAAAGACATAGTGGTGGTTGGTTTAAAGATAGAGAAGAAGACATTATTTATTGGTACAATAACGGTTCTGCTTTCTTTGGTTAATGTAGTTTTAAACATACTATTTGTAAAGATATTTATATATTTTAATATGACAGCCATATTAGGTACAGCATTGGCAACTCTTGTTAGTCAGGCTATATATCTTTTTGTGGTGTATAAGTTCTCAAGAAAATGTTATCCAGTACGATATAGATTAAAGACTCTTTTTACCTGTATTCTTATTCTTGTAGTTTTTATTTTTATGGGAGAGATAGGCAATAATATGAGTGCATTTTTAGCTTTCATATATAGATCAGTCTTAGTGTGTGCATTCCCTTTTGCATTATATTTATTGGGAATACTTGGGAAAACTGATGTAGATAATATCTTATCTATGTTTAAAGATTTTAAGAATAGAGTAAAGAAGTAAAAGCATGGATAATTCAACTAATATAATTACTTGTACAGGTTATTTTGCAACAGGATCAAGCGCAATAACTGATTTGATGAAAGAGTTTTCTAATTGTCATTCTTTCGGAGATTACGAATTCAATATGCTCTATTATCCAAGTGGTGTTTCAGAATTAGAGTATTATCTGGTAGATAATAACTTCAGAATGACGGCCGGTTATGGAATAGAACGTTTTAAGAAAAATATAAAGTTTCTGACAGGCGGTAAGTATTTCTTGAAGAGATATTCTGCTTATTTCGGAGATGATTTTAAGAGACTATCAGATGAGTATATAAATTCGTTTATACAAGCAGAGTATAAGGGTAATTGGTTTCAGCATGAGGTTGAGATGTCCGCTTTTAGACGTTTTATTACTTATGTGCTGCCTCGTAGAATACAGTTCTTTATAAATAAGAAGTTTACTCATAAGGAGTTTGTTCCTTTTATTATCAAGAAGCCTATGTACTCGTCTTTTGTGACTAAAGAAGAATTTCAAGAAAAGACAAGAACTTATCTTACAAAACTTTTAGGTACACTAGACAAGAATAATGAGTACGAATATATTGCTATGGATCAGTTGTTTCCGCCCAGTAATTTAGAACGTTATTTTAATTATTATCCTAATGTAAAAGTGGTAGTTGTAGATAGAGATCCTAGAGATATTTATCTTATAAATAAGAGAAGATGGAAAGGAAATGGACCTTTACCACTAGATTTAGAAAACTATATAAAATGGTATAGAACAATACGTGAGCATAAGAAAACGGAGGTTTTTGATAAAACGAAAGTACTACATATCTTCTTTGAAGATCTTATATATGATTATGAAAATTCTCTTGAAAAATTATATTCTTTCTTAGGGATAGATAAGTCTAAACATACTAGAAAAGGTCAGTTTCTTAAACCATCTGTTTCTATAAAGAATACAAAATTATATGTTGGCAATACTGAAGATGCAGAGGACATAAAGAGAATAGAAGAGGAATTATCAGAATATCTATATACAAGTAAATAAGATGCAGAATAAGATTTTTATAGAAGATAATAGAGAAGAGGGAAGTACTGCTCTTGATCAAGGAAAGCTTGTAATGCTTAGAATGCTTAGGGGTATTGATGCTATTTGTGTGAAAGAAGGTTTAGATTATTGGTTAGATTTTGGAACCCTTTTGGGTACTGTTCGTCATAAAGGTTTTATTCCTTGGGATGATGATATAGATATCGCTATGCCGCGTAAAGATCTTCTTCGTTTTGAGAAGATCTTGCCTAAATATTTACCTGAAGATATGTTTTTTCAGACTCACGAAACGGATGCATCTCGTAACTCTTTTATTGTGAAATTGCGCGATAGATATAGTTCTTTTCTTACCGATAATAGTTCGGCAGACGAGCATAAGGGTATATTCATAGATATTTTTACTATGGATTATGTGAAGAAAAATAGAGTGCTTGCTTTTTTAAGATTCTTGTATCCTGTAAACATTAAATTGCCTTTGTTTTTAAGACTTATAGAGAAATCTCTTTACCCTATAACAAGGCAGATTTTCAAGAGAATAAGCATGTCTGCCGTGGATAAATTCTTCTTGAAAAGAAATGTAAATAAGGAAGATGCGAAACTTTTGTCGTATGCTCTGGGTGGTATACCTACAAAAGCCTATAAAAAAGAGACTATATTTCCTTTAAAGAGAATGAGTTTTGAGGGGTATGATTTTAATGTGCCTAATGATACTCATGCTTATCTTCAAGAACTTTATGGTGATTATATGAAATTACCTCCAGTATCGGAGCAAGTAAATAAGCATGCTAAGGATATTCTACCTTTTACAGCATGCAAACATATAGAAAGTATGGATTGGGCTAGTAGGAAAGAGTAGAGATAATATCTACAATTTTCCTTTCTCTAATAGAAGAATCAAAACGAGGAAGTACTTTCTCTTTTATATCAAGAATATCATCTTGTGGACGAGTAAATGCTTCTTCTATAGCTTCTTTTAATTTTTTATTATTTAATTCCTTTAAGATTATTCCCTTAGTTCCACTTATTATTTCAGGCATTCCGCCCGAGTTGTTAACTATAGGGAAACAACCGCAGGCTATGGCTTCTATTATTGCTACTCCAAAAGTTTCTAGTCTAGAGACTTGACAAAACACCTTAGATTCGGAATAATGTCTTGCTAAATCTTTAAAGGGTAAGTGTTTTATAAGTTGTACGTTTGCAGGTAAATCTTTATTCAAGAAATCGTAAGCTTCTCCACTAATTCCCACCACAAGAAAAGGGATTTCAGGCATAATGCGAGCTGTGTCTATAAATACGTCTATTGCTTTACGTTTAACTGTTGTAATATCGGCTGCTGCACATACAGTCATTACTTGATTTTTCTTTGTGAATTTATTCTCAGATTTGAATATATCCCCAAAATAAGAATTATAGATTATTTGCGATTTTTCAGAATATATAGGTTTTACATTTCTTTTTAATTCTCTAAGAGTATGCTCTGTTACAGGTAATAAAATATCTGCTAATTTGCATGTTACTTGTACTGAGAAACGAGTAAGAGGATGAAGCATGAATCCGTAATTAAGTGGAGGATAAGTTTCTACATCTAAACCACCAAGTACAATAATAAGTTTCTTACCAAAAAATCTGGCGATAATACTTGGGATAAGGGAATGAATACCTGCAAACCAGACATATATACAGTCAGTGTTTTTAATGTTTTTTAAAAGCCAAAATAGACATCTAATCATATCTTTAAGTCCTGTAAATCCTTTGGTAGATCTATACAGAAAAGACAGACAAGTGAAGTTCTTTTTTAATATTTCCTCGTCTTTCTTTATGAAACTTACGTCCCATGCTTTAATGTATAATATCTTTTTGCTTTGCATATTCCTTATATTTAAATGTAAATATAGTTATATTTGAATAAAGAAATATAATAGGCCTTAAAGGAATAGTTTATGTGTGGAATATCAGGAGTATTTAATTTTAATGGAAAGCGTATTGATTTGTCTAAACTACGTTCTATGAACGAGATGATAAGGCATAGAGGTCCTGATGATGAGGGATATCTGCTTTTTAATACTTCTGCTCAAACACAAACACATTTCTCTGGTGGTGATTCTTGCGAGCAGATAAAAGCTCATTTCCCTCTTTTAAAAGAAGATATGCATGCTAATCTAGGTCTAGCGCACAGAAGATTATCTATTATAGATTTGTCGGCTAAGGGACATCAACCTATGAGTAATCTTGAAGGTGATTTGAGTATAGTCTTTAATGGTGAGATTTATAATTATCTTGAGATTAGAAAAGAACTTATAGGCAAGGGTTATTCTTTTATTTCTGGTTCTGATACAGAGGTTGTTATTTCTGCTTATAGAGAGTGGGGTGAGGCTTGTATTAATAAGTTTAATGGTATGTGGTCCTTTGCTCTTTGGGATGCTAAGGAACAAAAACTTTTCTGTTCTCGTGATAGATTTGGTATTAAACCTTTCTATTATGCTATCACTCCTGATGGTATAGTATTCGGTTCAGAAGCTAAGCAATTATTGGCTTTTGATATAGATAAATCTTTAAATGAGGAGGTTATCTACAAGAGTTTTTCCCTTGGTTCTTTTCATGTAAATTCAGAATGTACTTATTGGAATGGCATAAAATATCTGCCTGCTTCTCATTCTATGATTATTAAAGATGGTAAGATTTCTATTAAGAGATATTACGATTTGGAAGAGTCTTCTTTTGAGAAATCTACTCTTTCTTATGTGGATGCTACAGAAAGATATAAAGAATTGTTTTTGGATTCGGTTAACTTACGTATGCGCTCGGATGTGCTTGTTGGTAGTACTTTAAGTGGAGGATTAGACTCTTCTGCTATTGTTTGTGCTGCAAGTAAAATGACAGATAAGGAGTATAATACTTTCACATCTTATTACGATTATAATAAAGTTTACGATGAGAGAAAATATGCAGATATAGTTTGCGATGCCACTGGTGCTAAGCCACATTATTTATCTACCAAGGTTGATGATTTCTTAAAAGAGATGGAGAAAATAACTTGGCATCATGATTATCCTTTGATGGGTTCTAGTCCCATGTCTTCTTATTTTGTGAACAAAGAAGCTAAGAAATATAATACTACTGTTTTGCTTGATGGACAGGGTACAGATGAACTATTGGGAGGCTACAATCATGCCTATTACCGCTATTATGCTGATTTAATGAAGTCTCGTAAGGTAGGAAGATTGTATAGAGAGTTTCCTGATTATTTAATGAATAATGACAAGGGTAGTTTGCCTTCTCGTTTGGCAAAGACTCTTTTTATATTGGGTAATTCAGAGCTTTCTGCTTATAATAGAGAGGCTAAATATAATTTACAATTTCCTTTAAATATATCATCTTCTAATTATAACTTTGAGAATAATATAAGTAATATAGCTTCTTCAAAGTTGTCTTCTTTTCTGTACAATAATCTTTATTCTACAGTACTGCCTTCGCTTTTGCATTTTGTAGATAGAAACTCTATGGCCCATTCTATAGAATCACGAGTGCCTTTCTTAGATTATCGTTTGGTTGAATTTGCTTTCTCTTTGCCATCTGATTATAAAATTAATGGATGTTTCAGCAAAAGGATACATAGAGATGCGATAAAAGGATTAGTTCCACGTGAAATAGTAGAGCGTAAGGATAAGATAGGTTTTGTTTCTCCGGGTGAGAATATATGGCTTCGCGGTGATTTGTCAAGCTTTGTGGATGATACAATAAACTCTCAATCATTTAAAGAAAGAGGTATCTTCGATATGCCGAAAATACACTCTATCTGGAGTTCTTATAAGAAGGGTGATAATAAAAATTCTAATGTGTTGTGGAAAACCTTAATGCTAGAGCAATGGTTTAAGGTATTCAAGGATTAGTCCTTCTTTTTACCGTAATAGTTTTTAGAAAAACCCTGAACCTCTTTGCCTCTAATAGCATTCCATATGCCCCATATAAGTCCAAAACCATATGCAAATACTTGTATATTAAGAGTTATCATGGCAACTATACCTACTCTTATATCTTTATGTTTAAGAGCTGCTTGATATTTGGCAAATGCACATATAGATATAAATACAGCCCAGGTAATAATCCATAAAATAAAGCTAACTTCTGGAAAGAATGGAGTAGCTATACCTAAAAATACTAACCAAAAAATAACCATTAGAGGTAAAAAATGTACAGGTTTAAGCATGTTTTTATGTCTTCTTCCTAGGTTAATTCTAGCAACTCCCCAATTGAATATCTGCTTAAAGAATTTACTGTAAGATGTTCTTCTTTTGTGATAAACTATAGCATCTGCTATAAGTCCAACCTTAAATCCAGCCTCATATATACGAGCAGAGAAATCCATGTCTTGTCCATGACGAAGGTCTCCCATTCCGCCAATCTTCTCATAAATCTTACGAGAGATTCCCATATTAAAAGAGCGAGGATAGAATTTTCCTACAGATTTTTTATTTCCTCTAGTGCCACCTGTACCAATGAAAGATGTCATAGAGTAATTAATTGCTTTAAGTAGAGTAGGGAATGACTCATGACAAGAATCTGGTCCACCAAATGCGTCGTAATGTTCCATTGCTTGCACTCTCTCTATCTCAGTAAGCCAATTGAAAGTGAACATACAATCTGAGTCTACAAAAATAAAGTAATCTGCATCAGAATTTTCCATTCCGTAATTTCTTGCAGCACCAGGACCTTTATTCTCTTGGAATATGGCACGAATATTAAGTCCACTTCTTGATCTATATTTTTCTATATAAGGTTTGAAGGCATCTTTAGAACCATCGTCTACAAACAGAATTTCAAAAGAATTTCTCTCTCCTTCCATTTTCTCTGCACTATATAGAAGTTCTTTTACCTCATCTAATCTATTATAAACGGCAACTATTATACTATATTTCATTTTTCTTCTTCTTAAAATTTTAGACTAATTGTAATAAGAGCCTAAATCAAATTCTTTTTTCTCTATGTCTCCCTCTATAAACATCTTTTCCCAAACGGCCATTCCAAGTACTATCCAAATATAGTTATAATGCCATCTTAACTTAGGGTGTGCAGGATAATCTAGTATTCTTTTTATATATTGGTAATTGAAGATTCCTTGTTTAGCTATATATTCAGGAGTAAGAATACGCTCTGCAACTACTTTTAAATCTTTTTTAAATTGCAGATATGGATTCACTGTAAATCCCCATTTCTTTTTAGAAATGATCTTTTGTGGAAGTTTATCCTCCATAGCTTTTCGGAAAAGATATTTAGTGGTGTTATTTTTGATTTTCATCTCTACTGGTATAGAGAATCCGAAATCCACTAAATCTCTATCAAGAAAAGGTACTCTCTCTTCTACTCCATGAGCCATTGACATTCTATCGTCGGTTAACAGGTAATCGTTTACCATCTTAGAATTGAATTCTGTAAAAAGCACTTTATTGAGAGCATCTTGTCCTTTGCATTGAGAGAATATTTTCTCAAATTCTGTAATTGTTTTCTCGCTCTGTATGTTTGTTTGGGCAAGAAAATCTTTAGAGTATATATTTTGATAGGCTCCTTTATCGAAGTCCCATGTATTTCTTATAATTAGATAAAAACGTTCTATCTGTCCTATAGACATTAACATTTGTACGCCTCTGCGGTATTCGTCGAAACGAAGACTACCACTGGCATTCTGAATCTTATATAATATATCTGATTTCATTCTACCCATTTTCTGCATCCAAGAAGGAATGCGAGCATCTACTTTATTAAAAGGGTATATGAATTTATGAATGTCGTATCCGGCAAAAAGTTCATCTCCTCCTAGTCCGCCTAGTATTACTGAGGCATGTGGTTTTACAAAGTCAGACATATTGAAACCTTGTAAAAGATTAATCTTAGGTTCTTCTGCATGCCATAATACCTCTGGGAATTGCTCAAGAGGATTCATAGAAAGAGATTTTTCATGATGATTAGTTCCGAAATAGTCTGCTATTCTTCTTGCATCTGGAAATTCATCAGTTGGTTCGTTAAAACCTAGAGTGAAAGTGTTAATATCTTGTACTCCAAGCTCATGCATTTTTTGAACTATTGCTGAAGAATCAAGTCCCCCAGATAGATAAACACCAACAGGAACATCACTCACAAGCTGTCTTTGAACAGCCTGTTTAAGTAAATGATTAAGTTTATCCTTAGCCTCGTTTTCACTTATATTGTGATCTATATTTATTTCTTGTTGCCAATATTTATGAAGACTTAAATCACCATCTTTAAATATGGCATAATGTGCAGGCTGTAGTCTTTTAATACCTTCAAAAAGAGTTTCTTCTCCCTGAGTATATCTTAAATTAAGATGCGAATGTAGAGCTTTTTTGTTCATCACTCTGGGCACATCAGTATGTAGAAGAATAGATTTTTGTTCAGAGCCAAATATAAAAGTGTTAGCGCTTTTATAATAATGCAGTGGTTTTATTCCAAACTGATCTCTTGCTAACATTAGAGTATCAGTGTTTCTGTCTAAAAGAGCAAAGGCGAATATACCGTTTAACTTATTTAGGAAATTGTATCCATGTTCTTCATAAAGATGTACAAGAATCTCAGTATCAGAACTTGTTGAAAAGACATGACCTTTTTCTTTAAGCTCTTTTGTTATTTCTTTGTAATTATAGATCTCTCCATTAAGAATAACACATATGCTTTTATCCTCATTAAAGACTGGTTGTTTGCCCGTTTCTAAATCAATAACAGACATTCTTCTATGTCCTAAACAGTAGTCGTTGTGACTGTATATTGTTTTATCATCAGGACCTCTATGCTCAATAATATCAAGCATTCTGTTCATTAAGCTTGTATTATCTCTATGTTTTTCAAAAATGCCTGCTATTCCACACATATAATTATAGTCGTTGAAGTTTCTTAAGGGCTTTAAATTTAGCTAAATACATTTTAATAATGTTAGGCAATTTGTCATAATTCTTAAATCGTTGAGAATATTCATTAAATTCTTCTCTTCTAGTAATAGAGTATAATACCTCAAACTGTTTGATTATAAGACGTAAGTAACCAATTGTACAGGGGTCATCTTTAGGGTATGAATCTAATTCACAAAGATTAAATCTAACCCAATAGCCCATATCGTATTGAGGTAAAATATCTATAAGTCCTTCTATACCTCTATTAAAAAGTTTAGTGGCTTGCTTATATGCAAGTGAATTAGTTTTTTTGGTTGCCCGTATAAAGTCATAAAGTCCGAAAAGAGAGAATATATGACCGTCAAGAACTCTAGTTGGTTTTTCTGCTACATATTCTTCATAAATGCAGTAGTTATTGTCTTTCTCTGAAGTTCTACAAACGGCTACTCCTCCTTTTTCTGTATGTATAAAAAAAGTACTTAGAGCTTGTTCACATAGTAATAGATATTTAACATCTCCAGTAATTTGCCATGCTCTTGTAAGTACCGATAAAGCTCTTGATTGAGTAAATGCGGATTTCCATGCTTGAAAGACTTGATACTCTGGTTTATCTACCTCTGTAAGCCAATAACATCCTAGTCTTTCATCTTCTATTCTATTATTGTAGAACCACTCTGCTATGCGTAAGAAATGTTCTTTTTTTTCTTCTTTACCATTTGTTTTGTAAGCGTGAAAAGTAGCCAGAGCGTATTGACCTATGCTGATAGGATAATAGTGAAGTTTCTTATTCTTAACATCTATATAAGCTGAATTAAGAGGCACTCCCTCTTTATCAAAAGAGTTGATAAGACGGTTCAGTTTAGATGTATCTTCACCGAATTTGATGTAATAATATGTAAGTTCACTACTTGTAAAATCCTCTGCTAGTTCAATGTTTCTATTTGCATTAAAGTCTATAAGTAACTTCTTGAACATGAAGATTATTTTGTTTATTTTCATATATTGGGGCTATAAATAAGTACTCAATTCTTTAGTAAGAGCTGCACGAGAATATATTTCTTTTCTATCAGAATTATTGTTTTCTCTCGTTTTATATATCTTGTTTATAAAATTATGAATATCTTCTGTATCATTGTAATTACATGTAATACCTGCCTGGGCATTCTCTATAATCTTAGCAGCATCCCCATGTTTAGGTCCAAGGCAAAGAATCTTCTTTCCTGAGCCAATATACTCAAAAAGTTTTCCAGTAAGTATTCCCTCATTATCCTTTATAACAGGAATAACAAGAAGTAAGATATCGGAAGTGAGTAGTGTCTTTATAGATTCAGAGTGAGGTACAAATCCTTTAAATATTGCCTTCTCTTTTAATTCGTTTTGTATATGTTTTTGAACATTTGCATCTACTTTACCTACAAATTGTAGTAGGTAATCATGCGGAAAATCTTTTAATATTTTAACAAATGTTGTGATGTCGTAATTTGCAGCTAATGTGCCTGTATAACTTATTGTAAATTGTGATTCTTTATCTTTTTCTATAATTGGAAAATCTTTATTGTCGTAGCCATTAGGAATAACAAGGATCTTATCTTTTTCTATCTTGTTAGATTTCTCAGAAAATTGTTTCTTAATAAACTCACTAACAGAGATTACATAATCAGCATTCTCTAGAACATTTCTTTCGAAAGTTTTATCTATTCTTTTTGCTAGTGTAGTAGGATAAAAATTATTATAATAATATATATCTGTCCATGGATCACGCATGTCAGCTATCCATTTTATATAGAAATTCTTCTTTAATTTAAGTCCTATAAGTTGTGTAGAGTGGGGAGGACTGGTGGTAATAACAGTCTCTATATTGTATTTTTTTATAAGTTCAGCAGCCTTAGCATATGCAAATTTATTCCATCCTTTTCTTGAGTCTGGAAGGAAGAAATTTCCTCTTACAAAACGAGAAATCTTCTGCTTAAAAGAAGGATTAGCATCATTAGCAAAACCTGAATAAGGTGCTGTTTTAGCTTTGGTGAATTTCTTATATGTTCCGTAGAAACTTTTATTATCCGTATGGTTTACCTCTAAATTATCTGCAATATCAGCATATAAAGATTTATCCATAATAGGATATTCTGCCTTATCTGGATGTGGACATATTATGATAGGTTCTATATTATTGTCTGGAAGATATTTTGCGAATTTTAGCCATCTCTGAACTCCTGGTCCTCCACTAGGCGGCCAATAATATGTTATAATAAGAACCTTTTTTTTTAGCATGTGTTTTATCTGTTTTTGCAAATATACTAACAAATAGTGATTTTTAATATAGCTTATTTTTTAGAAAAATTTAATATTTTATTATCACCTCTATGCATTATATTCAAGTTTATTCATGTAAACTATATTTTATAGCTTGAATAATTGCCGTATTATCTATAATTAATTAGCGTTTAGACATCTTTACGCAAAGGATATTAGTGATTTATGGAACTATTTAATATGTTAGTCAAACAAATGTCATAACTAGTAAATGCTATTGCAGAGGCTCTCTCTTTTATTTAGATTTGTGAAAACAGGGAAGACGGATAAAAACTTAAATTTTAAAGAATGAAAAAGATTAGTTATTTACTTTATATGCTGCTTATTATTTTGAGCATTTCATGTAGTAAGGATGATGTTGATAATAAAAATAATAAAAAACAAGAGAAAGTAGATAAAGTTTTAACAATCGAATTATGTACTCCTGTAGATGATATAAAAGAAGTAGAAAAGAGTATTACTCTTACATGGAAGAGTAATGCAGACTGCTTTGATATTTATTGCGATGAAACGGAAGCAACATTAACAAAACTTAATGATGTTGCAATTACAGATAAAAAGTTTGTTGTAAATAATCTTAAGCCTAGAACAAAATACTATTGGAATATAATTGCTCGTACTGATTTACAAACAAAGACAAGTAAAACTAGATCTTTTACTACTAAACAAAGAATTGTTTGGTCTAAGAATTATGGTAAAAAAGGTTCAGGAGATGGTATCTATTTTATCGATCAAATAAAGAGCGATGGATCATTCATAATTATGGGAAATAAAGATGGTTCTTTTAATTGTGTTAGTAGAGTAGATGAGAAAGAAGGAAAATTGATATGGGAAAAGATATATGATGATTATAAAACCACATTAGCTGTTACACGATTTATAAAAGATCATAAATCTGGTTATGCCATTTTTGGAAGAAAAAATGCACATGCACCATATATTCTAACTAAAATAGATGAAAATGGTTCTGTAACTTATAAAAAAGAAATCCCAGTAGGTTCTTTACATGGCAGTTTGCATTATATGTCACTAACACGTGATGGAGGTTATATTCTTGCAGGTTCAAGTTCACAAGGTATAGATAGAAATTTAGATGTTTGGATTGCTAAATTAAATGCTGATGGTGAGAAGGAATGGGAGAATTACTACGGTTCTGCTGATTCTAAAGAATATGCTAATTCCATTAGAGAAACAAAAGATGGTGGATTTATTATTGCTGGTGGTACAGATGTTTTAAATAGAGAAGATCAATCTGAGAGGTCTGATAATATTATGATGCTAAAAGTAAGTAATAGTGGTAAATATGAGTGGCATAAAACTTTTGGTGAGTCTTATGATGATGATGCTTTGTTTGTTGAACAAACATCTGATGGTGGATATGTTTTTGCTTGTACAACTACTAAAAATAATGATGATATAATATTATTAAAAATAAATAAGAATGGTTCTCAGGAATGGGATAAATTTTATGGTGGTAATGAATCTGATGAATTATTTTCTTTTATAAAGACTTTTGATGGTGGTTTTGCCTTTGCAGGGACAACACGAGTAAACGGTAAAACTGCTATGTGGTTTACTAAGGTGAATGAAGTAGGAAAAGTTGAAATTCAAGAAACTTTTGGAAAATTTGGTTCTGAAATGGGCAGATCTTTAATACAAAGTAAGAGTGGCGGTTATCTTATTGGTGGATGTGGAGCAACTTCTGCATGGCTAATAAAATTTGATAAAACAGGATCTTACAAATAGTACTATATATAATATATAAAAATAGGCTATCTTTTATTTGAGATAGCCTATTTTTTATTTGAGTATATTTTAAAATTACATGTTTCTGAATAATGTTCTCATATCAGTTTCTGATTTAATAAGATCTCTAAGTTTCTCTATAGAAACTCTTTCTTGCTGCATGGTATCTCTGTAACGAACAGTAACAGTATTGTCTTCAAGAGATTCATGATCTATAGTTATACAGAATGGTGTTCCAATAGCATCTTGACGACGGTAACGTTTACCTATAGAATCTTTCTCATCATATTGGCAGTTAAAGTCGAATTTAAGATCGTTCATAATCTCTCTTGCTTTGTCTGGTAAACCGTCTTTTTTAGTAAGAGGCATAAGACATAGTTTCACTGGTGCAAGACATGCAGGAAGTCTTAAAACAACTCTTGAGTCTTGTTTACCACCTTCTTTAGTTAAATCTTCTTCAAGATAAGCAGATGACATTACTTGTAGGAACATTCTATCTACTCCAATTGAAGTTTCAACAACGTAAGGTACATATGATTCATTTTTTTCTGGATCGAAATATTGTATCTTTTTACCAGAAAATTCCTGATGTTGCTTAAGATCAAAATCAGTACGAGAGTGAATACCCTCTACTTCTTTAAATCCGAATGGGAATCTATATTCAATATCAGTAGCTGCATTAGCGTAATGAGCAAGTTTTTCATGATCATGGAAACGGTAATTTTTCTCTCCAAAACCAAGAGCTTGATGCCATTTCATACGAGTTTCTTTCCAATGGCTAAACCATTTCATTTCAGTACCCGGCTGAACAAAGAATTGCATTTCCATTTGTTCGAATTCACGCATGCGGAAGATAAATTGACGAGCAACAATCTCATTACGGAATGCTTTACCTATTTGAGCAATACCGAATGGAAGTTTCATTCTGCCTGTTTTCTGTACGTTTAGGTAATTTACAAATATACCTTGAGCAGTCTCAGGACGTAAATATATAGTATTTGCGCCATCCGCTGTAGACCCCATCTCAGTAGAGAACATTAGATTGAACTGACGAACATCAGTCCAGTTGCAAGAACCAGAAACTGGACAAACAATTTTATTATCAATAATTACCTGACGAACTTCATCAAAATCCTCATCGTTAAGTGCTTTTGAGAAACGTTTAGTAATTGTATTTATCTTTTCTTGATTAGCTAATACACGTTGGTTAGTCTTTTTGAATTCTTCCTCGTCAAAGTTGTCTCCAAATTTCTTAGCTGCCTTTGCTACTTCTTTTTCAATCTTACCTTCAATTTTAAGTATAAGATCTTCAATAAGAACATCAGCTCTATATCTCTTCTTTGAATCTTTATTATCTATCAATGGATCACTAAATGCGTCAACATGTCCTGATGCTTTCCAAGTTTTTGGATGCATAAAGATAGCTGAATCTAATCCTACTACGTTTTCGTTTAATCGAACCATAGATTCCCACCAGTATCTCTTGATGTTATTTTTAAGCTCAACACCTAACTGACCGTAGTCATAAACTGCGCCTAAACCATCGTATATCTCTGACGATTGAAATACAAATCCATACTCTTTACAGTGAGCCACTAGCTTCTTAAAAATATCTTCTTGAGCCATTGTTTATATATTTAATAATTAATAATCGAGGAGTTATAATTCCCCTTTTATAGAAAAAGTAAAAATAGTATACTTCTTTTATTTATGCAAAAGTAATAAAAAATAGAGAAAAATCTCTAGGCATAAAAAAAGCTACCTTTATAAGGTAGCTCTTGATGTAATAATACTAATTATTTAGTCTTTTATTTCGTTAATAGCTTCAGAAACATTTATTGCAAAGTCAGCTATTTTCTCACATTCCTCAAAAATGTCAGTATAAATAACTCCTGTTGCATAATTGTATTTCTTATCTTGAACGAATAATATATGTTCTTGACGTAACTGAACTCTAAACTCATTAACTATCTTTTCTAGCTCGTAAGCTTTCTTAAGATTAACATTTTCATAGTCAGTTTTTGTGTTTTTACACATCTCATCAAGTGTGTTTTGCACTAGAACAAACATCTCTTTAAGTCTATCTTTTAACTCTTCAGGCAAGATAGCTTTTTGTTCATATTGGCGATTAATAGCCTTAGAAACAGAGAATACTGAATCAGCAAGAGACTCGATATCTGATACCATTTTAAATCCTGCACGTACTCTTTTTGAGTTTGTAGTACTTAATTTTGTTTCAGAAACCTTAGTAAGATAATTTGCAATTTCAACTTCGACCTCATCACTCTCGTCCTCTAGTTTCCCAAGTTTAATGAATGCTTTATCGAAATCCTTTTTATTCATATCAAGAGACTTCTCAGCAAGATTATACATCTTAACAGTATCTTCAGCAAATAAAGCAAGTTCTTGTTTTACTTGGAATATAGAAGCATCAGGAGTAGATAATAAACCTATATTTATATGTTGTAGTTTGAATGAGTTATCGTCTGTTTCTTTCATTGGTACTAATTTCACTACAATTCGTGAAATAAATTTAGTGAACCAAATCATTAAACATACATTAAGTATATTAAATGTAGTATGGAATATAGAAAGAGCAACAGGAACTGCCTCAGCACTTTCAAAAGGATCACCACCACCTAAAGATTCGTTTATATAAGCAATGAAATCTAAGAAGAAAGGGAAGATAGCCAATACCCATAATACGCCAAAGACGTTAAATATAAGGTGTGCACGAGCAGCTCGTCTTGCCGATGTATTTGCTATCATAGCAGCTAAATTGGCTGTAATAGTTGTACCAATATTCTCACCAAGCACCATAGCTGCTGCCATCTCAAAAGGAATTATATTATTAGCACACATTACTAAAGTCAGTGCCATTGTTGCCGATGATGATTGAATAAGGACAGTTAATACTGTTCCAATTAGCATAAAAATAAAATAAGAACCATAACCAAGTTCTGTGAATCTACTAATAAAGTGTAGAGCCTCTACATTCCCTTTTATGTCAGGCATAGAATCTTTAAGAAAAGATAATCCTATGAAAAGAAGTGCAAATCCCATTATTAATTCTCCCCAAGATTTGTGAGAACGCTTGCTTGAGAACATAAATGGAAGACCTAATCCTATTAAAGGAAGAGCTAATTCTGCCATTTTTACTTTAAATCCAAGAATAGCTATTAGCCAAGCCGTAACTGTGGTACCTATATTGGCTCCCATTATCACACCTATCGATTCGATAAGAGAGAGCAGTCCTGCATTAACAAAACTTACAACCATTACCGTAGTTGCCGACGATGATTGTATAAGAGCAGTGATAAGAATACCCGTAAATACTCCCTTTACTCTGTTTGAAGTCATTGCTGATAAGATAGTTCTCATCTTATCTCCTGCAACTTTCTGAAGCGCTTCACTCATTAGTTTCATTCCATAAAGAAATAATCCTAAAGAGCCTAACAGCTTAAGAAAATCGCCTATACCATAGTCCATACAAATTGATATTAAATTATTTAAATTCTATTTCGTAATTATCTAATGCTTGGCAAAAATAACAAAGTAGCCTTATATACAAAACAGTTTCTCAATAAAAGATGTTACGATTCTGTTAAGAATAAGTTTTGATGCTAAGACTCTCTCTTTATATGTTCATAAACATAGTTATTTATTCTGTATTAGAAAATTCATATCATGATAACATCATATATTTAATAAAACAGATGTATTTAACAAAAATATATGATATCTCTGTTTATTCTATTAGAGTCTTTTTAAAATATTTTGGTTTCTCTTTATTATTGTTACAGAGGATTTGATTAATACTTGTTAGTCGAGAGTGTAGAATTAAGGCATAAAAAATGGGCTGTTCATCAAATGAACAGCCCAATATATAAGTTGAATTTTCTAAACGTTATATTCTTTAAGAAGAGCTTCCATTTCTTGTTGAAGTTTCTTAGCTTCTCTACCTGCGACCTCTGCAAATGATTCGTCTTGACATGCATATATAATTCCACGTGAAGAGTTCACTATAAGTCCACAATGAGAGTTCATTCCGTATTTAGCAACCTCTTTGAGAGATCCTCCTTGTGCACCAACACCAGGAACTAATAAGAAATGATTTGGAACTATATCTCTTATACCTTTAAGCATTTCTGCTTTAGTAGCACCAACAACATACATCATATTATTTTCGTCTCCCCATTCTTGTGATTTCTCAAGAACTTTCTCGTAAAGATGTTTACCTTCTTCTTCGCTTTTGAAGAATTGAAGATCGAAAGCACCTTTGTTTGAAGTAAGTGCAAGAAGTATAACCCACTTATTTTTATATCCTAAGAAAGGAGTTACAGAATCTTCACCCATATATGGTGCAACAGTAATAGAATCAAAATTCATTGTTTCTAAAAATGCTTTTGCATACATGCTTGAAGTATTCCCTATATCACCTCTTTTTGCATCAGCTATAAGAAATTGCTCTGGGTATTTTTCTTTAATGTAATTAACAGTCTTTTCTAAAGCTATCCATCCTTTAACGCCCAAGCTCTCATAAAAAGCGATATTGGGTTTGTATGCAATAGTATATTTTTCTGTTGCATCAACAATAGCTTTATTAAATTCGAAGATAGGATCTTCTTTCGATTTCAAGTGTTCAGGAATCTTGTTAATATCAGTATCTAGACCAACACATAGAAACGAGTTTTTCTTTTTTATTTGCTCAAAAAGGCTTTTATAATCCATATTCTTTAGTATTTAATGCTTAATATTTTTCTCTTGGACATAAAAAAAGGAGATAATAAATATATCTCCTTTAATTTATAATTAAAGTCCACTTTCTTTTAATCTCTCAGTATTTTCTTCAAATTGAAGTTTAGAAATTATCTCGGCTATATCGCCATCCAAAATAGCTGACAAATTATAGAGAGTAAGATTGATTCTGTGATCGGTTACTCTACCTTGTGGGTAGTTGTATGTTCTAATCTTAGCTGAACGGTCACCTGTAGAAACCATAGTCTTTCTCTTTCCAGCTATCTCATCAAGATATTTCTGATGCTCAATAGCGTAGATACGAGAACGCAATTCTATCATTGCCTTAGCAAGATTTTTTATTTGAGACTTCTGATCTTGACATGTTACAACAATTCCTGATGGTGTATGTGTAAGACGTACGGCAGAATAAGTTGTATTTACAGACTGACCACCAGGACCTGATGAGCAATAAGTGTCTTTTCTGATATCAGCAGGATTAAGAGTAATATCGAACTCCTCAGCCTCTGGTAAAATAGCAACAGAAGCAGCTGATGTATGAACTCTACCTTGAGTTTCAGTAGTTGGCACACGTTGTACACGGTGAACTCCTGATTCGTATTTTAAAGTACCATAAACATTATCACCTGTGATAGTAGCAACTATTTCTTTATATCCTCCAGAAACACCTTCAGATATATTAGTAACAGCCATCTTCCATTTCATTTCTTCACAGAATTTAGAATACATACGGTAAAGATCTCCAGCAAAAAGAGCAGCTTCATCACCACCAGCTCCACCACGGATCTCTAATATAGCATTCTTAGAATCTTCCGGATCTGCAGGTACAAGTAAGAATTTGATTTCTTGTTCTAAATCAGGTAAGATTTCTTCTAGTTCTTCTAGTTCCATCTTAGCCATCTCACGCATTTCCTCGTCTTTCTCGTTGGCAAGTATGTCCTTTGATTCGTTTAGGTTAGCAACTGCATTTTTGAATTTATCAGCAACAGTGACTACCTTTTCTAAATCTTTATATTCTTTATTAAGCTTTACGTAACGTTTCATATCTTGTACAACTTCAGGGTCAGTGATAAGTTCACCAATCTCTCTGAAGCGTATATATACCGTTTCTAGCTTTTCTATTAACAAATTATGACTCATAGCAATCTGTATTATAAATTTAGCTGCAAAAGTAGTTATTTTTTTTTAATTCTTTGGTTTTGAGACCTAGTTACTTGAATTATTGCTTTTTATATGCCTTGCATATATCCTCTATACTTTCTCCAAAGGCTCTATATTGAAAACCATTTATACTATTCTTTATTTTATTTCCATTATATAAAGAACATTTATGAGAACTACGGGCTGTCTCTTTTGTAAGACTTGCTTTTTTGCCTGAGAATATTTCTTTTACCTTCTCTATTCTCCAAGCTATTCCAGTAATAAATGGTGTGGCATAATACTTTGGTTCTTTCATCCCCATACCTTTAGAAATAAGACAAAACAGTTCTTGATAAGAATAATTACCAGCACTTAATAAGAATCTATCTGATTTAATATTAGATATTGTTAATAGGTGCATTGCTTTTACTAGATCTCTAACATCTACATAACCAGTTCTTCCTTTTGTGTAGAAAGATACACCTTTGGCAGCCATTGTTATAAGCTTAGATGATCCCGTGTTCCAATGTCCAAAACCTAAAATTACAGATGGATTAACAATTACTGCATTTAGACCATTATTGATTCCTTCCCAAACAATTTCTTCAGATTTGAACTTGGTAATAGAATATTCAGAATGAGGAGAGTCGGGGTTTAGACTTGTGAACTCGTCTACAGGATCATTTTGAAATTCTTTTCCCTTTACGTAATTATAATCTCCTAAAGAGGCTATTGAACTTACGAAACATAGCCTTATTTCGTTCTCTGTACATAACTCAACAATGTTCTTTGTACCTTGAATGTTTATATTTCGCATTTTCTCTTTATCCTGAGGATTGAAAGAAACCATAGCTGCGCAGTGGTAAAGAATTTTTACATTTTTTAGAGCTTCTTTTAAAGAGTCTTTATCTGAAACATCTGCTTCTACCCATTCTATCTTATTAAGTAGCTTTTTATAATCTTTCGTGTAATATTCGAAACATTGTTTTAGATTCTCAAGACTGCTAGTCTTTCTTTTTATTGCTTTGACATTAAAATCAGAGCTTGTTAGTTCATATAAAAGATGTGAACCAACAAGCCCTGTGCCACCTGTGACAAGTATCATAGATTAGTTTTTCCAGTTGAAAGTGAAGTTTTGAATCAAATCAGGATGAAGACTCATATGTACTGGACATAATTTGGCAGTACGTTGTATAATTGATTTTTCTTTTTTAGTGTATTCTTTATCTGGCATATTGAAGATTATGTTTATTCTTCCAATCCTTCTTGGCTCAGCATTCATTATCTTTTCTATCTCTAACTCTGTACCTGTAATGTCTATATTGTTTTCTTGGCAATACATTCCTGCTATTGTCATTATGCATGAACCAAGTGCTGTTGCACAAAGATCTGTTGGAGAAAAAGATTCCCCTTTTCCATTATTATCTGTTGGAGCATCTGTAATTATCTTTGTACCTGATTGTGTATGTGTACATTCCATTCTTAGGTTACCTAAGTATTTTGCTTTTATTGTTGCCATGTTATTTTTATTTATGTGAATTTAGATCTTTATATTTTGAGTTGAATTATTTCAAATATATAAATTATTAGTTAATAGGAGAAAAGAAGGCATCCTTTATATGTTCTAATTTACATGTATTAACATCTTTTATGATACAAATAGTGTCGAAACGTACAGGAAGATCTATGTTTTTATATTTGATATATGCATCAGCTGTTCTAACTATAGAGCGTATCTTTTTATTATCTATTGCTATATGGGCTTCCTCAAAATCTAATGAAGTACGAGTTTTTACCTCTATAACAACAATTTCATTTCCATCTTTTGCAATTATATCTATCTCGTTTCTTCTGTGCCTCCAATTAGTTTCTAAAATGGAATATTTTTTTTTAAGAAGGTAATCGTATGCAATCTTTTCACCTTTTTTTCCTATGATATTATGTGTAGACATTTTTTTTTTAAAATTACTGAAATACTTTCAATCTCGTAAATGATTGAAAGTACTATACTTGCATCAAAATGATAAAAATTTGAAATACAAGTTAAAATAGCTACCTTTGTGTAGTAACTACAAGAAGAAAGATAGGATATCATGGAAAAAACCAGAGTTTTATTTATTTCACAAGAAATAACTCCCTACCTGCCAGAGACAGAAATGTCTAAAACAGGTCGTCACTTACCACAAGGAATACAAGAAAAAGGTAAAGAGATTAGAGCATTTATGCCTAGATATGGGTGTGTGAATGAACGAAGAAATCAATTACACGAAGTAATTAGATTGTCGGGAATGAATTTAATAATTGATGATACTGATCATCCTTTAATTATAAAAGTTGCGTCTATTCAGGCTGCAAGAATGCAAGTCTATTTTATCGACAATGAAGATTACTTTCAACGCAAAGCTGTGCTTGAAGATAAAGAAGGTAATTTCTTTGAAGATAATGACGAAAGAGCAATCTTTTTCGCTAGGGGAGTATTTGAAACTGTGAAAAAACTTAGATGGTCACCAGATTTAATTGTGTGTCAGGGTTGGTTAACTGGTTTAGTTCCTCTATATTTGAAGAAAGCTTATAATGATGATCCTTTATTTGCTGATACTAAGGTGATTTATTCAGCTAGTGATGATGAGTTTGAAGGTTCTTTAAATACTGCTTTTTCAGATAAATTAATGTTTGAAAGCATTAAGAAATCAGATATTAAAGATTTAGAAGATCCAAATTATTTTAATTTATCTAAAACGGCTATAGACTATGCTGACGGATTTATCTGTGGAAGTAAAGATATAAATGCTGATGTTTTAGATTACGCTGAAAAAGCAGAGAAAATGACTCTTCCTTATCAGGATAGAGAAGAAGATTATATTACTGCTTATGATGAGTTTTTTGATAAAGTTCTAGGAAAATAATACATTCATATTGTTGAGAATGAGAAAAAGATGCGTTTTGTTGGTTTTACTTTCTATAGTTTTGCTATGGTCTTGTAAAGAAGAGAATTCTCAGATTGCTGAGGGATTATTTGAAAGTGATAAGGCTATTGTTGTACCTGATGTGGCTTTTGATGTTAATGGCATGGTTGAATCTGATGCTAATGCTGTAACAAACAATATAACTACTGGTTTTGTTGGTACTTATAATGACCCTGTAATAGGAAAAATATCTTCAGCAGTTGCATTCGAATTTCGTACTCAACAAGAATGGAAATTTGATAATACTGATGACGTAATAGTTGATTCTGTATGTGTTCATATCGATTTTAAAATAAAAAACTCATTATATGATACTATTACAAGTCAGAAAGTTAATCTTTATAGATTAAAAACTTCTCTTCGAGATGTAAAAAGATCAGTTGATCTAATTGGTTCTAAGGATGCTCCTATAAGTTTTAAAGGTGATCTTTGGGCAACTAAAGAGATCAACAACAAATCTTTTGATATTACTAACACAAAGAGAGATGATACAGGTAAATTAGTAAGTATAGATGTAAAGAAGCATGATTACATTAGCTTTAAACTTAATGAATCTGCTGTTAAAACTATTCAAAAAGAGTTTATTTCTAATTCAGATATTTATTTTAGTCAAGATAATTTTACTAATTTTTTTAAAGGTATATATCTTGAGTCAGACGGTATTATTAGTAAAAATAATGGTGGACTTTTTGCATTTAATATTCCAACTCCAAAAACTATTTTTGTAATTTATTATCGTTTAAAATCTGAGTCAGAAGATAAAGATGGTAATAAACTATCTAAGAATTATAAAGTATATAAATTCGGTTTTAAGGCTAATAGCAATTCTAATAGATTGAATATTTTTAGGCATAATATTAATAATGGTATTATAGGTTCAAAAAAACCTCTATATATACTTGGTGGTGCTGGACTTAGAGCACATTTGACTATAGATGAACTAGATGAGAAAGGTTGGTTAGACAATAAGAGCTGGTTTAGTAAGAAGGATAGGTTTATCAATAAGGCTGAGATTTCTTTAAAACTTGATCCTAATACAGTTTTATCTGATACTATTATACCATCAAGTTTAATAATGGTTGCTTTTAATAAAAAAGGTGATATTGTTTCTATTCCTGGTTTTATTGCTGAATCAAATAATAAACCTTTTTTAGATGGATATTATTATAAGAAAACTAAAGAATATAAGTTTAATATTGCATTCCTTCTTCAGAATATAGCCAATTACAGTGAGGTTGAGTTTTATAAAAATACTATGATAGATCTATCTAAAGGTTTTGCAGTTTATCCTGCACACAGGAGAGAAGATCCTCGAAGAGTAATTTTAGATGGTGAATCGATAAAACTGAATGTGACTTATACAAAACTTTAAAACAAGGATTATATGTGCGGAATTGTTGGTTATATAGGATATAGGGAGGCTTATCCTATTCTTATAAATGGATTAAAACGTTTAGAATATCGTGGTTATGATTCTGCTGGAATAGCAATATCTAATGAATATACTAACGTTTATAAATGTAAAGGAAGAGTTCAAGATTTAGAAAAACATATAGGCGATAGAGATATTAAAGGAAGAATAGGAATAGGGCATACTAGATGGGCTACTCATGGAGAACCTACGGATACTAATTCTCATCCTCATCAGTCTATGAATGGCAATTTTACTATTATTCATAATGGAATAATAGAGAATTATGCTACTATTAAAGCTCAACTTCAAGATCTAGGATATACTTTTATATCAGATACAGATACAGAGGTTCTGGCTAACCTTATTGAGTATGTGTATAAAAAAGGAGAGATGTCAGCTGAAATGGCAGTGCGTATGGCTCTTCAGAAGGTTGTTGGTGCATATGGTTTGGTTGTTATTTGTAATGATGAACCTGGTCAACTTATTGCAGCTAGAAAAGGAAGTCCTTTAGTAATAGGTGTTGGTGAAAAAGAGTATTTTATTGCTTCTGATGCTACTCCTATTGTTGAGTATACTAAAAATGTGATCTATCTTAATGATGATGATGTTGCTATATTAAACTATGATCAACTTGTTTTAAAAACAATAGGTAATGAAAAATTAACACCTGAAATTACAAAGGTTGATATTGATATAGAGAAAATAGAAAAGAATGGTTATGATCATTTTATGTGTAAGGAGATTTTTGAACAAGTAACTTCTATTCACGATACTATTAGAGGTAGAGTGAACGCGAATGGTTCAGGAATCTTTTTAGGCGGATTAAATGATGTGCTTCCTCAGATGGAGAAAGCTAAACGTATTCTTATTATTGGTTGTGGTACTTCTTGGCATGCTGGAATGGTTGGAGAATACCTTTTTGAAGAATTTGCTAGAATACCTGTTGAAGTTGAGTATGCTTCTGAGTTTAGATATAGAAATCCTATTATAAATGAAGATGATATTGTTCTTGCTATTAGTCAATCAGGAGAAACAGCGGATACCCTTGCTGCTATTAGGATGGCTAAAGAGAAAGGTGCAACAGTATTAGGTATTTGTAATGTTGTTGGTTCTTCTATACCTCGTGAAACAGATGCTGGAGTTTATACTCATGCGGGACCAGAGATAGGAGTGGCTTCAACAAAAGCTTTTACTGCTCAGGTTACTGTTCTTACTATGATGGCTTTAGTTATTGGATATAGAAAAGGAACTTTAAGCGAAGAATTATATAAAGAACTTATTGCAGACTTAAACTCTCTTCCTGAGAAAGTGGAGAAAGTGCTTGCTAAAGATGCTGAAATTAAAGAGATTGCATATAGATATAAAGATGTTTCTAATGCTATTTATTTAGGTAGAGGATATCAATTTCCTGTTGCCCTAGAAGGGGCATTAAAACTTAAAGAGATTTCTTATATTCATGCTGAAGGTTATCCTGCTGCTGAAATGAAACATGGTCCTATTGCTCTTATTGATGAGAATATGCCTGTTTTCTTTGTGGCTACCCAAGATGCTTATTATGAGAAAGTCGTTTCTAATCTTAGAGAAGTTACTGCTCGTAAAGGGCATGTTATTGCTCTTGTTACTGAGGGTGATACCGTTGTTAGAGATATTGCAGAACACGTTATTGAGATTCCTAAAACACACGAGTGTTTAGCTCCCTTATTAACTGTTATACCTTGGCAATTATTATCTTATCATATTGCTGTTATGAGAAATTGTAATGTTGATATGCCAAGAAATCTTGCTAAATCGGTTACTGTTGAATAAATAGTAATTATATATATAAATGAAAAGCCACCCATATGGATGGCTTTTTTTATGCATATTTATTTAGTTTTTCTTTTTTTATAGTGAAGAGAATCACCCCATTCATTGTATTTTACTTCGCAATTTGCCATCTTTATTCTTTTCTCTATACAAGAGTAGCACTCATCTGCGCCTTCATCAGTACATGGTTTGTCTTGATATAACTGATAGAGAACTCTTTCTTCTGTGGGAGTGATGTTAGGCATTATAATATTTGCACCTATATTAATTGCCTTTTCTCTTCCTATGGGATCTATAGCTTGGAGAGCTGTTGCTGCTGCTATATTTATATCTTTCATTAAGATTCTTAAACAAGCTATCATATGCAAAGAAAGTATAAATCTATCTTTTTGGGGTATTAATAAGTCTTTATCTGCATATAAAGGAGTATCTGAATGTTCTATATAGGGTCCCATTCCTACCATATCTATATTAAATTCTTTGAAGAACAACAGATCATTTGCTAAATCTTCTATAGTTTGATGTGGAAGTGCTATCATTACTCCTGTACCTGTTTGATAACCTATATCTTGAAGTGTTTTTAAACATCCTATACGAGTCTCAAAAGAGTGGTTTTTGTCTTTTGGGTGTATTTTATAATAAAGATCCTTATTTGATGATTCTATGCGTAAAAGATACCTGTGTGCACCACTTTCAAACCACTTTTGATATGTCTTTCTTGTTTGTTCTCCGACAGAAAGTGTTATTCCTAGTTTGCCATTACTAAGTTTTTTAATCTCTTTGAGAAGATTGTCTATACGTTCAATAAATTCATCGTCATCTCTCTCCCCCCCTTGAAGAACTAAAGATCCATAATCATTATCATATGCAAACTTGGCTGCATTTAGAATATGTTTATCCTCTATATTAAATCGTGCAACTTTAGTATTAGACTTTCTTATACCACAATATAGACAATCTTTTTTACAGATATTAGAGAATTCAATAAGTCCTCTAAGATAAACTCCTTTACCTATTTCTTTCTCTCTTACATCTTTTGAATGTTTGAATAATTTTTTTTCTTCTTCTCCTGTGCAAGTAAGCATATAGACTAAATCGTCTTTGCTTAGTTTTTTTTTAGCTAAAATAGTCTCTATGTTCATGGTATATTGCATTGTGTAATATTCTACAAATCTATATGTTTTTCTAATATCTTTTTTATTATTTAACCATTAAATGGAACTAAGTATTATAATCTTCGTTATTTCTTTAAATAATAAGATGATTTAATTATAGTAATTACTTAATTTTGAAGTCCTTTAACCAATATAAATAAAAGATGAAAAAAACGATCCTTCATATTATTCTTGTAGTAGCTTTGTTATTGATACTTGCTTCAGGATTTATGTTTTTTAAGAATCAGAAGAAATTTGATATTAGTGCACTTACTGCAGTGCCTTTGAATAGTGAAATTGTTTTGAAAGTTCATTCTATAAAGAATCTTCATTCTGCTCTTATTAGTAAAAAAGGAATGTTTAAAGAGTTTAAAGAATCTGGTGTTTTTGATGATTTTTTAAAATTATATGATTTAGTTGATTCTTTAGTTGATGCTAAGGATTTATATTTAGACATAGATAAATCTATAACTTGTGCAACAAAACTTGTTGGTAAGAATAAACTTGATATGCTTTATTTAGTGGAGCTTAAGAATATAAATGAATTGAAACCAATCTTACAACTAACTAAAGATTGTTTACCAAAATATAAAATGAGGCAGAAGAAATATTCTGGTGAGAATATATATATGTATACATATAAGTCTAATAGATATAATATGGCATTGGTAGATGGTATATTCTTAATGAGTAAATCAGTTATTTTTATTGAGGAATCCATACGACAAATAAAGAGTAAAAATAACTTACCTAATAAATCTTCTTTTGTTGCAGTAAGTAAAACAGTTGATGAATCTGCAGATATACATGTTTTCATAAATAATTCAAATATTTCTGCATTTACTAAATTATGGGCTGCACCTTCTTGCTTTTCTTTTTTATCCAAGATAAACAATTGGGGCAATTGGACTGGTTTAGATGTTGATTTTACTGATTATACTCTTTCTTTTAATGGTTTTTCAAGCTCTTCACATAATGATTTTGAATTATTTGATGTTCTTTCTCATCAAGAGTCTGTGGAAACAACATTGTTAGATTTTGTACCGGCTGGAACTTCTACATTTTCTCTTTTAGCTTTGAGTAATCTTAATCGATATAGGGAAGATATGACTAAATATAGGGGTAAGATAAGTATGCTAAACAAATACAGAAGAGGCATAGTCGAATTAGATAAGACTTTTAAATGCAAATTCGAAGAGAAGTTCTATTCATTCTTTTCTGGTGAATCGATTTGTTTATCTATGTCTATAAATAGTTTAGATGTAAATGCTAATAAGATTTCCATATTTAAATCAATTGGAAAAGAGAAACTTTCAAGAGTAATGATGGGTATGTTATCAGGATTTGCTGAAAAGAATGAGCGTTCTATTAAATATTACGAGACTACAGTTAAAATAGGCGGAGACTTATCTTACAAACTTTATAAGATGCCTTATAATGATTTGGCATATAGAATAATGGGTGATGTTTTTTATAAAGCACCCACTAATTATTTTGTTGTAGTTGGTAATAATCTTGTATTTGGTGGTTCTACAAAGGTTTTGAGCGATTATTTACATTCTTTGAGTTTAAATAAATCAATAGTTGATGCTTCTAATTTTAAATTGAGCAATAAAAAATTCTCAAATAAAGGAAATTTCTTCTTTTATGCGAATACTTATTCTTCACTATCTCTTCTTAAGAGTTTTTTTAATCCTAAGATGCAGAGGATTGTAAGTAAAAATAAAGATTCGTTTTATAAATTTCATTCTATAGGTTATCAGCTCTCTTCCGCCAATGCTATGGTCTATAGTAATATATTTGTTCTTTATGCTAATGAATTAGAACAGAAACCACAAACAGTTTGGGAATCAGGTCTTGAAGGAAATGTTGTAATTAAACCTTCCATTGTTAAGAATCATAAGACTAATGAAACAGAGACTCTTATTCAGGATGATAAGAACAATGTGTATCTAATAAACTCATTAGGAAGAGTATTATGGAAATTGCCGCTAGACGCAAGAATAAATTCAGAAATATATCAAGTAGATGCATATAAGAATAGAAAATTACAATATATGTTTTCAACTTCTAATAAGATTTATTTAGTGGATAGAAATGGTAATAATGTTGAAAACTTCCCAGTACTTCTAAAATCACCAACTAAATATGGTTTATCTGTTTTTGATTATGATAGTAATAGAACTTATAGAATTATTGTACCTTCTATAAATAAGAGGGTTTATTTATATGATATAAATGGAAATATAGTAAAAGGATGGAAGTTTAAAGAATCTGAAAATGAGATTTGTTCTAAAGTAAGTCATAAGAGGGTAAACACTAAAGATTATATAGTATTTAAAGATAAGTTCAAAGTATATATTCTTAACAGAAAAGGAATGAGTACGGCTAAATCTAAGTATTTAAAACTTTCTAAGAGTGATATTTCTTTTTTTGAGGGTAAAAAGGCATATATGCTTGTTACTGATATAATGGCTACTGTATATAAGATAGATTTTCATGGTAAAGTATCGAAACTTAAAACGACTAAGAATATATCTGAAAGGCATTTATTTACGGCAACAGATTTAGATAATGATTCTAAGCCTGATTTTATATTTGCTGATGGAAAAAAACTTATCGCTTTTTCGGGTTCAAATAAAATTATTGATATGAAAATTGCAGGTGAAATTAAAATTACTCCTTCTATATATAGTTTTAGCAGTAGAAAAAAGATGATTGGATTTGTAGATAAATCTAACTCTTTAGCTTATTTAATTGATAATAAAGGCAAAAATTATCCTGGCTTCCCTGTCTTTGGAAACAATGCGTTTTCTATAACTTTTATGAGGGGTAAAGGTTCTGGTTTCTACATGTTTGTAGGCTCTAGTGATTGTGGATTATATAAATATAAAGTTCAGAAATAAATATTATATTTGTCGTTTACACGTTTTGAGCTTTTTAAAACTTATATAGCTTACTTAGGCTAATAGTATGATAACTAATTTAACACATATGGTAATGAAAGGAAAATGGAAGATAATTGCGTTAACGGCTTTGAGTATATGTTTATTCTCGTGTTTTGATGCTGACCTTATAGATCCAGATAAAATAGATAAAGATAATATTATATGGAAACCTGATATTATTACTCCAATTATGAATGTAGATGTAACTCTTGGAGATGTTCTTAAAGGTGCAATAAAAGATCAAACAGTTGTTGAAGAAGGTGGTCGATATGTTATAAAATATGAAGAGAAAGATATTACTTCTATTAAATTGAAGAATTTATTAAATTTTCCTATAAGCACTGCACCTGTTTTTGCACCTAAAGTTCCTTTACCTAATAAAATACTTGCTTTGAATGGTTTAAATGCTCGTAATGCTGGAGTAATAGGTCATGAAATTGAAATTGGCAAAACAAGTGCTATTTTATTAATACATACAGGTAACACTAGTGAACTTAAATTGGAGAGTTTGTTTGCTGATTTTATTCTAAATCTAAGAATAAGTCCTTTGGGATTTAAATACAAAATAGAATTAGAATTGGGAGAGATTGGTTCAAAGATACATAAGGAGCAGATTGTTGCAAATGGTGGGACATTACAACCAATACAATTTAATAAGAATGAAGAATTAACTTTTGATAAAAATAAGAGAAACGAATTAGCTATTGATATTAAATTATCATTAGTAATTGATGATTATATAGTTAACATAAGAAACTTGTCGCCTATAAGTATTTCTTTTACCTTAGGACATTTCAGCGTTGATAAAGCTATAGGTGATTTTGGAAATATGAAAGTCCGTATTCCTAGTGGTCATTTTGAAGTCGATATGGGAGATTTTAATGATATAACAGGTTTTATATTTAAAGATCCATACATAGAATTGTTGATTGAGAATCATAATATGGGTATAGGTATGAATCTTGATTTTAATTTCATTGCTCAAAAAGAGGGTATGCCTGATATTTCATTAAAAAATCTAAATACTCCTAAATTTAAGCTCTTCGGTCCTGAAAAAGTTCAAAGCCCAGGTGCCTTTAAACCAGATATAATCGTCTTTGATGAAGGAAATTCTGACATAGTTCCTTTTATGAATTCTTTTCCTTTTGAAGAAATTGAATATAATGGTGATATGTCTTTAATTCCTCATCAAAATGCTGCAGGCGATCATATAAGTGGTTTTGTTTGTTCAGATGGAGAAATGAAGTTGAGTGCCCGTATTGTTATACCAATGGAGTTTGCAACTGTAGCTGATGGATTAACTTATACTCAGCATCTAAAGAATCAAAGCCTTGGTGTGGATAAGAAAATAAAAGATAGAATAAAGTTTGCTAAATTTATCTTCAAAGCTAAAAATGCTTGGCCTATAGGTGTCGAGTTTAGAGATATTATATTTAAGGATAAAGATAATATTGAATTAGCTCATTTAAGATCTAAAGATAAGCCTTTAATTTTACTCACTGCTCCAGCAATTAATCCAGATGGAACAGTGAAGCCTTTCAAAAAAGATGCTAATTATATAACAAATGAGATTATTCTATCTGAAGATGTTATCAGTATACTTGATAGGGTAAAGAATATAGATTTAGTAATGAATCTTAAAGTAGGAGGAGCTGGGACAACACCTGCTAAATTTACTTCAAGTGAGAGATTAAACCTAATAATGGGAATCCAGGCTAAATTAGATTTAAGTAACCCATCTTCAATTACTAAATAAATAATCTTATGAGAAAAATATTATATACAGTTTTTTTATTATTATTGTCTTATGTCTCTTTTTCGCAGGAGATGAATAATACTTTATATTTTATGAGATTTTCGCCTCAGGCAAATTCTCTAAATCCTGCAATTAATCCAGAGGCAAAAGTTTGGGTTGGTTTCCCTGGCTTTACATCTCTTGCTCTTCAATATAATAATAATTCTTTTAATTTAGAAGATGTTCTTATAAAAAAAGGAGAAGGACCAAAACCTGTGAAAATAGATATAGGAAATTTATATAATGCTATGTCTAAAAATACAACAATAAATCTTAATTCAGAATTAGCATTGTTCTCTCTTGGCATTAAAGTCAAAGAGCAATATTTTACTTTGGATATAAAGCATAAAAATTCCTTTGGAATGGGCTTTGATAAAAGTTTTTTTGGTTTTTTTAAGAATGGCCCAACTAAATATATGGGAAAAACAGTTCAATTTGGAGATACTCAAATGAATGTGCTTGCTTATAATGAGATTGCTCTTGGTTATTCAAGAGTTTTAAATAAAGAATCTAATTTTGTTGTAGGTGGTAAGATTAAATTAATTATGGGTGTTGCTAGTTTAGATATGTCTGATTCGAATATTTCTATGGATATTGCACCTGATGGAATGAGTTCAAGAGTTCGAGCAAATATGGATGTAAGAATTGCTGGTCCTTTGAAATTCAATAGTTTAAAAGGAGCAGAGTTTAAGATAGATGATATGGCATTTGATGATACAGATATAGTAGGAACATTACTAGGAACAAATAATTTGGGCCTTGGTATTGATATAGGTGCTAAATATGATATTAATAATGACTTTTCGCTCTATGCAAGTATATTAGATTTGGGGTTTATTAATTGGGCAGATGGAATGCATATAAAAATGAAAGCTGACTATGATTGGAAGGGTGCAAACTTTACTGAAACGGCTAAGAATACAAGCACAAAAGCACTTAAGGAACTTACAGATACACTTGAAAAAAAATTTAAACTTAAAAAAGAAGATAATTCATATATGCAGATGTTGCCTACTAAGATTTATATTGGTGGTCAATATAAAGTTAAAGAATGGCTTAAGGCAGGTTTATTAAATAGAACACAGTTTTATAATGATAGATTATATACATCATTAACTGCTTCTGCTAACTTCAAAGCATGGAGAAGATTAAGTGCTTCGGTTTCATATACAATGGCAAATAATTCATATAATAATATAGGATTTGGATTTACAGCTCAGGCTGGTCCATTGCAATTATATCTTGTTACAGATAATGTACTGGCAGCAAATTTTACTTCTACACAATTAGCAAATGTTCGTTTGGGATTAAATATAAGGGTAGGAGTTAAAAATAAAATGGAAACTCCTAAAGAATTATATGTAGAATAATCAAAATATAATAAAACACAAAACTGCATATGTAAAAGTATGCGGTTTTTTTATGGAAAATATTTCTATGGTACATTTTTTGTTTATATATGAAGTAACTTATATTGGACATTTGTAATGTCATAATGTCAGTATTTTTAATATATTTGTAAATAAAAATTTAAAATAATGAGTGGATTATTTAATTTCATATTAGTTGTATTTATAATAGTAATGGCCTTTCGTATTTTTTTCCTTAATATCTTGCCATACTTATTAAAAAGAAAAATTGAGAAGATGCAAGATGGCTACGAACATGGACAATCTCATTATGAACGAAATAATAGTAAAGAGGGAGAAGTGCATTTCGATAAACCAGATTCAAATAGTAGAACTGCTGGTAAAAAGAATGTAGGCGAATATGTAGATTTTGAGGAAATAGACTAATTCATGTCTGGTAAATGAATGCCCTTAATTGTTCTGTATAAATCTAGTGCATATGGATCTGTCATTCCTGCTACATGGTCTACAATAGATTGTATCTGTGAATAGATATCATCTTTATTAATATCAAACTGTTCTGGAATAAGTGATAATATGTGTTTAGAGTAGAATCTATTAGGACTAAGAATAGCTTGAGTAAATTCGTCAAGAAGAGTTCCTAGAATTTTAAAACCAGCAATTTGAATCTCTACTACAGTTTTAGTGTGATAAATTTCAGTGGTAGCTAATTTAGTGCATTCTTGATATGCATTTACAGATTTTTTACTTATATCTTTGATAAGAGTATTTTTATATTCTCCTTTAAGAATACTCTCGCTATTTTTCCAAAACGCTTCAGAACACTCATCAGTTAGTTTTCCGATAATAGATGCCCTAAGGAATGCTATCTGTTCATTTCGGTCTGTTACTATCTTAAACGTATTGTCAATAGTTTTCAAGCGTTCTTTATCTGTTATCTCATCAAAATAACTAAAAAGTAAATCCTTTGTTAAATCAGTAGATAATATACTAAGTTTATGTGCATCCTCTATATCCATAATCTGATAACAAATATCGTCGGCGGCCTCTACAAGATATACTAAAGGGTGACGAGCATATATATCTTTTTCTATATCTAAAGCATTTATACCTAGTTCCTGTGCAATCTTAATATAAGTATCTCTCTCAGATTGAAAGAAACCATATTTTTTACCCTTAGGAGAGTTCATAGAATTGAAAGGATACTTCACAACAGAAGCAAGAGTAGAATAAGAAATTCCGAAACCACCCTGTCTTCTTCCTTTAAAAGTATGTGTAAGTACCCTTAACGCATTGGCATTACCTTCAAAATTTGTAAGGTCTATCCATTGTTCTTTATTTACATATTGTTTTAAGTGTTGACCTTTTCCGTCTCTAAAGAAACTAGAAATAGCCTCTTCTCCTGAATGACCGAATGGAGGATTTCCAAGATCGTGAGCTAAGCAAGCTGTAGCAACAATAGTTCCTATTTCGTCTATGAATTTGGGATTACTAGCTCCCATATCATTTTTAATATATGTACTTGCAATATTTCCGAGTGAGCGTCCTACGCTTGCTACTTCAAGAGAATGTGTAAGTCTATTATGGACAAATATACGTCCTGGTAAAGGAAAAACTTGAGTCTTATTCTGTAATCTACGGAATGGAGAAGAGAAAATAAGTCTATCGTAATCTCTTTGAAATTGTGAACGAATATGTTCATCATTAGGATTTACTTTGTCTTCAAGTCCAAATCTTTTAGCTGAGATTAATTTATTCCATTCCATAATATACTTTATTTTTCTGTAAATCAAAGATACACATCATTTACGTATGTACAAAGTTAAAAGATTGTACAATAATGATTTATTAAGTGTACGTAAATGAACATATTTTTTTGTGTAGATAGATTCCATTAACTATATTTACTTGATTATTAGAGAATTGTATTTTTTGGCACACGCTTTGCACAATATATTAAAAAAATCTTAAAATAATGATAAAACTAGAACAGGTTCATAAGTCGTACGACGTAGGTAAAAACAAGCTCCATGTATTAAAGGGAGTAGACCTTCACATAAAGGAGGGAGAGATGGTTTCTATAATGGGATCATCTGGAAGTGGTAAATCAACAATGCTAAATGTACTTGGTCTTTTAGATATTCATGATGAGGGCAATTACTTTTTAGATGGTATCCCAATAGTGAAGATGAACGAGTCAAAGGCTGCAGAATTAAGAAATCATACCCTAGGTTTCGTATTCCAGTCTTTTAATCTTATCTCTTTCAAAAATGCTATGGAGAATGTTGCATTACCTCTATATTATAGAGGTGTGAGTAGGAGTAAAAGGAACAAATTAGCTCTAGAATATCTTGATAAGATGGGACTAAAAGAATGGGCTCATCATATGCCAAATGAGATGTCAGGTGGACAAAAACAAAGAGTTGCAATAGCTAGAGCTTTAATAACTGATCCAAAAGTAATCTTTGCTGATGAACCAACTGGAGCTTTAGATTCAAAAACAACAGAAGAGGTAATGGATGTTTTAAAACAAATAAACAAAGAAGGCAAAACAATAGTAATTGTAACGCACGAACAAGACATAGGAGAGATGGGAGACAGAACCATTATTCTAAAAGATGGTGTAATAGAGAAGATAGTTATAAACAAATAATATAAAAAATATGCTATTCGATATAGATGTTTGGCAAGAGATATTCAGTACCATCCGCAAGAATAAGTTGAGAACTTTTCTTACTGGCTTTTCTGTAGCGGTGGCAATATTTATGCTTGTTATATTGCTTGGTTCCACAAGAGGTCTTAAAAATGGGGTAGAGAAATCTTTTACTCAAGAGTCTTCAAATGCTATGACTGTTCAGGGATGGAGAACGACTAAGGCTTATAAGGGGCAGAATTCAGGTAGGAATATTGAAGTTAATAATAAAGATTTTAATGAATTAGGTAAAAGAATTGCTCAAATAGATGCCATTGCTGGTAGAACATATATTCCTGGTGATGAAAGTATATCATATAAAACAAAGTTTGGTAGTTTTAGAGTAAGGCCTACGCATGCCGCATATAAAGAATTGATCAAATATACTCTTCTGAATGGGCGTATGATGGATACAGAGGACGAGAGATTACGACGTAAAATAGCTGTTATTTCAGATAAGGTAAAGAGTTCATTATTTAAGAATGTGGATGCTATTGGTAAATATATAGAAATAAACAATACTAAGTTTAAAGTAGTAGGTGTTTTTAATAAATCTGGACGTAACGATGGTGATAATGGAACTATATATATACCTATCACAGTTGGCGAAATTCTTTATAACACAAAAGGGGAGTTAACTGAGATTGGTTTTACTTTAGGTTCTGTTAATCTAATGGAAAGTCAGAATATAGAGAAGAAATTACGTTATATATTAGCAAAGAATCATAATTTTGATCCTACAGATAAATCAGCAGTATGGGTAAGTAACAACATAGAACAGTCAAAGAATTTTGTTAATACTTTTGGAGCAATAGAATCAGGAATCTGGTTCATCGGTATATTTACTCTTATTTTAGGTGCAATTGGTGTCTTTAACATAATGCTTATAGTTGTAAAAGAAAGAACTAAGGAGATAGGAGTGAGAAAAGCTTTAGGTGCAAAGCCATCTTCAATCGTAGGCTTGATATTACTAGAGGCAGTATTTATTACTGCAGTATCTGGATATATAGGCATGTTTATGGGGATAAGTCTTTTAGAAATAATTACTTCATTTGATCTTATACAAAGATTCTCTCCATCAATAGCAAATTTCTTTCTAAATCCACAAGTAGACATGGGTGTAGCAATTTCAGCAACAATTGTACTTGTAATAACAGGAGGAATTGCAGGTTATATACCAGCTAGAAGAGCTTCAAAAATTAAACCAGTAGATGCATTACGTGACGAATAATAATTATAGATATGTTTGATATAGATAATATAAACGAAATACTTATTGCTTTAAGGAAGAATAGGTTAAGAACATTCTTAACAATGTTAGGTGTTACTTTTGGAATCTTAGTACTTGTGCTTTTAATGGGTTTAGGTAAAGGTTTTGAGAATAAATTAGATTCATCTTTAGGTAATTTTGCTACAAACTCGGCATTTTTCTGGCCAATGAAAACAACTGTGCCATATAAAGGAATGCCTACTAACAGACGCTATGCTTTTTCCATAAAGGATTTGGCAGATATAAAAAGAAATATACAAGAGGTTGAATATATAGCACCTCAGGTAAGAGCCTGGGAAGGAAGTTCAGACAATACTATTTGGCACGATAAAAAAGGTAATTTTAAAATCTTTGGTATGTCACCAGATTTATATAAGATTAATCCTGTGAAGGTTCTTGCTGGTAGATTTGTGAACAATAAAGATTTAAAGAATAGTGCTAAAGTTTGTCTTATTGGTCCAAGAGTAAAAGAAGTTCTATTCGATAAAGACCAGGATCCTATTGGTGAGCAGATACGAATAAATGGAATTTCTTTTATGATTATTGGAAGTTTCAAACCAATAAGTAACAATATGGGAAATAAAGATAATGCGATTCTTACTCCCTATACAACTTTGCAATCATTATTAAATAGAGGAGATAAGATTTATTCTTTTGTTGCCACTGCTAAAAAGGGTTTTAAGATGTCTGCTGTGCAAGAAAAGATTGATAATTTATTAAGTAGAAATCATAAATTATCTCCAAATGATAAGGAAGCCATAGGTTCTTTTAATGTAGAAGAGATTTTTGAAAAGATGAGTTCTTTCTTTATTGCTATACAATTTTTTCTTTGGTTTATTGGTGCATCTACACTTATTACTGGAATTATAGGTGTGAGTAACATCATGCTTATAATAGTAAAAGAGAAAACAAAAGAGATAGGAATAAAGAGAGCTTTGGGAGCTACGCCTAAGGATATTATAAAACAAATACTTACTGAATCGGTGATGATAACTTCTATTGCTGGTTTTATGGGATTTCTTTTAGGAGTAATTATTGTAGAGATAATATCAATATTAATCGCAAATAGTCCAGGTTCTGGAGACATGCCAATTCTTGATCCTTATGTTGACTTTAAGGTTGCTTGTATATCTCTAATAACACTTGTTGTATTAGGTAGTTTGGCAGGTTTAATACCAGCTAAAAGAGCTGTAAGCATTAGGCCTATTGATGCATTAAGAGATGAATAATAGATAATTAAACACATAAAAAATAGAATAATCATGAGAAAGAAGATAATGAGAATTGTATATCTGCTAATATTTGCAGTATTAATCATAGGGTCTATAGTTTTTTTATATAAGAAATCACAACCAAAAGTTGTTGTTTATAAATCCGTGGCTCCATCTTATATTGATATCGCGGAGAAGACTGTAGCAACAGGTAAGGTTGTTCCTAGAAAAGAGATTGAAATTAAACCTCAAGGTGTATCTGGTATTATAGAGAAGATTTACTTAGAAGCAGGAACAATAATTAAAAAAGGAGATAAGATTGCTAAAATCAAGATTATTCCTGATATGATAAATCTTAATTCAGCAGAGTCTCGTCTAAAACGTTCAAAAATATCTTTTAACAACAGTAAGATAGATTTCGATAGAGATTCTAAACTTTTTGATGATAAGGTGATTTCTGATTCAGAATTTAGAAAAAGTAAAGTTTTATACAAAGAGGCTTTAAACGAATTGAATTCATCAGAGGATAATTTACAATTGATTAAAGAAGGTATAACAAAGAAATCAGCTGGAACTTCAAATACAATTATTCGTTCAACTATAGATGGTATGATTCTTAATATACCTGTTAAAGAGGGATATTCTGTTATACAGTCAAATACATTTAATGCTGGTACAACTATAGCTGTAGTGGCAGATATGAAAGATATGATATTTGAAGGAAAGATAGACGAAATAGAGGTATCTAAACTAAAGAAAGGAATGGATTTTGTTCTGACTATTGGTGCTCTACCAAATGATAAATTTAATGCAAATCTTGAATATGTTTCTCCAAAAGGAGAATTAGATAATGGTTCTATTAAGTTTGAAATTAAAGCTTCTTTATCTTTACAAGACAACAAGTTTATTCGTTCAGGTTATTCTGCAAATGCTGAAATAATCCTTGTTAATAAAGAGAAAGTAATGTCAGTAAAAGAGAAGTATGTTTCTTTTAAAAACGATTCAGCTTTTGTTCAAATACAAATATCTCCACAAGTATTTGAAAATAAATATATAGAAACAGGAATTTCTGATGGAATCAATATAGAGATTCTTTCTGGTCTAAATAAAGATGATTTAATAAAAGGAGACATTAAAACTGCAGATACTAATTTATAAAGATTATGAAAAAGATATTTATACCAATATACACATGCTTGGGATTAGCTTTTAGTTTAAATGCTTCGGCTCAAGAGAACTGGTCACTTACAAAGTGTATCAATCATGCATACGAGAGTAATATTCAGCTTAAACAAAGTGAGTTGAGTGTGAAAGCAGCTAAGAATCGTGCTTTTCAGAATAAGATGAATTTCTTACCAACTGTTAGCGCATCAGCTTCGCATACTTTTAATTTCGGACAAGGACCAGTGTCAAATGGTACTTATGAGAGTACAAAAAGTCAAATTACGGCTGTTTCAAGTTTTGGTGTACAATCTTCTTTACTTCTATTTAATGGATTTAAGAAGGTTAATAATTATAATAAGGGAAAGTTAAGCTTGCAGTCGAAAGAAAAAGCTGTAGAGAAGTCTAAGTCTGATTTGGCAGTTAATATTGCAGGACTTTATCTACAAGTTTTATACAATACAGAGATATTGAATATTGCTCGTGAACAACTTACTATTTCTAAGGAGCAAGAAATTAAAACAGGAAAGCTTGTTGAGGCAGGTAAATTGGCGGAAGTTGAGCTTCTTAAGCAAAAATCTCTTGTTAGCCAGGATGAACTTGCTACCGTTGAGGCAGAAAATAATCTTGAAATGTCATATATTAATATCTTTCAAATTATGGATGTAAAAGAAGATAATGCATTTAAGGTTATTATTTTGGATGATCTTATAATTGATGCTAATCGTTCTTTACAATCATCATCTTCTCTTTATAATAAGGCATTAGATCTTCGTCCTGAGATCGCTAAGGCAGATATAGATATTCAAGTTTCAGAGAAAGATGTGAGTATTGCTAGGGCTTCGATGATACCTTCTCTTAGTTTGAATGCTGGCGTAAGTTCTAATTACTACGATAATCAGATGATTATGGCTCCAGATACAAAAACTAATGTATTAATGTCTACTGGTAAGGTTGTATCCTTTGGCAAACAACTTGATGGTAATGCAAGAAAACATGTTGGATTGAATTTATCTATTCCTATTTTTAATGCTTTTCAGGCTTCTACATCTGTTCGTAATTCAAAAATACAATTGGAAAATACGAAATTAGAAAGAGAGAATATTAAAAACGTTCTACGTAAAGAAATTCAGCAAGTTTATGCTTCTGCAAAATCTTCTATGAAGAAATATTACTCAGCAAAGGTAGCGGCTGATTATAGTAAAAAATCTTTTGAATATTCTCAGAAAAAATATAATGCAGGATTAATAGATCTAGTATCGTATAAAGAAATGAAGAAAGATTACGTGAAGTCATCTTCTAAATTTCTTCAAGCTAAGTACGATTATGTGTTTAGAACTAAGATTCTTGATTATTATGTAGGGCTTCCTTTAGCTCTATAGTTAGTATATTTACTTTATTAGGCCAGTGTCTTTTTGATGCTGGCTTTTTTATTGCTTAATTATTCTTTGGCTATAAAAAAAGAACCGCCCATAAGGACGGTTCTTTATATATAATAAAGTTTAATCTTATTTTATGAAGTGGAAGTGAGATCCAAATCTATCGAATGCAGCTTTATCTAGTTCTTCCTGATGATCAGGATGAGCTATAGAAATAAGTGCTTTAGCTCTAGCTTGAAGAGTTAATCCGTAAAGATCTACAGCGCCAAATTCTGTTACAAAATGGTGAATATCGAAACGAGTAGTAACAACTCCAGCTCCATTCATTAATGTAGGAGAAATTTTGCTCATACCTTTAGCAGTAACAGAAGGCATGGCGATAATTGGCTTACCACCTTTAGACATAGAAGCTCCACGGATGAAGTCTAATTGTCCACCACAACCTGAATAATACTTACATCCTAATGAGTCAGCATTAACCTGTCCTGTTAAATCTATAGAAAGAGCAGAGTTAATAGCAGTCATTTTTGGTAATTGAGCGATTACGAATGGATCATTAGTATACCCTACATCCATCATAGCTACAGCTGGATTATCGTCAACAAAGTCGTAAACTTCTTTAGAACCCATTAAGAAAGTAGAAACAATTTTACCTGTATCTAAAGGTTTCATAGAGTTATTTATAACTCCTGAGTGGTATAAAGGAAGAACACCATCAGCGAACATTTCAGTGTGAATACCAAGATTTTTATGGTTACCTAATTGAGCAAGAACTGCATTAGGAATTGCACCAATACCCATTTGTATAGTAGCACCATCTTCTATTAAGTTAGCACAGTTTTTACCAATAAGGATATCTGTTTCTGTAAGAATAGTCGAGTGAGCTTCTGTAAGTGGACTATCGTCTTCACAGAAAATGTCAATATCAGACATTTTAATCATAGCATCACCCCATGCTCTTGGCATATTAGGATTGATAACAGCAATTACTGTGTCTGCATTTTGAACAGCTGCTAAAGTACAGTCAACAGAAGTACCTAAAGAAACGTATCCGTGCTTGTCTGGAGGACAAACTTGAATAAGAACAACATTAACAGGAAGAATATTTTCTCTAATTAATTTTTGAGTCTCGTTTAAGTGAACTGGGATGTAATCAGCGTATCCTGCTTGAGTTTGTTTACGAACATTTCCTCCTACGAAGAAAGATTCTAATAAAAATATTCCCTCGAATTCAGCATCAGCATAAGGAGCTGGCCCTTCTGTGTGAAGGTGTTGGATTCTTACGTTAGAGAATTCTTTTTTTCTTCCTCTTTCGCACATTGCTTTAATAAGTCCTTGTGGTGCACAGGCTACAGAATGTATATGTATTCTGTCGTTTGTCTTGATAACCTTAACAGCTTCATCGAACGAAACTGTGTTAATTTGTTTGTACATGTCCCAATAGTTTATATGTAATCAAATGTTTGCGTATTTGTGCGGCTAATTTATAAGCATTCATCGTTCTAAACAAGCTAATTGGCAATTATTATAACTTGTTTTACAACATGTTTTCTTTCTTTTTCTACTTTGAAGGTAAATACAGAGTCTTTATACAAAAAAAGAGACAACTTTCGCTGCCTCTTTTATGATTTGTAAATTATTCTTTGATTATAAAGGAAGAAGAATATCTATGTTTTCATTTTGAAGTTGTTCCCAAGTGAAATCAATTATAGTTACTTCTTTGAAGTTTTTATCTGTTATTACTACATTTTTGCCAGCTTTTTTAGCTGTGTAAAGTTTGCCCTTCTCTAGTACGATAGTGCTATTAAGTAAATTATGAATTTTAGTTGTTGCTGTTAAAACATTATTTTTTTTAGTTAAAACATTATTATTCGTTAGCAGTAAGTCTAGTTTTAAAGAACTTCCAGCAACAAGATCTACAGTATTTAAAAAGATACTTTCTACATTTTTTACATCTTTTGTATATTTAACATCATATGTATATGAAATAGATTTTTCTTTGTCTTTTCCTTTGGCAGGAGTTGTAACAGTAGCTCTTAAGGCCATTATGATGTCTTTATTAGTTTTTGCAACATCAAATCTTAATACTGAATTAAGAAGTTCCATATCAATAGTAAAGTTGTTATCTCCAGTAGTGTTTATAGTTGCTTCTTTTGTTCCTACATATTCTTTAGCAACTTCAAATCCCTCTACATATGAAGGATTTGGTACTATTCTTTCCCATTCTTCTGTCCATGTTTTGTCTCCACTTCTCTTTTGTTGGGCATGTGCAGTGAAAGTATTAACTCCAAAACGCACATTTTCAAGCTTCCATGTTTCTTTATTGGTTGCAATAAATGTTGCTAAATCATAATTTTTGTCTGTTCTTTGACTAGCTTTTACATTTATTGTTTTTACTCCTTTTGGTAGGTCTGTTATTTTAGCAATTCCACCTTCTGGAGTTACTCTTGCCATTTCAGGAGATTTTGTAGTATTTGCTGCTGGAAAACCAAAACTAGCTGCATTAAAAGTTACTGTACCTGTTAAAGATTTCTGAATATCCTCAGATGCAGAATTTTCTACAGAACAAGATGTTAATCCACTTGCAATAAGAGTTAATACTCCAATAAAAATTTTATTCATGATAGTTAATAATTAGTTTACCTCTAGATGAGGCGTGTTTTAGTTTAATTTAATTTCTTCTAGACTTATTCCTAATGGACTTGCTTTAGTATTCCCTTTATTAGAACTATATTGAGCGCTTACTCTTTGTCTTGTTTTTACTGTGTAGGTATCTAATATTTCACTGCAATACCAATGCACTAAATTGTTTTTTTTGTAATAAAATTGATATTTACAATTAATTTCTCGATGTGTTGGTAGATATGTTTCAGAACGTATAGTATATTTTCTTTTATATCCATCTTTTGGAAATATAAGTCCTTTATCTATGTTGTTGTAACTATCTTTGTAGGTGTAATCTGAAGGATTTTCTATATTATCATTATTGCATCTGTATATACTTAAATCTATAGAAACGGTACATAATTCAGCATTTTTTAAATATATATCACATTCTCCATCATTATTAGTGTAATATATATTTTCAATTTTTGGATCACCTTTTTGTACTGAATTTATTGGTTGATCATTACGATCTATTTTCCGTAATATAGAGTGATGATGGAATACATATAGTTCATATTTTACTTCTTTGTAATTATCTTTAAAATATGAATTATACCAGTCTTTTTGAGTATTTCTATCTATGATTATATATTGATATTCTTTTTTTCTTTTACTCGTTTTTATAGTGATTTCGTAATACATTAACCATTGTTTGCCTTTTATATGGTGTAATATGTTATTTCTCTTAATATGATCATGATTATGCCCTGTACAATGTTCTGGATTTCCATCACATAAATAATCATGTGTACAAATTGTAGGAAATACCAAATGAAGGTCTCCATTTAACATGTTCATCTTCAGGATAGATTTTCTTTCTTTAAGTTCTGATCTACCATACCAAATAAGATTGCTATATATTTCTTCTTTATTTTTCTCTGCTATAACAATATTCTTGTATTTGTTTTTATTTAAAAGATGATTTTGAAATCCAAAGATTTGTGCGTAGATATCCTTATTATTAAATTTAGTTTTATCTATACGTACTTTGCCATCTACTATATTTATTCCTTTAGGAGATTTACCGTTGGGTTTTGGTAAGAAAATATTATTGTTTAAATCTTGATTGGCAGCTTTAGCAGTTCTAGTAAAGTCCGCTTTAGCAATTATTTCATCGTTAGAATTTAGTATTTCAACACTAAGTCCAATGACCTCATCAGGAAGATCCCCATATATTCTTTCATCTGTAGAGGACATTACTTTATTTACCGAGTTTACAGAGGATTCTGAACTAGAAGCAAAGCTAATACTCATTAAATCACCTTCAACAGCAGAAAACTCTCTCTCTTTAATATTTCGTTTTTCTTTTTCATTAGTAATTTGATTTTCTTTATTACAAGAAGAACACAGTATTATAGTAATTAATAAATAAATATATCTCATGTTTTAATCTTGAAGAGTTGTAAATATAATCAGATGCTTTAATAATAACTATTGATCTACTTCTATACCTTTTTCTTCTAGGGTTTCCCAAGTGAATCCAACGACAGCAGCTTCTTTAAGATTCACATCTGTAATACATATGTTCTTACCTCTTACTTGTGCTGTATATATTTTAGAATTATGTACCTCAATTGGACCTTTTGTTAGATTATGGAAAGTAAGTAAATTAGAACCATCTCTTAAACATACTCTTAAGTGGAGAGTTGCTCCCTCTTTTAAGTCCTCTGTGTTTAGTATTATATGATGTTCAACATTTATATCGTCAACGTAGTATTGATATAATGTTCCTTTTTCGTCAGAACCAACTTTGCCTATTATAGCTTCTACATACATATTTTTACCTGAAAAAGTTCTTTTAACATCAAGTTTAATTACAGAATTCTTAACTTTCATAGGTATAAGGATGTGATTTATTTTATTACCAACTACTTCTTGAATAACTTCTCCTTCAAAACTTTTTACAACCTCAAATCCTTCAGCATATTTGTTGTTTAATATCAAAGATTCCCATTGAATTTCCCATCCTTCTTCTGATTTATATTGAATAGCTTGAGCAGTAAATGTATTAAATCCGAAATGTACTCCATAAAATTTCCAAGGTCCTATCTCAGTTCTAAATTTAGCCTCTGTGTATTTAGGGAATTTTGATTGGCTAGCTTGTATCATAATGTCATCTACCCCAGGTGGAAGTAATTCTTTCTTACTATCAGCTATATTGGGTTTGTTGATATTTGTTGTGTTTCCTATATTTGTGCTATTGTTAGTATTTCCATTTGTAGAAGAACCTCCTGTATTTGTGTTATTATTAGGAGTTTTTACTCCTTCAAATCCGAAGCTAGATGTATCAAATATAATACTGCCTGTCTTATTCTCAATCTTACTAACTACCACACTTTCTTTCTTTGTGCAAGATGAAAGTCCCAATATTGAAAGTGCTAATACAAAAATTAATAATCTATTCATAGTGATGCTGTATTTATCTCCTGGCTTTGGAGTGTGAATCTTTTACGTGTGTTTTTCTATATTAAGCATATTTAGCTATATATTAGTCAAACATAAATGTGGCATCAAAAATAGTTGATTAATGTTTACACACAAACTATTTCAGGTATTTAACGTCATAAAATTAATGGTTTGTCTTATATTTATAAATATAAATAGCTTAAGTAGATATAAGTACAAAAATCCCATAAGCTTTTTAGAACGTCATTATTATGCTAAACAAATAGTCTTATTACAAATAGATGTTTGTTGTTTAAATAAAAATGTAACTTATGTTACACTTATGTATTCCTTTTGAGGATTATGTAGCTATATGAGAAGCTACTATTTTTGGAGTAATATCTATCATGCATTTTTGCCATATATTCTGTTTGCATTTTCCTCTACCATCTTTTGTGCATGGTCGGCAGTTTAAGTTCGATTCTAAAACTTTAACTGTTTTACCCGTTGGGTAACCAAAAGCTGTTGGTCCTATAATTGCTATAGCGTTAGTTCCAAATAAATCTGCTGCATGCATAAATCCAGTATCTGCAGAAATAAGCATCTTTGATTTACTAACTATATAGCAAGATTCAAGTAGAGATGTTTGACCGGCTAAATTATTGACTCTGTCAGGTGCTGCTTCTGCAATCTTAGAACAAAAAGAATCATCTGGTCCAGCAAGTATAATGAATTTATATTCTGGTAATATTCTAATAAGTTCTTTCCAGTAATTAACAGGCCATCTTTTCATTTCCCAATTTGCTGAAGGAACAATAGTTATTAATTTCTTATCGTCTAATAAACTAGTAAATTTCTTCTTGTATTCAGAAGGGAATTGCCAATCATTGTAATGGCATGTAGTATCGTTTAATGACCACTTCTTTAAGGGATTTAAATAAGATTCTCTGCCTTTAAATGGTTTAGGAAATTTATTTATACCAAATTTAAAAAGAAGTACTCTTTTAAAGCGTTCTTTGCTTCTTAATATATATTCTGGTTTAACTCCTCGTATTCTTCTTAATAATGGTAAAAGATAGAATTTAATAATATTAGAACGTATATTAGAGTGAGCATCGTATATGAAGTCGAATTCTTCCTTCTTTAGTTCTTTAGCAGCACTTATAATACCTTTCAAGCCATCTTTTCTATCAAACCCCCATATCTTGCATATACGTTTATCCATGGCTAGAAAAGAAGACATATCCTTTCTTGCGAACCAATGAATTTCAGCATCAGGGTATTTATTCTTTATTACATCTACTACAGGCATACATTGTATAATGTCACCAATAGAACTAAGGCGTATGATAAGAAATTTCTTAGGCATGCTATTCTTTATTTTATTAATATATCCTTCAAAGCTAGAAACTGTATAGAAGATTTCCAAAGTATTTAGCTTTAAAAGCTTTTTTTGTACAAAACAGCTAGATTTATGGGGCTTTTTCTTTGTGTAATTAAGATATTTGCTTAGATTTGCACTGCTAATAAGCCCAAATGGCGGAATTGGTAGACGCGCTGGTCTCAAACACCAGTGAGGCAACTCGTGCCGGTTCGATCCCGGCTTTGGGTACTTTTAGAGTACATAACCTCTTGTTTTTAACAAGAGGTTTTTTTTATGTCTTTTTTTTATAGATACACAAAAAAAGAAGCCATCCTAAAAGGATGGCTTCTTCATCTAAAAATCTATTTTACTAATAGAATTTATATCTTTTATCTTCAATATTTGCATGTTTTCTTAATGCACCCATTGCTTGATATTGTGTTCTATATCCTAACATACCATTGATTCTTTGCTTCGTTTGAGCAATCGCCTCAGGAGTCGTAGCAGTTGTGTTTACATTGTTTACAACAAGAACATAAACTCCTTGATTACCTTCAATAGCTTTAGAAATTTGTCCTTTTGTAGACATTACAGCAGTAGCAATAAGTTTAGGCTCTATTCCAGCTCCAGGAACTTGGAAAGACTCAAAGCTAATATCAGAAGCATCTTGTAAAGCTAAACCATTAGTTTGAGCAATAGCTAAGATGTTTTTATTAGTAGCAACTGCATTATTTAATTCTTTAGATAATAGTTCAGCTTTTTTTCTACGAATAAGCTCTCTTTTAATAGATGATACAACTTTATTAACTGGAGAGAACCCTTTTTCGTTAAGCTCAGTAAGAACTGCAATAACATATGAGTTACCTAATTCATATATAGCTTTACCATCTTTATCAGTAACTAGACTGTTAATATCTTCAGAAGTGTAAACATCTTTAATAAGAGGTCTTGGCATTTCTAATCCTGCAAGAGTCTTATCGTTCTTCTTGATGTTAGAACCAATACGTTTAGTATATTGTCCAGATTCAATTCCTTTGTCGAAAGTGTCTATATCTTTTACTGATTGAGCAAACTTAACTGCCTGTCCGTAAATTTTATTATATGTCTTCTGACTAGACTCAATATTTCTAGTAACAATAGCTAATTGAACTTTTCTAGTTTTCTTTGTTTGGTCTAAAACTTGAATTATATGTATTCCAAATTGAGTTGTAACCACTTTAACATCTTTCTTCTTAGCTGCAAAACAAACGTCACTAAATGCAGGAACCATTTGTCTAGGGCCAAACCATCCAAGATCTCCACCATTAACAGAAGAAGACTTATCAGCAGAAAATTTCTTAGCTAAATCAGCGAAGTTTGCTCCATTGTTAATAAGTTTAGCAATACTATCTGCTTCTTTTTTGGCAGCAGGAAGGTTATTGTTTTTAGGTTGAATTAATATATGACGAGCTTTAACAGAGTCTGGCATCATCTTTATATCGTTAACTTTACAAATATTGAATGTTCCGTTATTTTCGTAAGGTCCATAAATGCTATTAACATTAGCTTTATTAGCAAATTCGCTTAGTTCAGTATTTGCAATTTCTTTAGAAGAAAGGAATGCAGAAACAAACTTCACATCAGAGTTAAGGTCTACATATTCTTTATTGTTTTTAACAGTTGCAAATTCAGTAGCAATCTCGTTAATGTATTTTTTAGCCTCAGCTCTATCTTCTTCAGAAGGAACGATAGGAAAATTTACATAAGCGATACTTCTTGATTCATTTTGTTCGAAAAGATATTTGTGAGATTCATAATAATCATTAATCTCTTTATTAGAAACAGAAATAGAACTATCAGAGATAGAAGTGTATTTTTTAACAATATAACTAAAATCAACTTTCTTAGAAGAAGACTCAAGAATTTGTTTAGCTCTAGCATTAGTAACATATAATGATTTTTGAATTAATTCATTATATTTTTCTTGTTGTCTAGCGGCTTTTATTTGTTGCTCTATATTTAACCAATATGTTTTTTGTGGAGTTCCGTCAGGAGCGTTGTTTAATTGCTTAAGAATACCTAATATTCTTGTTTTATCAACATTGCCATTTTCGTCCTTAAATATCTGACGAATAATAGGAGAAATATTTTCACCTTGTACTAAATCGAATAATTCTTGAGAATCAACATCTAATCCTAAGGCTTCATATTCTTTATTCATCACAATCTCTTGAATAAGTTGTTGCCAAGTTTGCTCTCTTACTCTGTCCATTTGTTCAGAAGAAAGAGCAGACTTTCCACTCATCATTTGACTGATATTTTGATTGTGTTTTACTTTGTTTTGGAAGTCTTTTATAGAAATGGACTCCTTTGCTATAATAGCTACTTCTGATTGTGACTCTTTAAACAAAGCACTACCTGATTTAATTGCATCACCTGCAATAAAAGCTAACAAGGCGCCTCCGATAATAAATGCGATAAGAACTCCTCTGTCCCTGATTTTTTGTAATGTTGCCATTTTATGAATTATTGTTTAATGTTTTCTACTGATTAGGATACGAATATACGAAAAGCTGACAGTAATTGCAATACTGCCAGCTTAATTAAATTATATACGATTTACTGTATATCAGATGTTTTATCCTTTTTGACAGTAGTTTTCTTACTTGCAGTTTTTTTAGTAGTAGTTTTTTTTGCTACAGTTTTCTTTGTTGTAGTTTTCTTTGTTGTTGCTTTTTTCTTAACTGGAGTTTTCTTTTCAGCAGTTTTTTTCTTAACAGCAGTTTTTTTGACTGGAGCTTTCTTAATAAGTTCAAGACATTCTTCATAAGTAAGATCTGCAGCAACAGTCTCCTTAGGAATTTTAATGTTTTGCTTATTAAAGCCTATATACGGCCCCCAACGCCCATTAAGAACCTGAACGGCCTCGTCTTGGTCAAAAGTCTTTATAATCTTATTCCTGTCTGCTTCTCGCTTGTTTTCTATAAGCACAATAGCTCTTTCAAGGTCTATAGTAGCCGGATCGTCCTCATCTTTCTTAATAGAAACGAATTTAGAGTTGTGTCTAACGTATGGTCCGAAACGTCCTATACCTATAGTAATCATCTTTTCTTCATAATCTCCCAATTGACGTGGGAACTTAAAAAGTTCAAGACATTCTTCAAGAGTAATAGTTTCTATACTCTGATCTTTCTTTAGACCTGCAAATATAGGAGCTTCCTCGTCTCCTTGGCTACCAATTTGTGCAATAGGTCCGAAACGTCCGATACGAACAATAATTTTTCTACCTGATTTAGAATCTATACCAATTTCTCTCTCTCCAGACTGTCTTTCAGAGTTTTCAAGAGTCTCTTCAACTGTTTTATGGAAAGGAGCGTAAAATTTAGAAATACTATCTTGCCAAACAGAATCTCCAGAAGCAATAGTATCAAACATTTCCTCTGCCTGTGCAGTGAAATTATAATTCATAATATCTTGGAAGTACTCTTTTAAGAAATCAGTAACAACTAAGCCTATATCAGTAGGGAATAATTTCTTTTTCTCAGTACCTGTTATCTGAGTTTTTATCTCGTCTTGTAAATCAGTACCAATAAGAGTATAAACTTTATAATCTCTTTTTTTGCCATCTCTAGACTCTTTCTCAACATACCCTCTGTTCTGAACAGTAGTAATAGTTGGTGCATAAGTAGACGGACGGCCTATACCTAATTCTTCAAGTTTCTTAACAAGACTAGCTTCAGTATATCTAGGAGGATTATTGGTAAATTGCTGAGTAGCAGTAATTTCTTTAGCTTCAAGAATGTCTCCTTCATTTATAGGAGGAAGCAAGCCTGACTCATCACTATCTTGTTCATCATCGTTAGACTCAGTATAAACATTCAAGAAACCGTCAAAAATAACTACTTCACCAGAAGCTTGGAATTTATTAACAGTTCCCCCTATAGCAATGCTAATTGTAGTTTTCTCAAGTTTAGCATCAGCCATTTGAGACGCTATGGTTCTTTTCCAAATAAGGTCATAAAGTCTTTTCTCTTGATCAGATCCATCTACATTTTGTTTGTCCATGTATGTTGGTCTGATTGCCTCATGAGCCTCTTGAGCACCTTTAGTCTTATTGGTAAATTTTCTTGTTTTGCTATATTTCTCACCAAGATCTTCTATAATCGCTTTTTTAGCAGCATTCTCAGCTAAAGAAGATAGATTTACCGAGTCAGTTCTCATATAGGTAATATTACCAGCTTCGTATAGCCTTTGAGCTACAGTCATTGTTTGAGAAACTGAATATCCTAATTTACGTCCAGCCTCTTGTTGTAGAGTTGATGTAGTAAAGGGAGCAGCAGGTTTTCTAGTAAGAGGTTTTTTAACAATATCAGAAACAGTGAATTTAGCTCCACTACATTGGTCAAGAAATGTACGAGTATCTTCTTCTGTTTTGAAACGCGAAGGTAACTCAGCCTTAAGAACAGATCTTTTTTTACCATCTTCAATAATAAAGTTAGCAACAGCTCTATAGTATTCTTCAGGATTAAAAATATTAATCTCTCTCTCTCTCTCGGCTATTAAACGTACAGCTACTGACTGAACTCTACCGGCAGAAAGAGATGGTTTAATTTTCTTCCAAAGTACAGGAGATAATTCAAAACCTACTAATCTGTCAAGAATTCTTCTAGCTTGTTGTGCATTAACAAGGTTAATGTCAATCTCTCTAGGAGTTTTAATGGCGTTAGTAATAGCCTCTTTAGTGATTTCGTGAAAGACTATACGTCTTGTATTTTCTTCTTTTAGTTTCAGCTCTTCATATAAGTGCCAAGCAATAGCTTCTCCTTCTCGGTCTTCATCGGACGCTAACCAAACGATTTTCGCTTCTTTCGCTAGATCTTTTAATTCTTTAACAATAGCTTTTTTGTCTGATGAGACTTTATAGGTAGGCTCGAAGTTGTTTTCTATATCTATTCCTAGATTTTTCTTTTCAAGATCTCTGATATGTCCAAAACTGGACTTTACTACAAAACCTTCTCCAAGAAACTTCTCTATAGTCTTAGCCTTAGCAGGAGACTCGACGATGACTAGATTATCTATCATACCTATATATATTTAGGTTATATTACACAATTTTGCCACAAAAGTACAATAATAAAAATGGGAAGTTCAAATTTTTTCTCATGTTTTTGAATTTCCCGTTTTATAAAATTATTATGTGATGAAGCTTTAAGGTTTTGTTTATTAGCGTTTTATGGCGAAAAAACGTCGGTAAAAAAGAATAATCATGAAGACTCCAATACTGATATATGAATCAGCAATATTAAATATTGGTCTAAAAAATATTACATGTTTATTATCCCAGAAAGGAAACCAATCTGGTAGAAATCCTTCATATAGAGGGAAGTATAACATATCCACTACTTTACCATGTAGCAGTGAGCTATATCCTCCCATCTCAGGTAAAAGGGTAGCAATTTGTCCCATACTATCATTGAATATTATTCCATAGAATAGACAATCTATAATATTACCCATAGCACCCGCAAAAATAAGGACGAATGAAATAATTACTCCTTTAGGAGCTTTTTCTTTAATAAGAGTAGAAATATACCATCCAATACCGCAAACAGCTACAATTCTAAACAAAGTAAGAAAAATTTTACCTGTTTTTCCTCCTAGTTCCATGCCGAAAGCCATGCCGTTATTTTCTATAAAATGTATTCTAAACCAAGAACCTAAAACGTTAAACTCTTCTCCAAGAGTCATGTTTGTTTTGATATAGATTTTAACAATTTGATCTAAGATTAGAAGTACTATGGCAAATAAAACTGCCTGGTATTTTTTGTGCATTTTTCTTTCTTTTATTCTTTTTGTTGCTCGTTCTTTGCATTAATACTTAAAGTAGCATGAGGTACAGCTCTCAATCTTTCTTTCGAAATAAGTTTTCCTGTTTGTCTACATATTCCATAAGTCTTATGCTCAATTCGAACTAAAGCATTTTCAAGATGTGATATGAATTTGGCTTGTCTTTGAGCCAATCTACCAGCTTCTTCTTTCGATAAAATAGAAGCACCTTCTTCCAGAACTTTAAATGTAGGAGAAGTATCTTCAATATCATTCCCATGAGAATTATTAGTAGATGCTTTAAGTATTTCGAAATCTTTCTTAGCCTTATTTAATTTTGCAATAATAATCTCTTTAAATTCTTTTAACTCTTCTTCCGAGTATCTCGTTTTCTCTGTCATACTGTTTAAGTTTTGCCCTAAATTAGTGAAAAATATCATATTATGAACGTAGAGAAAGAATAAAAGTTAAGAGTAAATAAAAAAAAAAAGTCCTTTGTATCGTATAATATACAAAGGACTAGTGTTTTATGCTTTTTCTATACTAATATAAGTAGTAATATCGTCAATTTCTACAAGTCTAGCATTATCTTCGTTTAATTCACTTGACATTTCTAGGTTTTGAGCCAATACTTGAGTACTAATATATTCTTTATTTTTCTCTACAGCAGCATTGATTTCTGCATGTTTACCTATAGTTAAATTAATCTTATCAGTAACCTCAAAATCTATCTCTTTACGAGCATTTTGAATACGGTTTATAAGTTCTCTAGCTATACCTTCTTCTTTAAGATCTTCAGTGATGTTTATGTCTAAAGCAACAGTTAATCTGCCTTCGTTAGCAACTAACCATCCAGGAATATCCTCAGATATTATTTCTACCTCAGTAACATCTATAGGAGTAGCAACACCTTCAAGATCTATATAGAATGTCCCGTTTTTCTCTAAATCGCTAATGTCAGTTTGTGACATATTAGAAATAATAGAAGCAACAGATTTCATTTGTTTACCAAATTTTCTACCAAGTTTCTTGAAATCAGCTTTTATGCTTTTAACTAAGATTCCAGAAGTATCAGTAATATATTCAATTTCCTTAACATTAATTTCAGAAAGAATAATATCCTTAACAGCTTCAATTTGTTTCTCAGTAGTAGTATCAAGAATAGGAATGATAATTTTAGCAAGAGGTTGACGAACTCTTAATTTTACTTTTCTTCTTAATCCTAAAACCATAGAAGAAATGCTTTGAGCCATATTCATTCTTTCTTCTAAGCCTTTATCAATAGCAGTTTCATCTATAGTTGGGAAATTAGCTAAATGTACTGATTGAACATCAAAACGACCTGTAACAGCATTTAAATCTCTAAATAATCTATCTGCAAAGAAAGGAGCTATAGGAGACATCAACACAGAAACAGTTTCTAGACATTTGTAAAGAGTTTGGTAAGCCGAAAGCTTGTCAGTAGTAAATTCCCCACCCCAATATCTTCTTCTAGAAAGACGAACAAACCAGTTAGATAGATTCTCCGAAACAAAATTCTGAATAGCTCTACCAGCTTTTGTAGGTTCGAATGCTTCATAAGCCTCTTGCACTTCTTTAGTAAGAGAGTTCAAGATAGAAAGTACCCATTTGTCAATCTCAGGACGCTCATTCATAGGCACATCAGGCTGAGAATAATCGAACTTGTCGATATTAGCGTAAAGAGTAAAGAATGAGTATGTATTATAAAGTGTACCAAAGAACTTACGTTTTACTTCTTCAACACCATTAATATCGAACTTAAGATTATCCCAAGGCTGAGAGTTAGTAGTCATATACCATCTTACTGGGTCAGAACCATACTGTTCAATAGCACCAAATGGATCAACACCATTACCTAATCTCTTAGACATCTTATTTCCTTTTGAATCAAGAACAAGTCCGTTAGAGATAATATTTTTAAATGCAACAGAGTCGAATAACATAGTACCTAAAGCATGAAGAGTAAAGAACCAACCTCTAGTTTGGTCAACACCTTCAGCAATAAAGTCAGCAGGGAATTTTTTACCCTCATCAATAAGTTCTTTATTCTCGAAAGGATAATGAACTTGAGCGTAAGGCATAGCACCTGAATCGAACCAAACATCTATAAGGTCTAGCTCACGAACCATTTTCTGACCATCGTCAGCAACAAGAATTATTCCATCAACATAAGGACGATGAAGATCTATCTTAGCATAATTCTCTTTAGAGAAATCGCCAGAAACAAATTCAGCATAAGGATTCTCAGTCATGAAACCAGCAGCTATAGATTTCTCTATTTCTCCCATTAATTCCTCAACAGAACCTATACATTTAATTCCTGTTCTATCTTCTGTAGCCCAAATAGGAAGTGGAGTACCCCAATATCTAGAACGCGAAAGGTTCCAGTCTACAAGATTCTCTAACCACTTACCAAAACGTCCTTCTCCAGTACTTTTAGGTTTCCAGTTGATAGTTTTATTTAATTCAATCATTCTATCCTTAACGTTTGTAGTTTTTATAAACCATGAGTCAAGAGGATAATATAAGATAGGTTTATCAGTTCTCCAGCAATGTGGATAGTTGTGAATATGTTTCTCAACTTTGAAAGCCTTATTAGTCATTTTAAGCATCACAGAAATATCCACATCTAAAGTAGGAGTATCATCTGTAGCATCTTTATCGTATGCATTTTTAACGAAACGTCCAGACCATTCTTTATAAAGCTCAACATCAACATTATTTGCAACAAAATCAGCATCTAATTTTTCTATACGGAAGAATCTACCTTGTTTATCAACCATAGGCTGACGGTTTCCTTCGTCATCAATAAGAATAAGAGGAGCGATACCTGCCATTTTAGCAACTCTATCATCATCAGCACCGAAAGTAGGGGCGATGTGAACAACTCCAGTACCATCTTCAGTAGTAACGAAATCACCAGTGATTACTTCAAAAGCTTTACCATCAGGTTTAATGAAAGGCATTAATTGTTCGTAAACAATACCAGCTAAATCAGTTCCTTTAAATTCTTCTACTACTTCGAAAGGAATAAGCTTATCGCCGGCCTTATAATCAGCCATAGAAAGTTCAGCAGCCTTTGGATTAAAGAATGCAGCTTGTCTATCTTTAGCAATTATAAATGTTCCTTTTTTGTTAGTGTAAGGATTGAATGAACGTACTTTTATGTATTTGATTCCAGGTCCTACAGCAAGAGCAGTATTCGATGGAAGAGTCCAAGGAGTAGTTGTCCAAGCAAGGAATGCAACTTCTTCGTCTTGTTCAGAGAAAAGGAATGAAGATTTCTCGTTGTTTACAACAGTAAATTGCGCTACACAGGTAGTATCTTTAACATCTTTATAACAACCCGGTTGGTTAAGTTCATGTGTACTTAATCCTGTACCAGCAGCTGGTGAGAATGGTTGTATTGTATATCCTTTATAGATTAAACCTTTGTCGAATAATCTTTTTAGAAGAGCCCAAAGAGTCTCTATATATTTATTGTCGTAAGTAATATATGGATCTTCCATATTTACCCAATAACCCATTTTATGAGTAAGATCTTCCCACTCTTTAGTATAAGTCATTACTTCTGAACGACAAGCAGAATTATAGTCATCAACACTAACTTTTCCACCTATGTCTTCTTTAGTTATGCCAAGTTTTTTCTCAACACCTAATTCAACAGGTAAACCATGAGTATCCCAACCTGCTTTTCTGTCTACGTGAAATCCCTTAAGTGTTTTGTAACGGCAAACAACATCTTTAATTGTACGTGCCATTACGTGGTGAATTCCGGGCATACCATTTGCTGAAGGTGGTCCTTCAAAAAAGACAAATGATGGGTTTTCTTTTCTTGATTCAAGGCTTTCTTCAAAAGTCTTTTCAGCCTCCCACTTCTCTAATACATCCTTATTGATTTGCGATAAATCAAGATTCTTGTATTCCGGAAATTTCTCACTCATAATTATATCGTATTTATTTATTATTTTCAAAAAGTTTACAAATATAAAAAAAATATGCAATAAAAATTGCGGATAATTGTAGAATTCAGGTGCTTAGTCTATGCAATCTACTACGAAATGTGCTGTCACTCTTGTACGCTGTTCTAATAATATATTTTTACCTTTTGTAACTCTCTTTATGCTCTGTTCATTGAAATGTCTAACTGTTATAAGTTCTTTATTCTCATTGTATAGAATGAAAAAATCTTTCTTTAATTTATCGAAAAAAGAAGAGAAAAGCTCTTCCTTGAAATCACAACAAAGAGATAATGATATTGCAGAACTCTGAATTAAATTAATCTTTGTATTATTTTTTCTCGCAAGCGATACTATAGTGCATAATTCTGATTCTCCAATAAATGACAAATCGCGGGGAGATAGTGATAATAAAACCTGATTTCTTTTATGAATATAAATAGGCATTAAATTAGAGTTTTCGCTATTAATACCAACAATACTACCTATTTCTTCAGGATTTATAAACGATCTTACAAATAATGGTATGTTTTTATTTTCTAAAGGTTTTATGGTTTTAGGATGAATTACTTTTGCTCCAAAATGTGCAAGTTCTATACTTTCTCTATACGATAGATACTTAAGAATGCTTGCGTCTTCATATTCTTTAGGATCAGCATTCATGATACCGGGTACATCTTTCCATATGGTTAAACTGTCAGCATTTAATAAATTTGCTAATATTGCACCTGTATAATCTGACCCCTCTCTGCCTAAAGAGGTAGTCATGTTAGTTGTTGTTCCTGCTATAAAACCTTGTGTTACATATTTAAATGTGTTTTGAAAATTGAAAAGTTCATTACATAGCTCTTCTGATAATTTCCAATTTAACTTGCCTTCCCTAAAAGTGCAATCTGTCTTTATACCTTTTCTAATATCTATCCACTTATTTTCCTGCCCTATTTTATTGAGGTAAGCAGAAACAATAGTGGTAGATAATATCTCGCCATACGAAACTATTTGATCATACTCGTAACTATAATCTAAAGAGGGTTCTATTTCCAGTTTTGTTTTTAGATTTTCTGTATGATTATTGTACAATGAGTGAATATCATCTTGATCTTTAAATAAATCTTTTATGATGTTAAGATGATATTTATATATTTGCTCAAAAATAGTTTGTACAGAAAAATCTTGCTTAAAATATGCTAGACTAAGTTCTTCAAACTTATTGGTCATTTTCCCCATTGCAGAGATAACAACTATATGATTTTCTGATACCGAATCGAGTATATGTGCTAGATTCTTAATGCCTTCTGCTGATTTTACAGATGCGCCTCCAAACTTTAATATCTTCATGTTAATTCATTTTATTCGTTTTATAAAGATATAAATTTTTAAGAGATTCTACGCAATAAGAGATGGTACTCTAACACAATTGTATTACAAGTCTAATAACTTCTATATTTATGTTATTTCTTATTTAAATGATTCCTAAAAAAATAGTAGTTGTTAATGCTTAACTTATATATGAGAGTTCATTTATTATATTAATCAACTCATAATGATATAATTTGTATAATATTTTATAATTTAGCAGCTCTATATAAAACCTCAAAAAAACTATAATATGATACAGCATAGTGTTAAGACACTTAATCAGTTTATTATTGCAAGTCAATCAGATTATCCAGATGCGAAAGGTGAATTATCTAGACTATTACACCATGTTGGTATTGCTTCGAAAATTATTAATAGAGAAGTAAATAAGGCAGGATTAGTAGATATTCTAGGGTGCGCAGGAGCAGAAAATATTCAAGGTGAAGACCAGCAAAAATTGGATATATTTGCCGATGAGGTTTTTAATCAAGAATTAGCCGCTAGTGGAGAAGTTTGTGGAGTTGCATCAGAAGAAAGAGAAGATGTGACTCTTTTTGATAATGAGCATTCATTAAATGGTAAATATGTTTTCTGTATGGATCCTTTAGATGGTTCATCAAATATAGATGTTAATGTATCTATAGGTACAATATTTTCTGTATACGAAAGAAAATCTCCAAGAGGAGGTTTAGCTAATAAAGAAGATTTCCTTCAAAAAGGAGATGATATGATAGCGGCTGGATATGTTATTTATGGTTCATCAACTATGCTTGTATATTCTACAGGGCATGGAGTTAATGGTTTTACATTAGACCCATCTATAGGTGAATTCTGTCTTTCTCATCCAGGTATTAAAACACCAAAAACAGGTTCTATCTATTCTATCAATGAAGGTAATTATATTAAATTCCCTACAGGAGTTAAGAAATATATAAAATACTGTCAAGAGAATGATAAGGCAACTAAGAGACCTTATACTTCAAGATATATTGGTTCATTAGTAGCTGATTTCCATAGAAACCTATTAAAGGGAGGTATTTTTATTTATCCAAATACAAGTGCTAATCCTGATGGTAAGTTGAGATTACTTTATGAATGTAATCCTATCGCATTTATTGCGGAGCAAGCAGGAGGAACTGCTTTAACAGGTAAAGGAAGAGTATTGGAAATAGAACCAACATCTATACATCAACGAGTGCCGTTTTATACTGGCTCTAAGAAGATGGTAGAAAAGGTTTCAGAGTTTCTACTTTTCTTTGATAAAATATAAACATAATACAAAATACCTTGTTTCGACAGGGTATTTTTTTTATGTTTATGCTTCATAAGACAATTCTAAAAACAATATAATGATTAATCAACAATTATTGAACCCAAGAAGCGTAGTAGTTATTGGTGGTTCGGACGATATTCATAAGCCAGGTGGTAAGGTTCTTAAGAACATGCTTGATGGTGATTTTAAAGGAGATTTATATGTATCTAATCCTAAATTGGATGAAGTACAGGGAGTTAAGTCGTATAAAGATCTAAATACTTTACCAGAGGTTGATTGTGCTATTATTGCTATTGCAGCTAAATTCTGTCCTATGACAGTTAAGATTCTTGCAGAGCAAAAGAAAACAAAAGCTTTTATCATTCTTTCTGCAGGTTTTTCTGAAGAGAATGAGGAAGGTGCTAAATTAGAGAAACAAGTTGTAGATATTATCAATTCTGTAGGTGGATGTTTAATCGGACCTAACTGTGTTGGTGTATTGAATCCTAATTATAACGGTATATTCACAACTCCAATACCTACATTAGATCCTAAAGGAGTAGATTTTATATCTGGTTCTGGAGCTACTGCTGTATTTATTATGGAATCTGGAGTGCCTAAAGGACTTAAGTTTGCTTCTGTTTATTCAGTAGGAAATTCTGCACAAATGGGAGTGGAAGAAATCGTTCAATATCTTGACGAATCTTATGATCCAGCAACTAGCTCTAATGTGAAATTATTATACATAGAGAATATAGATAAGCCAGCTAAATTATTAAAACATGCTTCTTCTTTAATTAGAAAAGGATGTAAGATAGCTGCTATTAAGTCTGGAGGTTCAGAGGCTGGTTCTCGTGCTGCTTCTTCTCATACAGGTGCTTTAGCTTCTTCTGATGTTGCAGTTGATGCTTTATTCAAAAAAGCTGGTATCGTTCGTTGTAAAGGTCGTGAAGAATTAGCTACTGTTGCTTCTATCTTTATGCACCCTGAATTGAAAGGTAAGAAAATCGCTATCATAACACATGCTGGTGGACCTGCAGTAATGCTTACTGATGCTCTTTCTAATAATGGTTTAGATGTACCACATATAGAAGGCCCTAAAGCAGACGCTCTATTAGAGAAATTATTTGGTGGTTCTTCTGTTGCAAATCCTATTGATTTCTTAGCTACTGGTACTGCTGAACATTTAGGACATATTATTGATGCTTGCGATAATGATTTCGATGAGGTAGATGGTATGGCTGTAATTTTTGGTTCTCCAGGACTTACTGAAGTATATGATGTATACGATTTATTAGATGAGAAAATGAAGACTTGTAAGAAGCCTATCTTCCCAATTCTTCCATCTGTAATAAACGTTAAAGATGAAATAGATCAATTTTTAGCTAAGGGTAGAATTAACTTCCCTGATGAGGTAATCTTCGGAGAAGCTCTTGCTAAAGTTTATAATACTCCAGCTCCTGTTGCTGAGAACGTAGAATTACCAGTAGTTGATGTTGAGAAGATTCGTTCTGTAATCGACAAAGCTGATAATGGTTATATAGACACTGATGGTATTCATGCATTAATGGATGCTGCTGGAATAGAGAGAGCTCACGAGGCTGTTTCAAGCGATGAGGATGAATTAGTTGCTATGGCTGAGAAACTTGGTTTCCCATTAGTAATGAAGGTTGTAGGACCTGTTCATAAATCTGATGTTGGTGGTGTAACATTAAATGTAAATGATGAAGCTACTGTTCGTTCTGAATTTAAGAGAATGATGCAGATTCCTGAGACATATGCTGTAATGCTTGCTCAACAATTGAGTGGTACTGAAGTATTCATTGGTGCTAAGAGAGAAGATAAATTTGGCCATATGGTTCTTTGTGGATTAGGTGGTATCTTTATTGAAGTATTTAAAGATGTTCAAGCTGGTCTTGTGCCAATAAGCAAACCTGAAGCTTCTAGTATGATTAAGTCACTTAAATCTTATAAGATTATTCAAGGTGTTAGAGGTCAGGAGCCTGTAAACGAAGAAAAATTTGCTGAGGCTGTTTCTAGAGTTTCTGCTCTTTGTGCTGCTGCTCCAGAAATCTTTGAAATGGACTTTAACCCATTATTAGGAAATAAAGATAATGTTATTGCTGTTGATGCACGTATTCGCATTGAGAAGTAATATATTATTACTCATATAAAAATGCCCTCAAATAATTTAATATTTGGGGGCATTCTTTGTGTTAAAATATTTTTATAATATACCCAAAAGAAAGAGAGAATACTCTGTTTGTAACATCTAATCCATTACTAGGATTTGGAGATAAATCGGCTAATCCGTAAGAGTAGTTTACATTAAAGATGAAAGATTTATATTCTGCTCCTAATCCAATATTTAACCCATAATCTAATCTATTAGGATTGTCATCTTCTCCCCATTCTATATCCTTTTCTACTGATTCTGTTTTTTCTTCAAGTTCTACTTTAACAATATTCTTTCCCCATAAACCTATACCTATATACGGTCCTGCTGTAATAAATGCTTTTATAGAACTATCGAAAATAGTATATTTTGCATTTATTGGTATATCGATATAGTATAAGTTAAGTGTATTAACAGCTGTCATATTACCTCCAAAAAATGTTTGGCTTTCTACCTTAAATCCTTTAGAATCGAATATCATACCTGATTCTATGGCGAATTTCTTGTTTAAAGAGAATTCAGTACTTATTCCAATATTCAAGCCTAGTTTATTATTTCTATTTGAACCATAAGTTTCCATATTATCTTCTGACTGGATTTTAGAAATATTCATTCCACCTTTAATGCCAATCTTTTGTGCAAATAAACTTGTCGAACTGATGCTTAAAAGTCCGATTACTAGTAAAATCTGTAATTTTTTCATGAAATTTAATTTTTAATATGCAGTGTATTAATACAAATATATATTTATTAATATAAATATTTGTATGTTTTGACATGTTTTGTAGCTGTTATAAGTTTTTAATTAAAACCTAACAAAATACTACATGGTGTTTTAGCTTTTTTTATAGATTTGCATTTATGAGAAAAATAAAGGATTTAAATAAGAATGAAAGAAATATGTTGATTGTTCTTTGCGTTCTGATAATACTTACAATATTAAATTGGAATAGAGTTTATAACGGTATAGAAGAAGGTTTTAAGAAATTCTTTGGTACTCCCACTCAAGTAGAACAGGTAAAATAATTTATAAGAAACAAACTAATACATGAAAAAACAGGACTTAATATTTATTCTTTGCATAGTGGTGGCATTATTGCCATTTTTCCTTTCATCTGCAGTATTTGAAGCATATTCAAGCTTTAATGGAGCTCACGGTATGATTACTTCTTTTATAAAATTCGCCATACTTGCCACTCTTGGAGAAGTTATTGGTTTAAGAATTTCACAAGGGGTATACAATAAAAAAGGCTTTGGAATTATGCCTAGAGCTATTGTGTGGGGTTGCCTTGGTTTAGCAATTAAGATGTGCTTTATGATTTTTATTATTGGTATTCCTCAATTCTTACAATATATGGGATTAGAGGGTGCATCAGTTGTAATGAAAGGTGATTTGTCTCTTACTAAGGTATTTGTTGCTTTTTGTATTTCTGTATCTCTGAATACAATTTTTGCCCCAGTAATGATGACTTTTCACAAGATAACAGATGCGCATATTATAAAGAATGGTGGAACATTAGCTGGCTTTTTTACTCCAATAAAGTTTGCAGAGATGTTTAAAACTATAAATTGGGATATACAATGGGGTTTTGTTTTTAAGAAGACTATTCCATTTTTCTGGTATCCTGCACATACAATTACGTTTTTGTTACCATCAGAATATCAAGTTCTTTTTGCAGCTCTTTTAGGAGTGGCTTTAGGAATAATACTTGCATTTGCTTCTTTGAAACAGAAATAAAAAGTTATTTCTATAAACAAAAGATTCTATTTTAAATAAAGGCTCACAATAATATATCTTATTGTGAGCCTTTTACGTATGAGATATAAATGTTAACTCATTAAATAAATTATATATGAAAAAAATAGGATTATTTTATGCTCCTAAAGGTGGTGCTGTTAATTGTATGGCTGCTTTAATGGTTGAGAAACTTGGAGAAAAGAATGTTGATATGATGTGTATAACTGAAGTTGATGCAGATAAAGTTCTTGAATATGATAGACTTATATTTGGAAATGCTTCTATATATTCAGGTTCTACACTTGCAGATAGAGATAAAGACTGGAAAGGCTTTTTAACAGATCTAAAGAAGATAAATTTAAAAGGAAAACATGTTGCTTTATTCGGTTTGGGAAATCATTTAACTTATCCTAAGAACTTTGTAGATTCATTGGGTGCCTTGGCTGATTTCTTTGTTGAATTAGATGCAGATATAGTTGGTAAAGTTTCTGTAGATGACTATGTATTTGATGCTTCTAATGCTGCACGTGGTGATCTTTTTGTAGGACTTCCTTTAGATGAAGATACAGAGGGAGATAAATCAGAGGCACGTATAGATGCTTGGTTGAATCAATTAAAAAAAGAGTTCAAATAAAAGTCTGATTTCTATAACTTTAGTAAGTTACAATTTGGGCTTAATAGTTTTGCATACTCAAAAATTATTGTATATTTGCAGCCACAATAAAATGTAGGTAAAAATAAATTAATAATTAGAAACTATGCCAACTAAAATTAGATTAGCTAGACACGGTCGTAAAAGACGTCCATTCTATCACATAGTGATAGCAGATAGCAGAGCACCACGTGATGGTAAAAACATTGAGAGAATTGGATCATACAACCCTATGACTAATCCTGCTACAATTGATCTTAACTTTGAGCGTGCATTACACTGGTTACAAACTGGTGCACAACCTACAGATACTTGTAGAGCAATTTTATCATACGAAGGTGTGATGATGAAGAAACACCTTTTAGAAGGTGTTAAAAAAGGAGCTTTTGATGAAGCTGCTGCTGAGGCAAAATACGAAGCTTGGTCTAAAGACAAATCTGCTAAAATTGAAGCTAAGAAAGCTGGTCTTTCTAAAGTTGAAGAAGAAGCAATAGCTGCTGCTTTCGAAGCAGAGGTTAAAGTTAACTCTGACAGAAAAGCTGCTCAAGCAAAAAAAGTTGCTGATGCTGCTGCTGTTGTAGCTGCTGAAGCTGCTGCTAAAGTTAAAGCTGAGGCTGATGCTAAAGCTGCTGAAGCTCCAGCTGTAGAGAATGCAACTGAAGAAGCTTAGGCTTATAAATTAATTTGCATGATCAAGAAAGAAGATTGTTTTAAGATTGGTGCTTTTGTAAAAACGCACGGTCTAAACGGAGATTTAGTTATTTCTGTAGAGAACGATTTTCCTGAAGAATATGAAGAGGAATCAATCTTCGTCGACATCGACGGAGGATTGGTTCCTTTTTTCATTGGAGAAGATGGGTTGAGAAGCCGTAATCATACTTCTTATATCATTAAGTTAGACGATATCGATTCGCCAGAGCAAGCAGAACGTTTCTTAGAAGCCTCTGTATATCTTTCGAAGGAATTCTTCACTGTTGATGATACAATGAGCTTAAATATGCTAAAAGGCTTTCTTTTAATAGATGAAAAGAGAGGCGAGTTAGCTAAAGTAGAGCATATAGATGATTTTTCAGGAAATATTGTATTTACAATATTATTAAACTCTATAGAGGTAATGATTCCATTAGTTGAAGAACAAATTTTAGATATCGATTACGATAACGAAAAAATATTACTTCAATTACCTGATGGTTTGATAGATTTATATCTAGAGGACTAAGATATACTTATTCTTAAGTATGGATAGTGAATAGTTAATATGCTTTTAAAAGTATATATAATTATTCACTTTTTTTATAAAAAAGTATTGACAAAAAAAAGAACTGTAAATTAGATTTACAGTTTTTCTAGATGTCTCGTCCGAAAATATCTTTACAAAAAATTATTAAAAGCAATGAGAGAAAAAAGTAAACTTATTACATGACTAGAACAAGGATAAATATTAAAATCTCCAAACAATTATTTCATAGAAACAGAAAAGTACCAAATCGTAGAAGAATACATAAATACCGATTCAAGTAAGATCCAGGTATAGAGAAAATACACAGGCAAATATCAAGAATGTGATAGACTCCTAAAATGGATGAGAAATTAGGGTACGAAGATAAAACTAATAAAAACAACACTAGTAACAAGGCATTTCAAGATAAAATGATGAGTCTTGAGAAAGAACTTGAGGAGGCAAAAATTAAAGCAATTGCATAATCTACTATTATTGATGTTCCCGAACAAGAACTAAACATTTCTATAAGAAAAAGGCAAAATGCCAGACCATCGAAAAAGATATGGACTCCTACACATGACGTATAAATATTGTAAATTTATGCGAATGGTTTGGTATATCAAGACAGGCTTATTATCAAAATAAAAAAGCACTAACAGTTTCTTCTATAAAAAAAGAAATCATTCTTAAAGAAGTACAAGCAAAAAGAGAAAAACACTCCAAAATAGGAGCAATAAAACTTCTCAACTTCAAAATAACACTTAAAAACTCCATGGTGTTACATCATTACATTTTTAAGTTCCATTTATACGTTTGTCAACCTGTAAGCAGAAAGCTCCTTTTCCCTTTGGGGTTCTCATATCATACTAAGTATGAAATTATCATCAACTACTCTAAATATAAAAGGCTTGTAGTTTTTTATAACTAAAAATCTTTATATATGTAAAATATATCTAGATCTCATTATAATATTCTTCTGGAAATGGTTCAAATCTTGTATCCCCATTAAATTTGACAAAGTATTTTGTTGCTATTAAATAATCTGAATCTGGTTTAATAACAACAACTTTAAAAATGATTTCATCCTTTACTACTTTTGTGAAATTAAAATGAAACAACACACCAATAGTTGGAAGATCTTCTCCTAAATATTCTTTAAAATCCTCTTTAATAACAGTTTTATTTATCTCAATATCATTATTAATTTTCACCTTTATGTCAACTGCATTATTTCTGTAATGATATATATAATAACAATCATTCCCTTCATAATCTGATGTAACAAATGAGTTCTCTAGAGAATAATAAGTAATTTCAATATTGAAGTTATTATTATCTTGATTAAATACAGTATCACTAATAATTTTCTCCATTTTTTTTGGAAACCAATTTTCTAAAGTATCTTTCTTAGCTAATACCTTTAGATTTGTATCTTTAGTTGAAGAACAAATCGTTTCAACAATATTTTTTTTAACTTTCTTATTCTTAGAGATATATTCACAAGATATTACTGTAAATGCTATAATCAATATAATTATTGTTCTTCTCATATATTTTAATATTTTGCATCAAAGGTACAATAATCAATGATTTTATAATCATAATAGATTATCTTTTTGTTAAGAATACCTCTTAACCTTCATCTTTGCGGCTGTGTTGTTCCTAAACAATTACCTCACAAGTACAGTTCCTAAATTAAATCCTCTATACCTGTCTTTTCAGTAAAAAGAAAAGACTCCAGAGCTTTTAGAATTAAAACAGTACTCTGTTTCAACAAGTTTAAACTCCACTCACAGGTTTTAATACTGAAACTAAGCTTAATATCAAGCTCATATATAAATTACATACCACATATTAACCAACGATTCATTAAAATACATACTGATATAAGAATAAATCCAACATCTAGAATCCTCATGTTTTGGAAAGTACCAACATTAAAAGAAAAATCAAACAAAAATATTTCATAAGAAGCTTCCAAAACCCTTACCAACACTAGCTTACAACCACTAAAAAAAATATACAAAAATACTTGTTTTAACATAAACTCTCAATATCTTTAATATCAGAGACTTAAGAAAATAGATATGAGGAGAGTGATAAATTTTGCAATTGGTACTATTTCAACATTGGGAGTCAATTAAACATTATTGCATAATGATATAAATAGAGTCTTCTAACTAAAATGATATGGATGTTTTTTACATTGCAGATATAGATCCTGATGACATGTCATTCTGGTTGGAAATTATGGAATGAGATGCTACACGTAAATATGAAGCTTTCGTTCTTGATTTTAGCAATGATGAATACATCTTAGAAGGTTGTATACGTCACTTTTATTTCTACTTTTCGAATCCATAAAATACTAAATTCTCAGATTCTCAATACGTATAAACCAAAGTTGTTGAGTAAACTAGCAAATTGACATAAGGCAATAATCCTAAAAAAGACTTGAGAATAACTTCTCAAGACCTTCTTTGTGTATTAAGCATTCTTGCATATTTCAATTAGCAAATGATAATAATATCTATTATTCCTATATAAATATATGGACTTATTTTTATAACTCTAAATTCTTGGTATAATTTCATCAGTCGCTTGCACCATTGATGTGGCAACATTGATAATACTCCTCTTTTATCTTTAAATTCACTAGTCTTTTTCCAATAAAAATCAAGATTGTATTCAGATAAATATGAATTGTCTTCTATCGAACATACAAATGCTTTATAATCTTCTTCAAGTCCCAGTGTGCCATAAGCATTTATATCAGTGTCATTTAATAATGAAATCTTATTTTGCCATTGTATTACATTTAATCTTTCCCTAAATGTATGTTTAGATGAATCAAATTTCATACTATCTCTTTTTATTAAAATAGATTCAATTAACTCTGATTTGATAAGTGATATAGGTTTAAAGAATAATACTTCCTCGTCAAGAGAATAGGTTCCAGAAATTTCTTCTACATCATCTTCTTCAGAGCAGGATTCAATACCATCAATCTGTCTAAATTTGTTATTATTGTTTGGATACAATTCAATAGACATATTGAATCCTCCGATAAGATAGTGTCCAACAACTAGAGTTCTTAGTTATGCATCTGTCTGTGCCTATCTTTACAAAACAAAAACATTTTGTATTTCTTGAATTAAGTCAATATAATTACACATATTTCTAATAGATGAGAATCAATATTGTATATAAATATATGTAAGCTGTTATATTAAATCGTTTGTAGGTAAGGTTTTTAAGGCTATCTTATCACTGGTCTTGGTGATGGATTAGGTTAAAATAAGTTGAAGTATTTTCTGAAATATGTAACTTTGAAGTTATGAATATATTAATTTATACAGAGAAGAATTGGAGTGTAAAGAGATTGTAAATGAAAAAAGAACTGTAAATTAGATTTACAGTTCTTTTAGATGTAATGGTGGTGCCACCTGGAATCGAACCGGGGACACATGGATTTTCAGTCCATTGCTCTACCAACTGAGCTATGGCACCATTGCCATTCTTGCACTACAAAAGTAGTCAAATATTTGTAGTCACAAAACTTTTTTACTAAAAAAAATACTTTTTTTTAAAAGAGAAACAAACTTCTTGTACCTTTGTCGTATCAAGAGTATACATAAACAATTGATTACTAAGAATGGAAGAGAAATACGAGATATATACACTAGCGAATGGAATAAGAGTAGTTCATTGTCGAGTTTCAGGGAAAGTTGCACATTGTGGACTATTAATCAACACCGGATCTAGAGATGAGATGGAGGATGAGTGGGGAATGGCGCATTTTATAGAGCATGTAATCTTTAAAGGTACTACAAAACGCAAGTCTTTTCACGTACTTTCTCGTTTAGAAAACGTAGGAGGAGATCTTAATGCTTATACTACAAAGGAGGAAACTTGTGTACATGCTACTTTTTTGAATCAATATTACGACCGTACCTTAGAATTGGTTTCTGATATTGTTTTTAATTCTGTATTTCCATTTAAAGAATTAGAAAAAGAGAAAGAGGTAGTAATAGATGAGATAAATTCATATTTAGATAGCCCATCAGAACTTATTTTTGACGATTTTGAAGATCAGATGTATCATTCTTATCCTATAGGAAAAAATATTTTGGGTAGCCCTGAATGTGTGCGTTCTTTTGATAAAGAAAAAATACAGAAATTTATATCTAGAGCCTATAATACCGATGAAATGGTAATAAGTTCTGTAGGAGATATTCCTTTTAGTAAATTAGTGAGAATAATAGAGAAGTACTTCGGGCATATTCCTGCAAATCCACGTAAATTTAAACGAACTATACCTCTTGATTATGCTGTTTCAAACAATATTGTAGAGAGAAATACTTATCAGTCACATTGTATAATGGGAAACCTAGCTTATGATGCTGCCGACGAGAAGAGAATGACCCTTGGTATGTTGACTAATATATTAGGTGGGCCAGGATTAAATTCACGTTTAAATTTAAATCTTAGAGAGAAACATGGATTAGCATATAATGTAGAGGCGAATTACTCTCCATATTCTGACACTGGAATTTTTAATATATATTTTGGATGTGATAAGGATGACTTAAATAAATGTTTCTCTATTTGCAATAAAGAAATGCAGAAGATGAAGGATAAGAAATTGGGAATATTACAATTCAGAACTGCTCAACAACAATTGTTAGGGCAGATGGCAATATCTTCTGAGAATAATGAAAATCAAATGTTGTCTATTGCTAAAAGTATTATTCTTTATAATCGAGTAGATACGCTTGAGAATATATACAAAAGAATAGGAAAAATATCAGCCACTGATTTATTAGATGTGGCAAACGAGATATTTGAACCAAGCACAATGTCAACTCTTATATATAAATAATAGATGTTAGAAGTAAATTTAGAATTAGAAGAATATATACTTGCTCACACAAGTGAGGAAACTCCTATTTTAAAAGAATTATGTAGAGAAACACATATAAACGTAATGCGTCCGCGTATGCTCTCTGGGCATTTACAAGGTCAACTCTTTAGAATGCTCTCTCATATGCTCTCACCAAAACGTATTCTGGAGATAGGAACATACACTGGTTATTCAGCTATTTGTTTAGCCCAAGGTTTAAAAGAAGAAGGAAAACTTTACACAATAGATATAAACGACGAGATAGAAGATTTTACATTATCTTTTATTGAAAAAGCAGGTCTAAAAGAAAAGATAAATTTTATAGTAGGAGATGCTCTAGAAGTAATCTCTACAATAGATGAACAATGGGATTTAGTCTTTTTGGATGCTGATAAGAGAGAGTATTTAGCATATTATAATGCCGTTATAGATAATGTTCGTCCAGGTGGATTCATTCTTGCTGACGATACACTTTGGGATGGGAAAGTAATAGAGCCTGTTGAAAAAAAGGATAAACAGACACAAGGTATCATTGCTTTTAATACTTTTGTGCAGCAAGACCCTAGAGTTGAAAATGTTATAATACCATTAAGACACGGACTAACGCTTATTCGTAAGCTTTAAGTTACGCCTTTCTTTAATATATTAAGAATGGAAGAAATGAAATTAACACAATTTAGTCCAGGTGCTGGATGTGGATGTAAGATAGCTCCTAAAGAGCTTGAGAAAATATTGAAATCGGAATGTGCTATTACTCAAGATATAAACCTTTTAGTTGGAAACGACTCTAAGGATGATGCGGCTGTTTACGATTTAGGAAACGGACAGGCTATTATAAGTACTACCGATTTCTTTACACCTATAGTTGACGATCCTTACGATTTTGGACGTATAGCTGCAACAAATGCAATTAGTGATGTTTACGCAATGGGTGGTAAGCCTATAATGGCTCTTGCAATACTTGCTTGGCCTTTAGAGAAACTACCTGTAGAACTTGCTCAACAAGTAACTGAAGGCGCACGTGCTGTTTGTAAAGAGGCAGGAATTCAGCTTGCTGGCGGTCATTCAATCAATATTGGTGATCCAGTATTTGGATTATCTGTAAACGGAATTATTGACACAGAAAAAGTTAAGCAGAATAATACTGCTACTGCTGGATGTACTCTTTTTATTACAAAACCTCTTGGAATCGGTGTAATGACTACTGCCGAGAAGAAAAATTTTATAGAGCACAAAGACAATACTCGTGTTGTTGAATTAATGTGTGAACTAAATAAAGTTGGTTACGAATTTGGTAAATTACCATATATTAAATCAATGACAGACGTTACTGGTTTTGGTCTTCTTGGTCATCTTTTAGAGATTTGTGAAGGTTCAGGCGTTAATGGAGTTATAGATTACGAGGCTGTACCTAAATTTGAAGGTGTTGAGAAATATATCGCTATGGGCTCTATTCCTGGTGGAACACACAGAAACTGGGATTCTTATGGAGACAAGATAGCAGAAATGCCTGATGATATAAGATTCCTTTTATGCGATCCTCAAACTTCAGGTGGTTTACTTGTTGCTGTTGAAGACGAACATATAGAAGAATTCTTGATAGAAGCTGAAAAGAACGGTTACCCAAATCTTGAAGCAATAGGAATGTTGCGTGAGAGAACAGAGGATGATGAAACTTATGTAAGCGTAATATAATATAAGAGAGCAATGGCAAATAATACATTACTACAAATTACTAAAGATTATATGGGTGATGGCGATATTGAGTTAGGGCGCAAACTTCTTGCAAACTATTTCACTATTCGTAACAACGATAATAATCTACCTAAAATAATGGTTTTCTTTAACTCGGCAGTTAAGCTTTTAGTTGAAGGTTCACCTTGTTTAGATATCTTTAAGGAGATAGAAGAAAAGGGAGTGAAGATGATTTCATGTAAAACATGTTTGAACCATTTTGGAATTCTTGATAAAGTGGCTGCAGGTACTCCTGGTACTATGGTTGACATTATTTCTCTTCAAGATGAAGCAGATAAAATAATTACTCTTTAAGCAGAGTCTTTAATATAATAATTTAGCGAGTATCTAGTCTTTTGGACTGGATACTCGCTTTTTTATGCACTAAATTTAATTATATTCGTGCAAACAAAACATATTATGAAATACAAGATTAATTTACTCTTTAAGCCTTTTGTGCTTATACAATTTGCGATAATTTTTATATCTGTGTTTACGCACTGGTTGTTAATAATGAAACTAGGAATGTTTCCTGGAGTGTCTACTCTTTTTAGTATTGTTCTTTCTTTAGTACTATCTCTAGTTGTTAGTTTTGTTTATTTTAAAGAAAGATTTAAAATTCTGAATTTCAAGATATTGAGTAGTGTTAATTTTCATATGTTAGTTTTAACTATACTTATCTCTGTACCCGCTATTTTTGCTCAATTTTACTTAGTGGAAATGAAGGAGGATTTAAGAGAGCTTAAAACAATAAGTGAACTTGGAGTAAACGAAACAGCAAAATATTACTCTATAAAAGATTACGTATTAGAGAAGGAGGATATAGGATTCTCTTCTTATAATACTTCTATTAGAAAAAAAGATCCTTCTTTCAATATTTGCTTTAATTATGCTTTACCAATATTAAATAGAGGAGAAAAATTAAATAAAAACAATAGTTATGCTTATTTAAGACTAGAATATCATAAAAAGATTAAGAGGTTTTTGAACAAAGCAGAGCAATTAAAAGCGAGTGCTGAGTTTAAAGAGGAGTGTAGTAACGATATAAAGACTAAAGATTTTTCTAAGATAATATATTTTGAGAAAGTTAATTCAGATAAAGATTTAAGAGCTTTGAATCATGCTGTTAATTCTAATGAGAAACTAAGACCGTCTAGAATTTTCTCTAGGGATAATGTTTTTTTTACTGCTAAAGAAGAATCTCTTGCAATAAAATCAATTGCGATGTTATTTTGTCTGATTGCCTCCTTGCTAATTAGTTATGTCTTATTCTTTTTACTTCTAAAGAGTGCAAAAGTAAATAACATGAAGAGAATAAAATTTGATGAAACTTGTTTTAGTCCTTTTGAAAATTTTAAGTTTTTCTTTTCTTTCTTTATTCCTAGAGATGGGTATCGTATGACACCAATATTGCTTATTGTCAATATCTTAATCTTTGCATTACAATTGTTATGTGAGTTTGTTTTTCCTCTCACATATATTAGTAGTTCGTTCTTAACACATACCGCTAATATTCCTTTTGATGGTGTACCTGCTTTGTTAAAGTTGCCAATAGGTTTATTTATGCATTATAGTTTAAGTTGCTTTCTTATTAATATTGCTGCTTTAGCTATGCTTGGAAATTTCTTAGAGCCGCTTATTGGAAAGAAGAAGATGCTGTCTCTATATATGCAATTTGGTCTTTTTGTTGCTGTTGGAACTTTCTTATTAGACATGCCATTTTTTACTATTGGAGCTTCAAATATTATTATTGGTTTCTATTGTATTGCTTTTTATATTAGTCGTAATAATATATCAAAGCCTGCACATAGGAAGATTTATAAGTTAATAGCTTTAATCTTTATTGCTTATAATTCAATAGGTTTATTAGAAGCTTATGTTGATATACTTGTAGTTGTGGGAGTAATAATATATGCTTCTATCTTTTTTGAAATAGTTAAACCTCAGATTGTTAGTAAAAAAATCAAGTAGAAATAAGTTCTAATTTAAGATAGGGAAGAGTTATATACCCCCTATCTACCTAACAAAGACTATATAAAGTCTATATAAAGTTGAATTAAAAAGGGTAATAAGACTTTCACTAACACCCCTCGTTAAGCTGATTAACATCTCACCATCATCCCCTAGAGATGTTGGTGAGATGTTCGTGGGATGTTGATGAGATGTTGGTGAACGACTTTATAGGCTCTTTATGTGCTTTTTATAGACTCTTTATTAGGTCTTTGTTAGGTCTTTGTAACAAATTAAAGAGGTTGGTGTTTATAAGTTGTATTGTTATTAACTTTAGGGCATAAAAAAAAGCCTCTCAAGAATAAACTTGAGAGGCTTTTGTACCCGGGGCGGGACTTGAACCCGCACGACCAATGGCCATTGGATTTTAAGTCCAACGTGTCTACCAATTCCACCACCTGGGCATCCTAATTGGATTTTGAG
>JBATVL010000092.1:0-52884 GCA_049671745.1 Marinifilaceae bacterium
GTGCGCCGGTCGTCAGCAATCAGAGCAAGCTCTTCATCTGTTACCCCTCGACTTGCATGTGTTAGGCCTGTCGCTAGCGTTCATCCTGAGCCAGGATCAAACTCTTCGTTGTAATAAAATTTTAAAATGTATCTTTCTTACAAACAAATATTTTGCCTTTTCAGGTCTCACTTACTTTCTTAATTTACTGCTTAAATTTTTCAAAGAACTTCACAAATTAAAACTTCAAATATTAATTCAAATTATTGAAATGTGTTTATAAGTTAGTATTTAGACTTCACGTCTTTTACTGTACCACTTCATATCATCTAACTCTTCAGACAACACTGTTTATAGAAGCGATGCAAAAGTAATGCTTTATTTTAAAATCGCAAATCTTTTTGAGATATTCCTCAAAAAATTTTACCATATTAATTTTAAACTTCCTATAAATTATCTTATAGGTCTTAAAAGCACACTCTCATTAAGTTTAGAACAATGCATTTATTTCTCTAATGCGAATGCAAAACTACAACATTTTATGGTCATATCCAAATAATACAGAGCTTTTTTTCTTTTTTTTAAAATACAAATCTCTAAACATCTGAAAAAGTGAAAGTTCATGAAAGATATATATATAAAACAACATCTATCATATCTAAACATCGTATAACCTTAGAATATAATAGATATTAAATTGTTATAATATATACATAAAAGAAGTGGCACGTAATAATATAATCAATTTTAGAAAGTTCTCTGATTATTTATAATCCTAAACAACCAGACAAATCTTTTCATAAACAATAATATTTTGAAAACACGATACACAATTTTTCAGAAAATATACTTATATATCCAACATACTATTTAAAATACAGTAATAATATAAAAAGAATATTAATCATGTTCGAATAAAAAAGAAAGCTCACAACGAGCCTTCTTTACAAAGATATAACGAATAACAATTATTTAACTTTTTCAGACTCTATGAATTTAATAGACTTAATAACAGCTTCTACTTGACGAGTCATTAATCTCTTATGCTCAGAGGGAGCATATACATATCCATCAATACAAACAATTTTATTTGTTTTCTGATTAAGAATAGTCAAGTTAACAAAAGGACCACCCATAAAATCGCCTTTCAATTCCCACAAACCACGAGTTTCGATAGTATAACAAGAATCTTGCTCAATTTTACGACTAACAAAGTCCATAGATCTAGCAGTAGTCATATAAGACTTAGGAAGCGATCCAGGAACAAACCTCTTAAGCATCTCATCTCTCTTAGCAATAATATTTTCTTGTTTAAACTGATCTTGACTAACATAGTCGTAAGAATATATAAAAACACCTCTACTATTTTTACCAGTTTCTTGAGATATCCATACAAAACCAAGCGTATCCTTATTCATATTGTAGCCAGCAGGCACTCTAAGAGAATAATTATACCTAGCTTTCAATTTATTAAATATCTTAGTATCAGTATATTTTGTAAAATACTGCTTGTTTCGAGAAAGTTCAGCATCTAAGAAAATTTTCTTCAACTTATATTTATTTCTCTCGTAGAATGTAAAGAACTCTTTCTCACTAGAACAAACAACACGCACAAAAGTTTGCTGTTTAGCCATATACCCTCTCTTGATATATATAGTAGATTTCTTCTGCTTCTTATCAATTCTAATTTCAAAAATATTACGATGGGTCTTCAATTGAGAGCCAAAATTATTGAGAGAAACAGAAAAGATCTTAAAATCAGGCTCATTTTGAGGGAGAACTAACATATTAGAAGCAAGACAGGCTTTAATAGAATCCCCCATAGCCGATTCCCACTGCGTCTTTTTCATTATACACAGCATTTCATAAGCTTTACCCGTACACTGTGGTTTAAATGTACTTGAGTCTTTACAAGAAGTAAAAGTTATTAACAGCACGATAGATACAATAATATATTTTTTCATATGTTTATAATTGATTTCATATTAAGCAAATTTAAATATTATAATAAAGATACACAAGAGTCTTAAATAAAGAATTCACTTATTGTCACCCATATATCCAGAAGTGAAAGGAAATATCTTAGATTTATACCTAATATTCTTATAAGAAGAAAGAACAGCCTTAACTGAACCAACTACAACCTCTGCTTCCATCATAATCGGTACTCTATTATCATCTTTACTAACCCATAGATACATAGACTCACCTCCAGAAAAAGTGGTTCCTTTAATAAGAAGAGGGGCAAATTTATAACAAATAATCTCTTCTCCTGTTTTAATTTTAATGGACTCTATCCCCTTATATCTTATATAGATATTATAAATATCATTACTAATAATCATACGCACAGGAATCTTATCATTCTTCTTGTATTTATCGAAATCAATACCTCTTACAAACCAAGAAAAAGTAATAACATCTATAGCTGGAGTATCCAGTTTAATCTTCTTATCAACAAAGATATCTGTCTTTTTAAAACCATTAGATATAATACATGCAGAATCGTAATCAAACTTATAATCGAAATTAGCATGATAAGAACTTTCATTTACAATACGCCTAAAATGATTAGGCAATAAAGTTTTAGAATTTCCTGAAACAGACATAGTATCCCTGAGCTTAAAGAACCAATCCCACCCTCTAGTACTAGCACAAGTAGATATAATATTGTAATCTTTATCATCTACATTGATATTTATATCAGCAATACCAGCTTTAACCCATATAAAACCTAAATTATAAAAACAATCATACTTAAGCTCCTCACCAGTTCGTAAAGTAGAAACAGCACATTGTCCGTTAGAGACAAAGGATAAAAAAACAAAAAATAGAAATAATAGAATTCTCTTCATATACAAACAAGTATTATTATTTTAAAATATCTAGGTTAAGAAAATCAATAGTTTCCTCGAAATCCCAATTTTCTCGAACATCAATAATCTTCTTAAGATATACAACATGCTCTGGTTGTATATGTTTCAAATAATTACCAGTATCCCATATCTTATTTCCATTTTTATCGGCTACTGCTCTAAAAGAATATTTACCAGGCTTCACATATTTAATAGTATATGTACCATCTTTATCAGGATATATAGTCTTAACATTCTTATACTCTTTACCCGATTCTTTAATAAGATTAAGAACCATAGGATACTCTCCATTTTCAAGAGTAATGAAAATTTTCCCGTAAACATCTTCTGCCTTAACAGCTAATTTAGATTCTATTTTATTATTGTATTTACCAAAGACTGAATGAATAGTAGCAGAATCAACCTCTATAGAATATTTTCCTTCTGGAATCCATTTGTAATCGATATTATATTTTCTAAGTTTATACTTATCTTGCTTAATCTCAATTTCTTGTTTTAGTTTCGTAGTATCATTCTCAAACTTGTAAAGAATAATCTTATCTTTAAAATCCTCCAACACTGGCTGTTCGAATTCAAAAGAAAGCTTAGAATCGATATCAATAGTTCCTGAAATATTAAAATCCATCTTCAAGAAGTTAATCTTCTTTTTACTCTTCTTTTTACTCTTATTAGTTTTAATGAAAATCTCTTCATCTTCAAAATCAAAATTAACAGTATCACGAATTTCAACAAGCATACCAAGAGTATCAGTCTTTAAATATCTTAATTCAGCTTCAAGAGTATCCTGACTAAAGATAGTCGTGTCAACAATCCAATATTTAATAGTATCACGAGTTGAATTAATTTCTTTAAGAAAAACATCATCTTCATTTTCTATTCCAAAAAGATCTACTTTAAGAGAATCGATACGAGGTATTGCAAAAGTAAAATCTATACATCCACGCTCTTTTCTCTCACTCGAAAGAAGGTATTGTTGATTTGGTTTCTCCTCAAACATGTACAATTCAATATTCTCAGGTCCAAAAGCAGTAAAAGACAAAGTTGCAGTTGAATCTTGGGATGCTGTATCTCTTTTAGAAATTTGAAACACAACTGTTTTAAAGATTGAATCGGAATAGGCAACTTTCTCAGTTGGAGAAGTCAACATAAAATTTTTATCGGCATCATCAATTGCCATTACTTTATATTTCTGATTCTTAATATTTGTAATTGAAAAATAACCAGCTGTATCGGTACGAGCAACATAACGAGGCATCTCAAGAAGAGGGATACTATCAGCAGAATTTTCGTCATAAAGCATAACATAAGCATTCTCAATAGGTTTATGAGTATAAGCATCGAATAAATTACCCCCAATTCTCATACTATCTATTTCTTTTCCTGTAGAAAAGAAATAACGGTAATGTCCCATAGGATTACCTTCATTATTATCTACAATAGATGAACCAAAATCGAGAGAATAAGTAGTATTATTACGCAAGGTATCTTGAAATTCAACAAGAACACGCTTTCCTCTAAGTTTAACTTTAGGTTTTTTCTTTTGAGGAGGTGAAATCATAAAGTTAGAAGCCACATCTTTTAACTGAACAAACTCATCAAAATAGATATTCAATTTTTTCTTAGAGAAATTTGTACTTCCATTAGCTGGATCTTCTTTAACAATAATTGGAGGATCTTCATCTTTAGGGCCACCTTTTGGATAACCCCTATTTGCACATGAATACATTAGTAAACTTATAGAACAATACGCTAAAAAACCTAGTATATTTCTTTTGCTAAACATAGTCGTAAATTGATTTAAGATACAAACTTACAAAAAAATATACAGTATAAAGAAAAGGGACTAGGAAGGATAAGATTATTTGTCACTACTACTTAATTTCTTATATTTGTACACCTAACAACACACTTAACCCTATGAAAAAAAGAATTACTGGAATACAGAGATTCATTAAACATGAAGCATTTAGTTCCATATTCTTGCTTATTTGCGCAATTCTTGCAATAGGCTTGGCAAACTCGGTACACAGCGAACATTATTTCAAAATTCTCCACACTTATATTGGAGTCAGTTTTAACGAAGTCCATTTCTCAATGTCTCTTTTACATTGGATAAACGACGGACTAATGTCTATCTTTTTCTTTGTAATTGGTCTAGAAATAAAGAGAGAGATAATAGCTGGGCAGTTATCAACAATAAAAAAAGCTAGTTTACCTGTAATTGCAGCAATAGGAGGAATTATTGTTCCAATAGGAATCTTTACTTTATTAAATTATGGGCAAGCAGGATCAGAAGGTTGGGGAATCCCAATGGCAACAGATATAGCTTTCTCATTAGGTATTCTAACATTATTAGGAAAAAGAGTTCCTATAGCACTAAAAGTCTTCTTAACAGCATTTGCCATCTTCGATGATATATGTGCAGTAATTGTTATAGCTTTCTTTTACAGTACAAATATAAATTGGGAATTTCTAGCAATAGCAGGAGTACTAATTTCTATATTATTCTTATTAAACAAGCTTAAACGTTATAATGGAAGTGTTTTCTTAATAATTGGAATTATCATATGGTTTCTATTCTTTAAAGCAGGTATTCACCCAACAATAGCAGGTGTTTTAATCGCCTTCAGTATTCCAGCAAATAAGAAGATTGTAATGAGAGAATTTGTTTCAGAAATGAGAAATCTTATTGGAGAGAACAGAGTCAGACCTCAAACTAATAAATTTCTTTCAACAGATGATGTTCACTGGATAGAGAAAATAGATAACTTATCTGATGAAGTTATTCCAACTTGTCAAAACTTAGAAAAAAATCTACACGGATATGTAAGTTTCTTAATTATGCCCATTTTTGCACTTGCAAATGCAGGAGTTCAAATAATTTCAGACGGAACAACAGAAACAGGTGATTTCAATTATCTCTCTGCAAATATTGCAACATCTTTAGTACTAGGAAAAGTAATAGGAATAACATTCTTTACTTGGCTGGCAGTTAAATTAAAGATAGCTGATTTACCACGATTTGTGACAATGAAACAAGTATTTGGACTATCATTTCTAGGCGGTTTTGGATTTACAATGTCATTATTCATAAACAACTTATCTTTAACAGATACATTATTACAAGATAGTGCAAAACTAGGAATATTAGCTGGATCACTTATAGCAGCAGTGTTTGGTTACACTATATTAAGAATCGTATTAAAAAAGAAATAAATTAAGCCTTAGCAAGAGTGGCAATAGATATCTTCACGCCTTCTATTCTTAATAAGACCTCAGCACATGCTTCTATTGTTGCACCTGTAGTAAGGACATCATCAACAATAAGTATGTGCTTATTTTTTATAAAATCAGCATCTTTAAGAGCAAACTTCCCTGATACATTCTCCCATCTCTCTACTCTAGATTTCTTTGTTTGAGTATTTGTAAAGACAGTCCTATACAAATTATCTATACACACCTCTCTCTTAAAAACATCTGCAATACCAAATACTATCCAATCGGACTGATTGTAACCTCTAATCTTTTTCTTTTTTTGATGCAAAGGCACTGGAATAATAAGATCTATATCATTAAAAAGAATAGAAGATTGCAGTTCTGCGCCCAATTGTTGCCCTAAATAAAAAGCTAAGTCTTTCATACCACTATATTTCAAAGAATAGAGAAGAGATGAATAATTACTTGTTTTAGAGTAAAAAAACAAAGCTGTTCCGTACTCTACTTTTAATCTACCCCAAAATATTTGTGTAATAATATTATCTTTCTGTTCATGTAATTTAGTAAGTGGTATATCATACAAACATGAAACACAAATATACTTCTCATTACGTGAAATTGGTTTCTCACAGACTATACAAAGTCTTGGAAAAAACAAATTCCTAAAAGAATCTAAATAAAATAATATCTTCTTAATCAGTTTCATAGAAAGCAATAATACCAAAGTTATGCTTTTTAAGTGAATAAGTAGATGTTATAATTATAAGTATGCCCAATTATTTAGTATTTTTGCGAGAATATGAAGTACAAAGAAGAAAACAACAAGCCTGAAAATATATTCGAAAGAATTATAACTACTATATATGATAGAAAATATGGTATAATGGGAACAATAGCTTTCCATATGATACTTGCTATCTGTCTTCTTTTTACAAACATTCATACTATTAAAAAAGAGGCAAGACAAGAGATCGTGATGGATTTCGACCAAAATATAGATAAGAAAATAGAAAAGCTTAAGAAAGAAGTCAAAAAAAAGCAAGTTGAAAGAACTAATAAGAATGAAGAGGCAGTTAATAAACTTCTTAAATCTATAGCAGTAAACGAGAATATAAAATCTAAAGCAAAAACATCAAAAGCTCAAGATGTAGATAAATTAATAAAAAACATCCAAAAAGAACTTGATGCAAAGAGAGGAGCTATAGGAAAAGAACACAGCAAAACTTACAAAGCTGATTCAATAAAATATCATAGAGACGAGACAGCAAGAAAACTAGATTATATACAAACTGTTTATTATAGCGGACCTTCCAGTGTGTCGTATAATTTAAAAGGTAGACATAAAGAATATCTGCCTATACCAGTTTTTAAATGTGAAGATTCAGGACTTGTAAAAGTTGAGATTGTTGTTAATAGCAATGGAAGAGTTCATTCTGCTCGTATATTAAAAAACGGAACAAGAACAGAAGACCCATGTTTATGGGATACTGCTATTGATGCCGCAAAACGTTCTCGTTTCACTACAAGTAATAATTCCTCTCAAAAAGGAACAATCACCTACAATTTCATTAAACAGTAAACGATTTTTCCACTATAAACTCTGTAGCTCCTAAATTATCTTTAACGTAATTAGATGATTTAGAACCACATAAATTAATAAATTTATCATTATTCATTAATAAGGTAAAAATCTCAACAAGTTCAGAATACTCTGTATAAGAAAAAGCTGCTTTGATATTTACTAAATCCACAGCTTCTTTAAAATTCAGATAATTTGGTCCAAATATTATTGGCAAACCAAAAGTTGCAGCTTCTAAGGTATTATGAATTCCCACGCCAAAGCCACCACCTATATAGGAGATATTGGCATACTGATACACAGAAGAAAGTATTCCTACGCAGTCAATTACTAAGACATTTGCTTCTTTTACATTCTGCTCCGTAGCATCTGAGTATAATAGTGCATTACCCTTAAGCTTCTTAACAATATCATCTATATGCTTTCTGTGTGTTTCATGAGCTGCTATAATCCATTTAAAACCAGAAGGTTTTTCCTCTAGAAACTTAATCAAGTTATCCTCATCTTGAGGCCATGTACTACCGCACACAATCACTTTTGAATCTTTTGCAAATGCCTCTACAAGAGGTAAAATTTTAGCATTAGATGCAATATGATTTACTCTATCAAAACGAGTATCTCCAGCCAAAGAACAATTTTCTATTCCTATACTTTTAAGAAGTTCTATAGACTTTTCGTTCTGCACAAAAAGATGAGTAAAGAATCCCAATGCTTTTCTCATTAATCCACCATATGGTTTAAAAAAGATTTGATCATTTCTAAAAATAGTAGAAAAAATAAAAGTAGGGATATTCTTCCTATTTAATTCTTTTAAGAAATGATACCAAAATTCATATTTAATAAAATATGCTTTCTCAGGATTTACAATCTCTATAAAACGTTTAGCATTTTCAGAAGAATCAAATGGCATATAATATATATATTCAAACTCATTTCTCTTCTTTATTAATTCATAACCAGAAGGCGAAAAAAAAGTAATTACTATCTTATATTCAGGGTAATTATTCTGTATCTCTTCAATAACAGGTCTTCCCTGTTCAAATTCACCAAGAGATGCAGCATGTACCCATATATGCTTATCAGTCTTGTTTATTTCTTGTTCTATTTGTAGAAAAAGATCTTTTCTTCCTTCTATCATCAATTTTGCTTTAGGAATAAATAAAGAACCTAATTTTACTGCAAGCACATAAAGCCTAAGGGCTAAGGAATAAATAATAGTCATTATAATAGATTTAAAATTGTAATCATTCCACACAAAATTACCTATTTAATATTGATATTAAAAAATAATACTACTTTTGTAGTGTTAAATGTGGAAAGATTTGGATGATTGCAACCACAGAAAAAAAGTGCTAAACCACAGAATTTCTGATCATCACCTATAAGCTTTCCCGTGTTTTTAAATTAAATAATTAAAAATAATGGGATATTTTTTTACCTCAGAATCAGTGTCAGAAGGACACCCAGACAAAGTAGCAGATCAGATTTCTGACGCTATATTAGATAAAATTATTGCCTACGATGCAAATGCAAAAGTAGCTTGTGAAACTCTTGTAACAACAGGACAGACAATTGTAGCAGGAGAAATCAAAACAACAACTTATGTAGACGTTCAAGAAATTGCAAGACAGACGATTAACGAAATTGGATATACTAAGAGCGAATACATGTTCGATGGTAATTCTTGTGGAGTTCTTAATGCTCTACACGAACAATCGGCCGACATCAATAGAGGTGTTGAACGCGAAGATCCAATGAATCAAGGAGCTGGAGATCAAGGAATGATGTTCGGATATGCTACTAACGAAACTGACTCTTATATGCCAGTATCTTTAGAGCTTTCTCATATTCTTTTATTGGAACTTGCGCGTATTAGAAAAGAAGGAAAATTAATGACTTATCTTCGTCCTGATGCTAAATCTCAAGTAACTGTAGAATATGATGACAACGATAAGCCTGTCAGAATAGACACAATAGTTGTTTCTACTCAACACGATGATTTTATTAAGCCAAGTGCTACTATTACTCAAGAAGAGGCAGATATAGCAATGTGCGAGAAAATCAAACAAGATGTAAAAGACATTTTAATACCAGCTACTCTTGATCGTTGTATAAAAAATGTACAAAACTTATTCAAAAACAACTATCATTTACACGTTAATCCAACAGGTAAATTTGTAATCGGTGGACCACACGGAGATACAGGTTTAACAGGAAGAAAGATCATAGTTGATACTTACGGAGGAAAAGGTGCTCACGGTGGTGGTGCATTCTCTGGAAAAGACCCATCAAAGGTAGATAGGTCGGCGGCTTATGCAGCTCGTCATATAGCTAAAAACCTTGTTGCTGCAGGTATCTCTGATGAGATTCTTGTTCAATTATCTTATGCTATAGGCATTGCTGAACCTATGGGGATTTATGTAAATACTTATGGTAAAAGTAAAGTAGATATTAAGGATAGCGAAATTGGAACTAAGATTACTGAATTATTCGACCTAAGACCTAAAGCTATAGAAGAAAGACTTAAGTTAAGAAACCCTATCTATAGAGAAACTGCAGCTTACGGACATATGGGTAGAGACCCTAAATTTGTTACAAAACATTTTACATCATCTTATCAAGGTGATAAAGAAGTAGAAGTAGAATTGTTTACTTGGGAGAAACTTGACTATCTTTCTAAAGTAAGAAATGCTTTCAATTTGTAAAATAATACCATATAATATTAACAGGCCAATTCCTATAGGAGTTGGCCTGTTTTTGCTTTCGTCAACAAAACTCATCTATATATCTAAAAATACATGTTATTTAAAAATATTTACGACTAATGACAAAGCAAAATATTATAATTGTAAATTATTAACGAGTTATAACAGACAATATGAATTTAAGATTAAAAAGGGGACTACAATTTCTAGCTACTATATTCATGATATACTTTATGTGTTCATGTAGTAATAATGATAACAATGTTAAAATTAGTGAAAATAAAGATATTCTTAAAGAATATACAAAATTTGAGGTAGCTATCTCAGGTAAGGTAAAAACAGTAGAAGAAATTGGCAATACGTCATCTTATTTTAATCCCGATTCTCCTTATGGAATGCCAGCAAAAATAGATTTCCTTGTCAATGAAGATGGAAAGACAGTAGATATTCTTTGGACAGAAGCCAATAATAAACGACATCTAACAAGAGTTTCATTAGAGACAAAAGAAATAATAGAAGAAATCGCTATTCCTGAAATTGCTAACACAGGGCGCTTCCTAGGCATTGAATCTATAGGTGTAGATAAATATATTATTGGATATTCTAAAGATAATGCTTTTGTGAAATCAAATAAAGATATAAACAAAGACGCAGAAGCATGGTTTACTGCTTTTGAAAAATCAGGAAACATATTATACTCCACAAGAATTTTTGGAGGAAAAGATCTAAAGGAACTATGGTCTAAAGGAAGACCTTCTCAATCAGGCTCTAGTGTAATAAAATACAGTAAAAAAGATGATGTAATTGCACTTTACCTTTCTCATACAATGAAATGGGATGATAATGTTAGACATCAAGCTGGATGGATGGGCTTCTTAAATGCTAAAACAGGTGAAATCCTTACAAAGAAAAACAAAAAAAATGAAGATGAGATAATAGGAAATACATGGTGTTACTCTCATAACTTCGATCAAAGATGTATTCTTGCTTCAAATGGTAATTTTTATACTCTTGCACATGGTGATGCATTTCCAAGAGCTTTAGGAATTCATTCTTGGTCACATACTTCTGGACAAAAATCAAGATTAAATTACTATGAAATTAAAAATGGTAAACATGGAGAAAATGAAACATTAACAAACACAGGTGATTTAGTAGAATTATCAGATGGAAATGTTGCTATTGCATTTTCTACAAAAGATGGAAGAGATCAAAGAGATCTAAAAGTTAGTATTATTACTGGAATGAAGGGTGAAAAACCAAATACTATAAAAGAAACTTGGATAACCAAAAACTCAACAAGTTATGTTGGTTGGGGAAGTAAGATTGCCACATATGGTAATGACATATTAGTAGCATGGAATTCTTACAATAAAAACGCAAAACCAACTAAAGGCATGGGAACTTCATTTATGTTATTAGATACAACTGGAGAAATAATATCTACAGTAGAGAAACTTGAGGAAACTATATTACAGCCTACTCAATCTATAAAAACATCAAAAGATGGTAGAACACTTATATTTGTTTCTGCCACAACTGAAGGAAAACTACAAATCAACCGCATTGGTGTAAGATAAAAAATTCAAAATATTATATAGGCAGATATATAAATCTATCTGCCTATTTATATATTAGTCTCTAGCACCTAGATAAATCATAACGTAATACATTAAAGTAGCCAAAGAAGCTAAGGCTGCAACTACATATGTATAAGCCGCCCATTTCAAAGCATCTTTTGCTTTATCTTGAGTATCATAAGAAGTAATTCCAGAATTTCTTAACCATACAACAGCTCTGTTACTTGCATCAATCTCTACTGGCAGAGTAATAAATGAAAATAATGTTGTTGCTGCAAAAAGAACAATTCCTACTAACATTATTTGTGGAAAAGAAGATATAGTTAAAATCCCTGCTAGAAGAATCCAAGACATCCATTTAGAAGCAATACTAACAGTAGGCACAAGAGCTGAACGCATCTTCAATAAAGAATAAGCATCTGCATGTTGAAGCGCATGTCCACATTCATGAGCAGCAACAGCTGCTGCTGCCACATTGGCACCATTATAAACTTCATTACTAAGATTAATTGTCTTTGTTGTAGGATCATAATGATCTGTCAATTGGCCAGATACAGAACCAACTCTAACACCAGTAATATTATGGTCTTTCAACATTTTCTCAACAATCTCTCTCCCAGTCACACCATTATTAGTAGGTAGTTTAGAATAATTCTTAAATCTCTTTTTTAACTGAGAGCTAACTAACCAACTCAATAAAGCAAATATTCCAAAAATAGCATAAATTCCTAACATATCATTTCTCTTTTAATTATTCAATTTATATAGAACAAGTTCCTTGCCAAAGGAATAATAATCGCAAGTAATAAACAAATATTTAACAGAGATTAAAACTTCCGCAAAATATAATTAAGAATAATTAGATAAAACACACTCTATATTCTATACTGTCCAAAGTAAGGGTATTGAGAGAATATTCGGAGCTATTGAATATATACTTACTCGTTACAAAAAAATAAATAATAAGTCCAAGTATCAGTGAGTAAATTCACTGATACTTTCTTTTTTAAATAATTATAAACAAATTCCTATCTTTGCATCAAGAATCAAAGAAAAAGAAATTGGAATATTTAGATAATTTAAACGAAGAACAAAGAGCAGCAGTAGTAAATACAAAGGGTGCAGCTCTTATTATAGCTGGAGCAGGATCTGGCAAAACACGTGTGCTAACATATCGTATTGCTCACTTATTAAACGAAGGAGAAAAGGCACACAAAATCCTTTCTCTTACTTTTACTAATAAGGCAGCAAGAGAGATGAAGGAGAGGATTGCAGATGTAGTAGGTGCTAAAACGGCATCTTCGCTTTGGATGGGAACATTTCACTCTATCTTCTCACGAATTTTACGTTATGAGGCAGAGTCACTAAACTACTCTTCTAATTTCACTATTTACGATACACAAGATTCACGTAATCTAATAAAAGGCATAGTAAAAGAACTTAAGCTAGACGATAAGGCATATCGCCCGAATGCAGTACAATCTCGAATTTCCATGGCAAAAAACAACCTTCTTACAGCCGAAACTTATGCTCAATCATCAGTGGCAATCTCTGCAGATAAACAACAAAAGATGCCTCAGATACATCAAATATACAAATTTTACGAAGCAAGATGCAAGAAAGCAGATGCTATGGATTTTGATGATTTACTTTTAAACACAAATATTCTTTTTAGGGACAACCCTGATATTCTTAAAAAATATCAAGATAAGTTCAATTATATATTAGTTGATGAGTATCAGGATACAAATTTCTCACAATATCTTATAGTTAAGAAACTAGCATCAGAGCATAATAACATATGTGTTGTAGGTGACGATGCACAAAGTATCTACTCTTTCAGAGGTGCTAAAATAGAAAATATTCTAAAGTTTCAGAACGACTATCAAGGTTGCAAACTATACAAGTTAGAGAGAAATTATCGCTCTACTCCAACCATAGTCAATGCTGCCAATTCTGTTATTGCAAAAAATACTGAACAGCTTAAAAAGGCTTCATATTCAAAAAATGCAGAGGGTGATAAAATAAAGATAATAAGAACTCTTACCGATAAGGAAGAGGCATATAAAGTAGCGCAAGAGATTAAAAATGTTCATGATTTAGACAACTCAGAATACAAAGACACAGCTATTCTTTATCGTACAAATTCACAATCTAGAGCTTTTGAAGAAAGTCTTAGAAAACTGAGCGTGCCATATAAAGTATTTGGAGGTCTATCTTTCTATCAACGTAAAGAAATAAAAGATATTTTAGCATACATACGTTTATTGACTAATCCAAACGATGAAGAAGCTATTAAAAGAATTATAAACTATCCCAAAAGAGCCATAGGTAATACAACTATGGATAAAATAAAGCAATATGCTCTAATGTACGACAAGAGTATATGGTATATTGTAAACAACATAAAAACAGTTCCTTACGACTTTACGGCAGGTGTACAAAAAAAATTAGCGAGTTTTGCCGATTTAATTAATACATTTGCAGTTAGAATAGAAGAAGATACGGCTTACCAAATTGCCAACGGCATAGCACAAGCTTCGGGTTTAGTAAAAGAAATTACAGCAGATAAAACTCCTGAGGGAATATCTAGATTAGAGAACTTACAAGAACTTTTCAACTCTATAAAAGACTATACGCAAACATCAATAGAGGAAGGTAAAGATCCTAAAATTGCAGCTTTTATTGAAGATATTGCTTTGCTAACAGACCAAGATAAAAACAAGGGAGAAGAGTACGATTTTATCAGTCTAATGACAACTCACTCGGCAAAAGGTCTAGAGTTTAAAAATGTGTTTATTGTTGGATTAGAAGAAGAACTTTTCCCATCTTCTATGGCAGGAACTACACCACAAGGATTAGAGGAAGAAAGACGTGTATTCTATGTGGCTCTAACTAGAGCTGAGAAAAGATTATTCCTTTCTTACACTAAAAATCGTTTCAAATGGGGAAATCTTGTACAATGTAAACCAAGTAGATTTATTAAGGAAATAGATTCTCAATATATAGAGAATCCAAATGAGAGAGAAGCTGTAACACAAGCAACTGGAGGATTCATGTACAAGAATAAAGCCAAGACAAAAGCATCTTTTGAAATTCCTAATAGAAGATTAAAACCTTTAAGTAGCACAGATAGTATACAAGAAAGTACTGGCGATTCTCAGCATACTAATCCAAACAATCTAGAACCTGGCAACATAATAGAGCATCAACGTTTCGGGCGTGGAACAATTCTTAATATAGAAGGTGCAAATATGAATAAAAAGGCAAGCATAAAATTTGAGAATTTTGGTGAGAAACAATTATTGTTAAAATTCGCTAAACTTAAGATAATAAAGTAGTAAATTGCATAAAAAATGATGTAGATGGATTACAATACACAAAAGAAAAAGCTTATTCTACCTGAATATGGTAGAAACATTCAGAAGATGGTTGATTTTGCCATTGCTATAGAAGATAAAGACACCAAAAAGAAAGCTGTAAAGACTATTATCAGCGTAATGGGAAATCTTTATCCTCACTTAAGAGATGTACCTGATTTTAGACATAAACTTTGGGATCATCTTGCTATCTTATCCGACTTTAAATTATGCGAAGATTCTCCTTATCCTCTTCCAGTAATGGCAGAGATAAAAAAGAGACCGGAGAAGATGCCGTATAATAACCAACGCATCAAATACAAGCATTATGGTAAAACTATGGAACAATTTATTGCTAAGATTGATTCTATAGACGATGAAAAAACAAGAAATGAATTCATTGCTCTTCTTGCTAACCACATGAAAAAATCATTTATGATGTGGAATAATGATTCTGTTGAAGATAAACAAATTATTAAAGATATTCATCAACTAGCGCCTATTGATATAGATTACAAAATAGAACTTAAAGAATCTAAAGATTTTATTCAAAGACGTAGACCAATTAAGAGAACAGATAAGAATCCTAGATTTATTAAAAGAACTGCTAAACACTAATAACAGATGTCTAAGTTTATTATTCAAGGGGGAAAAGAACTTTACGGTGAGATTACTCCTCAAGGAGCAAAAAATGAAGCTCTACAAGTACTATGTGCTGTTTTACTTACAAAGGAAGAGGTAATTATTAAAAACATTCCAAATATCAGAGATATTAACAAGCTTATAGAGCTACTTTCTGGTATGGGGGTTATAGTTAAACAATTATCTACACACTCATATTCATTCAAAGCAGAGAACATCAATTTCGAATATTTCGATACTGAAGATTTCTTTAATAAAGCTGTTAGTATTAGAGGATCTATTATGATTATAGGCCCCTTACTAGCTAGATATAAAAAAGGATTCATTCCTAAACCTGGTGGTGATAAAATTGGTAGAAGAAGATTAGATACTCACTTCTATGGTTTTGAAAAACTTGGAGCTAAGTTTGAATATTGTCCTAAAGAAAGAAGATATAATGCCTATTGTGACGAACTTAAAGGAGCTTATATGCTACTTGATGAAGCTTCTGTTACTGGTACAGCCAATATTCTTATGGCTGCAGTATTAGCTAAAGGTATAACAACGATTTATAATGCAGCTTGCGAACCATATCTTCAACAATTATGCAAGATGTTGAACTCTATGGGTGCTAAAATAACAGGAATCGCTTCTAACTTATTAACTATCGAAGGGGTAAAGAGTCTAGGTGCTTGTGAGCATACTCTTCTTCCAGACATGATAGAAATAGGATCTTTTATTGGCCTTGCTGCTATGACAAGATCTGAAATAACTATTAAAAACACAGCTTACGACGAATTAGGTATAATCCCTGAACAATTTAAGCGTTTAGGTATTAAACTTGAAAGAAGAGGCGACGATATATATATTCCCAAGCAAGACTCTTACGCTATAGAAGATTTTATTGATGGATCTATTATGACTATCTCTGATGCACCATGGCCAGGATTGACTCCTGATCTTTTAAGCATACTTTTAGTTGTTGCCACTCAAGCAAAAGGTTCTGTACTTGTTCATCAAAAGATGTTCGAATCAAGATTATTCTTTGTAGATAAACTTATAGATATGGGAGCTAAGATTATTCTTTGTGATCCGCATAGAGCTACAGTGATAGGAATGAACTTTGAAATGCAATTAAGAGGTACTAATATGGTATCCCCTGACATTAGAGCAGGTATATCATTACTTATATCTGCCCTATCTGCCGACGGAACCAGTATTATTGCTAATATAGAGCAAATAGATAGAGGTTACGAAAAGGTTGACGAAAAACTACGTCAACTAGGAGCCGATATTCAAAGAATTGAAGATTAAAGAATTTTCTTTACTATACATTCATCAGCACATTCTTCTAAGAGTGTGCTGATCTTTTTTAAATATATAGGATGTACAAAATCGCCCATTACCTCCTTTAATGGCTCTAATACAAATCGTCTTTCTTGTATTCTTGGATGTGGAAGAATTAAATCCTCTGTATTCACAATATCCTTATTAAAAAATAATAAATCTATATCTATTAATCGTGAAGAGTATCTATTCTCTTTTCTTACCCTGCCTAACTCCAATTCAATCTTCTGACATATACGTAAAGACTGCTCTGAAGTATAGTGCGTTCTGATAACAAGAACTTTATTCAAAAATATATTCTCTGTTTCAAAACCCCATGCTTCTGTTTCATAAAAAGAAGAGTATAGTTCTACAGAGCCTAATCTTTCTAACAAGATTTCCTCTGCTTCATTTAAAATAGCATACTTTTCTCCTAAATTTCCTCCTAATAATAATACAATCCTATTCATAAATCTGACTAATTAAAACATATAAAATATTTAAAACGCTTAATAAAACTATTCACATTACTAATATCTATACAACAAAATAACTTTCATTTACGTAAGTTATATGTACATTTGTGCAAAGCTACATATATTATTACAAATTAAAATAATAAATAAGATGAAGAGTTTTTTTAAAACAACACTTGCAAGTATCCTCGGTTTTATGATTGGAGGTACTCTTCTAATATTCCTTTTAGTAGGAATATTTGGTGTTATTGCAGCTTCGGCCGACAAAACGCCTCAGGTAAAAAATAACAGTATATTGGAAATTGGATTCGATTACAGTATAGCTGATAATGCAGCCAGTAATCCATTTAAAGACTTTAATCCTCGTTCTTTTAAAGTAGAACATAAATTAGGTCTTAATGCTATTCTTGAGTCTATCGAAAATGCAAAAACGGACGATAGAATAAAAGGAATATTCATGAATATGATAGACGTAAGTGCCAACTTTGGTTCTATGGCTACTATAGAAGAAATTAGAAATAAGCTAATCGAATTTAAAGAAAGTAATAAATTTATAATTGCTTATAGCGATATTACTTATTCACAGAAATCATATTACTTAGCTACTGTTGCTGATAAAGTTTATTTCAACCCAGGTGGAATGTTCTTTTGGTCTGGTATGGGTGGAGAAATGACATTCTATAAAAAAGCATTAGCTAAATTAGGTATAGAACCTCAAGTTATCCGTCATGGTAAATACAAAGCTGCTGTTGAGCCTTTCTTATTGGATAAGATGAGTGATGCTAACCGTGAGCAAGTAATGAAATATGTAGGAGGAATGTGGCACCATATCCTTAAAGGTATTTCTAAAGAGAGAAATATATCTGTACAAAAACTGAATGAATTAGCTGATAATTTTAAATTAAGAGATGCTAATGAATTAGTAAAAGAAGGATTATTCGATAAAGCAATATATTACGATGAAGTTCTTGATGAATTAAGAACTTTAACTAATGTTGATAAGGATAAAAAACTACATAGAATTTCTCTTAAGAGCTATACTAAAGTTCCTGCAGAACATAAAGAATATTCTAAAAATAAAATTGCTGTTATCTATGCTGCTGGTGAAATAGGAATGGAACAATCTTCAAGTTCTATAGGACCTGCACTTGCTGCAACAATTAGAAAAGTAAGAAAGAATGATAAAATTAAAGCTGTAGTATTAAGAGTTAACTCTCCTGGCGGTTCTGCTTTAACATCTGAAATTATTTGGAGAGAGATGAAACTTCTTCAAGCAAAAAAACCAGTTATTGTATCTATGGGTAACGTAGCTGCTTCAGGTGGTTATTATATTGCTTGTGCCGCTGATACTATTGTTGCAAGTCCTAATACTATCACTGGTTCTATAGGAATATTCGGATTATTCTTCTCTGGTGAAGATTTAATTAAAAACAAGATTGGTTTGAATACTGATTCTTTTGGAACTAACAAACACTCTGGTTTTGGTGGCGGTAATCCTCTTCCTATTCCATTAACTTCAAGAAAACTTACTACTTTCGAAAGAAAAGTAATGCAAGAATACATAGAGAAAGGATATAAATCTTTCGTTGATAAAGTTGCAGCAGGTAGACATATGACATTTGCTCAAATTGATGCAATAGGTCAAGGTAGAGTTTGGACTGGAGAAGACGCTCTTAAAATTGGACTTGTTGATGTATTAGGTGGTTTAGAGAAAGCAATAGAAATAGCTAAAGAAAAAGCTAATCTTACTAAATGCTCTATAGTTAACTACCCTAAAGAGAAAGATCCATTTACTGAATTCATGTCAGAATTCACAGCTCAAGCAAAAACACGTGCTATAGCCTCAGAACTTGGAACTAGCTATATATATTTTAAGCAAGTAAAAGATATTCTTGACAACGAAGGAATTCAAGCTAGAATACCTTACGATTTAGAAATAAAATAAAATTTCAATACTATGAGAACAACTCATAACTAATTTAGTATATTAGCCTGTCATCTATAATTACCTAGATGACAGGCATATTAACTTACAAGCAAAGCTCATATTACAATAAAAGAATGAAATCATTAAAACGAATTTCCACATTTACTCTTTTACTTCCTATTAGTGCTTTTTTTGGGATAATTACAGGCCTTAGGAATGCTATGTTTAATATTAATATTCTAACATCAAAAACATTTAATACACCTTCTGTATGTATAGGAAATATAGCTGTTGGAGGTACGGGTAAAACTCCACACAGTGAATATATTATTAAGCGTTTAGAAGAGGAATTTAGAATCGCTTACCTTAGCAGAGGTTATAAAAGACAATCAAAAGGATTTATTATTGCATCAGACAGTTCTGACGCTAAAGAGATTGGTGATGAACCAATGCAAATAAAGAATAAGTTTCCTAATATCATTGTAGCTGTTGATGCAAACAGAAGAAGAGCAATAAAAAAACTTGAAGCTCTTCCTGAGCCTCCCGAACTTATCATTCTTGATGATGCCTTCCAACACAGATATGTAAAAACGGATATATCTATTCTACTTACAGATTACAATCATCCTTTTTACTTCGATTTTTTAATGCCATCGGGGCGACTTAGAGAAACAAAGCATGCAAAGGATAGAGCTCAAGTTATAATAGTTACTAAGTGTGAAGTTAATATTACTCCTATTGAGAAAAGAGTCGTAAGTAAACATATTGCCCCTAGACCATATCAAGAGGTATTCTTTACTAGTATGACTTATGGCGATATAACACCTGTTTTTGCAGGATTTAATACTATTTCTAAAAAAGACAGATCATATTACACTAGTTTTATTCTTACTGGTATTGCCAATCCAGAACCTCTATATAAAAAATTAGATAAGATTTTTGTTGACCGTATACCATTAAAGTATCCTGATCATCACAATTTCTCAAAGGATGATATAGAACATATCTCTAAACAATTCAGAGAACATGCCAATAATAAGAAATGTATTATTACTACTGAGAAAGATGCAATGAGATTACGCACTATGGATATTTCAGATGATATAAAATCTAATCTTTTCTATATTCCTATAGAGCCACATTTTATTGATAACAACGAAGATCATTTAATAAAACAGATTAGAGACTATGTTACAAAAAATAAAGGAATGCACTTCCTACATTAAAGATAATCTATCTATAGAAACTAACACAGCTATTATACTAGGCACAGGATTAGGAAAATTAGCTGAGGAAATCATTATAGAGAAATCATTGTCTTATAAAGATATACCCCACTTCCCTCTTTCTACTGTAGAGGGACATTCTGGTAGATTAATTTATGGAACACTAGGAGACAAAAAGGTGATTGCTATGCAAGGGCGCTTTCATTATTATGAAGGTTACAATATGCAAGAGGTTACTTTCCCTATTAGAGTTCTGAAGAACTTAGGCATAGAGCGTCTATTCGTTTCTAATGCCGCTGGGGCGATGAATCCTGCCTTCAATGTAGGAGATATAATGATTATCACCGATCATATAAATCTATTCCCTGAACACCCTCTAGTAGGTAAAAATTACAATGAACTAGGTCCTCGTTTCCCTGATATGAGTGAGACATACAATAAAGCTCTTATTGAAAAAGCTAAAAAAATAGCTAAAGAAAAAAACATAAAATTACAAGAGGGAGTTTACGTTGGAGTATCTGGGCCTACTTATGAAACACCTGCTGAATATAAATATTTTAGAATCATAGGTGGCGATTGTGTAGGAATGTCAACAGTACCAGAAATCATTGTTGCAAAGCATATGTCTATGACATGTTTCGGAATATCAGTAATAACAGATAGTGGTGCTCCAGGCAAGTTAAAAGAGATAACTCACCAAGAGGTACAGAGAGTTGGGGAACTTGCTCAACCAAAGATGGCAGAAATATTTAAGACTCTTCTATAAACTTTCGTATATTTGTCTTGCGCTAGAACAAATAGACCTAAGAAAGATGAATATTACAGAAGTAATCTCAAAAAAAGATAAAAGAGATTTTTTAGAAGTTCCTAAAATATTATATAAAAATAATAAAGACTGGACATGCCCCTTAGATAACGAGATAAACAAGATTTTCACTCCCGAACAGAACATCTTTTATACGCATGGAGAAGCTATACGTTTTCTTCTTAAGGATGAAAAAGGAAAACTTATTGGGAGGATTGCTAGTTTTATAAATAGGAATAAAGCATACACAAACGATCAACCCACTGGTGGCTGTGGATTCTTTGAATGCATAAACGACCAAGAGGCAGCCTTTCTTCTTTTTAATACAGCTAAGAAATGGCTAGAAGAAAGAGGCATGGAAGCCATGGATGGACCAATTAACTTTGGTGAAAATGACAACCATTGGGGATTACTTGTAGACGGATTTATGAAGCAAGGAATGGGAATGCCTTATAATCATGCTTATTACAAAGATTTTTTCTACAATTATGGATTTAAACTTTATTTTGAACAATATAGCTATCACAGAAATATAAAAGAACCATTACAAGAGAGATTCAAAAAGATTGCTACTTGGGTAACTAAAAAACCTGAGTACGATTTTAGACATTTCACATATAAAAACAAAGATCAATTTATAGATGATCTTATAAGTATTTACACTAAGGCATGGCAATTTCACGATAACTTTACTCCTCTTGAAAAGGAGACTATTACAGAAATAATGGATGATGCCAAACTAATTCTTGAAGAAGAGTTTGTATGGTTTGCCTACCACAACAATAAACCAATAGCATTTTTTGTTATGATGCCTGACTTAAATCAAGCATTACGACATATTAATGGTAAATTGGATCTATTCTCTAAGTTAAAACTTTTCTATTTATTAAAAAGAAATGTTATTACTAGAGCAAGAATTACAGTTATGGGAATAACTCCTGAATTTCAAGGTAAGGGGATAGAATCAGCTATATTCTTAAAATTGTATAATATAGTAAGAAGTAAAGATCACTATACCGAACTTGAATTATCGTGGGTTGGAGATTTTAATCCGAAAATGCAATCAATATATGAAGCAGTTGGAGGAATAAAGATGAAAACACACCAAACTTTACGATATTTATTCAACAAAAATGCGGCTTTCAAACGTTATCCTATAATAAATTCAGAGGAAAAAAAATAGGCTAGCATACAAATTATCAATAATTTGTAAATAATTTATGCAAATTGTTTTGCTTTTATAAATACATAATTTATCTTTGCCAACCGATTGGAAAAGGAAAATATAAAATAGATAACAGATATGAAGAAGGGAATACATCCAGAAAATTATCGTCTAGTGGCGTTTAAGGATATGTCAAACGGAGAAGTATTTATCTCTCGTTCAACAGTTAACACTAAAGATACTATAGAAGTTGAAGGTGTTGAATATCCAGTAGTGAAGTTAGAAATCTCTAACTCATCTCACCCATTTTACACAGGTAAAGTTAAACTTGTTGATACAGCTGGTCGAATTGACAAGTTCAAAAACAAGTATCAAAAACATATTGACAGTAGAAAGAAATAATTCTGACTGTTTAGATACAAAAAAGAGAGCATATTTATATATGCTCTCTTTTTTTGCATGCATATTTCATTAGTTCTCAGATATTCTTACATTTGTTATACTTCAATGTAAATAAAATCTAAAAACTATGAATTATATACTTTTCGACGACTCTACTAGAATCGCCCTAAAACCATTGACATACACTCGTCCAATAGCAGAACTTCGTGTTGGTATTCTTACCATCAAAGAGAAATGGGATAAACACTTAAAAGCTAATTGTTCATTTCTTACGGAAAAATATCTTCAAAATAAATTTCCACTTACAAGCACAGAAGACAATATCCTTATCAATGCTAAGATTCTTCCCAATAATGAGATTATAGCTATTGTTAAAAATATAAAAGAAAACGAAGTCATCTTAAGTGGAGATACTATTATTGCAACACGACTTAAAAATGTAGACACTTTTAATGCAGAGCAAAAAGAAGGAAAACAGATTGGCGAGTTAGAGTTTAATGCTATCAACAACACATACGACATATTCTCTCTTAATGAAAAAGAAATAAGCAACGACTTTTCTCTATTAACAGATGGAAGAGTATCACAAAAGCTTAGTTCTACAGTTAATCAAACAGGTAAACACCCTATATTTTTAGAAGAAGGTGCAGTAGCTGAATTCTGTACTCTAAACACGAATAATGGACCTATATATATTGGTAAAGATGCAGAAATAATGGAAGGCGTACTTGTACGTGGACCTTTGGCTATGTGCGAACATTCTGTACTTAATATGGCTGCAAAAGTTTATGGAGCAACAACTCTTGGCCCATTCTGTAAGTGTGGAGGAGAATTAAACAATGTAGTATTTACTGGATACTCAAGCAAAGGGCATGATGGCTTCTTAGGGAATGCAGTTATTGGTGAATGGTGTAATTTAGGAGCAGATACAAATAACTCTAATCTTAAGAACACTTACGACCACGTTAAACTATGGAATTACCAAACAGGAAGATTCACTAAGACTGGTCTTCAGTTCTGTGGACTAATAATGGGGGATCACACAAAAACAGGTATAAACACAATGATTAATACTGGTACTGTATTTGGAGTAGGCTGTAATATCTATGGATCCGATTTCCCTAGAAACTTTGTACCATCATATACTTGGGGTGGAGCCTCAGGATATAAAGAACATATGCTTCCACAATTCTTCAAAACGGCAGATGCAGTAATGAAAAGACGAGGTAAAGAATTAAACTCATGTGAGAAAGAAATACTTACTCATGTTTTTGAAGAATCTGCAAAACACAGAAACTTCTAGAGAATCATAATACCAAATATCCTATTCACATAAGAATAGACTATTTGGCACAGTATTTGAATATGTATAGAAATACGATTAGAATAATAACAACTAGACAGTTTGTCAGTTTAAAAATATAAATAAGATATGAATGACGATTACAATATAGAAAAGGATCTTATATCTGAAATGTTGGAAGGAAGTTCTGATGCTTTTTCTGAGATTATAGAAATAGCAGACAAGCCAGAGGAGAATTTAGACGAACTACCTACAGTTTTACCATTATTACCAATAAAAAATACTGTACTCTTTCCAGGAGTAATTATGCCTATATTAGTTGGAAGAAAGAAATCACTAAAGCTACTTAGAGAAGTAGATAAAGACGATCTTACTTTCGCTGTTGTATCTCAAAAAAATTATGAGGTAGAAAATCCTAAACTAGAGGATTTATACAAAATAGGAACAGTAGCTAGACTATTGAAAATTATAGATATGCCTGATGGCAGTACTACTGCTATTATAAAAGGAATTAGAAGACTTGAACTAGAAGACATTCTTGTAGACAAACCTTTTAATACAGCTAAGGTATCATATATTACAGAAGAAGAGGTTGACGAGGAAAACGATGAATATAATGCCATTGCTGCTTCTTTAAAAGATAATGCAAGGAAGATTATTAAATCATCTTCTAACATTCCTAAAGAAGCTGAACACGCTATTCAGGACATTAATAACAACTCTTTCTTAATAAACTTTATTTCTTCAAACACAGAAATAGAATTTAAAGCTAAACAAGAGCTTCTTGAAATATCAGAACCTTTAGAAAAGGCAAATAGACTTTTAACTATCATCACTAAGCAAGTTCAGATTCTTGAATTAAAAAACGAGATTCAAAAGAAAGCTCGTGTAGATATGGACAAGCAACAACGTGATTATATTCTTCACCAACAAATGAAAACTATTCAAGACGAACTTGGAGGAAACCCTGTTGAGGAAGATATTAACGAATTACGAGAAGCAGCTAGTGAGATGAAGTGGAATAAGGATACTAAGGAATCATTCGAGAAAGAGCTTGACAAGCTTCAAAGGATGAACCCGGCAGCTCCTGATTATTCTACCCAAATGAGTTATCTTGAAGAACTACTTGAACTACCTTGGAATGATTATACTAAGGACAACTTCGATTTAGTTCGTGCACAAAAGAAACTAGATTCAGATCACTTTGGTTTAGAGAAAGTTAAAGACAGAATAATAGAGCATCTTGCTGTTCTAAAACTTAAGGGTGATCTTAAATCTCCTATTTTGTGTTTATACGGACCTCCTGGAGTAGGTAAAACATCTCTTGGTAAATCTATTGCTGAGGCATTAAATAGAAAATATGTCAGAATGTCACTTGGTGGTATTCATGATGAATCAGAGATTCGTGGACACAGAAGAACTTATATAGGCGCTATGCCTGGACGAATAATAAAAAATCTTAAGAAAGCTGGTTCATCTAATCCTGTATTTATATTAGATGAGATTGACAAGGTGAGCTCTGATTTTAAAGGCGATCCACAATCAGCATTATTAGAGGTTCTAGATCCTGAACAGAATGAAACATTTCATGATAATTATATAGATTTAGATTTCGATTTATCTAAGGTAATGTTCGTTGCTACAGCAAATGACATTTCTAACATTGCTGCTCCTCTAAGAGACAGAATGGAAATGATAGACGTTAGTGGATATCTTTTAGAAGAAAAAATAGAGATTGCTAAAAAGCACCTTCTACCTAAACAACTAAAAAATCACGGATTAAAATCTAAGGATATTAAAGTCAATAAGGCTGTTTTCACACAACTTATAGACAAATACACTAGAGAATCAGGTGTACGTTCTTTAGATAAGATGGTAGCCAAGCTTGTTCGCCAAATAGCTAAAAATGTAGCTATGGAGAAAGAATACGATCCTAAAATAAAGGTTGAAGATCTTAAAGCTTATATAGGTCGTAGTATCTACTCTAGAGACGAATATCAAGGAAATGAGTTTGCTGGTGTTGTTACTGGTCTTGCATGGACTTCAGTAGGTGGAGAAATCTTATTTATAGAGTCTAGCTTAAGCAAAGGTAAAGGCGGATTAACTCTTACAGGAAACTTAGGAGATGTAATGAAAGAATCTGCAACTATTGCTCTTGAATTCATTAAAGCCAATGCAAGTAAAATAGGCATTAAATCTGAAATCTTCGAGAAATACAATATACATATACACGTTCCAGAAGGTGCTACTCCTAAGGATGGACCATCAGCAGGTGTTACTATGGCCACTTCTTTGGCTTCTTCTTTAACACAAAGAAAGATAAAAGAAAAACTTGCCATGACAGGAGAAATTACCCTAAGAGGTAAAGTTCTTCCAGTAGGTGGAATAAAAGAAAAGATTCTTGCAGCCAAAAGAGCAGGAATTACTGATATCATTATATGTAGAGACAACAAAAGAGACATAGAGGACATTAAAGAAGTTTATGTTAAAGGAGTTACTTTCCATTATGTAGAGAACGTAATGGATGTACTTAAGATTGCATTACTTGATCAGAAAGTAGACGATCCTATTATTTTTTAAATAGAAAATATTATATTTAATCAAGAGACCATACAATATAGTGTGGTCTCTTTTTTAATTCCTTCTTAAAAATCTTTCCTATAATCTACTAATTTAGGACAGTTAGAAACATCTAAATTTTTCAGACCAGTAGAGCTGCAATACAATAATGTAAGCTCTGTACAATTCGATAGATCAAGATGTGAAATTCCTGTTGAACGACAAGAAAACTTAGATAATTCATAACACTTAGTGACATCCAAATTAGTTATTCCTGTATAGTGACAAGATAAAACAGTCAACATAGATGCATTTGATAGGTCAAGATTTGTAATAGCAGTAGAGCTACAATCTAACTTACTTATTTTAGGACTATTATTTATATTTAGAGATGTTATCTTAGTGAATCTACAATTTATCTCTTCTAGGTTTGTACAATTTGTAAGATTCAATTTTGTAATACCTGTTTCGAAGCAGAATAATTTTCGTAAGTCAGAGCAATTAGAAACATCTAAATCTGTAATCTGTGTTGAGTAACAACATAATTCCTGTAGATTATTACATTTTGTTATATCAAGCTTAGGTATGGGAATAGAATTAACCATCAAATAAGTAATCTGAGTACAATTAGAGACATCCAAGCTTGTTATCCTAGTATTATTACATGCCAACTCTTTTAAGTCTCTAGAATTGCCTACAAACAGTTCTTTAATCTTTGTTGTATGACAAGATAATTCTTGTAATTCAGTACAGTCTCTTACATCAAGTTCTTTTATTTCTGTAGAATAACAAGAAAGCTTTCTTAGGTAAGAAGCGTTAACAACATCTAAAACTGAGATTTTTGTCGAATGGCAAATCAATTCTTTCAAATCTCTACAATTAGAAACATTTAAATCTGTAATTCCTGTTGAATGACAAGACAAGAACATAAGTCTAGAACATGAAGAGATATCAACACTTAACACAGATGTCTCATAAAAAGATAAGGCCTCTAACTGTCTACAATTAGAGATACTCAAACTAGTTATATTTGTTTTTGCGCAATCCAATTCTTTAAGACCTGTACAGTTAGAAACATCAAGAGAGTTAATCTGGGTAGAATGACAAATAAGTTTTCTTAAACTATTACTATTTGCAACATTAAGATCTGTAATTGGCGTATCAAAACAATAAAGTTCCTCTAAATGCATACAAGCAGATATATTAAGCTGTTGTACTAATGATGAGCTGCAATATAAATTAACTAACTGTACACAATTAGAAACGTCCAAATTATTCACTTCAGTATTTCTACAATCTAGATTAGTAAGACGATATGAATTTGAAACATCTATATATCTTATCCCCGTAAAGCTACAATCTAAATAAGTTAAATCAGTACAGGCCGAAATATTTATCTGTTCTACCTTAGTATTAGCACAAGATAAATAGTTTAGAAGAGAACAATCAGTAAGCTCTAAATCAGGAATAGAAGTAGAATTACAATTCAAGGCCAATAGATTATTACATTTAGAAACATCTAATTTTATGATTTTTGTAGAGGCACAAGACAAGTCGGTAAGACTAGGACAATTAGAAACATCTAAATCTTCTATACTTGTTGAATCACAATGCAATTTTGTTAATTGTGTACAATTAGCCACATCTAAATTCACTAGTAAAGGAAAATTAGAAACATCTATCTCCGTTATATTAGTATCATTACAGAAAAGCATAAGTAATTTATCACAATTTGTTATATCTAAACCAGATAGATTCTCGCAAGAAGAAACATCTAACTCCTGTATGGCAGTATTTTCACAAGATAAATATGTTAATCTTGTACAGTTAGAAACATCTAAATTAGTAATAGCTGTTGCACCACAATACAATAAACTCAAATGAGGATTATTATATACATCTAAACTGCTTATTGCAGTATTAAAACAATATAGATTAGTTAGATATGAACAGTTTGAGACATCTAAATCACTTATCCCTGTTGAGTAACAATACAGTTCGGTAAGTTGTAAACAACTAGAAACATCAAGCTCTTTTAGCTTTGTAGAGTAACAAGACAATTTTGATATTTGAGAATAGTCTGATAAATCTAAACTCTCTAATTCTGAACATTTAGAAACATCTAACTGAGATATATTTGTTGAATAACAAGATAAATAAGTTAATTGTTCACAAGCTGAAAGTTCTAGATTTTCTAATTTAGTAGAATTACAGTCTAAATATTGTAATTGAAAAGAGCTAGATAAATTAAGATCCATAACACCTGTCGAATGGCAATCTAGATATGATAAATCATGAAAGTTGGAAATATCTAATTCCCATATATTTGTAGAGTGACAATCTATCTTCACAAGATTAGAACAGGATGTTAGATCTAGTTCTTCAATATCAGTATCAGCACACGAAATATTTCTTAATGAAGTGCAATTAAATGCAATGACATCTGTCAAGCTTGTAGAATTACAATTTAAATTTACTAATCTAGAACAATAAGATAAATCTAAAGCAGTGATATTCGTATTGGAACAGTCTAGGTCTGTTAGATTTGAACAGTTCGATAAATCTAACTTAGAAATTTTTGAATTACTACAGTTTAATTCTGTAAGATTTACACAAGAAGACAGATCTAATTCGTCTATAACAGTATCGCAACAAGAAAGGCTTAACAATTGTGGATATTTGGAAGAATCTAGACTAGATACATTTGTTGAGTCGCAATTCAAACTAGTCAATTGATGACATTTTGATATATCTATTTCCTCTACTGTTGTTGATGCACATGAGAAATTAACCAATTTAGTACAATTGCTTAAATCTAAAGATGTTATCTTTGATGAACTGCAATTAAAGTCAGTAAGCTCATAACAATTAGAAATATCCAACTCTGATATTTCTGTATCACTACAATCTATATATGTAATAACTTCTGGATTAGGAAGTTTTATCTTCTTACCACATGGAATTATTACACTGTCTTTCTTCAACTCCTCTTCTATTAAAATCTCACCGAACAACGAATTCTCGTTCTTCGTTTCCTTTATTACTAGTAGACCTAGAGTAATCTCTATATCCTTATCTGTTTCGTTCTTTATTAGCATAAAACAAACGTATGAAATAACTAGTTTAAACGCAACTTTACTTTATTTATGAATAAGTAATAGATAAATTCATATCAAACATATACCAAATAGGTATCAAAGACCATCATCCTGCAATCTTTCTATATACATCCTGCATTCATTGTATATTCATCAATATACAATGAATATACAATGAATGCACAAGTAATGCAGCATCACCGTATTTGATAAGAGTTTGATAAGAGTTTAACATGAATTTAATAGGTAATAGATTAGAACTTTAAGATAAAAAGCATGCTCATTGTGGTAACTTCTTTTTTATATCTTTGTATAAGTATTAATATAAAAACATATAGATGAATTCAACATTAAAAATCATTATAGCTTTTCTGCTTTCATGCCTTGCTATCTTCTTCGGGTGGTATTTCAAATCGCTAATAGTATATATAATTATTGCTGCTGTTCTTTCTTTTATTGGAAGACCAATAATTACTGGTCTTAGTATGATAAGAATTAAAGAATTTACAATCCTAAAAAAATTCAAGGTTAAAGAAATAAGATTGCCTGAGGCATTAAAAGCAGGTATTACTCTTTTATGTTTATGGTTTGTTATTTTTGCATTTTTTAGTAGTCTTATTCCACTCATTAGTTCAGAAGCAGAGGAATTCTCTAAAATAGATGTAACAAAAGCCGTTGCTCAATTCGATGAACCTATAAAAAAACTTACAGCTCTAGCAGAAAAAATTTCAATAGAACAGAATGTAGATTTACAAAAAGAGATTACTGATAAAATTTATTCTCTCGTTAAACTATCTAAAATTGGTAATGTATTTGGTTCTATTGCCAGTACATTAACTGATTTCCTTGTAGGTTTCTTTGCTATATCATTTATATCTTTCTTCTTTCTTAAAGACAGAGAACTATTCGTTAAGATTATTCTAATTATAGTTCCTGATAAATACGGAGAAGCTGTTAGGAAAACATTGGAATCTATACAAAAATTACTTGTACGTTATTTTATTGGTATTCTTGTAGAAGTTCTCCTAGTTATGGTGCTTAATATTATTGGGCATAGTCTATTTGTTGGAATTGAAATTAAGCATGCAGTAATCATAGGATTAATTGCAGGACTTATGAATGTGATTCCTTATGTTGGTCCAATAATAGGTACAATATTTGGATTAATAATAGGAGTAGCTATTAACATTAATATGGATTTTTCTACACAGATGTTACCTACACTAGGATATATGACTATTGTATTTATGAGTATTCAATTATTAGATAACACAGTATTTCAACCACTTATATATGGTAATTCTGTACACGCACATCCACTAGAGGTCTTTTTTGTGATTATGGCAGCTGGATCAATAGCAGGGATTGCTGGAATGGTATTGGCAATTCCAGCATATACAGTTATTAGAGTTATTTGTAAAGAATTCTTTAATAAATACCCGCTTATTCACAAAATAACACAGAGTCTTGATTAATAAGATTTCGAAATAAGGATTATTTTATATATGTTTGTTTGTACCCATTACACAACTGTAACGATATGAAATTAAAGAGTATATATAGCTTTTATTATCAAGGTTTTAAAGAAATGCCAACTTGGGGCAAAAAGATGTGGCTAATTATCTTTATCAAACTTTTTATAATGTTTGCTATCTTAAAAATCTTTTTCTTTAATAATTTTTTAAACACTAAATTTGACAAAGATGAAGACAAAGCTAATTACGTTATTGAACAACTAACTAAATAATACACATGATTGAATCTATTGACATTTCTACCGTTGACTGGTCCAGGGCCCAATTTGCACTTACGGCTATGTTCCACTATATCTTTGTACCTTTAACCTTGGGATTATCCTTCATTATTGCCGTAATGGAAAGTCTTTACGTAAAAACAGGTAATGAAGAGTGGAAAAGAACTACTAAATTTTGGATGAAACTCTTTGGTATTAACTTTGCTATTGGAGTATCTACAGGTATAATACTTGAGTTTGAATTTGGTACAAACTGGTCCAACTACTCTTGGTTTGTTGGAGACATATTTGGAGCTCCTCTTGCTGTTGAAGGAATAATGGCATTCTTTATGGAATCCACCTTTGTAGCAATAATGTTCTTTGGATGGGAAAAAGTGAGTAAAAGAACACATCTTATCTCTTCTTGGTTAGTTTTTGTGGGAGGATCTTTATCTGCCTTATGGATTCTAGTAGCCAATGCATGGATGCAAAACCCAGTTGGTATGCTTTTCAATCCTATTACAGCAAGAAACGAAATGGTAGATTTCTGGGCTGTACTTCTATCACCTACTGCAATTAACAAATTCTTCCATACTATTCTTTCTGCATACCTACTTTCTTCGGTATTCGTACTTGGGGTGTCTTCTTGGTATTTACTTAAAAAGAGACATATCTCTATAGCAAAGAAAAGTATTCTTATAGCCTCTATATTTGGTATATCTGTTTCCCTATTAACAGCATTCTCAGGAGATACTTCTTCTAAAGACATAGCTAAAATTCAGCCAATGAAGTTTGCAGCAATGGAAGGATTATACGAAGGAGAAACAAATGCACCTCTTGCAGCTATTGGTTTTATTACCACTAACGAAGATGGAATCAGAGAATGTGAATATGGACTTAAGATTCCTAAACTATTATCATTAATGACACACTATGATTCTGATGCATTTGTACCAGGAATAAAGGATGTTCTTAATGGTTATGAAAGTCATTATGGCAAAACATATCTTCCTGTAACAGAAAGAATGAAAAGAGGTAAGATTGCTATTAAAGCTCTAAAAGATTATAAAAGTTTTAGAAAAAGCGATAATAAATTAGGCCAAGAAATGACTCTATCGGTGCTTAGACAAAACTATGAGCATTTTGGATACGGATACCTTAACGACCCTAAGGAAACTATTCCAAATGTAGATCTTACATTCTATAGTTTCCATATAATGGTTGGTCTTGGATTACTATTTATTCTTCAATTTATTATTGCATGTTATTTAGTCTATAAAGATAAAATAGAGAAATACAGATGGATTCTTTGGACTAATTTATTTAGTATTCCTTTTGCATACATTGCTATTCAGTGTGGTTGGATTGTAACAGAACTTGGCCGTCAGCCTTGGGTTGTACAGGATCTTATGCCAACAAAAGTAGCTGCTACAGACATCAGCACAACAGCAGTACAAACAACATTCTGGTTGTTCGCTATTCTATTCTCAGCACTATTAACAGCAGAAATAAAGATATTACTTACACAAATCAAAAAAGGTCCAAAGGAGGGAGAAAAATAATATGTTCGAAAATCTTAGTTTATTAGAATTACAGCAGTATTGGTGGATGATTATCGCACTTCTTGGATCAGTATTAGTATTTTTACTATTTGTGCAAGGTGGTCAGTCTATGATGTATACTCTTGGAAAGGAAGAGAAACACAGATCATTAATGATTAATAGTTTAGGTAAAAAATGGGAGTTCACTTTCACTACCCTAGTTACCTTTGGAGGAGCATTCTTTGCATCTTTCCCACTCTTCTACTCTACTAGTTTTGGAGGAGCATATTGGGCATGGATAGTTCTTCTATTCTGTTTTATTATTCAGGCTGTTTCTTATGCATATAGAAGTCAAGAAAATAATTTCCTTGGAAAGAAAACTTATGATGCTTTCTTATTTATAAATGGACTTATGGCTCCGTTATTAATAGGCGTAGTAGTTGGAAGTTTCTTTACTGGTTCGGCCTTTAGTCTTAACGACATGTACTCTGTTCAATGGCATTCTGACCTTAGAGGTTTAGATTTACTTTTTAGTATTCCTAATCTATTATTAGGCCTTAGCATCTTAGCTCTGTCAAGAGTTATGGCTTGTTTATATTTCATGAATAATATTGACTCAGAAGGACTTATCAAAAAGGTAAGAAAAGAGCTTATTATAAACTCTGCAGCTATGCTTGTATTCTTACTTTCATGGGTAGTGAATCTTGTATTAAGCGATGGATATGCTATTAACGCAAATCATGTAGTTTCTATAGAGGAGTTTAAATATCTACACAACTTATTAGATATGCCTGTAAACACTATTCTATTACTTACAGGACTTATTCTTGTTCTTATTGGTATTGCAAAAGGAATACTGAAATCAAGCTCTCAAGGAGTATGGTTCTCAGGTATAGGATCTATACTACTAGTATTCTCTGTATTCTTACTAGCGGGCTTTAACAACACTAGTTTTTATCCTTCTACAGTTGATTTACAATCTTCTTTAAGTATAATAAACGCATCTTCATCTCACTATACTCTTACTGCAATGAGTTATATCTCTTTAATCGTACCATTCGTTATCGCTTATATATTCTTCGCATGGAGAGCATTAAATAAAGAGAAAATAAGCAGTCTGAGTCTTGATAAAGAAGACCATAAATATTAAGCCTTCTTGTTTAAGATGATATTCTCTGCTATTGAAAATAGAACATACATTGGTATCATAAATGCCATGAAAGAGATTCCTACCACTGCAACCAAAATAACTGTAGTTAAAAGGAATATATAACGTGTATAATTATCTTTCAAATGTAGAGATTTCATCTTAAATGAGAACATTGGTATCTCAGCCGTTAACATAGGAGCCATAAATAATGAAAGAACTATTATAAAAAATTCATTGTTTATTAATTCCTTTATCCACTCTATATCTCCATATTTCAATATGATTGGGAATGATGCCCATAATATTGCATTAGCTGGAGTAGGAACACCAATAAAAGAAGTCGTTTGGCGAGTATCTATATTGAATTTAGCTAATCTTAAACCAGAGAACATTACCATTATAAATGGAATAAGTAAAACTGCTGCTTTTAAATTTCCGTCAAATAACTCTGTTAAATCCATTTGAGTAGCATCAGATAAAAGAGCATAAGCAATTGCTGCTGGCGCAAAACCAAAACTTATCATATCTGACAAAGAATCTAACTCTTTACCCATATCAGAATAAGCATTCAACAAACGTGCGCTCATTCCATCAAAGAAGTCGAATAAAGCACCTATAAAGATAAAAATGGAAGCCTGCACATAAAGTCCATTGAATGCCATATATACGGCTATGCATCCTGATACTGCGTTTAATCCTGTTATAAAATTGGGAATATATTTTTTCATATTGTTTCTGATAAAAGATTTATTATACCGCAAAGTAATAAAAAATAAGTAATCAATCTTTAATTTTCCCGATAAACCTTAGCTTTATTTCCTGCTTAAAAGGGTCGTTAGAGATTATTTTAACAACTATATTTTGATTTCCTTTTAAGTTTATTGTACCTAAAATTATATTTATTTCAGTTGATTCATTAGGAGCCAATTCATAAACTGGTAACTCGTAATTGATACTATTTTTAGAATAGATTCTTCGTATAGTTAAATTCGTTTCCCCTTTATTAGAGATAACAAATTTATTAGAAATATAATTACCAGACAAGGCCTCTCCAAACTTATAGATTTTCTGCTTTACTGATATTCTTGGAGCAGCATGACGTTCAGCATCTGATAGATATGAAAAATCCTCACAGATCTGTGCTGTTAACTTTATAATCTCCATTTGTTTATTTACATACAAATTTAAATCTTTCTCTATCAATCCTAATAGTTTAAAACCCTTTGAGATAAATTGTAGTTCAATAATCCCCTCTTGTCTTGGAGCCACATTATCTGAAACACTGATTACTTTTAGATAAGAGGGCAAGGGTGAAAATTTAAGATTAATCGATTTATCACTATTATTTAAGAACCTAACTTTTATAGTTTTTGAAGAATATTGTTTTAGTTTTAGAAAGGCTATATGATTATATTTAAATCTTATCCCACTTGAGAACTCATAAGGGTATTCATCTAATATAGTCTTTACTTTTGGAGTTACATTCCCCATAATCTTTAGATTAATATTAGATGGGTGCAAGTTTGTCACAACGGTTAAAACCTTACTAAAATTACCTGGTCTATTAGATGGATCAAATTCAACTTCAACATAAGCACTCTTATTTGGTAACACAGGACTGTTAGTCCATTTACTAGAAGCACAACCACAAGAAGTTTCTACTCTCCTAATAATTATTGGAAGCTTCCCTTTGTTTACAAAAGAAAAACGATGAGTCTGTACACCATCAACCTCTTTTATTGTACCAAAATCATGTATCCTTTCTTTTAAGAAGAATGAAGTATTATTCTGACATACAGAGGAATATCCACACAATAGAAAGAGTATTAATAATAGATTTTTAATATGTTTCATAGATAATTATTAAACATTTATACATGGTTATATGTACAAAAGATTGTTAATAGATACGTAAATGTAGTAAAATCATTAAATTTGAAGTCTAAACAAAGAAAAAACAGCATGATAGAGAGTATAAAAACACTTAGTAAACAGATTAATGAGGAAGTAAAAGCAATATTTACTTATTTACACCAGAACCCTGAGCTATCTTTTAAGGAATATAATACTTCTCTTTATATTACTGAATTCTTAAAAAAAGAAGAGATTCCTTTTGAAAGAGTAACAGAAACAAGCATAGTTGCCTTTATTAAAGGTAAATCAGACAAAAGGACTATTGCTCTACGTTCTGATATGGATGCACTTCCAATATGCGAAGATGAATCTCATGTTATATCTTCAAAAAACGATGGAATTATGCATGCTTGTGGTCATGATTTCCACATGTCTGCTCTTTTAGGCACTGGCAAAATTTTAAATACTATAAAGGATAAACTGGATGGTAATGTGATGCTTATTTTCCAAGCAGGAGAAGAATTATTACCAGGAGGGGCAAAAGAGATTATTAAGTCTGGAATCTTCGATAAATATAAACCTGAATGGATAGGTGCCATTCATTGTGATCCTAGTATAGAGACAGGTAAAGTTGGATTCAGAAAAGGCATGTATATGGCATCTGGAGATGAGATATTTTTAACAATAAAAGGAGAAGGTGGACATGCAGCCATGCCACATAAAACAGCTGACACTATATTAATAGCAGCTGAAATATTAATTGCTCTTCAACAAATAAATAGTAGACACTGTCCACCTAGTATTCCATCAGTTCTTACTTTTGGAAAAATAATTGGAGAAGGTGCTGTAAACATCATTCCCAAAGAGGTTAAGCTAGAAGGTACATTCAGAACAATGAATGAAGAATGGAGAGCAAAAGCAAAGAAACTTATAAAAAAAATAGCTAAATCTATAGCTGAAAACCATGGAGCAGAATGTGATGTAAATATCATAGATGGCTATCCGTATTTAGAGAATGATATTGAATATACTCAGCATTTAAAAAAGATAGCAGAGAAGAGTATTGGTAGAGAAAATATTATTGATTTAGATATAAGAATGACAACTGAAGACTTCTCTTATTACAGTCAAATAATGAAATCTACGTTTTTTAGGCTAGGAGTGGGAGAAAAAGGCAAAGAGATGCCTGCCTTACATAGCTCTAAATTCAAGGCTAACGAGGAGGCATTAGAAGGAGCAACTTCTTTACTATCTGAGATTTGCATCTCATTACTATAGCTTTTATAATTTAAATCAGTTCTAAATATTGCACATAATCTCTAATTAATTTTTTGATTCAAAGAATGAATCTATTTTTGTAATCAATATTAACCAATAAAAACTAAGAAAATGGCTTATAAAATTAGTGACGATTGTATTTCTTGTGGTGCTTGTGAATCAGAATGTCCAGTAGAGGCTATCTCTATGGGTGCTGAGCATTACCAAATAGACGCAGACAAATGTACTGATTGTGGTACTTGTGCTGACGTTTGTCCAGTATCAGCTATCGCTGCAGAGTAAGGTATTTTAATACCTCATAAAATATAGAGTTGCTCAATGAGCAACTCTTTTTTTATATCTTATTGTTCATTCTCACTAATTATAGTGTCCATCATAACATCATACTCATTAACAGGAACTTCATCTAACAATTGAAAATCGAAACATATACCAATTTTAGTACAAGAAGTTGTAATAAGTAATTTATCGTAATAAGCTCTACCTCTTCCCATTCTGTTGTTTTGTTTATCAAAAGCAACTCCAGGAACAACTATTAAATCTATACTATTTACATCAGTAAAAAGTTTTCCACTTGGTTCAAGAATACCGAAGCCATCTCCTTCAATAAGGTTTTCTAATCCTTTAAAAACTCTTAATTCTAATAGATCACCTTTAACACATGGAAGTATAATTCTTTTCTTAGAAGCCCATTTAAGTACAAAATCATGAGTATGAACTTCGTCCTCCATTGACCAATACAACATTACAGTATTAGCATCTTTAAAAGATTCATTCTTTTCTAAATCATCTAAAATTTTTTGAGAACGTTTTTTCTTGTCTTCTAAAGATACATCACGTTTCAAAGCTCTAATAGCCTTTCTAATTTCCTTTTTCTGATCATCTATATTCATAAAAAACTTATTCAGGTTGATAATTTGATTCTCTTAAAATAGCATCATAATCGAACTCAAGCATAAGCTCAGATAAGCTGCATTTATTATTATTCATATACGACTTGATAATTTGTAATCCTATCCAATTTGCAACTCTACCAGGAGAGGCTCCAGGCATACCAGAAGTGAATGGAGAATCATTAGTATACTTACTAATGATAAAATGATCAGAGCTGTATAAATAGTCCTTCTCTATGAAGAATCCCCAACAAGCAGCTTCGTTATTTGCACACCAGTCGTATTGTTTCTTAGTGTAATTTATAATAAAAGATTCCTCTCTATCAGGGAATACCTTAGATAAAAAATAAAGTATCTTACCATTATAAAGTATCTTAGATAAAAGATTATCTTTTTTTGTACTGAAGGAAAAACTAGTTAATGCTTTTGCTTTTAAAACATCCAGAGGAATTCTATCCTTAGTCATTCCAGATCTTAAGTACTTTGCTATTGGCATAGCAAGCATATCGTAAAACTTACAATTCTCACCTAAATAATTATCTATAGAAACAGATATTATTGCAGAGTCAACAACTATTGATTGATTAAAACCAGAAACATGAAAATATACTTTTGGGACCTCTGCTTTAGGAAAATAATACTTCATATACTTAAAAGCCATTTCTAACTCTTTCTCTTGCTTTTTGACATCTGCAAAAACTATTGAACATGTATCGTAAACTTCTCTAATATTCTTATCGCAAATGAATTTTTCAATATAATCATCAAAATCAAAAGCCGAAGGGTCACCTGTTCGTAATACCCCTTTATTGTACATTAACCAATATTTACCATACTTCTGTGACAAACTTTTAAGATCTACATCTAAATGATTAATATCAGTTGAGAATAGATCTTTATCGAATCTATGTATAGTTGCATCCACAATGATGTTTGATACATTTGGCTTAGAATTGGAACAAGCCAATAGAAAAATGGCAAAAAGACAATATAAAATGGTTTTTTTCATGTTTTTAGTAATTGATTCATCAACAAAGTTGAAAAAAAAATAACAGATAATACTTCGCTATTCATAAAATTTTAACTTTGCATTTCTAATTGAAAGAAATAAAGTCGATGAAAGTAGCTATAGCGCAACTTAATTACCATATCGGTAATTTTGAACAGAATACAGATAAGATAGTATCTAAGATAAAAGAAGCAAAAAAAGAGAATGCTGATTTAGTTGTTTTCTCTGAACTTTCAGTATGTGGATACCCTCCCTTTGATTTACTTGAAAGAAGAAGCTTTATTGAGAAAACTATTCAAGCTGTTAATACTATTGCAAAAGAATGTAATGGAATTGCTGCTATAGTTGGTGCTCCTAGTCTAAATAAAGGTAATGGGAAAAATTTGTTTAACTCTGCATATTTCTTAGAAAATGGAGAGATAAAAAGCATAACAAATAAGACTCTTCTTCCTGATTACGATATATTCGACGAATACAGATATTTCCAACAAAACGAAGAATTCAATATAATAGAATTCAAAGGACATAGAATAGCCTTAAGCATATGTGAAGATTTATGGCAAGAACAACCTGTTGATAACTCTTTTGACAAAACTAGCCTTTACAAAATCATCCCTATGGAAGAGCTGAAAAAGCTTAATCCTGATTTAATGATTAATATTGCTGCTTCACCTTTTGCTCATTCTAAAAACAAAATTAGAACAGAAGTTCTTGCTCAGGCATGTAAAAAGTATAATTTACCTCTTATCTATGTAAATCAAGTTGGTGCACATACCGATCTTATATTCGATGGTAATTCTATGTTAATAAATAGAGATGGAGCTATTGTTAAGCAATTAGAGGAACTTAAAGAGGACATACAGTATATTTGTACCGAAGAGATAAATAAACTCAATACAGTAGCCAATAGAGAAGATAATTATATAGCTAGAATTCACGATGCCCTTGTACTTGGAATAAAAGACTATTTTGGGAAAACTGGATTTAAAACAGCTACTCTAGGTCTTTCTGGAGGAATAGACTCAGCAGTTGTTGTTGCATTAGCAGCAGAAGCTCTTGGATCTGAAAATATAAGAGTATTAATGCTTCCTTCACAATTCTCATCAGACCATTCAATAAAAGATGCTGTAGATCTTGCAGAGAATCTTAATATTAATTACGATATCGTTCCAATAAAAGGAATATACGATAATTATGAAAAATCATTAAAAGAGATTTTTGCAGGAACAGAATTTAATGTTGCTGAAGAAAATATACAAGCAAGAGTTAGAGGAACCTTATTAATGGCTATATCTAATAAATTTGGCCATATCTTATTCAATACTACTAATAAATCAGAAGCAGCTGTTGGATACGGAACTCTTTACGGAGATATGAATGGAGGTTTATCTGTTCTAGGAGATGTATACAAAACAGATGTTTTCAAACTTTCAAGATTTATTAATAAAGACAGAGAAATTATACCTATCAATACAATAGTAAAACCACCATCAGCAGAACTAAGACCTGATCAAAAAGATGAAGATTCTCTTCCTCCTTACGATATTCTTGATAACATCCTTAAATTATATATTGAACAACAGTTTTCAAAAGAAGATATTATTGCAAAAGGATATGCTGCAGAAACAGTAAATAGAGTTATTTGGCTAGTAAACAGTAACGAATATAAAAGATTTCAGATGGCTCCAGTACTTAGAGTTTGTACTAAAGCATTCGGAACTGGAAGAAAGATTCCTTTAGTCGCGAGATATTAAGTTAAGAATAATTTTTATTATAAGTATAAATAATTAAATTTGACATGTTACACAACATATTTTAGTTATTGGAGAAATTATGATCATAACAGAAAGGGAAGCACGCGCTAAGATTTGTAATTTATGCATAAATAGTACTAACTCTATTTTTAAAACTCTTACTAAAGAAGAGAAAGCTATTCTTAGAGAAGACATTACTGTAATAAAATACAAAAGAGGTGAAGTTATATACAAAGAAGGAGATAAGCCTGAAGGCCTTATTTGTTTAGCGAAAGGTAATGCCAAAATATTCAAAGCAGGAGTTGGTTCAAGAGAACAAATAGTGCGATTAGCAAAGTCAATTGGATTTATTGGATACAGAGCTCTATTTGCTCAAGAAAGATATATAGCTTCTGCAGTCACAATGACAGACTGTGTTGTATGCCTAGTAAAAGTAGAAACAGTAAATAGTTTACTTAAATCTAATTTCGACTTCTCTATGCATATACTAAGAGCACTAGCTACTGACTTAGGATTTTCTAATAGAAGAACAGTAACTCTTACTCAAAAACATATTAGAGGTCGTTTAGCAGAGGCATTATTAGTATTGGCAGATACTTATGGTTTTGAAGTAGATGGAGAAACTCTTAATGTATATCTATCACGAGAAGATTTAGCAAATCTATCTAATATGACAACTTCCAACGCAATAAGAACATTATCTGGTTTTGCACTAGAGGATGTTATTAAACTTGCAGGAAGAAAGATTAAGATAACAGATAGAAAAACATTAGATGAAATCAGTGCTCTAGGTTAATATATATTATTCACTTATATATACTCTCTTTACTCGCTCTGAGATAGAGGTTAGTATTTCATAAGGAATAGTATCTAATAACTTAGCTAATTCATTAGCCGAATAATCCTTACCAAAGATTATTACAGTATCGCCAACATTGGCAGCTATACCAGTGATATCTATCATGCACATATCCATGCAAACGTTTCCAACAAGAGGAACCAATTTGCCATTAACGAGCACTCTCCCTACTCCATTACCCAACTTACGTCTAAATCCATCAGCATAACCTATAGGAATTACAGCAATAGTAGATTCTTTCTTTAAGTTAGTTGTACGACTATATCCAACTGTTTCACCAGCATTAATTGTCTTTATTTGAGAAATAGTAGTTCTTAAGGTTCCTACATTCATAAGATGCTCATTTGTTGAAGCTAATCCATAAAGCCCTATACCAAGACGCACCATATCGAATTGATATTCAGGAAATCTATCTATACCAGCAGAATTAAGGATATGCCTTATAATCTTATGCTCAAAGACAGCACATATTGCAGTGGACCACTTATCAAACCTATCTATTTGCAAGTGTGTAAAATCATCATGAATAGCTTCATCAGCTCCTGCAAGATGTGAAAATATAGAACAAATATAAACAGCATCATTATCTTTCAAGCGTTCAATAAGTTCAGGAATATCTTTTTCTACAAAACCCATTCTGTGCATTCCTGTATCCAACTTTATATGTATAGGGTAGTTTGTCATCCCAATAATCCCAAGACTCTTTATAAAGGCCTCCAATTCAGAAAAACTATATATCTCTGGTTCTAAATAATACTCTATCATAGAAGCAAAACTATACTCCTCAGGATTCATTACAATAACAGGAACTTTAACACCTTCGTTTCTAAGCACTATACCTTCATCTGCAATTGCTACTCCTAGAAAATCCACTCTATTATATTCAAGAAGTTTAGAAATATCCACCAAACCATTACCATACGAAAAAGCCTTAACCATTACAGTTATCTTAGTATCTGATTTGAGAAGCGACTTATAATGGTTATAATTGTGCTCTATTGCATTTAAATCTACTTCCAATACAGTACGATGTGCCTTTTTTTGTAAAATGTTAAAGATCTTTTCGAAATGGAAATCTCTAGCTGCACGAAGAAGAATTATCTCGTTAGAAAACATATCTCTAGAGAAATGACGTATAAAATCTTCAGTAGAAGAGAAGAACATCTTTTCCTGAATAAAGAAATCAGAATATTTTGAAATGTTTTCTCCTATTCCAATTAATCTATCTACGTTCTTAATCTCTAATATATTGGCTAAATTTGAATAAAGACGTTTAGGTCTATAACCCGATTCTAAAAAATCAGATATGATAATAGTTCGCTTTCTTCCTATAGATTGACGCTTCATAACATCAATAGCAATACCCAATGAAGATATATCCGAATTATAATAATCATTAATAATCACACAATCGTTAATACCATTCATTATTTCAAGGCGCATAGCCACAGGAGTCAATTGCATTACTCTTTCTTGGACATATTCTATTTCATAACCAAGATAGAACATACAAACAACACAGTTTATACAATTCTGAGTAGAAGCCTCATCACCAAAAGGAATATTCAATCTGTAATCGGTATTCTTATATCTAAGGTTAATTTTATTACTATCTATTTCGTTATTTAAAATGTCTACCTTAATATCAGCTCCTGATGAGTGCGACCAAGTAAGTAATCTATCTTTATTAAAAGTAGAGGCAAGTTGCTTTGTTACTCTCTCATCATCCACGCAAGCAATAATTATTTGAGAATCCTTAAAAAGTAAAAGTTTCTCTCTAAGTTTCTCTATATCGTCAGAGAAATTCTCTTGATGTGCAAGACCTATATTTGTAAATATACCTATATTAGGTTTTATCATCTTCTCCAGCTTAAGCATTTCACCTCGTTTAGATGTGCCTGCTTCTATAATAGCAATTTCATCCTTAGTACCCATTAAACAAAGAGAAAGAGGAACACCCACCTGCGAATTATATGAACGTGGACTACGTACTACCCTTTTCTTAGGCATAAGCATTTGATTCAACCACTCCTTAACTATTGTTTTACCGTTAGATCCAGTAATTCCAATAAGAGGATAAGAGAACAAAGATCTATGATGCTGAGTAAATAACTGAAAAGCCTCTATACTATTATCAACAATAACAAAGCTTGCATCTTCAAGAGAGTTAAATTCATCTCTATAATCATCAACAATAAAAGAACGTATACCTTTATTATAAAGAGATGCCACATAATCGTGCCCATCATTTCTCTCCCCTCTAATTGCAATAAAAAGAGAATACTCAGCCAGCAAAAGTTTCCTACTGTCTATAGTCACATATTTTACCACACTCTTCTCTTCTCCCACTAATTTAGCGTCAAGAATATTAGCTACTTCTTTTATTGAATACTTCATATATGTTTACAAATTTACAATAGTGGAGAAAATAAACGAATAAATGATTCTAATATTTTATACTTTTTAGATCTAGCCCTCCATGCATCAAGAGTAATAAGTTCTGAATTCTCCAGATCTTCATTAAAACTTTTAGTTAACTCCTTGGTTAATTTCTCATTATATAAAAGAGCATTAACCTCAAAATTCTGTTCAAAACTACGAGTATCCATATTTGCTGTACCCACAAGAGACATTGTACCATCCACCATCATTATCTTGGAATGATTAAAGCCTTTTTTATATCTATATACTTTAAGATTTGCTTCCAAAAATTCTTGTACGTAAGAATATGTACACCAATAAGAAAAGAAAGAATCAGACTTATCAGGGATAAGAATTCTAACATCTACACCACTCATAGCAGCAGTCTTTAGAGCCATAGTAATACTTGGACCTGGCATAAAATAAGGAGTAGATATATATATATAATCTCTGGCTGAAGTAATAGCAACAAAGTATGCTTGTAGTATGCTTGCCCAATCAGAGTCGGCTCCAGAAACAGCAAGTTGCATTATACAATCGTTATCTATCTTAATCTCTGGCATATATTTCTTTTTTTCTATAAGTACTTCTTGACTTACAAAATACCAATCTACAAGAAAAACTAACTGTAAAGCAGTAGATGTTTCACCCTCTATTTTAATATGAGTATCACGCCAGATTCCTATTTTAGGCAAACCTTCTATATATCTATCTGCAAAATTAAGACCACCAACAAAAGACACCTTACCATCTATAACAATTATCTTTCTATGATTACGATAATTCGTTTTGCTAGTAAAAAATGGAAAACCTACAGGTAAGAATGGATAAATAAGAACTCCAGCATTACGCAAGCGTTTTATACTCGAGTTTGTAAGACTCATACTTCCCACTCCATCGTAAATGATTCTAACCTCTACTCCCTTTTTTGCTTTAGCAATAAGAATATCGAAAAGTCTATCTGTTAATTTACCATTTTCTATAATGTAAGATTCTAAATGTATATGATGCTCTGCCTTCTCTAAGGCATTAAATATAGAATCAAAAGTTTGCTGTCCATTATTTAAAATCTCTACCTTATTCTTTTGTGCAACAAGAGCTTTAGAATTATTAAGAAGAAGAGTCATTATATGTTTATACTTATCTATATTAAGATCCTTAATGATTTCTTTCTTTGCCAATAAGTGCTTTTGATCTTCACTCATTAGATGCAACCACTTTAAATCGCCTAAACCCTTACGTGAAAACATCTTCTGTTTACGAAAGTTTTGGCCAAATATAAGATATAAAATAAATCCACCTACAGGAATAAGTAATATAATAAGAATCCAAGCTACAGTCTTTAAAGGAGAGCGATTTTCTAATACTATTATTATAATAACTAAAACAACAATCAGAACATAAAGCACTGATAATCCTTGCTCTAGATAAAGCCAAATATCTAATATTTTAGGTATAATTTCCATAAATGTACTAACTTTGTTGTATGCAAACAATTTACAATATTAAACAGAATATAAAAAGTGCTCTTAGTGATATATATGATAAGAGGGAGATTCAAAGCTTTATCTATATAATCTTTGAACATGTACTAAATTACTCAAAAATAGATACAGTTCTAAATAAGAAAGAGGAAATTGAGGATGAAACCTGTGAAATCATATACTCTATTATTAAAAGATTAGAGAAAGAAGAACCTATTCAATATATTCTGGGGGAAACAGAATTTTACGATCTTATTTTTAATGTAAATGAGTCTACTCTTATACCTAGAGGGGAAACAGAAGAACTTGTTCAACTTGTTATTAATGAGAACATAGACAGAGATATATCTATACTTGACATAGGAACAGGTTCTGGATGCATAGCTATTTCACTAGCTAAGAATCTTGAGAGAGCTAAAGTGTCGGCCTTAGATATTTCTGAAAAAGCTATAGAAACAGCTAAGGAAAATGCAGAGAAAAATAATGTAAAGGTGAATTTCTTCTTAGAAGACATACTGAATATTAAACAGAAATATGAAAACTACGATATAATCGTAAGTAATCCACCATATATCTGCAACTCAGAGAAAAAATTGATGCAAAATAATGTGCTTGATTACGAACCTCATACTGCTTTATTCGTAGAGGATAATGATCCACTTATATTTTATAGAACTATAGCAATCTTTGCTCTAGATACTCTTAAAGAAGAAGGTCTTTTATACTTCGAGATAAACGAAGCATTAGCTAAGGAAATGAAGGAAATGTTGGAAGAATACTCTTATAAAAATATAGAAATAATAAAGGATATTAACGAGAGGAACAGAATAGTTAAGGCACAAAAATAGATTAAATATTAATTTATATAATATGCAATTGTATTATCAGATACAATTGCATATTTTATTTATCTTAAGAAGTTAAAATAGAACACAGCTTAATATATATACTTCTATTTTGAAATGTTAAATCTATAAATCTCCATTTTTTCATCTTCTTCATAAATTTTCACATTAGAATATATATATGGCTCTATATAACCTGAAACTCTAAATCCTTTTGGTACATTAACATCTCCAATAAGCGTAGAACCTCTATATATTTGCATACCATCAAAAGAATTACTATTCTCTTTTTTATAACTTCTGAATAATAAATCTACTTCATCTATATATTTTATCCAATCATAATAAGATTTCTCTTCTCTTTCAATATCTCTATCCTTTTTTAATTTAGAAAATGAATCAAGACATTTATAAGATGTATTCATCTTAGTACCTTTATATCCAAATGAATATAAAGGATTAAAATTACTATCATATTTATAGATTAAAGAATCTGCTTCGAAACAGAAATAAGAGTTCCCTTTTTTGTCTATATCAAAACTAAATAGATTAAATTGATTTAAAATCTTTTCAGAATACATTTTAGGATAGTTAGCATATATATTATCTACTTTACCGTTTTTAATATTCATTCTTGACAGCAATTTGGCATCTTTATAATAACTCTTATTTGCAATATAATCAAATTCAGGATGTTCACAATATTGGTTAGAATATAGATATCCATTATATTCCCTAAAAATTAATTTGGGATACATTTTTGTATAGATAGCAAAATCACTTAAATTAATATTCTTCTTATTTCTATTTCCATTATCTATAGAAAAAGACGCTTCCCTTTCTAATTTTTCTGAAAAGAGATGGCAATCATTACATGGACCAACAAAGAAAAAACCACCATTAGATAATTTTGCAAGTCCATCAATAAGTCCAGTATTTATTTCACTAGGACCAGATCCCTTTCCTAAATATCTCTTTCCAAACTTACCTTCTTTATCAAAAGTAAATATCCAACAAAATCGTTTATCTATAAAACATATAGAATCATCCCTAAATAAAACTTCACCAACATATGACGAGCAAACTTCATCCATTCTAATTGTATCAATATTCAAATCTAATAATTGAATATTCTTATCCGATTTTACACGCCAATTCATATCCTCTTTATGAACATTACAAGAAAACATTAGTATAACACAGAGAAAATAAAATAACTTTTTCATTATCTTTAATATTTATGATTAGTTACAACACCTAAATATACAGAAAAATATAATATGTTGTAAAATAACTTCACTAAAATAGAATCTCAATAATTAAAGATCTTTTTGTAAAAAAACAGGTTTGTTTACTAACCAAACACTACTCTTTACGTAGAGAATAATTATTATATTTTCTACAATAAAACGATAGTTCTTTTTCCTTAAGAAACTTAAAAAGAGATTTACTTATATACTTCTAAAAAATAAAGGATATTAACGAGAGGAACAGAATAGTTAAGGCACAAAAATAGATTAAAATGGATGTAGAGAAAGCAAAACACAGACTTGCTAGACTATGCAGCACCAAAGAAATATGTGAATTTGATGCACAAAGAAAACTAGAGAATTGGGAAATAAATTACCATAAAGCCAAAGAAATTATAAATTGGCTTACAGATAATAACTTCATAAACAATAAAAGGTATGCGCAATTCTATGTAAGAGACAAATTCCGCTTCAATAAATGGGGTAAGATAAAACTCAGATATGCTCTTAAAAATAAATATATAGAAGATGAATTTATAGAAGAAGCAATTAATGAAATTAATGAAGAGGAATACCACCAAACTCTTCTTCTTTTACTAGATAAAAAACAAAAAATAATTAAAGAAAAAGATTCATATACCCTAAAAGCAAAACTTATGAACTTTGCCTACAATAAAGGTTATGAATCTATATATACAGAGAAAGCCTTAAGAGAATTAATTAAAGCACCTCAAGAATAAAACTAACTAGAAATGGAACAATAACAGTTAAAACAGTTCCTGAGAATATAGAAATAAGAACATATTCCTTTCCTGAGAATTTCTTAACTACAGATAAAGTAGAATCCATAGAAGTTGCACCACCTGCAGCAATAGGAGCTAATTTGCCAAAAACTAATACTAATACAGGAGCAAATAGTAAAGTAAGTATCTCACGCATTATATTAGAAAGAAGAGCAATCGCACCTAATGTCTCACCACTAATTTCACTTATAAGAATAGAAGAAAGGCTATAATATCCAAATCCTGCACCTACAGCCATAGCATCTTTAACACCTATTCCTTCTAAAAATAGAGAAGCTATACTAACACCTACTAATGTCCCAACTATAATAAATAAAGGCAACATGATTAACTCTATCTTCACATTCTTAATTATTTTTAGAGCTTCTTTATCCGCACCTACTGTTATTCCTACAAGAAATAATAAAGCATATAAAGCATAAGTAGATAAATCACTTTCCTGAGCAAATTCAGGTACTAAATCGTTTACTCCTAATAAGAGTCCTAAAACAAAAAAGCCAACTATTATTAAACTTCCTTTCATTTCTTTTCCTTGTTTTTAAAGAATAAAATATAACAAAAATACGAGGCTATACAAGATCCCAAGACCCCTGCCAAAGTAAGCACAAGAGATTGAATCCCTATAGTGTCTAAACGACTCATAACCAGTTTATTCAAACCTACTGAAATACCTATAAGTAGAAGTAGTAAATAGATTGAATAAGTCAGTAAAGGCTCTGCATGCTTAATTATATCTCCTCTATTTCTAAAGACATAACCAAATATCATGCCTGCAAGCATTATTAGTAAAACAGTTAACATATCTTTCCTTTTTATTTCGAGCTATAAAAGTATTAAATTTATAAACATGCACAAGCCATTAAGATGTTAATAGATAAGAAAAGACTACTTTTGCATAATCTTACAACTTATTCATATCGTGTATGAAAAAAATAACAAAAGCAGATACAATTGAAGTTGGTTCAACACTACTAGAGACTGGTTCTCTACTTATGAGTTCAGGAGCCAGCACTATGCGTATCAGACACACAATGAACCGAATAGCCCAAGCATTAGGTTATAATATCGAACTAATGATTACTCATAGGGCTTTGTCTATAACACTTATTGATGGAGAGGGAGAACATCTATTCTCTAGAATAAAAAGAATTTCTCCTCATGGAGTAAACTTCAGAATCGTATCAGGTATATGCCATATGAGTTGGAATATTGTTGACGATAAATGGAACATTGAAAAGATAAATGCAGAAATTGCACGTTTAAAAGCGCTACCTCATTATCCAAGAATTGTAATTCTTATTTTAGTAGCACTAGCTGATGCAGGGTTTTGTCATAATTTTGGTGGAGGTATTCCAGAAATGATTACTACCATCATAGGTACATTCTTCGGATTATATGTGCGTCAAGAATTTATGAAACGACATTTCAATCCTTATATTTGCGTTTTTCTTGCAGCATTAACAGCTTCTTTCGTTACATCTTGTTCTCATTTCTTACCTATAGAAATAGATACAAGCAGAGCTTTATCAACATGTGTATTATTTCTTATTCCTGGTGTACCACTTATCAACTCTATTACCGATTTAATTGATGGTAATCTTCAAAATGGTATTATTAGGGGAATAAATGGTTTAATAATCTCTTTCTCTATTGCTTTAGGTTTATTAACAACAGACATAATCTTTAAATTTATACTAAGCTAATGGAATTTATTTTAGATATACTCGGAAAAGGAGTTTGGGCAGGTATTGCTGCTATTGGATTCGCTATTCTCTTTAATGTACCGCGTAGGGCTCTTGCTCCTATATGGGTCTTAGCAGCTTTAGGTACTATGGTTAAATATACAACTATGCACTTTGGGCTTTCTATTATTCTAGGTTCTTTCACTGGATCAGTAGCTGTAGGTGTTTGTGCATTATATACAGCAAGACATTATTATGCTCCTCCATTGGTTTTCTCTATTCCATCGGTTATTCCAATGATACCAGGATTGTTCACGTATAATATGATGCTTGGATTTATTAAACTATCAGATTTAACAGACCCAAGTCAATATATAGAGACTCTTTCTTTCACAACAAACAATGGACTAAAAGCTTTATTTATACTTATGGGCTTAGCTACAGGAGTGGCAATTCCTATGCTTCTTGCAAGAAAAGAATCTATTAAGAATATAGAACACAATAAGAACTAAATAATATTAGAATAATTAAAATATAAAAGCCTCATAGATATAATATCTATGAGGCTTATTTTATTTAGTCATAAATTTATGAACGTGATTTTTTAAGAAGACGCTTGTATCTGAAATAGAACATTAAGTAAGCTGCTGTTAATCCAATAGGAAAACCATACCACATTCCTATTGCTCCAGCACCAAATTTAAAGGCTGCTAGATAACTCACTGGTAAGGCAATAACAAAATAAGATAAGAATGTTATAAAAGCTGGCATCTTAACATCGGCAAAACCTCTTAATACTCCTGCTATAATAATCTGCGAACCATCACTTACCTGAAATACAGCACATAATACTAACATACCTGATGCTAAATGTATAACACCTTCATCAGATGTAAATAACTGAGGTAGTAAGTCTCTTCCTAAAATGAATAAGGCAATTATGAAAAGACAATAAATAAGACAGATATGAATACTTACTGTTTTTATAGATTTTATCTTATCTATATTCTTTTCTCCAACTAAATGAGATACTCGTATTGTTGTGGCTGCTCCTATTCCCTGATACACCATAAAACCAAGTGTAGAAAGACTTAAGGCTATTTGATGGGCTGCTAAACTTACTTCGTTTATCCATCCAATCATTATAGTACATAATCCAAAAGCCGAAGCTTCCATAACCATATGTCCACCCAATGGAAGACCCATAGAATATAATTTCTTTACTTGAACATGACTTGATACTTGCTCTTTAAAAGCAGAATAATAAATTTTAAAAATAGAGAATTTAGCAAAACATACATAAGCTGCTACTGCCATAAATACTCTTGAAAGGACTGTTCCTACTGCTGCACCAAGTAATCCCATCTCTGGACAACCAAACTTGCCATACATAAAGAAATAGTTACCAGCAATATTTATGATATTTGCCAAAAGCATAATTACCATAGATATTTTTGTATTTCCTATTCCTTCAAAGAATTGCTTAAAAGCGTAGAACATCTGCATTGGTAATACAGAAAGTATAAGCAAAAGTAAATATTCACGTGATGGCACTATTATTGACTCAGGCTGATTCATGTAAGGAATCAACATTGCTAATACTCCCAAAACAAGAACCAATATCATACCAAGCGAAAAATTGGCTCTCAAGCCATTTTTAAGCCATTCTCCTATCTTCGAGTGATTCTTATGTGCCATTTGTTGACCCACAAGCGGAGTAAGGGAAAAGGAGAATCCCATACCAAAAATTACAATTAACTGAAATAAGGTGTTTGTAAATGAAGCTGCTGCTAATTCGGTACAACCTAAATGACCTATCATCATATTATCGGTCAATCCTACTGTGATCTGTCCTGCCTGTGCTATTATTACTGGCAAGCTTAAAGCTAGAGTTTTTTTATACTCTTTTAAAGGAATGTTTCTGTGACTTCTCTTAAACATACAAATAGTTTTTTATAAAAATTACCTGATATTTAACGAGACCTTACCCTCCACAATATATCATGCTTTTTCACTTTTTGCAAAACCGATGTTTTGGGCTTCAAGGTGAGAAACGATAAAAAAAGCACTCTATGATATATTCGAGTCGTTCTAAATTCGCTGCAAAAGTAGAAAGAAATATATGAT
>JBATVL010000093.1:0-6228 GCA_049671745.1 Marinifilaceae bacterium
AGTTTGCAAAACATTGCCAATAAAATCATATCTATTACTCACAACAGACTTACCATCATGATAAAGATTCTTAACCGATTGAACCAATCTATATTTAGAATCATAATAATTAGTTGTCGTAATCCACCTCTCTTCACTAATGCCTAAAACTCTAACTTTAGTACCTGTAACTAAACCTTTAACCTTATCAGTATATTTAAGAAGTCACATTTAAATGAAAACTATCTATTCCATTTTTTAATAATTAATTCAAATATATAATATTAATTTGAATGAAATATTTGTGACTTATCTCAATAGTACATATTATATAAACCAACCATTCTTTAAAATTCTTCTATAGTAAAATGGAATATAAAGACCTGTTAAGAAAAAGATTAAAAGAAATCTTTTAACATCTTTATCATGTTTATTCCATACATAAATGCAATAAATCCAAATAATAATAACAAAAAATTCTAACGTAAAGATTAAATCAACAGATATTTTATTTAAATAGCATTTAAGCTCTTCAATATAAAAAACATTTAAAAGGCACTGCAATAAAATCAATGGTGTATAAAATAAATTCACTATATAACACAAGTCAAGAAAAAGCCTTTTAATTAATTCCATACTATACTATTTTTAATATTAATCCAAAACCTGTTACAAGAAAACAAACATCTAGAAACAATCTTTTATTTATCATCTTTTGCCTTTTCAGTTTTAACTGCAGAATCTTCTTTTTCTGTCCAATAGAAAAACACTTCGAAACAAAATATATTTAGAAGTGTTTATATTCATGTTATTTATAAAATCACTTCAAAACATCATTTTTTAAATTAGGATTCATTCTTAGAAATATTCCATAGGTACTTTCTAAACCCTCTTTTACCTCATTTTTACTAGGATCTGTTTCAATAAAAAGAATAACAACCTCATCTCCTACATTTTTTGAAAGATATAATGTCTTTCCTGAGTAGTATCTATTCTTATAATAAAATCTTAGTTTTCAATACATAAAAGACCAGTTTCACAATCTTGTTTAACTAATCTTTTCTGTTTATACAAAGAATAAATTATGTATTTTTTCTTTATATCTGAAAGGTATTTAAACTGCACATTATTTTTATTAAAATATAATAGTAGCAGAGAATCAAGATTGTTTAGATGATTAGACTTAATTACAGAATCTTTAGCTAGGGAATATTTTTTTAACGAATCAAAACTTTTATGACTTACCTCTATGTATCGATTATCCTTTACTGCATTACAAATAAGTGATTTATAAGAACTCTTACTATTTACATCATTATTGGATGATAAAATATAATGTAATTCCGAATTTTCTATTACTATAATATTCAAACTAGTATTATGCTTAACCACAAGACTAACATAGTAACTATAAGGAAAGTAAAAATCATTTGCCGATTTTCTAACATTGTCTTTACAATTAACAAATAGAAATAATATAACTATCAAACATAAATTTTTTCTTCTCATCTCAATAAGTTTTGTGTACATTACCATTCTTGAAAAGCAAAACTCGAAATAGCATTGTCATGAATTCTACTAAATAGAAAATATAAACCTCCCTCTACTTCTGCAATCTCTGGATTTCTGTACTGTATGTCCATTGACTCACATTCCAAAATAATTGCACTATATTCTTTAATAAAACAATTATCACCTTCAATAAAATAAAACTTATCCAAATCATTAGTCGAATGACCAAGCTCGAAATAGTATCTTTTGTTACTACTCCAAATAACTCCACCAAAAAAGCCAGTTTCTTCATCAATTGATGATAAGATATTAATCTTATTATAAGAAAAAAATAAACTATCCTTAGATAAAATCTTTTCTCTTAATTCAGATGCTATATGCTTTAAACATTCATTTATCTCAATATATACCGGCCTATCTGATTTATTAATATTACTAATAATTGATTCTTGTTTCTCAAATAGATTATCAAAAAAATCACTTTTTTTTGTTCCACCTAAAGAACGTGTTATCTCATAATCACCTTTTCCCCAATAAGAATTATTAAATTTACCATCCTTAGAAAGTATCAAAGTATCTGCAACATGAGGGATATCAGCAACAATAGGCAAGCAATTAAAATTATAATTAATATATGTACCTACTATCATTCCTTTTGTATGTATATTTTTATATACATAAACCAAAGAACATATTAATATCAGGCTTACAATTATCAAATTAATTCTCTTCATTATAAAAAATACTCAAATTAAACATTCCAATTTTCAATTATATATCTTGCATTTTCAACAATCTCTAACCAATATTCATCATTCAATATTTCTTTATCAGTTTCCTTCTTCTGATATTTTTCGAGATTATTTTTAAAATTCAACAAATCTTTTACTAAATATTCTTTGCTTCCATTATCACTTAAATCTTTAATAAAATCTTCAAAACAAAAACTATCAAACAAAAGACAAATATCTTCATCAAATGATGACATATATCTTTTATCATAACCAAGCCAAAAATATCTTTGCTTTTTTATGTCTGAAAAATCTTTAATTAAATCATATATGTTGTTTTCCAAATCTTTATCCATTAATTCTTGTTAAGTTTTATTACAATTTTTAATGTATACATTGTCAGAAGTATTTTCAATAGATTATTATAGAAACATTCCATAATATTAATTAAATATCTTAACAAAATCACCAAGAGGTGTAAATATTAAAGCACTTTTTTTATTATTACTATTAATAACAATAGGGCAATCATCTTCACACTCTAGAAAACATAACCAGTATTTCTTAAAATCTAACCATGAAGATTCAATAACAATTTCAATATTTATACAAAACCAAACAACATCCTTATTATTCCATTCAAAAGAGTCACATAATAGATTGTGTACTTTAACAGAATAATCACAATTATAATCTTCAATCCAATTGCCCAACACTATTGAATTAGATGTCACTAACCAATTATCATCAGGAATTTTGAAATAACAATTTGCTTTATTATCAATATTCTGTGTCCATATATTTCTCGATAAATCCTTATATAACAGATATATGTCATTTGATAAGACGCTTTTAAACGCTTCTGAAAAACAACTTTTTATTATTGACGTTTTCATTTTATACATCTTTGTAAAACATTAATTCTTTTTAAATAATATTCGTAAGTATAATTGTCAAATTTAAAAACTATTTTACACCTATGCATATTACCTCTTGATCAAACTTACGTTTCAACACAAACGAACCTATAATCTTTATCAGTAAAAATAATATCTGAGAGCTATTTTCATAAACCCAATAATCTAAATCACCATAACTTTTATGTAAATATCCTCTCTCTGCATAAATCTTAATCGCCTTAAAATTCAGTGAATCTGAAACCCATACAGGTACAGGCTCATATTCCCAAAGAAAAACTCCTCGTTTTTTTGATTCTTCTAAACTAGGACTTGCTAATGGTCCTAAACTCTTTACTATCGACCCACAAATCTTGGAATCTTATTATTTACATTCCATTAATAGATTATTAGCATCATTTAGTACTTTATCAGATAACTGTCCTCTATTATCTTCTATAAAACGTTCAATATTATTTAAATCACTTTCATTAAAATCTTTGTTCTCATATTTTAAAAATAGATCTACAAATAATAGTCCAAGATAAGATTCTTCAAGTAATTCTAAAGAAGAATTCATACTTCTATCATACAGTGAGAGTTTTGCGTAATCAATAAAAGTAGAGTAACTTATAGAATCGCTCAATAAAGCTATAGAAGCGAAACATACTGACCTCCTTAATTTAAATCTTCTTTCCTCTGAGCTATCAGAATAAAGTGCATTGCCGTTTTTATACAAAAATCTAAATAATGTTGAAATGTATCTATCTACTAACAAAGGATTTTTTCGTGTAACATGACTATTTAGAGATAACTTAAATAATTTATTGATAGAATCAGAGATTACTTTTTCCGAGGGATTCATTTCGTAAACCATAAATGTAGAATCAATAAAAAGTACAGTTTTATTAAGAAACTTTTTATCTTGTGCTGATAAGTTTAGTGAAAGCATTGCAAAACAAAAAAAGATGATTAGTAGTCGCATATTTACTTTATTAAATAGTTTATTGTACCTCTTGCTGTATGCTTTCAAATTTTAGAAGCATTATCAGTTATTAATTATACATTTTTATAAATAATTCAGAATGCCATAACAAAACATTCTTGCTTTTAACTCTAACATTTTCTCCACAAAATCGTCTATAATTCAAATATCTAAATGTAAACTCAGGAATTGTTATTTTGAAATAATTTGAAGATTAACCTTCATCTTAGATAATCTCCATTTGAATATCTTACCTGAATGCATTAAAACATTTGTATAATATCCTTACTCAAATTCTTCTTCTATCATTACAGATATTAGTCCATTTAAATCTAGATTTAATCTCTCAAAATCGACACCTTTACTTGAATTGGGGTTCTCACAAATATAAATTGATGGATTATCATATTCATATTTTTTTGAGAAGCAAAAACATACTTCCCCATCTGCACCTATAACTAGATAGTCCCTAAAAATTTCTGGACGCCCTTTAAACCAATAACTAGTATTAGGATTGTTGTTCCTTTCTAAACTATCAACTAATGTTTTCTTCTGCTTTTTATCCTGCAAACTATAAATAACTTTATTACCAGTTCTTAATCCATTAGTTTCCGTCAAATATAGTTTCTTTAATATACTAGGTAATTTCCATTGAAATATTTCCTCATTTTCTTCAATTAAACCTTCTGTAATTGTTGGAATAAAAATTACATCTCCACCATATTCTTCATCAATTCTCTGTAAATTATCGTGCAACTGTTCTATTATTTTTTTCATGTTTATTTTCTATAATATGCGATACCATTAATTCTAAAAGAATGATCTGATCTATTTGCAATATTTTGAAATGATTTATTTTGCACCGTTTTGAGAACTATTATAACATAAAGATAAGAAATAGATTATTTATCTCTTGGATTTGCATTGTGCAAAAAGTTTAAAATAATTGCATGTCAATACTATTTGACAAATAGTATAATTTCTTTTCCATTTCGCAAATAAACAAGTAGTTCTTTTGTCAAATTATTCAAGCTATTTTTCTTAATTGACAATGTGATTCAAAATTACAAAACAAAACAGGCATTTTCATAAAAAATAATAAGAGCATGTAGTATTTCACCATATGCTCCTATTCGCGGTACCAAAACTAGATTGGCTTATGGGGTAAAGTTTTTAAATTAGACTCAAAACTAGATTTCACTCTCATAAGCATGAAAATCATCAAATATTACATTAGTTGAGTTATTGGATTTTTCACATAAATCCAGGTAATGGTTCGTTATTTCTACAGATTCCCACTCAAGTTCTGTTTCGTAAGGCTTTAAAAATTCTATATCAATAGGTTTCAGTTTAATCCTATTAAATTCAAGAATAATTTCACTCAACGCTTCTTTAACATCAAAAGCTTTAAAAAACACATACACAAACCCACCTTTCAATTTTTTGTATTCTTTAGCATCTATACAATAAGAATACTCAATACTTGACCAAAATACTTTTTTCTCCATTATTATCTTATCTTTTTAGTTGTCCTATAATGTACATTTGTTTTATTTTTGTTATTATGGTTTGAATCATGAAAATGTTGTGTTTGCTTACCATCTGTCTTCATTTTATTCCCCTCTCCTTTTTTATTTCTAGATTACCTAGTTACTTGTTTTTGACCTTTGTTTGCTGATTTTGGTTTTGGTCTAGAATCTTTAGCTCGTTTTCTTGTTGAATAGACTTTGGTGGTGTTTTCTCTACTGCTTTTCTCTTCAGAAACTCGACCTTTCTTATTACTAAGATTGGCTGCTCCATCAGACTGCAAGATATGTCCTTCTGCCGTTAATGATACTTCTACTCCAACAATACCAGCAGCCACCATACCACCACCTCCTACTTCCATCGAGCTTCCTGCTACAACACTACTAATATCACCAATATCTTGACCTGTATTGTAATCAGATGCATCATTATATGACATGCTTCTTCTTAGGTTTATTAAACCACATGAAGCATTATCAACTACAGCAGCAAAAGCCCCTTTAACTACATCCCAACCATCGTTACCATCTGGGTCAATTCTTCTAATTGGATTATTACCTACATATACATAAGGACCATAAGCAAAATAATTTTCAGC
>JBATVL010000094.1:0-15466 GCA_049671745.1 Marinifilaceae bacterium
ATTCTAAAATTCAACTAGCTAAAAAGAGAGCTAGAGGTTATAGAAATATTGATAACTTTATCAACATGATATACTTTACATGTGGTAAATTAAAATTTGATTACCCACTATATTCCATATAGACCCCTTATTTTAAATGCAAGAAAAAGAATTTTTAGATACAATAAATAAGCATAAAGGAATTATATATAAAGTTTCCCGTATGTATTTCGATAAACAAGAAGATCAACAGGATTTGTTTCAGGAGATTATCTTACAGTTATGGAAGTCATTGGATTCATATAAAGGCGATTCTCTTTTTTCTTCTTGGATGTATAGAGTAGCTCTTAATACCGCAATAGTCTTCTTAAAAAAGGAGAAGAAGGGTTTTATTAGTGAGTCTATAAATAAAGAGGAAGTCATTGCTTATGAGGAGTATAATGAGGTACAAGATGAGCAGTTACGTCATTTTTATATGGCAGTAAAGCAACTAAACAAGGTTGATAAAGCTATCATATTGCAGTATATAGAAGGATTCTCTGGTAAAGATATTGCCAATAATCTATCTATTTCGGAAACGAATGTGAGAGTTAGAATCAATAGAGTTAAAAACAAGTTACAAGAAATAATTAAAACACAAGGTTATGAATTTTGATAATATAAAAGATAAGATGAATGCAGAAAACATGGATGAAAATGATATTCCATCTAGTATTAAAGCTTTAAAAGCTAGTTTATTACCAATGCAACAGATTAAAAAAAGAATGATTTTAGAAATGATATTGCAGCTTTTAGCTATATTATTATTTTCTGTCTGTCCTCTTTTTATACACATATACGCATTACCTCTCTCTGTATTTTATGTATCTGTATTTGTAAGTGCAATAATAACAGTAGGTTATCTTATTAAGATGTTTTTGTTTTTAAAGCAAACAAATAATTTCGCTTTGAAATCTAAAGATATGTTAGTTGAGTATATAAATAAGTTTAATTGCACACTAGAGGTATATAAGACAGCTCTTCTTTCAGCTTATCTATTAATGCCTATTGCTTTACTGGCTTTCATTTTGGGTTCTCATAACTTTGATGAGTCTGTTTTCACCAATTTGTTTATGTTCAATGTATCAGGAATGACTCTTTTCCTTTATGTAGCTGGTTATCTTACTTTATCTATTTCAGCTTTTTTTAAAACTATTTGGAGAACTGATAAAATTTTTGGTGCACCTATCAGCAAATTAAAATCGATATTAGAGCAGTTCGAGGAAAACAATTAATTTCCTATCTGTCAGAGATTCTATTTAGTAATATATTTTCTTAATTTTAAGGAATTATATGAAAGACCTATTACCAATATTAGATTTACTAGCAATACTTCAAGGATTAATTCTTGGAGTATTGTTGATTATTATAAAGAAGAACAGGAAAACCTCGATTTTCTTGGGATTGTTCTTAATCACTTATGTGCTTGAGTTTGTGCCAACACTTATATTTGATTTCAGGCAATATCTTGATATCTCTCTATATCTAATACCTCTGTATTTCTATATGGCAAACTTACCATTGCTCTATATATATTGTAGAAAGTTGGTAGGAAACATATCTTCAAGAAGCCTTATCTTAATACTTATACCTGGTGTTGTAGAAATAATAGCTTTCACATCTCTTTTAGTTATGGGCAATAAAGGCATAATAGATGCCAATAAGCTTTATCTAAATTATTTTCATATATATCAATTTTTTGCTATAATTTACTCGTTGATATACATGATTCTGATAATTTTTCTATTAAGAGATTACAGAAAGAAAGCCGTAAACTATTACTCTAAACTAGACGGAAATGTATTTTTTTGGATAAAATCCATAGTTTACTTCATCTTCATATACTACAGCATAAGTCTAATAGGAATGTTTATAGAGATAAAATCATCTTTGATTTTAGGTATATTTAAAGTCGTAATGTCTCTCTTAAATGTATGTTTTATTTATTGGGTAGGACTTAGTGCTTATAAGCAATCGCAAAAAGACATGATGAAAATTACTCAGGTAGAGCTTGCTGTTATTGATTCTCCAGTAAATTTATCAACATTATTTGCAGATATAGTAGAACTCTTCATAAAAGAAAAACCATATACTAATCCAGATTTTACACTATCTGCACTATCAGTGCAATTAGATGTCAACATTAAAAAGATCTCACAATCTATTAATCAGAATGCAAACGAGAACTTCAATACTTTTGTAAATAAATACAGGGTAGAGCAGGCAAAGAAAATATTAATAGATTCAGATTACGAACATTTCTCTATACTTGCAATAGGATACGAGGCTGGTTTTAATTCGAAAGCAGCATTCTATAGTGCTTTTAAGAAATTCACCAATACTACTCCTTTAAAATACAGAGAAAATAATATGCATTGATTATCAATGCCTTAACTCAATATAAGACTGCTTTATGTTATACTAGACTAAAAAAGTATATACATGTCATATATTTGTTATCTAATCAAAAATAAAGGATATGAGAAAGACATTATTAATTCTTACACTTCTACTAGGAAGTCTATTTATCACTAACGCCCAAGAGATAAATACAGACAGTTTAAAATATGAACTTAAAATATATAGAGAGATTCTTGAGAATTCTCATTCAGGATTAAACCTATACACTTCGAATGAATCTTTTGATAAATTATTTACTGAGGCAAATAAGAAAGTAGAAAATGTAAAAAATCTTCAAGATTATTTCAAGATAGTAGCCAATATACATACAAAAATACATTGTGGACACTCAAGTGTTTATTACTTTCTTAGTGAAAAAGAAACAGAAGAATTAACAGCAAGTTTATTTCCAGCACGCTTCTCATTCTTAAATAAAGATCTTTTCATACGAGAAACTTTTAGTGATATACCAGCAGGATCACAAGTTATAAAGATAAACAACAAAACAGTAAAAGAGATTGTTGAAGAATCTTTTAACTTAATAAGTTCAGACGGTTATAATACTACATTCAAATATAGACAATTAGAGCAAGAATTCAGTGTTTACCTTTATTATTCACTTGGAAAGCAGAAAGAATATACAGTTAAATATATAGATTACAACACAGGTAAAGAAGAAATAAAAACTGTAACTTCAGTTAAATCAGAAGTGTTTGGTGATGCTCCAAAAGAAAAAGGCTTTGATGAGATATATAAGCTTGAGATAAAGGATAATACAACGGCTATCTTAACTGTTAATTCATTTAATACAGAGACGAAGAAACTTACTAAAAAGTACTTTAAATTCCTGAAAAGATCCTTTAAAAAAATTAAAAAATCAGGTGTGAAAAATCTAATAATAGATATTAGAGAAAACACAGGAGGCAACGATGGTAATGATATGGAACTTGCATCTTATATTATTAAAAAACCATTTAAAGAAAACAAATACAGACAATTAAAGACTACCAATTTACTTATCTATCCAGAATATGCATCAGAATATTTAAGAGAAATGTTACAAGTTGATGAGGATATTACTGGTAAAGAGATGTCAGAGATGATGAAAAAAGAATGCGAAAAAGAATACGGAAAAACACCATCAGAGGACGGCTTCTTCTATCTTAAGGAAGAAAATGTAATAAAGAAAAAACCAAATAAAAACTCTTTTGCTGGACAAGTTTATATAATGACAAGTGGAAATGTATTCTCTGGTGGAGGATTATTTTCGGCATTAGTTAGAGATAAATCAGACGCAATCTTTGTAGGAGAAGAAACAGGAGGAGGATACTACAGACATACAGGATCAATACCTTTAATTTACAAATTACCATATTCAGAACTACAATTTTCTATCTTTACGGTCATAAACGAGCAAGACGTAGATCAGAAGCTATTTCCAAATGGAACAGGTACTCGTCCACACTACAAAGTATATCAAACGCCAACGCAAATGTTGGAGAACAAAGATGCAGTACTTGAAAAGTGCATGCAATTAATAAAGAAATAAATGGAAAACACAAGTCAAAAGCAGAAGGCAATAGTATTGCTAGTGATAGGAACGATATTTTGGGGAATGACCTTTGTCTTCATCAAAGAAGCAGTAAACTCACTTTCGGTATCAGTATTTTTATTCTATCGTTTCGCACTAGCATCACTATCCTTGGCATTAGTCTTTTACAAAAGACTGCCTAAGATAAACGTGCATCTAATTTACAAAGGTGTACTCTTATCCATACCACTCTGTATAGGCTTTATAACACAAACAATAGGAGTAAAGTATACTTCGGCATCAAATGCAGGCTTCATCACAGGATTATCTGTGGTGATGGTTCCTGTTCTAGTCTCTATAGTAGACAAGAAATGGCCAGACAAAGGAACTGTTATAGCAGTAATAATGGCAACAATAGGTCTAGGATTAATTACATTATCTAGCGGACTTACTCTTAATATTGGAGATTTATGGGTACTTGCATGCGCTTTTGCTTTTGCATTATATATCTATATGGTATCCAGAGAATCAGGAAAGCACGACTCTATACTCTTAACTCTAGTTCAACTGGTGGTGGTAACAATCTTCTCATTTATACTAAGTCTAAACGAAGGAGGTTTAAGTATACCAACAGAATATCTAGAATGGAAAGGCATAATATTCTGTGCGCTCTTTGCCACAACATATATGTATACAGTACAGAATCACTACCAACAATTTTTGACAGCCACCTCAACGGCTATAATCTTTTCGCTAGAACCCCTTTTTGCTGCTATCACAGCCTTTATTGTATTGCAAGAAGAGATTACTATTAATGTAGTTGTAGGAGGTGTTTTTATTCTAGCTGGAATGCTTGTTTCAGAGCTTTATAAAAAACTAGGCTTGGCATAATACTATTAAGCTCTTTTACCATTCTTAATGGTATTTTGTTTAGGGATTCCAAAGAAATTATAAATATAAGGTAAAGCAAAATGAAGAGTAATAAATCTTCATAATTTGAAATAAAAACAAAAGCGAGTTAACTTGATATTCATGTTAGCTCGCTTTATTTTATTCTCTACATCCAATGACTTATATCATAGGTAGCTCTATCTTTATCAGTCATATAAATATAAGAGTCAAGATATACCGAATCAGAGAAAGTGCAGCCATCAGAATCGGAAAAGAATATATAAAAGTGGAAATCTGATGTATCATCCCAACAACTAAGATCTACAGAAACAGAATTTTCTGTGCGTAAAGCTACTTTTCGTCTTAGATCAAATCTTCCATACGGTCCATAATCAACAAAAATAACAACATTTGCATATTCTTTAAATTTACTCTCATCAGGATTATTGTCGAAAATATAGTTATCCTCCCAAGAGATATTATATATAAATTTCTCCTTCTCATCTTTTTTAATTGAAATATCTAAAGGCAATTGAATAGGTCCCTTACTAAAACACAGCTTGGGATAATCTGGATAAAACTGATAGTCAGTAAAAGCATTAATATTCTCTTTGAAGAACTGGTTATACGACATTCCCTTTTTAAAAGGAATTTTTCTATCAATGTACTTTTTCTCGAATATATATTTTCTACAATATTTAGCAGTATAAAAAAATCTATTACGTAAAGAAACCTGCTTTTTAGACTTAGCATCTTTATAGAACCTACTGTGACCTTTCACATATGGGCCAGACTTATTCCTTGAGCCAGAAGAACTACCCACTTTGCCTGTATATTCCCCCATTAAACCATCTCTTAATATTGCCATAACGAATTATTTAAGTTTAAAAACCTGTGAATTAGAATACTCCTTTTGCGAAGGATTAGATAAAAAGAGAAAGATATACTCACTTTCTCAAAGCTTGCGCGGTACATTTATAAGAGTCTCATAATCTTTACGTACAGCTCTAGTATTGAACAACTTTATAGAATTATTCTTCTCTACAAGAGCATAATACAGTCTATCATTATCGAATGCATTAGAGAGTCTATTATCCTTATTCCACTTAATATTTATCATCTGCTGTTCTTCTAAAAAATGAGCCTGCATCTCTATAGGTTCTGGTAATTTCCCGGCAGCCACCTTTAATAAATTGTGATAAGCTAGATTACCATTCTCATCAAAAGCATGCTTATTATTCTTTATAAAAGCATTATAACCATTATCGTAGAACTTATTCCATATAGGCCTAACAATAGATCTCATGTGATTCTGTGTGAAAATCTGAATGCATCTAAATCTTGTAAACGATTTCTGTTGTTTATCAGGTAAATCGCTAAGTTTTTTACCAATGGGATTTCTGCGAATAACAGTAATTCCCTTTTTGGGGTAATAGGCTAGGTGATGATTCTTATCAAGCATACCACTTAGCATAATAGAGTTTTCTCCATCTGTTTTCATAATAGTAATAAGTTAATAAAGGCTCCTTGTGGTGGCAGTTGCAATTTGGATAGTCGTAATGGGCTAAGAAAAGCTGTCAGGCTGGGGTCTTAGGGTTAATGTTAGTTTGTTTATGTGCTTTATAGTTCCTGTTCGAGGTGTATTGCCTAGGGCTTAAATTTGTTTCAAACTCGGTATAAAATCTCTATAAAGCCATTATAAAGATACGAAAAAGCGTTTAATAAACATGTCTTTATCTGCTCATAATCATCTCTTTAACATCCCCTAGAGATGTTGGTGGGATGTTGGTGAGATGTTCATGGGATGTTGGTGAAGGTCTTTATTGCGACTTTATAAGGGTTTTATATGCTTTTTATAAGGTCTTTGGTTCATTGATAGGGGGTAGGCATGGGGTCTTTTTTGGGGGTTTGGGTTTGGTTTGATTAAGCTCTTTAGATCTCTTTGTTTTATAAATAAAAAAGCACAGAGAAATTATATTCCCTGTGCTAATTGCTTCTTATTGTTTAACTAATTTGCCAAAATATTTACCTTGGAGATGTTTTTATCAAACCTGTTTAGTAAGTTTTTAAAATCAATATCTTCATAGTAAGCCTTCCAATCTTTATCTTTCCTAATAAATGAAACTGAAATATCATCTCTATCAAGACTAATATTTAGATATTTTAAAGCATTTTCTTTGTCATCTTTTAAGGCATAGAAACAAGCAGTATTATAATATCCATCACCTAATTCTATAGCTTGCTTAAGCTTATTAGAAGCTTGTTCATATAAGATATCAGCTTCTTTTCCTGTTTTTAGTTTAGCTAAGTTAACTAAAGCATTTCCCCAGCTATTATATATCTTGTAATTATTTGGATCAATATCTATACATTTTTGGTATTTTTTAAAAGCTTGTTCGTATAATCTTTCAGCCTTTTCATCTTTCTTACTTTTAGCTAAGTTTCCTAAACATAATCCCCAATTACTATAGATAGTGGAATTATTTGGATCTATATCTATAGATTTTTGGTATTTTTGAAAGGCTTGTTCGTATAATATTTCAGCTTCTTTACCTTTTTTATTTTCAGCTAAATAAATTAAAGTATTTGCCCAATCACTATAGATAGTGGAATTATTTGGATCTATATCTATAGATTTTTGGTATTTTTGAAAGGCTTGTTCGTATAATATTTCAGCCTCTTCATCTTTCTTAATTTTAGCTAAGTCTCCTAAAGAGAATCCCCAATTACTATAAGTATTTGAATTATCTGGTTTAATCTCTATAGCCTTCTGAAATTTCTTAAAAGCTTGTTTGTACAATATTTCAGCTTCTTCATCTTTTTTACTTTTAGCTAAGTTCCCTAAATATAATCCCCAATTACTATAAGTATTTGAATTATCTGGATTAATCTCTACAGCCTTCTGAAATTTCTTAAAAGCTTGTTTGTACAATATTTCAGCTTCTTCATCTTTTTTACATTTAGCTAAGTTAGCTAAAGCATTTCCCCAGTTGTTATATGCCTTGTAATTATTTGGATCAATATCTACACATTTTTGGTATTTTTGAAGGGCTTGTTCGTATAATATTTCAGCCTCTTCATCTTTCTTACTTTTAGCTAAGTTAACTAAAGCATTTCCCCAATTACTATAAGCTTTGAAATTATTTAGATCTATATCTATAGATTTTTGGTATTTTTGAAAGGCTTGTTCGTATAATCTTTCAGCCTCTTCATCTTTCTTACTTTCAGCTAAGTTTCCTAAACATAATCCCCAATTACTATATATAATGGAATTATTTGGATCTATATCTATAGCCTTCTGAAATTTCTTAAAAGCTTGTTGGTAAAATATTTCAGTCTCTTCTCCTTTTTTACATTTAGCTAAGTTAGCTAAAGCATTTCCCCAGTTAATATAAATATTGGAATTATTTGGATCAATATTTACAGTTTTTTTAAATTTATCAATTGCTTTGTTGTATAATATTTCAGCTTCTTTTCCTTTTTTATTATCTGCTTTTTTTCCAAAGCTTATACCCCAACTTTGATATAAATTAGCTAGAAGTTTGTTTAAATCTTCATTTTTTAATTGTTCTGATTTTTCATAAATATTAAAAATTTGATCTTCTTTATATTTTCCTGCAATTATAATGCTTACAATTTCTTTCTTAAGTATATTAATTTTGACTTCTTCCCTTTCACTATTATATGATTGAATACTTTTATTTTCAAATTCTTTAATGGCATCATTCACTTGACTTTTTGAAACTTCTAACCTTTCTTTAACACCAATAAAATGATCCTTTTCATCTATGTCAACTATGTTATTTAACAGATCTTTAATACAAGAGAATGGTTTCTGAATAATACTTGGCTGTTTTAAATCTAATTCCTTATTCAATGTAAGCATAAATGAATCTGAATCATATCCTTTAATCACTGATGCATTAATATTTTGACCTTCAATAAATGATTTAACTTTTTGACTTGGGTCATTATCATTATATGAAACCCAAAATAACCCATTATCGAATCTTCCAAGTTTTTCTATTTGTTCAAAAATAGGATCTTCTCCACTATAGCCTATAAATATCCAAGGTCTTTTATTTTTTATACTATCAAATATTCTTAAAGCTTTGGCTCCGACCTTTTTCATCTCATCTTCAGTATTAAGTAACCATAGACCATGATGTTGACCATGTAAATACACAACTGATTTTTCTTTAAAAGTTGTTGTGGTTAAATCATTTAAGATTGCCATATCATGTGTTGGTGGAAAATAATTAAATAAAGCTAATGCTCTAAGTATTAGATTATCGAAATTAACTGTTAAAATATAGTCAACATAATCTTCTTTCATCAGTTGAGCTAGATAAATATGTGTTACATTTATTTTTGCTTTCTCAATATATTCTTTCATTAAGTCATTTCTTTCCGCAGGTAGCAGACACTCCATTAATTTAGAATAGCTTGCCGTTTTAGGGTCTAATTTTTTAATAAAAGGAGAATCTGAATACTGACTCAAGATTGATTTACTAATCTCACTAGCTAGAGGTATATTTCCAGACTTAGAGGCTCCTGCACCTAAAAAGAATATAGGTTTCTGTCCTGATGTTATAGTCTGCTTAATTATATAAGCTAATTCTTCTATAGTTGTTTCTTTCATTTATAGTTACTTTAACGATATTCAATCATATTAATATTTAGAAGCTCTACTTTAGAATTAAAATATACTATAAGAAAAGATTAATAACAAGGAATATATATATTTAAATCACTAGTGTTGTAAGTTTAACTTAGTTTCCCTTTAATAAATAAAGAAAGTTCTCTATAATTGTTCAATGATGTTGTAGATATAATCCTTCTTCTGTTTATTTAAGTAATAAAGTATTCTAAAACTGGATTATCATAATTTTATATTGTTGAGAACTGTTATATTTTAATTCTATACTTTAATTAAAATATAAATTTTTAAGAAAGGTATAATTATAGCTAAAATAAAAAATGTATTTTACAGATTCGATCTATAGTTATTATATATATTAAAATTATGTCTTTATGACTTTGCATGTGTTGTTAATACTTGTATATTAAAGTATCGATTACAATAATTAAGATTATAAAAGAATATATGATGAATATAATGGAAAAACAGCCAAACAGTATTATCGAATGGTCAGATAAGATATTTACTCATTTGCTTAAATTAAAAGAAGATAATTCAGACATAAGGTTTTTAACAAGGCAGATGAATACAAGAAATCGATTGGATCAAGGTTATTGGTTTACTGGTAATGAAGATTATGCATTTATTTCGATTGTTAAGAAGGGTGATAGTATGAATAAAACAAAAACTATTGGTTTTGTTTTAACTGATGATAGAAATAATAATAAATTTAAACTTTCCATTGAGGTTGTATATAAAGCTGAAGAGAATGATAAGATGATTCAGTTCTATAAAAAATTCATTGATAAAGTAGAAGGTTTTGAAGAGAAAAGGGATCAATCCTATGTTAAACACTTTTCTTCTAATTATAGTGTAATTGATAATTTTGATAAATATTTTGTTTCTACATATCATATTCTTCTTGATTTGGCTAAAGATATGGAGCTAGAAGATGAGTTGTTAATAGGAGATGAATTATTTAATGACTCAATTGATAAAATTAAAAAGATAAAAGAGAGCAGGGAATCTTTGGATAATAAGACTAATAGTTATTGGGTGTTTCAAGCTAATCCTAAACATTATAGAATAATTGCTGCACTTGAAGATAACGTTCTTAATTCATGGGTTGTAAATGCTCATAGGGATAAAATAAAAAAAGGAGATAAAATAATAATAAGAGTTGGTGGAGAAAATACTGGTGTTTATGCATTAGCAACAGCTATTTCTGATGTTTGTAAATTTGTTGATGAGGAACCTGATTCTTTGTATTATGTTGATGGTGATACAAGTTCTTTACGTGAAAGAGTTCGCCTTCGTTTAGATCATAATTTATCAAATATGCCTTTTGGACTTGAAAAGATGAACAGTATAGATCTTAATGGTGGGAATGCAGGAACAAATTTCTCTGCAAATAAAGAACAATATAATGCAATTCTTGGTCATGTGTTAAGTTTGAAAAATAATAATCCTATGAAGAATCAACCACTAAATCAAATATTATATGGACCTCCTGGTACAGGAAAGACTTATAATACAATTAATAAAGCAATAGAGATTATTAATCCTTCTTTTGATTTAAAACAAAGTAGAGATATAGTAAAGACCGAGTATCAAAGATTGGTAGAAGAGGGGCAGATTGTTTTTACAACTTTTCATCAATCTATGTGTTATGAGGATTTTATTGAGGGAATAAAGCCACAAGAGCCTGTTGGTGATGATTCTAATCTTACATATAAGGTTGATGATGGTATTTTTAAAATCATTTGTAAGAAAGCGAAATATATTTCAGGTAATCTGGAAAAAGTTATAGAAGAATTTAAAGATGAAATTTCTGAGCCAAATGGAAAGTCTCCTATTACAATTAAAGGAGCAGGAACTACTTTTGACGTAATTTATAGAGGAACCAATGTCTTTTATGTTTATCCTCATGCTAGTACAAAAGTTAAACCTTGGTATCCTGTAAATATAGATAATATATTTAAGTCTTTTGAAACCGATGATTATACAACGGTTTATAATCCCACTTATATTAGAGAGATTTTAAAGTATCTAGTGCATAATAGAGGATTGCAAAGAGAAGAGAATATAGATGTAGAAGATAAGAAATTTGTATTAATAATTGATGAGATAAACAGAGGTAACGTTTCTCAAATATTTGGGGAGTTAATAACACTTATTGAAGAAGATAAGCGATTGGGATGCGATGAAGCTCTTGAGGCTATTCTTCCTTATTCTAAGGAGAAGTTCTCAGTGCCTAAGAATCTTCATATTATTGGGACAATGAATACCGCTGATAGAAGTGTTGAGGCATTAGATGCAGCTTTACGTAGACGTTTTACTTTTGAGGAAATGCCTCCTAAACCTATTTTAATAAAAGAAGAAGGTAAATTAAAAGATCATAATGGTGTTCTAAAAGGCATAGATTTAGTTGTACTTCTTGAATTGATTAATAAACGTATTGAAAAGCTTTTAGATAAAGACCATAAGATAGGTCATTCATATTTTATGTCAGTTGAGACTATGTATGATTTAAAGCAGACTTTCCAGAATAAGATTATTCCTCTTCTTCAGGAATATTTTTACGGCGATTATGGTAAGATTGGATTAGTTCTTGGTGCTGGTTTCTTTAATGAAGATGGTAAGCAGGATAAAGAAGATATATTTGCTTATTTTAATGTGTATGATAAAAGCATGTTAGGTAGACCTGTTTATTCGTTTAAGAATCTTATGGAATTAGATGGTGATGAGTTTAATGAGGTTGTAAATACTCTTTTAGGAAAACCAGTAAGTGTAGAAAAGAAACTCTCAAATGAGAAGATAAATGTACAATGATACTAACCAAATAACAGTATTTGAGCATCAATCTTTAATTCTAAATGAGAGCTATAATGAAATCCGTTTTAATGAAGATATGCTTAAATCTTTACAAAATCATTATGGTAATGATGGAGTAAAGTATTTCTCTTTGATTAATAATGGAGTTAAGTTTTGCGAGTATGTTGGTGTTCTAAAAGTAGGAAATACTGTAATAGAGATTCTTCCTAAAGCGGATAAGAATGAAAATAAGAATACTTGGAGAAAGAATTTAATAGGTATGTTACAAACTGTAGGAGCATTTAATGTGCTTGCTCCTACGAATTGTGATTTACAATTACAAGCAAATTCTATTCTTGATTTATATTTTGAACTTTTTATTCGTGAACTTGAATATCTTTTACATAGAGGACTTGTTAAAAGATATAGAAGTACTGAGGGGAATTGTACAGCTCTTAAAGGAAGTCTGCAATTTTCTAAGAATATACAAAAGAATCTTGTCCATAAAGAGCGTTTCTATGTGAAGTATTCTACTTATGATACTAATCATCAGTTACATCATGTTTTGTATAAGGCATTAAAGTTATTAAATAGACTTAATGCAAATGTTAATCTTTCTAGTCGATTTAGTTCTTTGATATTAGATTTCCCAGAGATGAAGGATATTGCTGTGTCGGAAGCTTTCTTTTCCAAGATCTCTTATGATAGAAAAACAGAGGTTTATAAACCTGCCATTGATATCGCTCGTTTATTACTTCTTAATTATCATCCTAGTTTAAGTGGTGGGCGTGATGATGTTTTGGCTTTGATGTTTGATATGAATATGTTGTGGGAGCAGTTTGTTTATGTGAGTCTTCGTAAGTCGGGTAGGTTTATATCCGTTGAAGCACAGTGTTCAAAGTCTTTTTGGAAATCTTCTAATGGTAGAAATTATTCTTCTTCTATGAAACCTGATATTGTAGTTGATAAGGGTACTAATAATTGTATTGTTTTAGATACTAAATGGAAAAATCTTAATGGTTCAACTCCTTCTTCTGCTGACCTTAGACAGATGTATGCTTATATGATGTACTTTGATGCTAAGAAAGTGGCTTTGGTATATCCTGCTGCTGCAAATAATACTTTGTTTGGTGAATATATTATCGATGATCAGAATGAATCTAGTATTATAGAATTAGCTGTTGTTGATGATGGTATTGAGAAATGGCAGGCTAGTATTGTTGATTATATCTCTTGTTGGATTAATATGGTCATAATTAGTAATTAAAATAAGTTAAGTGGCTTTAAATGAGTGGTTGCTTACTAATGTATTCCTTTAAATATTAGTGTATGATTTGGTATTAAGTAACAAATGTGTTACTTTTGACGTATGAAGATAAAGGAGATCATTGAACTGATTGTTGATGATGGTTGGTATCTCGTAGGACAAAAAGGTAGTCATAAGCAATATAAGCATCCTTGTAAAAAAGGAAGAGTTACCGTCCCTGATCATGGAAAGAATAGTGATATTCCCAAAGGAACAGAATCTTCAATCTTAAGACAGGCTGGGCTAAAGTAGCCCCACCTGTTCTAAAGATATAAATCATAAAAGGAGGAGAGACAATGGAAAAGGTAAAAGCAATTGTAAGAGTAAATAAAGATGGATTGTGGGCTGAGATTCCTGAATTACCAGGGTGTTTTACTTTTGGTGAATCTATTGCAGAATTACACGATATGTTGAAAGAAGCAACAGACTTGCATATTGAGGGAATGAGAGAAGATGGTGATGAAATTCCATTAATCTTTAAAAAAGCCTTTGGTTTTGAACTAAAAATAAATTTACAGGAATTCTTTAGTGCATATCCAATATCTGTGGCAGGACTTGCAAAAAGAGCAGGAATGAACCGTTCTTTACTTACTCAATATTCTAAAGGAGATAAATTATTATCTGAAAAACAGGCTTTAAGAATTACTTCTGCTATTAATAGTATAGGCAGAGACTTAATCGCTGTCTCATTCTAGACAGACTAACACTTGTTTAGCAGTATTCTTGAACGATAAGATATAAAGCTGTATATTCGTAAGTATATCAATAAAATATGATTACAAGAATTAAAATAGAAGGATATAAATCGATAAAGAATCTTGATTTAAGATTAAAACCTATAAATATACTATTGGGTAGTAATGGTGTGGGTAAGAGTAATTTTATTTCTCTCTTTTCTTTGTTGAAGAATATTTATAATAAGAATTTAGAAAAATATGTTTTAATAAACGGAGGTGCTGATAGTTTCTTGTATTTTGGTAAAAAGAATTCTAAAGAGATTAATATAGATATTTCATTTGATAATGAGGATAGTAGTTGTTCTATTCTGAATTTAGAAGAATCAGATGATTCTTTAATAATTAAATCGATCAATACTTCTTTTAATAATCATTTACAAGAGTTTGATGTGTATCATTTTAATGACACAGGTTGTCATTCTCCAATGAAGGGAAGATGTAATATAGAGGATAATCATAAATTAAATAGTGATGGATCTAATATTGCAGCTTTCTTATATTATCTGAAAGTTAAGGAACCTAAGCATTTTAAGCGTATAGAGATGACAATTCGATCTATTGCTCCATTTTTTGATGAGTTTAGATTATATCCTACACGTTTAAATGAGGAAAAGATACAGCTTGAGTGGAGAGAGAAAGGTTTCCCTGATGCTTATTTTAATGCTTATCATTTATCTGATGGTACATTAAGATTTATTTGTTTGGCTACTTTATTGATGCAGCCTAATCCACCTAAAACAATAATTATAGATGAACCTGAATTAGGACTTCATCCTGTTGCTATAAATAAATTATCAGCATTAATACGTAAAGTTTCTGCTAAAACACAGGTTATTGTTTCTACTCAGTCTGTTAGTTTTATTGATAATTTTCAACCAGAGGATATTATTCTTACAGATAGAAAAGATAGTAGTTCTACATTTAAACGTTTAGATTCTTCTGAGTTGTCTGTGTGGTTACAAGAATATACTTTAAGCCATATTTAATCTTGATAAAATGGAAACAGATAAATTAGAAAAGACAGTAAAGAACTTGAGGTTGAATAATTTCGAGGTTTTCGTAGTTGATGATGTAGATGAGGCTTATAATATCTTCAAAGATGATATTTATAGCCGTTTAGAGCCAAA
>JBATVL010000095.1:0-19363 GCA_049671745.1 Marinifilaceae bacterium
TTTTTATCTTCTTATCAACCTTATCTAAGGGAGTAAAATCAGCTACAGCAGCCGACATAATAGCACCATCACAAGATGGAAAATGCATAACAGCCTGCACATACATTTCAGATGCTGATTCCACATCTATACGAGTAATATTAGGATGATTTATCTTCAAACCTACAGGGCCTGAGATAAGCACCACCTCGGCACCTCTATGAGCTAATTGCTCAGCCAAAGCAAAACCCATTTTACCAGAAGAATAATTTCCTATAAAGCGAACAGGATCAATCTTCTCATAAGTTGGACCAGCAGTAATAAGGTATTTCTTATTCTCTAGCTTTTTTTTTTGAGTAAAGAACTTCTCTATAAAATCAACCATAGCCTCTGGCTCTTCCATCCGTCCTTCACCCACTAAACCACTAGCTAACTCACCACTCTCTGGCTCAATAACAACATGTCCATACGACTTAAGAGTTTCAATATTTCTCTTAGTAGCAGGATGTTTATACATGTCCAAATCCATTGTAGGAGCGAACATAACAGGACATTTAGCAGATAAGTAAGTAGTAAGTAAAAGATTATCAGCAATACCATTAGCCATCTTAGCCATAGTATTTGCAGTAGCAGGTGCTATAAGATACAAATCAGCCCACAAACCTAGGGATACATGAGAATTCCAGTCACCATTCTCAGGGTTATAGAACTCCACTAAAATAGGGTTTTTAGAAAGAGTAGCCATAGTAAGAGGAGTAATAAACTCTTTAGCATGTTTAGTCATTATAACCTTCACATTAGCTCCCTTTTTAACTAAGCCACGTACAAGTGTAGTACATTTATAGGCAGCTATCCCGCCTGATATACCTAATAATATATTTTTATCTTTTAAACTCATATCAATATAATTAAACTAACAAAAGCGTTGCCCTTGTTTATAAAAACATGAACAACGCCATTATATTTTCTTCTAATCAAGAAATTAGAAAGATTTTTGATCTTCTTTAGCTGGATTACGATAATAAATCTCATCATTAAGATACTCCTCAACTGCAATCAATACAGGCTTAGGAAGTCTCTCATAAAAACGAGATATCTCAATCTGCTCTCTATTTTCAAACACCTCTTCAAGATTATCAGTATAAGAAGCAAATTCTTGTAGTTTTCTACTAAGCTCTTCCTTCATCTCTACAGAGATTTGATTAGACCTCTTTCCTAGAATAGATACTGCTTCATAGATATTACCCACTTTACTCGCAAGATCATTCATATCGTGAGTAATAGTGTTATTAGGTGCTGTTGTCTTTTTAAAATCTACCATCTTGACTCTAAATTTATATACTTCAATTTATTTATCTTCTACTTTCAAATTTCCTAAATAAGAATCTAATTTCTTGTACTTTCTCTCCATCTGCTTCTTAAATTCACTCTCAGGAAACTCGTCAACAAAAGTTAGATATTCTTCTCTAGCTTCATTATATCTCTCTACTTTTTTGCTCTCTACCGAATGAACTGCTAATTCATAACGAGAAGAGAAAAGTAAATAAATCACTTCTTCTCTGTGTCGAGATTCTGGGTAATCTTTCAAACAATTCTGCAACGAAATAATTGCAGCTTTATATTTTTCTCTATCGTAATACGATTTAGCTCCCTCAAATTCTTTGTAAGCAAGCTTATCACGTAATTCATCAATATATTTATTCGCATCAACTACACGGTAGCTAGATGGATATCTGTTCATAAATAACTGAAACGACTCTATAGCTCTATTCGACTCCGCTTGATCTAAACGAAAAGTTGGAGAACTTAAATAATAGCAATAAGCCCTCATATACATACATTCTTCTACATAAGAAGCATTAGGAAAAGTACGAAGAAGATTATCAAACAAATCTCCTGCAGTTATATAATCAGCCTGTCCATAAGAACAATACGCCAAATAATAAGCTATAGTTGGAGCTTTAGTTGTACCTCTATATACAGTTCTAACTGATTCAAAAAGATTAAACGATCTAACAAAATCTTCAGCTTTATAGTATTTTACACCCTGTTTGTATTTCTGCTCATAATCGTTAGATTTCATAAGTTTTTGATACTCGCTACAAGATGTAAGTAAGAGAATAGAGACTGAAAATATTAATAGTATTCGCTTCATGTATTTTTAAATAACTAGAGTTTATTCCTAATAAAATATTTTGCAAATATAACGCATTTTTTCAATAATGAATCATTAATAATCAGCAAATAACAGAAAAACATATTTACTGCAAAGATAAAAGCGTAAAAAATGGAAGAATACTAAATCTATTCTAGTATGTATTAAATTTTCAAAACATGACATAACAAGAGTATAAATAGAAAAGCAATACAGATAAATTAATAATAGTGATCAACAAACACACATAATTAATCTGAATTAAGTATTTATACCCCTACACAAATTTGAAAAATGCATTACTTTTGTGTCTAAACTAAAGAGAAACCATTAAAATTATAATATAATGATAGATATTTTTGATAGAGTAAAGAAAAACATGGGGAATATTGGACAACACGCCAAACAAGCTCATGGATATTTCACATTTCCAAAACTAGAAGGTGAAATTGCTCCAAGAATGACTTTTAGAGGTAAAGAGGTATTAACATGGAGTTTGAATAACTACTTGGGATTAGCAAACCATCCTGAAGTACGTAAGGCAGATGCTGCTGGTGCTGAAGCTTGGGGATTAGCTTACCCAATGGGAGCTAGAATGATGAGTGGTCAAACAAGTCTTCATGAACAATTAGAAAGAGAATTAGCAAGCTTTGTTGGAAAACAAGATGCATTTCTTTTAAACTTCGGATACCAAGGAATGGTTTCTATCATTGATGCAATGACATCTCGTCATGACTGCATCGTTTACGATTCAGAATCACACGCTTGTATAATGGATGGACTTCGTCTATCACCAGCTAAACGTTTTGTATATCCACATAACAATATGGAAAATCTTACTAAGCAATTAGAAAGAGCTACAAAATGGGTAGAAGGAACAGGAGGCGGAATTCTTGTAATTACAGAAGGAGTATTCGGCATGGACGGAGACTTAGGTAAATTAGACGAGATCATCGCACAAAAAGAAAACTTCAACTTCCGTCTGTTAGTAGATGATGCTCACGGATTCGGAACAATGGGAGAAACAGGCTCAGGTACTCCAGAGCATTTCCACGCACAAGAAGGTGTAGATCTTCACTTTGCAACATTTGCAAAAGCAATGGCAGGAATTGGAGCATTTGTAGCATGTGACGAAGAGATATGTAACTACTTACGTTACAATATGCGTTCTCAAACATTCGCAAAGTCACTTCCAATGCCTATGGTTGTAGGTTGTCTTAAACGTCTTCAATTACTAAAAGAAGAAAAATCTCTTAAAGAAAATCTTTGGACTATCTCAAGAGCTCTTCAGTCAGGATTAAAAGAAGCAGGTTTAGACACAGGGTGTACAGAATCACCAGTTACTCCAGTATATCTTTCTGGATCAGTAGCAGAGGGGACACAAGTATGCATGGACTTACGTGAAAACTACGGAATATTCTGTTCTATAGTAGTATATCCAGTAATCCCAAAAGACTTATTATTATTAAGACTTATCCCAACAGCAGCTCATACATTAGCTGATGTAGAAGAAACAATCAAAGCCTTTAAAGAAGTTTCAGCGAAACTAACAGAAGGAAAATATAGCAAAGATATATTTGCAGATGTAATGTAAAAATTACACAAAAAGAACATATTTAAAGCGAGCTGTTTATTCAGTTCGCTTTTTTTTATTTTTTATAACTATCTTTGCAACTGTAATTTTAAAAAAATATATAGTGGGAAGAGGAAAAAAGCCATTGTTCAAAGAAGTTTTAATAGAGAAACTTGCAGCTGAAGGCAAAGCTATTGCTAGAATAGAAGATCAAGTTCTATTTGTTACAAATGTAGTACCAGGAGACATAGTAGATGTACAAGTAACAAAGAAAAGAAAGAAATATATGGAGGGACAACCAGTCTTCTTCCACAAATACTCAGAAATGAGAGTGCCATCTTTTTGTGAGCACTTTGGAGTATGCGGAGGTTGCAAGTGGCAAAACATCCCTTACGAAGAGCAATTAAAACTAAAACAACAAGAAGTAATAGACAACCTTACTCGTCTAGGACATCTTGAACTTCCAGAGGCTGATCAGATTATCCCTTCTGAGAAAACTAGAAACTACAGAAACAAGCTAGAATTCACATTCTCGGCAAAAAGATATCTTACAAAAGAAGAACTTGACAATAAAGAGATACTAAAAACTCCAGCACTTGGATTCCATGTACCACGTTTATTCGACAAGGTTGTAGACGTAAAAGACTGCTATCTTCAAAAAGAGCCTTCTAACGAAATAAGACAATGTGTAAAAGATTATATCACAGAAAATGAGGTTTCTCATTTCGACATTCGTGATCAATCAGGATTTCTTAGAAACTTAATTATCCGTACATCTTCTAATGGAGAGACTATGGTAATTCTTTCTGTATTCCATGAAGATGTTGAGGTTCGTGAAGGACTATTAGAGCACATATATAAAAATTTCCCTAATATTACATCTCTTATGTATGTAGTTAACGGAAAGCCAAACGATACTATTTTCGATCAGGATATTATAGTATTTAAAGGACGCAACCACATCTTTGAAGAAATGGAAGGTCTTAGATTTAAAATAGGACCTAAGTCTTTCTATCAGACGAACTCTGAGCAAGCATATAATCTTTACAAGAAGACAAGAGAATTTGCAGCCCTAACAGGTAACGAGGTTGTTTATGACCTTTATACAGGAACAGGAACAATTGCAAATTTCGTAGCAAAACAAGCTTCTAAAGTAATAGGTATAGAATATGTACCAGAGGCTATAGATGATGCAAAAGTAAATTCAGAAATCAACGGAATAGATAACACTATATTCTTTGCTGGTGATATGAAAGATGTACTTTCTGCAGACTTTATTGCAGAGCATGGAGCGGCAGACGTAATTATAGTTGACCCACCACGCGCAGGTATGCATCCAGATGTTGTTGAGACAATCTTAAATGCAAAAGCTAAACGTATTGTATATGTATCTTGTAATACAGCTACACAAGCAAGAGATTTAGATCTAATGCAAGAAGCTTATAAAGTAACAAGAGTACAAGCGGTAGATATGTTCCCACACACTCATCACGTTGAGAATATAGTTCTTTTAGAGAAAAGATAAAAAAAACATCAAATACATATAAAGGCAAGCAGTTATTTCTGCTTGCCTTTCTTTTTTATATAAAAAACTAAATATTAGCAGTTTACACAAAATACCTATAAGAATTAAAATACAAAAGGGAATTTAAACAGCATTAATCTTAAAAATTCAATTTTAGATATATATCTTTGCGACAAATTTGAGATTCATAATGAACATATGAATGATAAAATAATGAAAACTAAGCTTATTAAATCAAGAACACAGATATTATGAACAACGTATTCAAGCCAAAATTATTCAGTATACTGAAGGGTGGCTATTCAAAAGCACAGTTTCAAAAAGATTTATTTGCAGGTATTATAGTAGGAATTGTGGCATTACCACTTGCTATTGCATTTGCAGTAGCCTCTGGTGTCACGCCAGACAAAGGATTGATAACAGCAATTATTGCAGGTTTTATTATCTCTGTATTAGGAGGAAGTAGAGTTCAGATTGGTGGACCAACAGGAGCATTCATCGTTATTGTTTACGGAATAATTCAACAATACGGTTTAGATGGACTGATGATTTCCACTATGATGGCAGGAGTCTTCTTAATCTTGTTTGGAGTACTAAAACTAGGATCAGTACTTAAATTTATCCCTCACCCTTTAATTGTAGGATTTACAGCAGGGATTGCATTAGTAATTTTCTCTACACAAATACAACAGGCACTAGGAATGGAGATAGAAAAACTACCATCAGAATTCTTAGCTAAATGGGGAGTCTATTTCTCAAATTTAGGAAGCACAAACCTATATGCCTTAGGTATAACAATAGCAACAGTACTAATCTCTATATACTCTGGCAAACTAATAAAAAAAGTACCAGGATCATTTATTGCTATCATACTTGTTAGTTTGGTTGTAACAATTTTCAATCTACCAGTATCAACAATAGAGACAGTATACGGAGGAATCCCTACAAGCTTTAGTTTCTCTATGCCTAATGTAGATTTTGGTAATCTTGGACACTATATACAACCAGCAATTACAATAGCATTATTAGGAGCGATAGAATCTCTTTTATCAGCAGTTGTTTCAGATGGTATGATATCAGGAAATCACCGTTCTAACACAGAACTAATCGCACAAGGAATTGCAAATATATTCTGTCCTATATTTGGTGGAATCCCAGCAACAGGAGCAATAGCACGTACAGCAACAAACGTAAAAAATGGAGGACGTACTCCAGTAGCAGGTATAATTCACGCAATAACTCTTTTATTAATAATGTTATTCTTTGGTAAATGGGCAAAATTAATACCTATGTCATGTTTGGCTGGTATATTAATTGTTGTATCTTACAACATGAGTGAATGGCGTTCTTTTAGATCTATTCTTAAAGGTTCTAAATACGACATCATCGTTCTTATGACAACATTCTTACTAACAGTATTAGTTGATTTAACTATTGCTATAGAAGTAGGTATAGTATTAGCATCTTTATTATTTATGCAACGTATGTCAAAAACGGGACAAGTATTCTCTGCTAAAAAAGATACTGATATATTAGAAGATTACAGTGTATTGCCTGATGGCGTAGATGTATTCGAGATCTCTGGTCCTTTCTTCTTTGCAGCGGCAAAACAATACAATGAGGTATTGCAAGATATACACGCATCATCTAAGAGTGTTATTATCAGAATGCGTCACGTACCATTTATTGATGCTACTGGTATTAAGAACTTCAAAGAGCTTATTACTATGATGAAAGCTAAGAAGGTGGATATTATACTTTCTGGTGTTCGTAAAGACGTTAAAAACGACTTAAATAAAGCTGGCATAATAGAACTTCTTGGAAAAGAAAATATTTTCTCTTCTTTTGAAGAAGCTGTCAATGCCGTTAAAAAATAGTACAATTTAGATTATATATTAAACATCCCTAAGCAGCAAATATTGAGAGTTTCCCCTTTCATTTGCTGCTTTTTTTTATTTAAAACTACATGTTTATTTTATTATTTATTTTATAAAAAAAGGAACTCTGCCATTAAAGACAGAGTTCCTTTATAAATAACATCAATTTTAATCACGTAAATATATTATTGACTAAGGGAGTTAAAAAACTACCAATTTCCAGTAATGTAATTAGCTAATTCTCTTAAAGTTTCTTCTACTCCTCCAGGTCTATTTAGAAACTCAATAAAAGTACCTGAAATCTCTGATAAAAGAGAAACACTTTTTGCATGATAGTCAGCAGCACCAATTGCATACAAAATAAAAATTGCATATAATGAAAATAATATAAAAACATGTTTCTTCTGAAGAGTCTTCGCAAAATAGAATACACACATAGTAACTAAAGTTACAAGAACAAGCATTATTCGTATATCAATCAAAGTTTTTCCAGCAATAGTAAAATCAATTGTCTGACCTGTAAACAATAGGTATACAGCTAGAGGCAAGCCCATACTAATTGTAATATCAAAAATATTTGAACCTAATACATTAGATAAAGCATCGTCATGATTACCACGCTTTGCATCTCTCATTGAAATTATAGCATCAGGAACACTACTAGCCGCAGCAACTAATATAAGAGCTATAAATAAAGGATTTATGGCAAAATCATTTGATATACCTTTACAACCTTCTACTAAACCTGCACAAGCCAAAGCAATTATAAGAGTAGAAAAACAAAGAAGAATCCAACTTCTAAGGACACGACCATCTTTAGATTTAAACTGAAATTTTTCAAACCATGATTTATCATCATTATTGACATCATCGTCCTCATCATTCTCAACCTCTTCACTTTTATTCATAGTTTTTAATGTATAAAACAAATACACTAAATAGAAAGCCGTAAAGACCCAACCATGCCAGTGAGTAATTCTATCGCTTGATAATAAGACTAGCAATAATAATTCAGCACCAAGAAGAAATAGACCATCTCTTAATATAACTTTCTTAGAAACATTAGCTCCAACAAGACCACTTATAACGACAACAGCAATAACAAGCATTGGAATAACAACACTATTAAAGATTGCAGAACCGGTGTCTCCACCTACACTTGCAGCAAAATCTCTTCCCAAATTTTCTTTGGCAGCAAACACCAAGAAAAAAACAGTAGTTAAAAACTCAGGCATAGAAGATCCTACAGCATTAAGAGTTGCCCCCTTTACACCATCTTCCATATTTCGTCCTAAATACTCTGTTGAGGCTTCAAAAACATCACATGCCTTTGCAATCACAAGAGATGCAATAATCATAATAAGAAAACCACCATACCAGGTAGTAAATAAAAAATCATTAATAATTCCCATAATATTTAATCTAGTTTGAACTCATAAAAAACTACCTATCATCTACTCATTATACTATTTATTGTATGCCTAAATCTTCTTTTAAAAGAAGTATTTTGTTTCTTTAGCACAATTCAAAAACCACATAAATAAGGAGAGTAAACGGAACTCTATTAAGCACTTTATTGTATCCAATGTAAATATATATAAAATTTCTTCTGAGAGTTCTAAAAAGTTTAGTTTACGTTCATATAAGCAATCATATTAAATGGTTTTATTTAAAGACAATTATACAATAGCTGAAGCGAGGCAATTTTATTATTTATGCAACGTATGTCAAAAACTGGACAAGTATTCTCTGCTAAAAAAGATACTGACATATTAGAAGATTACAGTGTATTGCCTGATGGCGTAGATGTATTTGAGATCTCTGGTCCTTTCTTCTTTGCAGCGGCTAAACAATACAATGAGGTATTGCAAGATATACACGCATCATCTAAAAGTGTTATTATCAGAATGCGTCACGTACCATTTATTGATGCTACTGGCATTAAGAACTTCAAAGAGCTTATTACTATGATGAAAGCTAAGAAGGTAGACATTATACTTTCTGGTGTTCGTAAAGACGTTAAAAACGACTTAAACAAAGCTGGCATAATAGAACTACTTGGAAAAGAAAATATTTTCTCTTCTTTTGAAGAAGCTGTCAATGCCGTTAAAAAATAGTACAATTTAGATTATATATTAAACATATTTAAGCAGCAAATATTGAAAGTTTCCCCTTTCATTTGCTGCTTTTTTTTATTTATTAATATGTCTTTAAAAGATAACTAAAATGGCTCTGCATAATCCAACATTTTTAGTTCATTTAAAACAAAAGCACTTGCTAGCTTTTGTATCCTATCATCTTTTATAAAAAAATAATTTATAAAAAAAATTAAATTATCAATAGTCAATGGCAAAACAATCTTACTTTCGAACAATTTTGATAATACTTTAATACGGTCAACTTTATACAACTTTTTTAATAATTTATTTTCACTAGCTAAAAGACTATAAATACCATCTTGTCTATCATTATTTTTTAGTCTAATTCTAAATTTAGTTTTAACTAAAGCATCTATATTTTTTGATTTATAATGACGATGTGCCAAACTATTAAACATCTGCAACATTGAAAACTCACTTGTCTCTAGTGTTGCAAAGATTCCATTAAGATTTCTATTCAGATCATCATGCCCTTTCCAATCATCTTTACATTTGTATCTCAAATCATGTTCAACTTCATGCCAACCTTCTGATAATACTGTTCGTATTTGTATCTCATATTTTGTATCAATAATATCTCTATCTTCATCAATTATAATAATAGCTTCTTTAATATATTTATCTTCAATATCAAATGTTAAATTACATCTTATTGGTTTAAATTCATCAATAGAAAATGAATCTGTAGATTCATGATTAAAGTTTTGTTTTTTCATTAATATATCATGAACTAAATTAACATCATCTTGAAAATAAAGTGTTATCCTAATTCCAATAATGTCAGTTACTTTTTTTGAATTTTTTCTATATTCCTTTTTTAAGATTTTACTTTCTATGGATTCAGTAGTCTTAACTCTAGAAAAAATACGATACATTAATCCACACTTATCTAAATCCATCTTTAATGAATTCTCTATTTTTTTAGTAATATTTTCAAAACCTAATGTATCTCTCATTATATTAAATCTTTAATTTTTTGAATTCCATTTTCACTTAGAAAAGCATTATCTCCATTAACTTTTATAATCTTTTCTGCTTTGAATTTATTTATAAGTTTTGAGATTTCTCCTCTTTTATCTGATTCATATTCACCTATAATCGATGAAATTCTCTTATGTTTAGGCCTGTTGGCTGTATCAATAAATTTAAGCAATATTTCTTCTGATAATTCAATACTATTTTCATCAATAACTTGATCTTGTTTATTTTCTATAGAAAGAATAAATCCACAACCATAATCATTACAGTTTAAAAGGATTATATTTATATTATCATCATTTTCAATTTCATAAGAACACTGATTAAACACACAATTAACAAAAGAGGTTTCAAAAAATGCTGAATTACTAAATTTAATACCTTCAAACGAACAGTTTGCAAAAACACATTTAAAAAATTGATTCTCTTTAGATATCAATAAATTCGATATTGAGAAATCATTAAATGTGGCATTTATAAAATCAGGTTCAATAAATCCTTTTAATTGATATCCCATTAATAATATATCTTGTTTTGAGAAACAATCTAGTGATATTACTTTGTCGTAAAGAATTGTTTTATTATTAGCTGTCTGAAACTGAAAGGCAGTAGTTGCCAACTCAATCATATGCTTAGAGTGAGACTCCTCTATAATAAAATCTTTAGATATTAGGTTCTGTCCTATAAAAGTACCAAATATAAAATCATTAATAAATCCTATATTATTACTGTTGCCTTTTCTATCAATTAATGCATGATTACTCAAAATATTTGAAAGTTCATCTAAATTTGGACGTTGTGAAATAGGGTATGATTTACGCACACTTTCAAGTGTCTCATAATTTCTGTCTAATATTAGTTCTTTAATCCATTCTTTTGAATCTGAAGTAATATCAAATTCAAGCATTGAACCTGCTAGTTTCCTAAAAATATTTAATTGCTCTTGTGGCTCAATATTCAATTGTTGTCGTTCCTGCTCTCTATCAAGTATCGTTTCAAAATATCTATTAACAATTTCATTGGGAGATTTAATTAAATTATTAAAATCAGCATCACTCAGACTTCTTAAAAAAGCCAGTAGTACAGGATTAGCAATATCATTTATAGGAATTTGATTTTCTTCAATTTTACATAGTCTATGAGAATCTAACCAATCTGAAATTTTTGGTGGATTTAAAAGATATCTACTTACTTCAAAATCATTAGGATTTGATTCAATCCAATTATTAAATGAATCTCCAGAGAAAATTGCAGTTTTTCTTCCTGTAATTATGATCTTTGCATTATTAACAAGCAAATCTCCTATTGTAGACAACATTGTTTCCACCTGCTCAAACTCACTATTAGCTTTATCTTGTTCCTTACTTAATAATTCATCAAAACCATCTATTATTAAAGGAATCTTACCATTTTGAATTTCAAAAATAACTAAATTTTCATCTAAAAGAGAGTGAAACTCATTTACAATAACATCTTGTAAAATATGTTTAAATATTATAGCTCTCCTATCTCTTGAAAGTTCAGTAAATATGGGTGATAATGATTTCACATTTATAGAAATATTGTTAATAATTTCATAGGAAGTACATGTTTTTCCAAAACCTGCTGAAGCCTCTATAATTATTAATTTAGCACCTTCAGAAGATAATTTACCTACAACACTATTAACTATATTTTTTTTTTGATTGAATTCTTCATTCTCTAACAAATAAGATACTGGTATATATTCATAATCAACTTTTAAAACATTTGACTGATTTAATTTAAAATTATCGTATCTATTCTTAAGCCTTTCTGAAAGTTGTGTGGAATGAAAGAAAGAATCGAACAAGTATAATTCGGCTTCTTTTAAATCCTTAAATGTTTTAATGCGACAAGCATAACCTGCATCAGACAATTCTTTTATTGTTCTTTGGCAATTAATATCATCACCTTCACTAACAACATCTGCTCCAAAGTATACACCCTTATTTAAAATATATACTCTAATACTCTTAGTAGACAAACCTTTATTTAAAATATACCCATATCTTAAATAAAGAGAGTCTATACCACTAATATCTTTTTTCGTCATATTATTTATTATTACTTCAATTCATATATAATCTTTTCAAAAACCATGTGATATATAAACATATTATTATTTAGCAACTCTGCGAAAAAGTTTTCAATTCTCATTGAAGAGAATTTATTTTATATAATTAGAATCACATATTGAATTATTTCTTTTATGCTTAAAACATGTATTTTCTTAAACAAAAAAAATTGAAACTAAATACATGGATATATTTAAACTTATTTTTGATATTTAAGTTTAAACAGATCTTAATTGAATATCTTATTAATTATTTATATTACTGTGTACAAAAACAGCTAAATAACTCAGACTAACATATCTTAGACAGAATTGCCTAATAACTATTATAATTTAAATGGGTCTAGAAACATCACTTTAAAAGACTTTTAACAATATTATTATGTTTGAAACTAATTCAATACTAAGTCCTAATATTCGTTATTAATTATCATTTTGAGATGTCAGAAGAAATACAATAATAATTAGTACAATAAATACAATCACATCATAATAAAAATTTCATCAATAATAATCAAAAGTATAAAATTATTTATTCAAACAATAAATTATAGTAACTATTCAGTAAATTGATAAAGAGCAATAGAATATAAGACATTTAAAAACTTACTTTCTTATTCTATTAAGGTATCAATACACTCCCTGTATTTTCATTATTTGCAAATGACTGGACAGAGTTCAGTTCACACCTCCACTCTCTCAGATATTTCCGTCCAAAGACCCCATGCCTACCCCCTCTCAATGAACCAAAGACCTTATAAAAAGCATATAAAACCCTTATAAAGTCGCCATAAAGACCTTCACCAACATCCCATGAACATCTCACCAACATCCCACCAACATCTCTAGGAGATGTTAATGAGATGATTATGAGCAGATAAAGACATGTTCATTAATAGCTTTATCGTATATTTATAAGGATTTTATAGAGATTTTATACCGAATTTGAAACATACTTAAGCCCTAGGCATTAGACCTCAAACAGAAATCAAAACCATGCATTATAATGAACTACTACTAGATAGATTTACATGCATATTCTTTCTTTCCCTATACATATCAAAAAATAGAAATATCATAATGAATTGATGGCTTGATAAATAAAATACAATAGTCACAACTATGTATAATTTATTCGTATATTTAAATATATACATGATAAAATAATGTTTATGAAAAAACCTATTCTATTCACCATAATACTTTTCATTCTAACAGGTTATACTTTTGCTCAAAAAAACAAAACTTCATTTTGGGAGTCTTTATTCCAGAAAAAGAGGTTTAGTATAGAATTTAAACAAGTCAACCACAATATTGTTATACCCGCTCATATTAATAATTCCGACACGCTTTGGTTTATTCTAGACACTGGTCTTGGAACTTCTCTTATTACAGAACTTACAAGTAAAGATAGTCTTACTATTAATTATGCCAAGAAGATAAAACTTAAGGGATTAGGAGATAATGAATCTATTGATGCCTATTCTTCTTTTGGTAATGATATTCGTATAGCGGGTATTCATTTTAAGAATCAGAATATAAACGCTTTACTTCAAGATGTATTTTTCCTTTCTAGAAAATCTGGCTGTAAAATAAATGGCATAATTGGCTCTACTGTCTTTGAAAGATATATAGTTAGAATAAATTATTCAAACAATAAGATAGATTTCATAAAACCTGAATTCTATAAGCATAAAAAAAGAAAAAGAGATGCATGTCTTCCATTAGAATTCGTTAATAACAAACCATATATAAGAACATGGATTACAGATTACAAGGGTAATAGAACATACGTTAAATTACTTATAGATACAGGAGCAAGTTTGGCTATCTGGCTACAGGAAAGTGATAAAATAGCTATACCTGAGAAGAAAATTTATAATATTATAGGACAAGGACTTAATGGAAATATCTTTGGACATATTAGCAGAATAAAGAATATAGAATTAGGACAATATACAGTTAAAGAACCTGTAGTGAGTTTTCCCGATTCTACTTCACTTAAATCTAGAGAACAAAACGATCATAGAAATGGAAGCATAGGTGGCGATTTACTGCGTAGATTTAATATTATTATTGATTATCCCAACAAACGTATTTGCTTTAGAAAGAATCATATGTACAAAAAGGAATTTGTCTATAACAACTCTGGTATAGAGATAGAAACTCCTATTCCTGAAATCAAATATTACCTTATTTCATCTATAATGCAAGATTCTCCTGCCTATAATGCAAAATTGAAAGAAGGTGATCAAATCATATCTATTAATAACAAAAATGCTCAAGAGTTAGAACTTAAAGATATTCACGAAATTCTTTCTTCTACTAAAAGAGAAAAGATTTATATAAGAGTTTTAAGAGACAGGAAAAAAATGAGTTTCATTATTATTACTAAAAAAATGATATAATAATTCAGTGTTTTATTAAACTATTTCGGTGATGGCTACGTATGTAAAAAGATTAATATATATTCTAATTACAAATATTAGCCATTTGCTATTCTATCTTATTTATAGTACTTTGGCTAAATAAATCGTCTTACTTATGGCTGAATTAAAAGAAGGAGATAAAGCACCTTATTTCAAGGGGTTAAACCAAGATGGAATAGAAATTTCTCTTGATAAATTCAAAGACAAAAGACTTATTCTATACTTCTATCCTAAAGATGATACTCCTGGCTGTACAGCAGAAGCTTGCAACTTTAACGACAATATAGATATGCTTAGAGGCAAAGGTTTTGACGTTGTTGGAGTAAGTAAAGATACTGCAGCTAAACATCTTAAATTTATAGCAAGATACGACCTGTATTTTAATCTTATTGCTGATACAGAGCATATTATTATGGAAGATTACGGTACTTGGCGAGAACAAAAGATGTTTGGTAAAAAATATATGGGAACAGTTCGAACGACATTCATTATCTCGGCAGAAGGGATAATTGAGAAGATATTTTCTAAGGTTGATACAAAGAAACATATCGAGCAGATATTTAAAGAATTACAAATTTAGAAACATGCGATTATGTCGGAAGAAGAAATAAAAAACAAGAAATTACAAGCTTTACAGCTTACTCTAGATAAAATTGAGAAATCATACGGTAAAGGTACTGTTATGAGATTAGGTGATTCGGCCATTGCTGATATCCCTTGTATACCTACTGGCTCTCTTGGATTAGATGTTGCTCTAGGCATAGGAGGACTACCCAAAGGTAGAGTTACAGAAATTTACGGACCTGAATCATCAGGCAAAACTACACTAGCTATTCACGTTATTGCTGAGGTCCAAAAACAAGGAGGTATTGCTGCTTTTATTGATGCTGAACATGCATTCGATAGATCTTATGCCGAGAAACTTGGAGTTGATACTGATAATCTTTTTATCTCTCAACCTGATTGCGGTGAAGAAGCTCTAGAAATAACAGACCAACTTATTCGTTCTTCTGCTATAGATCTTATTGTGATAGATTCTGTTGCTGCTCTTACTCCTAGGGCTGAAATTGAGGGCGAAATGGGCGATTCAAGAATGGGACTACAGGCAAGACTAATGTCACAGGCTCTTCGAAAGCTTACAAGTATTATTGGCAAAACAAATACTTGCTGTATTTTTATTAACCAACTTAGAGATAAGATTGGCATTGTATACGGTAATCCTGAAACAACTACTGGAGGTAATGCTCTTAAATTCTATTCTTCTGTTCGTCTTGATATTAGACGATTCGGACAAATTAAAGATGGAGATAAAATTATTGGCAATAATACACGTGTAAAAGTAATTAAAAATAAGGTTGCACCACCTTTTAGAAAAGCTGAATTCGATATTATGTATGGAAAAGGTATTTCTAAAACGGGCGAAATTGTTGACTTGGGGGTCAACTTCGAGATTATTAAAAAAGCGGGGTCTTGGTTCTCTTACGGAGATACTAAATTGGGGCAAGGTAGAGAATCTGTTAAAACTCTTTTTGAGGATAATCCAGAATTAGCTGAAGAAATTGAAGCTAAAATCATTGAAAAAATTAATATATCGAGAAATAACTAATAAAACATTACAAACTTATTTTAAAAACTATGAAGTATATTGGATTCCTTGCCTTACTGGCTTGTTTCTCATGTGCAGCTCCACAGAAAGATGCTAAGGTGGCGCACAACTACAAAACTCCGAAGATGAAGCTTAAATCAGATGTCATGACACCAGAGGTTCTTTGGTCTTTCGGTCGCATAGGTGGAGAGACTGTTTCTCCCGATGGTAAAACTGTTCTTTTCGGAACTTCTTATTTTAACAAGAAGGAAGATAAATCTTACAGAGATTTATACACTGTTTCTGTTGATGGTGGACATGTTAAACAAATTACTGATACTCCTGAGAAAGAGTTTGAAGCTGTTTGGCTTAATGATGGTCGTATTGCTTATCTTTCTGCTAAGTCGGGTTCTGTTCAGATATGGACTATGAATGCAGAGGGACAAAAAGTTAAGCAGATTACTGAGATTGAAGGCGGTATTGAAGGATTTAAATTTTCTCCTGATGAGTCTAAACTTGTATACACTAAGGGTGTTAAACTTGAAAAGACTGTACACGACAATAATCCTGATCTTGACAAAGCTAACGCTAGAATTATAAATAATGAATTCTATCGTCACTGGGATCATTGGGTTGAAGATTATACTCATATCTTTATTGCTGATGTTAAGGGAAGCCAAATTGTAAAAGAAGGTAAAGACATTATGCAAGGTGAGAAATGGGAATCTCCTGTTCGTCCTTGGGGTGGAATGGAACAAATCAACTGGACTGCTGACAGTAAGCAAGTAGCTTATTGTTCTCGTAAGAAAGAGGGTGTTAAATATGCGACTTCTACTAATGCAGATATCTATTTATACAATATAGAAACTGCTGCTACTAGTAATATGACTAAAGGAATGATGGGATACGATTTTAATATGGTATTCTCTCCTGATGGTAAGTATATGGCTTGGGAAAGCATGGAAAGAGAAGGTTACGAGGCTGATAAAGTTCGTTTAACTCTTATGGATCTATCTACTAAAAAAGTTAAAGATATTTCTAAAAATTTCGATCAAAATGTTTCTCACTTAACATGGACTCCTGATTCTAAATCTTTATATTTCATATCTGGTTTTCAAGCTACTACTGAGATTTACAATATTAATATTGAAAATGATTCTATTAGAAGAATTACTGATGGATATCACGATTTCCATTCTGTAGCTCTTGCTGGTGATAAACTTATTGGTTCTAAAGTTTCTATTTCTAAACCTGCTGAGATTTATAATATAGATCCTACTACTGGTAAAGACACTGAGATTTCTTTCGTTAATAAAGATTTACTTGATCAATTAAAGATGGGTAAAGTTGAAAAACGATGGATTACTACTACTGATAATAAACAAATGTTGGTTTGGGTTATTTATCCTCCTCATTTCGATCAGAACAAAAAATATCCTGCGCTTCTTTATTGTCAAGGTGGACCTCAAGGTACTGTTTCTCAGTTCTGGTCATATCGTTGGAATTTCCAAATGATGGCAGCTAATGATTATATTGTTGTTGCTCCTAACCGTAGAGGTCTTCCTTCTTTTGGTCAAGAGTGGAACGAGCAGATTTCTGGTGATTATGGTGGACAAAACCAAAAAGATTACCTTTCTGCTATTGATAATGTTAAAGCTGAACCTTATGTTGACGAGAATAGATTAGGTGCTGTTGGTGCTTCTTATGGTGGTTTTTCTGTTTACTGGTTAGCCGGTCATCACGAAAAACGTTTCAAAGCATTTATCGCTCATGATGGTATGTTTAATCTTGAAGCTCAATATCTAGAAACTGAAGAAGTTTGGTTTGCTAATTGGGATTTAGGTGGTGCATTCTGGGAGAAAGACAATGCTATTGCACAAAAAACTTTCGCTAATTCTCCTCACAAATTTGTTGACAAATGGGATACTCCTATTCTTGTTATTCATGGTGAGAAAGATTATAGAATTGTAGCCTCTCAAGGTATGTCTGCATTTAATGCTGCTCGTTTAAGAGGTATTCCTGCTCAATATTTATACTTCCCTGAAGAGAATCATTGGGTTCTTGGATGTCAAAACGGTATATTATGGCAACGTACTTTCTTTGGTTGGTTAGACAAATGGCTTAAATAATATTACATAAGCTAATTCATTATAAAAGAGACTCTTTGATAAATACTTTCAAAGAGTCTCTTGTATTAAAAGAAAATACAACTATCTTTGAAGTGATGAGAATTGTAGCACACATACTAATTATACTTATTATTACATTGAATATTATTCCATGTAGTGAGACTGTGTGCGAACAAGAAAAAGAATTATCATCTCTAGAGAATCTTTTATCTGAAAATAGCTATGACTCTCAGTCTAATGCACATACTGATGATCATTCTAAAGATAAATCAGATAATCACAAGGATTCTTGTTCTCCTTTTTGTTCTTGCAACTGTACTCATACAGCTAAAAGCTTTCCATTAGAGGAAATTAAAGAACAAATAAAAGAAACTACTTCTATTCTTTTTTCTGAAGAATATGAATTCACAGAAGACTCATTTAATACAGAACTTTACCGACCACCTATCGTATAAACGTCAAAGTTAAGGCTTTGATCATGATGGATACATTATTCTATTCTGTCTTCTAGGCAGAATGTAGGATAGTTATATCCATGATTTGATCTTTTTAATTTATTAAAAAACAAATTCATTATATGATAGACAAAATAATAAGTCTTTCCATCAAAAATAAAATGATGGTTAGCATGTTCACTATTGCACTTATTTTAGGTGGACTGTGGGCAATTAAGACTGTGCCAATAGATGCACAACCTGATATTACAAATAATCAAGTACAAGTTATAACTACCGCTCCAAAACTTGGTACTGAAGATATAGAACAATTCGTTACTTATCCAGTAGAGGTAGCACTGGCCAATCTTCCTGGTGTTAGTGAGATACGTTCAGTTTCTCGTTTCGGATTATCAGTAGTTACTGTTGTCTTTAAGGATGATAT
>JBATVL010000096.1:0-76262 GCA_049671745.1 Marinifilaceae bacterium
ATCATATTCTTGATAAAATAGACAAGAATCAAAAAAATATAGATGAAGAATAATCAGAACAATAAAATTATTGAACTAGCAGAATTTATTGCTTTAGAACATGATTCAATAGTTACTCCTTTAGAAACTATTGCACTTGAAGAAGATCTACAAATAATTTATGATTCTTATGAAGATGCTTTCGATGGTCTTTCTGTTTTCGACTCTAAATATTTTATTCATTTAAACACTGACAGAGGAAACACCATAAACTCAAAGAGAGGAAGATTTACTCTAGCTCACGAATTAGGACATTACTTTATAACTTCTCATAGAACAGCTCTCTATAAAGGAAAATTACCACATCCGTCTCTTATTCTAACACAAGTAAATAATACAATGGAAAGAGAAGCGGATCTTTTTGCATCAACTCTTTTAATGCCTACTGTAAGATTTAAAGAAGTATGTCAGAATAAAATATTTGATTATTCAATTATAAAAGAGTTATCTAATACATTTAATGTAAGTATTACTGCAACTGCTATACGTTTTACACAAATAGGCAATCATCCTATATGTATAATATATTCTCATAATAATAAACCTATATGGTATTATTATAGTAGCGATTTTAGATTCAAGAAACTTCTTCATAATAAATCTAAAATACCTATAAATACACTAGCTGGGGATTTTTACAATAAAGGAATTAGAAACTTAGAAGAAATAGAATTAGAGGCAGAAGATTGGTTCCTTTGCTTTAATCAAAATGATAGAAAAACAACTATTATCGAAAAATCTATATTTAGTCCAAATAATTCAGCACTTAGTATTATATGGCAAGAATAATATTTAATGATTATACAATAGATTCGGATAAAGTCACCACTCCTCAGAAGACAAGAAAAAAAACACTCTAATTCGAACGTAAAAGCCAAACAAGAACCAATCAAAAGCCAAGGAACGGCCCTAAAGCTTATTCTTCCTGTAATCTTCCTGTAATCTTGCCGTAATCTTCCTGTATTTAAAGATACAGAACATATAAAAAAACGTTAGAGAACCAACAGAAGACCAGGCTCTTTACTACATCACAATTGGCTGTTAATAAATAGATCATTGGCCTAAAAGGACAAATCAAGGCATTCCTCATGCATTCTTCTTAGGTACAATAATTGAAGTAAATGAACTTAAGCAATCTCTAGAAGAGATAACTATTCGTATCAAAGGACTTAAAATAGAAAAGGGAAAGATAAAAGAAATAACCTTAAAGCTAGAAGGCAAAAAGGATAGTAAAACAAAAAGTTAGAGTTTTGTTTAAAAGCATTAGGGCTGAGAAAAATTATACAATCTTCAAATAATGAATTGTCCTAAGTTCATTACTCCATAGTTTCGTTATTTTTATTGTTATAGATAGGAATCATTGCCGATTTTAAATATTGACAGAAAGGTTCTATAATTAATCTTTTACTTGGGAAATAATTTGCATACCAAGTTCTTTGTTTAACATTTTTATCAAGTCTCATAATTTTAAACTTTTCATTGTTTATATATGGATGGACATACCAGCTAGATAAAACTGCAACCCCCAGGTTTGCATTAATCATGTCGAATATTAGATCTGTAAAAGCGATTTTTGTTATCTTTTTAGGTTTTATATTATTTGGTGTTAAATATTCATTAATGAAAAAACTATCTTGATCTCCTGCATCATAATGAATAAAATTAAAGTGTTGAAAATCTTGTATACTAATTATCTCCTTGTCATTTGCAAAAGGATGATCTTTTGATAAAACAGCTACTAAATCATCAACAAATAATTTTTGTGATATTATTAATGGATTAATTACCTCTTCACTTGTTATGGCTAAATCAAGCTTGTTTTCTAGTAGTGCCTGAACAGGATTATTTGTGTATTTAGCAATTATTTGAGTCTTGATATTTATTTTAGCTTCATTAATCTGTTTTAAAACAGAAGGGAACCAATGATACGATGTGTAACAACCTGTACAAAGTCTTAATTGGTTTATCTCAGCTTCATTTAATGCAAGAATCTCTTTATGTAATCTATTGAGTTCGGGTAAGATTTTCTGACTACTTTCCCATATACATTTACCTGTTTCTGTTAGCTTAAAGTTCTTTCCTCTTTTGCTTAGAACTTTTGTCCCTAGCCTATGTTCTAGATCCTTAAGTTGATGACTAAGTGCAGATTGAGTTAAATTCATTTCTTCAGCTGCAGCAACCATTGTTCCATGCTTAACAATTTTATCAATAAGAATTAAATGATGAGATGTTATAATGTCCATAGAACAAAAGTATGAATATTATTAATACTTTCATGAGAAATAGTCCGATTTTCATATACATATATTACTTAACTTTACATTATTATTAATCATTCAAAAACTTATAGTATGAAAATTGCAATTATTGCAGATTACAACGAGAAACTTCGTCCTCATGTAGCAACTAATGAAGCTCTTGAGCATTCAGCTAAGAAACTAGGATTTGATCTTGAAGTGGAATGGATTTCTACAAAGGCTGTTCATAATGTTGAAGAGAAAATGAAAGAATTTGATGGCATTTTAGTTGCTCCCGGATCTCCATGTGATGAGGTGATGATGCAAATAATTTATTTTGCACGTACAAATAATATTGCTACTCTAGGAACCTGTGGTGGATTTCAAAACATTGTTATTGAATATGCTCGTAATGTATTAAATATTAGTGATGCAGCACATTCAGAACAAGATCCTTCTTCAGATAATCTAGTTGTAACTCCTTTGGTTTGTTCTTTGGCAGGACAGATTCATGAGGTTCAGATAACAGATAAGAATTCACTATCCTATCGCTTGTTCCAAAAAGAATCAATAATGGAGAAATATTATTGTAGTTTTGGATTAAATAGTTCGTATGAATTAGCATTTAAAGAGAGTGGCTTTATTCCTGTTGGAAGAGATGAAACAGAAATAAGAATAATGGAACTTCAAGCTCATCCGTTTTTCTTGATCACTCTTTTCGTTCCTCAAGATAATTCAACATTTTCAGATCCGCATCCTATTGTTACAGAATTTTTAAGAGTAGCATCTCTTTAATAAGATTTAGTGTATTGAATTGTTAAGCAAAAAGGATTTCCTTCTGGAAATCCTTTTGTTTGTTTATATAAGTTGTTCTCTAAATAAGCTTATCTATCTTAAATATAGATGATTTGCAATTAATCCATTGTAAACTTTATAAATTTGAATATATATTTGTAATAAAATTTAGAAGAGATGAGTATACTATTAGTTTTTGAAAACAAGGATGTTAGTCCATGGGTAAAGATGTTAAAAGCGAAATTACCTGAAACAAGCATAGAGATATATCCAGATGTAAAAGACAAAGCAGCAGTGGATTTTGTAATATGCTGGAAACCCAAAAAGAATGCATTTGCTGAATTCCCTAATATAAAAGTTATTCAGTCTGTAGGTGCTTCCATAGATCATATTACAAATTCTCAAGTTCTTAATAAAGATGAGATTGTAACAAGAATTGTAGATCATAGATTGTCGCATGACATGTGGGAATTTACATTATCCATTGTTCTAGCGCAACAAAAGAACCTAAAAACATATCTTCATAAGCAGGATTCTAAAGAATGGAAACCTAAAGATTATAAATCTACTGATAAAACAATTGTTTCTATTATGGGCTTGGGAAGCATAGGAGCTCATGTGGCTGAACAATTTGCACTATTTGGTTTTAAGGTAAAAGGATGGAGTAATTCGCCAAAAGAGATCTCTAATGTTGAGAGTTTTAGCGGTAAAGAAGAACTTAACACATTTCTAAATGATTCTGATTTTTTAATTAATCTATTGCCTCTAACTAAGGAAACGGAAAATATTTTAAATAAGCCTACTCTTCAACAACTACCAAATCATTCGTTTTTAATTAATGTTGGTAGAGGTGAACACCTGGTAGAGTCAGATTTAATAGAGCTTCTAGATTCCTCTATGCTTTCAGGGGCTTTCTTGGATGTATTTAGAACAGAACCATTACCAAATAATCATCCTTTTTGGTCGCATCCTAAGATTCAAATCACACCTCATATTGCAAGTTTAACAAACGTAGAAAGTGCTACTAGTCAGATAATTGAGAATTATAATCGTTTTCTAAATAAGAAGGAGTTATTAAATACTGTATCTCTATCTAAAGGTTATTAGAGAAGGAGAAGAATAACAGAACTACACTCTAATTTACTCTGGATATGGCCTTATAGACCAGTTTTGATCCAATTATGTTCCAATAAACATACACTTATAAGGCATTATTTCTGTCTGTTTTCTGATAGTTTTCTGATAGTTCTCTGATATAAATCACAGGAAGATCAGAGAACACAGGAAGATCACAGGAAGATCAGATATTTAGCCTGTTTCTTGGCTTTTAATTGCCTCTTTCTTGCAGTTTATGTCCAAGTTTGAGTCTCTTTCTTCTATTCTTTAAAATATCATCAAAAGAGCAAGTACTAAAAATAAGAACAAAAAAAAGAGACCGTCTGTAATAGACGATCTCTTTAATTTATAAGTAAAAACTTATTACTTTATCCAAGCCTCAACATCCTCTTTAGAAGGATTAGTAAGACCGAATTTATTTTTCTTATTTACACCGCAAAGATCTTGGTGTAACTTATTTACGTTTGTGTTTTCTTTGAATTCAGCAACAGTTTTGTATCCTGCTTTACGAATAACAGCAACCCATTCAGGACTCATACCAAGATCAACAAATTTATCATCAGAATCAGCATTAATCTTAGGTTCTGGTTTCATTTGAGGAAATAATAATACATCTTGTATAGATTGAGAATTAGTAAGCATCATAATTAAACGATCTATACCAATACCCATTCCTGATGTAGGAGGCATACCGTACTCAAGTGCTTTTACGAAATCGTAATCTATAAACATAGCTTCATCATCACCTCTTTCAGCAAGTTTAGCTTGTTCTTCGAAACGATTTAACTGATCTATAGGATCATTAAGCTCAGAGTATGCATTTGCTACCTCTTTACCGTTAATCATAAGCTCGAAACGCTCAGTCATCTCAGGATTATCTCTATGTTTCTTAGTTAAAGGAGACATTTCTTTTGGATAATCATAAATGAAAGTAGGCTGAATATATTTGTGCTCACAGTTTTCTCCAAAAATCTCATCTATAAGTTTTCCTTTACCCATAGAATCATCAATGTCCATATTCAATTGCTTACATACATCACGAAGACCAGCTTCATCCATATGCTCAATATCGAAACCTGTATGTTCTTTAATTGCATCCACCATTCTAACACGAGCGAAAGGACGTTTGAAAGAAATATCGTTATCTCCGAATTTTCCTTCTGTTGTTCCGTTCACGTCTATAGCAGCTTTTTCTATCATTTCTTCAGTGAAAGACATCATCCAGTTGTAGTCTTTGTATGCAACGTAAATTTCCATACATGTAAACTCTGGATTATGTGTTCTGTCCATTCCTTCGTTACGGAAGTTACGAGAGAACTCATATACACCGTCAAAGCCACCTACTATAAGTCTCTTTAAGTAAAGCTCATTAGCTATACGTAAATAAAGAGGAATATCTAGTGCGTTATGGTGAGTAATAAATGGTCGAGCTGCTGCTCCACCAGGTATAGATTGAAGAACTGGAGTGTCAACCTCAAGGTAACCTTTTTCGTTGAAGAAGTTACGCATAGAGTTCATAAGCTTAGTACGCTTGATGAAAACCTCTTTAACAGATGGGTTAACAATTAAGTCAAGGTATCTCTGTCTGTATCTTTGTTCTGGATCTGTAAATGCATCAAAAACTTGTCCATCTTTTTCCTTTACAATAGGAAGAGGGTGAATAGATTTTGAAAGTATAGTAAATTCACTTGCGTGAACTGAAATTTCTCCTACTTTAGTTTTAAAGACTCTACCTTTAATTCCTATTATATCACCTATATCTAAAAGCTTCTTAAAAACAGTGTTATAAAGAGTTTTATCTTCTCCTTCGCAAATCTCGTCTCTTGAGATATAAACCTGAATACGTCCTTTAGAATCTTGAAGCTCTAAGAAAGATGCCTTTCCCATTATACGACGACCCATAACTCTACCAGCTACAACCACCTGTTTATCTTCTTCACTCTCGTCGAACTCTTTCTTTATATCTACAGAATAAGCGTCTATTGGATACTCGCTCGCTGGAAATGGATCTATGCCCAAGTTCTCAAGCTCTTTCAAAGAATTTCTTCTTATAATTTCTTGTTCAGTTAATTCTGTATAGCTCATGTTGTGCTCTTATAACATTATTAATAATCGACAAATATAATTATTAATTATGAATTTTGAATTATTATTTAAGTGCAAATCTTGCTTGCAGGTTTTCATTCTACAAGTCAATGGGCTTATTGAAGAGCGCTAAGTTGAGCTATTGTTAGAGAACTTAACATACCGTATTTTTAAAAAAGAGAAAAATGCTGATACATAATAGTATAGGATGTTAGCCTTTCTATTCTTAATGAAAATATAATTTATAGACGTTGAATTAGTCAATAAAAATCAGTATTTTGTGTCGAATTACATTGCAGAAATTAATTGAAAAAAAACATTAATGGAAAGAAGATGGATTATTAATCACGAAGCAACTGACGATCAGATCGAGCTTTTGTCGGATTCGCTTGAATATAGCAAAGTTCTATGCAACTTACTTATTCAAAGAGGCATCACAACAAAAGAAGATGCAATTTCCTTCTTCAACCCTAATTTATCAGATCTACACGATCCATTCTTGATGAAAGATATGGATAAGGCAATAGCACGCTTGGATGTAGCTCTTGAGAGAAAAGAAAAGATTTTAGTTTATGGAGACTACGACGTAGATGGAACGACATCTGTAGCTCTTGTTTATTCCTTTTTGAAAACTTATTGCAAAGATATTTTTTATTATATTCCAGACAGATACCAAGAAGGATATGGAGTTTCGTTGAAAGGAATAGAGTATGCAGCAGAGAATGGCTATTCTTTAATGATAGTACTTGATTGTGGCATTAAAGCAGTAGAGAAAATTGCTGTAGCTAACGAAAAAAATGTTGATATTATTATCTGCGACCATCATACGCCTGGCGATTCTTTGCCCAATGCAGTGGCTGTTCTAGATCCTAAGAGAAAAGATTGCTCTTATCCTTGCGAATTCCTTTCTGGTTGTGGAGTTGGATTTAAACTTGTACATGGTTATTGCCAAAAAAATAATATCCCTTTAGAAAATATTTATAAACTTCTTGATTTACTTTGTGTTAGTATAGCCTCTGATATTGTTCCTATTATTGGGGAGAATAGAATATTGGCTAGTGAAGGACTTAAGCGTCTAAACAAGACTCCTTGCGTTGGTTTACAAACTATTAAAAATCTTGCAAACATAGAGAAAGACTTAACTATCAATGATATAGTCTTTAAGATGGGACCAAGAATAAATGCTGCTGGTAGAGTTGAATCGGGAAATCAGTCGGTTGAACTTCTTGTTGTAGAAGATCCTAAAGAATCTAAGGATATTGGCGATAGAATAAATCATATAAATAACGAGAGAAAGAAGATTGATCATACTATTACTGATGAGGCTCTTGAAGAAATTAAAAATTCAGAGGCTTTAAAGGATAAGAAAAGTACTGTCCTTTTTAATACTAAATGGCATAAAGGTGTTATTGGTATTGTTGCTTCTCGTTTAATTGAAACATATTACCGACCTACAGTTATTTTAACTGAATCTAATGGCCTGGAGGGACTTGCTACTGGTTCTGCTCGTTCTGTTGAGGGTTATGATTTGTATAGTGCTATATCGGAATGTAGTGAGTATCTTGAGAACTATGGTGGTCATAAATATGCTGCTGGACTTACTCTTAAGACTGAAAACATAGAAGCTTTTACTAATAAATTTGAAAAGTATGTAGCCAGTACTATTAAGGATGATATGCTTACTCCTCAAATTCATGTAGATGCTGAGATAAGTTTTGATGAGATAAATGAGGATTTCTTTGAGAAATTATTATTATTTGCTCCATTCGGACCACAAAATTTAAGTCCTGTATTTGTAACAAGAGGGGTGGTTGATTATGGTTCTTCTAAAACTGTTGGTAAGAATAGAGAACATCTTAAGCTGGTTATAACCGACACTCCTACCTCTTCTTATCCTAGATCTACTAATGCAATTGCATTTAATATGGGGCATTTACATTCTCGTATTCATTCTGGAGAGAAGTTTGATATTTGTTACGCTTTACAAGAGAATGTTTATATGGGTGTTAGAGAAATTCAACTTCTTGTTCGTGATATTAAATTCTCGGAATAAGATTTATTTTTAATGAAAAGATAAAAGTGCAAACCCAGTAAAGGATTTGCACTTTTATTATTTAATAGATTTTTATCTGTCTTTGTAATTAGAATCCTAATCCAAAACGTCTCCAGTAAGAATTTTCTAATTCTTTCCAACGTAATGAAGCGGCACCTGTAAAGTCTCTTGTGTGCTTGTTTAAAAGTACCTGAGCCTCTTTCTTCTTGCCAGCCTTAATAAGTGTAGCAACTTTCTTTTCAAGAGCCTCACCTGCCTCAAAAGCTTGATTTTCGAAATAAGCAACTTCTTCCATCATACCTTTACGTGTTGATTGCCATCTTAAAGTAGCTAATTTGTTAGCTTTTCTGAAATTCCAGATAGCAGCATCTTCTCTGTAACGCTTTTGGCCACAGTAGTTAAACGACTCAGGAAGTTGTGTAGAACCTGAATATATAGGGATTCTAGGACTCTGAGCTGGATTGTCAAAAGAGAAGAATACACGTCCGCCTATTTCATCTGGTAACCATGATCTTAATTGAGTAATGAAAGAATATGAACACCAAGCCACTGCAACTGTACGTTGATATTCAACTGTACCTTTTTTCAGTGAGTTGTATAATTTTCTGTTATCACCTGTAGGCCATGGGTTAGCATTAAGAGCTTTAACAGTGTCTACTCCTATCACTTTTCTGTCTTTATTGTAAACTTTCTTAGTAACAGTAAGGTTTTGAGTCATGTCCCACTGAGTACCTTCATAAGTCTCTCTGAAAAGTCCTATAACTTCTTGTACAGAAACTAAATTCTCTGGTTTAACAGAAAAAGGAAGTTCTTTCATGTCCATATTAAGCTTTAAAGAAGGAGCAAAATGATTAAGAACATAGAAGTCTCTTATTGTATATGGTTTCTCGTTTCCACCGTATACTGACCAAAATTTGAATGTAGATTTACCATCCCAACGCTTAAGTTTCTTAGCTACTTTAAATACGTTATCAGAAGCCATGAAGTAATCTTTATTGTCTAGATCAAGCTCTGCTATACGTGAGAAGTTTGCTGAGATTGCAACGTGATTGTCTGGTACTCTTTGCGCAGCCCATACTCCACCAATCTTTTTAGGACCTTGACCAAATATCTCTAATTGCCATACTTCGTTTTTATCTGCAATTGTGATACACTCACCCCAGTCACCGTAACCGTGCTTTTTGATTAATTCTCCAATCAATTTGATAGCACCACGAGCTGTTGAACATCTTTGAAGAGCTATTCGTTCAAGTTCTTCAATTTGGAACATTCCATTCTCGTTAACTAGTGCTTTAGGACCTACAATAGTAGTTTCCCCTATAGCTAATTGTTTTTCGTTAAGACATGGGTAAGCAGTGTTTAAGAATGCATATGTTTCTTTAACTTGGTCGATAGAACCAACTTCTTTGACATTACGCATATCCCAAGCAGTTTCTGTTTTAAGTAAACCTTTGTAGATTTTACATTTTGCAGATTTATCAAATTTTTGTGCTTTTTCCCATCTTAACCAAGTTCTGTATCTTCCATCGCATGTGTGTGATGTTATTACTGATCCGTCAGTAGATGCTTTTTTACCAACCATTATACTTGTGCAAGTTTCACCAAAGAAAGGATCATTTACTTGGTCTAGAACAGACTGTGCAGTCATGTTCTGGCTAAAAATAACTGATAAGATTAATACCAGCCCCAGTAGTTTTTTCATAATTCTTTATTTTATTATTAGTTCTTCTAAAGTTCTTTTTGGTACGTGATGCACCCCTTTTTCATCTCTCCAATATTTGAAGTCTCCTTCTTTCATGTCATCTATTACAACCTCTTCTTTTGGCTTACCCAAAGCAATAACTTGTACTATACTCATGTTTTCTGGAGTTGAAATTATATTATTTAGCTCTTTTGTGAAAGCTCTAAGTATGCATCCACCAAAACCCATTTCAACGGCTCCCAATAATATTGATTGTGCTGTTATTCCATCATCAGAGAAGAAATTCTTTCCTAATAGATCATCGTTTATTTGAATAATATAAGCTGATGGTTTTTCCCCTTCTTCCGGTCCACTCCAATCCGAGATGTAACCTGCCCATGCTAAAGTTTTAAATACTTTTTCGCATTGCTCTTCTTCATTTATTAATAAATATTTAAGAGTTTGGGCATTTCTGCCTGAAGCACAATATCTGGTAAGCTCTACTAAAGAGTTCAATACTTGAGTATTTATTCTTTCATTTTGATAGAAACGTCTGTAGGATCTATTTTTTAGCAACAATTCTTTAATCATATCTTAGTAGATTAGTTCGAAATTTGTGTAAATTTAAATAAATTACTTAAAAAATTGTATTTTTGCAAGATATGATAAAACACACAGACATAAAGATTTTTTTTATTAGAATAAAAAATCTGATATTAGATTCTAAAACAGAGTGGCATAAAATTAAAAAAGAAGATAAAACAAACAAAGAATTAATAAAAAGTTTCCTTATTCCTTTAGCATTATTATGCGGAACAATAAGCTTTCTAAGCCATATTTTCGAGAATGAGATATATGCATCTGTATGCATATTTATAACAAATATAGCTACTGTATTTGCAGGCATGTTTTGTTCTGTTTTTATTTTAAGAGAGATAACAGGAAATTCTGAAGTTAAGAATACAGGTTGTAATAAAATGATACTTTACTCATCAACAGTATTTTTCTTGTTACATTCTCTTGCCTATTTCTTTGAAGAAGGTAGTATATTAAGAGCCATCTTACAGTTAGCACAATTCTTATGCATTATACCTGTATGGAATGGTTTAGGAATAATAATGAAGGTAAAACCAAGTAATAAAGCAGGATACGCTGTTTTAATAGTACTATTAATAACTATAATACCAAGCATCTTTGAGAAGTTGTTCTCTATAATTTTAGATGTGCCAATAGCAACAATTTAAGAAATAAACAATGCAACAAAATATAAATATTAAGAATAAACGAGCTTCTTTCGACTTTGAATTCATAGAGACATTTGTGGCTGGAATTATGCTTACGGGAACTGAGATTAAATCTATAAGAGCCGGAAAGGCAAGTCTTGTAGATGCCTTTTGTTTCTTTGTTAATGAAGAATTATGGATTAAAGGTATGCACGTTTCAGAGTATAAACTGGGATCGTACTATAATCATATAGAGAAAAGAGACAGAAAACTTCTTTTGAATAGAAAAGAGTTAGATAAGCTTGATAGAAAAACTAAAGAAAGTGGACTTACTATAGTGCCAACAAAACTTTTTCTAAACGAGAATGGTTATGCTAAGATTGTTATAGCACTGGCTAAAGGAAAGAAAACTTTCGATAAGAGAGAGACTCTTAAATCGAAAGATGCTAGAAGAGACATGGATAGAGCAATGAAACATTAATAAAATAAGAATCCCATAACTTCTAAAAGTTATGGGATTCTCTCCTTTAAGACTAACATTAATTATTTCCTTTTAATATTTATAGAGTATCTTTTTGCAGATAATAAGTCCTCCGATTCTATAATAATATAAAATCTATTTTCTCCTTTTCTAAGATTATCAAGATTATACATCTCATCTACCTTATTAGAGAATACTGCAGGAATCACTTTAACAGAGCTAACAGACTTTGCGGAAGTTACTGGCTCTATGATAACTGATTCAACAGATACTTCAACAGAAGGCAGCTGAGAGTTATATAAGTAAGCCGAGCCGCTAGGGGCAATCAAAGGAGAAACTTCTTTAATAAGATTTTCATTTGTATCAAATATCCTAACACTTTCTATAGTGCTGTTTGAGCTTCTATTTTCTTCACAATTATAGAACAAGAAAAAAATAAGAAAAATAGTATATATGAGTCTTCTCATTAGAAATTAATCTTTAGTTAGTTAATAATAAAACCTATAGTTGTAATAAAAGATTTAGAGGTTCCGAAATAATCAGAACTAGAGCTGTTTTCGTATATATATGAAACGGATAAACGTAACTTATAATACTCTAAACCAACAGAACATTCTCCTGAAATATTAAATAGACTTCTTTCAAAATCCACCTCTGTTACTGCTGTAGATTTATTGTCGTCTATCCCTCCTATTCTATGGTATGAAATATCTTCACTCATTAGTACAGACACCACTGGACCAAACGAACACCATATATTAAGATCCTTATAAGTAATTATCTTATATCCAAACAAGATAGGCAGGTCAAAATAATAAAGAGAAATATCAGAGAAATCTAAAGGGTACAAAACATTATCAGCTTTTGATATGAATTTAAAATCATATTGTTTCTGTGAATATCCTAAAGAAGGTTGGAAATAAAACTTGTTGTTGAAGTCGAATCGGACTCCTGCAGATAGATTGAAATGAAGTCCTTTCTTTGTCTCTAAATTACTAATAGAAGTATTGGAGACAGAGTTTGTAGATACCTTGTAAGTACCCATACCAAAATCTATAATCAAAGAAGGTTTTGTAAATAATTTCTTTTTAGCATTTTCATTAAGAGCTTCTTGCGAAAAAGCAGTCATAGCAGTAGAAATAAATAATAAAGCTAATAGTTTAATTTTGTAGCTCATGATAACACACATTAGATTAATAATAGATGATTATAAAATAATCAGTATATATCATCTACGTATGAAGCTAATATTTAGTTTCTATATCACATAAAAAGCAATATGCAAAGATGTGATGGTAAACGGAATAACAATAGTAATTTCTTGTATATACATGTTTGAAATAAATAAGAGAGAGTATGATTACATACTCTCTCTGATCAAACAAACCATGAATAAACTTACTATTTTTTCTTTTTGTTTCTTGTGTTATATGAAGCTAATAGCCAAGCTGCTGCAAATATTGCAAAAACACAAAAGAAAGAAATAAAAAATCCCATATTATGTATAATTTAAAAGTTAAAATATTAAAATTTATATCCTATTCCAACCTCAAAGGGTGAAATATGAAAGTCTAATTGGTTTTTATGATATCTTGCCTTTAATCCACACAAAAGTCCACCAACAATAGCTACACTAGTAAATGTTCCAGCTATCCAATGATTTGTCCTTCGTCTGTCATTTACTTTTTTTTGATAGTTATAATCTCTATAACCTGCTACTTGTTCTGAAAATTCAATAGGGTCTTTAAGAACAAACATGCATATAAGAGCACCTGCACCTGCCATACCAAAACAAATGTCAGAAGCGGTATCCCAATTCTTTGCCATTTGTCTATGACTTCTTGCTAACTCAATATCTCTTAGCCATTGCACTCTATTTATATCTCCATTCATCATTCTTATAGACCGAACACTTGGATGATATTTGGATAAAAGATTTTGTTTATCAATATTAGATTGAGAGAATAGGCTAATACTTAACAAAATAAAAACTAATGATAGTATGTTTCTCATTTTAATAATCAATAATTTATTTAGTAAAAACAGATAACAAAACACAAAGTGTTTTTAACAATATAAAACACCTTTAAATATTAGATCTTGTATTTACCACCAACAAATATGCAACTATATTTATTATTTTATATTCATTAAGCATTTATTTTTTATAAAAAAAACGAATATAACAATACGTATAACAGAATCTAAGGGGTGAATACTTATATAGAATGTAAAATTAAATTCTAAGTTATTAACAAAAAATAAAGAATTATATTACAGACACTTACAAGATATCATGAACTATATAAAACAACTGCTCATTACTAAAAACAGTATACAAGTAAGCACGGAAGTAATACAACATCATACAAAGCCTTTAAACATTATACAATTAACAAATCTTTACATTTTATAAAATAGAATATAATAATAACTTTATTTGCTTAAACATACAATTTACAAATAAAACATAATAAAAACAAAAAGATAAAAAAAACATATATTTATATAAATAAAATATCATAAAAAAAGAGACTTAATTTCTTAAGTCTCTTCAAAACACAATCTACTTATTTTCAGTAAAAATAGACTTAAAATTAAGTCCTACTCTTACAGCATATGGGGATATGTGAAAATCAAATTAATTATTTTGGCGCTTATATACTAAAAGCATTAAGCAATTATAAGAGATTTATTCTTTCGTTTTTAAGAATAGAGATCATCTTATTGCGGGCGTAAATATGTAACTAATAATTAGATTAAAAAATTAAAAAAATCTACATACATGCTGATATTAAATATAGTCATAAAGAATATATATATGTTTAAGAACACATAATAGCAAGTCGTAAAGTTATTGTAGGCTTTCGTGTAATATTAAAACTATTTTAAATAAATTTCAGAATCTAATAAACATTCAATAGATAAATCACTAAGGCTATTGGATGAATAATATTCTTTACCTCTAGACTTACTTATCCTTCCATCAAAACTTCTAAGATGAATTAGATATTTCTTTATTTTCCCAACTTCTGTTTCTATTCTACCATCTGAAATCCATTTATCTCGCTTTGCTGTTTCAAATTCACGTAAATTACTACTACTCCATACAGAGCCTATTTTAGTTGAAATATTATTAGAAGTTAGATCTACCAGTTTTTGAGCTTCTGTAGTTGCATCTCCATTATACATACTATAGAAATACCAAGCTATACTTCCATCAGCATAGTAACTATCTCTGAACTTTTTAAGCTGATGATAACGGACACATATCCTAACTTTTGCCATATCAAGATCAGAGAGTTGAATATCACAATAACCCTCATTATCAAAATCAATACTTCTATTACCATCACCCTCTTTACTCGAACTAATAAGCTTATATCTATCCCCTTCTTCTTTATAAAGAAAAACAGAATGATAAAAAACTACAATCTTATATTTATCTTCTCTATAAGAATCAGAGGTAAACTTAGCATTTAAAATATCTCCTGAATTACGCTTATAATAATCTACAAAAACAAAATATTCTAAAGCCTTGTTTCTTGTCTTTCTCCAATGTGGATTAGAAGAAGAGCCTTTTAAAGGATGATTACACAACTCTTCAAAACGCATAATCAATGGACCATTAACAATCTTTAATTCACTATCAAGTTCTAGAACATCAGACTCCTTTGTTATATTAACAAAATCGCTGACATGCTCATAATCATCTACTTCCTTCAAAGGACCTGCACACAATAAGTTAACATCAAGATCTTTATTATTCTCATTTTTATTCCCTTTAAAAGAATATCCATAGTCAAGAGAAATTTCAGAAATTGTAAATAGAGAATGTGCTCCCCATTTTAAAGGAATAGAGAAAGCTGGTACATCAAGTTGGTATTTTTGACCATATACAGAATAATCTTTTCTAAAATACTCATTGGCTGCATGATTAACTAATTCAGTAAAAGAATCATCCTTGTTTTTATCAAAAATCTTTATATTTTTTAATTTAATATCATAGTAAAAATCATCATTACTTTTAGAATTTCCAGGTGTTTTAGAAGAGTAATTAGAGTCTGTTTTATTACGAAACTCAAAACTTATAGAATTAGAGATTTTTATATCCTTCTTGTTTACATCTAAAGATTTAAGATTATCTTTTGTACAAGAGAACAAAAAAAGAATAAATAAAAATAAAGTTGTCTTTTTCATAATAAATTCAATTAATATTACCAATCCCAATCTTCATTAATCACATCTGTATCCTCAAAAGATAAATGACAATTAATTAATAAATTAACATTTGATATAAGATCATCATTTCTTAAAACAATAGCTACTTGCTTATTTTTATTCCTTTTATTTTGAACAAAATATCTCTGATTTCCAATAATCTTTTCTCCTTCTTTGAAAAGGTTTTGTCCATTTCCACCTCCATTAATTATGGTAAATGTATTTTTCAACATCTCAAAAGAAACATAGGCATCTTCTGCGGGTATAGTCTTATTATTCAATAATTTAAGAGCCAAAACTTTGCACGAAATACTAGAAGCAGCAACCATTTCTCTTAAATTGAGAATAGCACGTTTTTGTTTCTTTGTTTCTGCCTTCTGCTTATTGAAGGGAGGAATTATGAATAATTTATTCTTAGACCAAACTCCTAGATATAAACTCTCATTTCTATTCTCTAGTATAATATCAAGAATGCTATTTACAGGAGTCATTTCTATGATAACAGTACGGTCGTATAAATTTGAATTAGCAGCTTTTGCTTTATTTATATCTTTTGATGTTACTCTAAATGAGGTACCCTTATCTGTTCCCCACAATGTGTTCCCATTATTATTTAGTGGAATAAACGGATCTTTAATTATATTTATATAGAAAGAATTAATAGCATCAGAGAAAACTGCACCTCTTGTTACACCAACATATCTTTTATATAATTTCTCATTAAAACTCTTATCTTTTATGGGAATTATATTCCATTTATCAGTTTTAAAACCATCTGAAATCCATCGAGTAAATGTAGCTCTATAAGATGTATACCCTATGGCCAAATTATTATCTCTAAATAAGTCAGGTCTGATATTCTCCAAATCAGTATATATCCAAGCATTATTCGTATTGTATATATCTGATTCATAAGATGAATGCCATTTATAAATATTAATCTTAGAACAATTTTTAAAGTTGAAACTTGAATTATTGGTTTTTTCAGTTAAATGACTAAAAGTCTCTGCAGGAAATTTAAAGTTTAGCTTAGTAGATAAGCTAACTGAAGATGTCTCACTAATTAAGTCCTCATCATTACACGAGACTAATACACAAGACAATATGAATATAAATAGTAGGTTTCTCATAGATATTATTACTAATTCCAAGAATTCCATTTTAAAGCATTATTTTGTAAGCTATTGTGACAAAACACTAGAATATTTCCTAGACTAGTAAAATTATCATCAGTGAGAGTAATTGTTTCCATATCATCTCCTGTCGTAGAAGTAGATGAAGAAGATTTCTTTTTCACAAAATATCTTTGGTTACCCTTTATAATATCATTAAATAATATTGAACCTTCACCATTTATAATATTGAAATGGTTAAAAGAATTGTCAAAATAGATAGTGCTTTTATTTTTTCTTTCCAGAACATAAAGCCTACAAGATAGTTTAGCTCCTGCTACTATTTCTGAAGTATTTAATATAAAGCGAGACTCTCTAGTATCAGGTCTAATTATCTGTACAACATCAGGGTTTAAGGAAATATGAGCATCAGTTCTTTCATCTCTAACAACAACGGCTATATATAGATTCTTACTTGTGTTTCTGAATTTAAGATCAAAAACAGAATTCTTAGGAGTCATCTCCATCACTATTGTTTTCTTAAAAACTGCTTTATTACTATTTATTCTTTCTACATCGGAACTCTTTATTTCAAAAGGAATAGCTTGTCTACTCGAAGCACCCCATAAATCAGTGTTGCTATTATTCAGTGGAATAAAATCAAAGACAAAATCATTATTTGCATTATCAACAGTACTTTGTTTATCCATAACACCCTTAGTAATACCTACATAATGCTTATATTTAGTTTCATCATTTATATTAGAAGAAGTAGGAATCATTTGCCAGTTTAGTGGGACTGCATTGTAATCAGGTATGCTTATATACTCAGCTCTAAAAGAATTAAAACCTAAGCTCAGCTTACTTATTTCAAGCATACCTTTTGCATCTGTTTTAATCCTTTTATTCTGAGTTATATCTCTATTCCCATCCTGGTCAATTGTAATCCAATTTCCATTAAAAAGATTCTCACTATTTAATGAATGCCATTTTTCTAACTTAATATATTTAGATGTCAAAAGCCCTTTATTTGAATCAGTATGACTAATACCAGCTAGCTTTCCTTTATTCTCATTTTCAAAAGGAAAATTAAAAGATAAACTAGTTGATACATTAAGATTAGAATCATCCTTAGATAGAAGATTATCATCAGTCTCTTTATTACAAGAATATAAAGCCACAAGTATTATAACACATGAGAATAGGATGTTTTTCATTATTCTTCTATAAAAAATTACCATTTCCAACCATCAAAAGTGATTTCGTTTTCATTCCACTCTTTATTAAATAGTATTAACATATCAGCAGAAATAGTAAAATCTTCTTTATTAAGAACTATACCTGTTTTATTCTTATATATCTGATTTCCCTTCACTTGAATAGAAGTACTACTTCCCAACATAATATTCTGACCTTCTCCTTTACCATTAAGAATTTTAAAATGATTTCTAAATTCAGAATTATTCATAGATGAGATATTCACTGGTATATTTTTTCCAGAAAAGACCTTTGCTACATAAACCTTTATTGTAGTAATTGCGCCAACTTTCAGATATTCAGAATTTAAGAAAAAAGTTTTTTTCTCCGTTGTGTTCTCAACAATAAAATTATCGAATTGAGGATCTTCGTCAGCAATAATAGTTTTAGTAGAAAAAATCATCACTAAATCTTCACGCAAATTCTGTGCACTTAAAGCTATAACAGAATTTACTGGAGTCATCTCCATTACAATTTTCTTATCATAATCTCCTTCAGTTATATCTTTTGCGGTAATATTCAAGATTTTGTTCTGTACAACTTTATTAGCTATATCGTTAGCTCCCTTATTACTAATAGAATAAAGATTCCAAGGCCAGTTAGTGTTCTGAGGAATAAAAGCGTATTCTTTATCTGTACGAGCATAAGTATCTCCAGAAGTAATAGTTCTTGTAATACCAACATAGTGTTTATAACAAGCATCATTGTCTTTTAGATCAGTGTATCTTTCAACAGCCTCACCTTGTATGGCAGAAGCAATAAAAGTGTTATATCCTAATTTTATTTCACCCATATTAAAACGAGAAACATCCTGAGCATCAGTTAACTTATCACCATCAGTAGAACTTATTTTCAAAGTATTTACAAGAATTGTTTTTTCTTTTAGATCATCAAGAGAAATAAAAGAATGATAGTTCCTTATTTCGAAATCCGTAAGTTTACTTAGAAATGCATCTGTAGTATTTTTATTCTGGGCCGATTTTAAAACAGAAACTTTATTAGATGAAGTAGACACATTAGGATTAACAGCAGAGCTCAGATTAAAACTAGCAGAACAAGTAACATCTTTATTAACTCTAGCCTCATCTTCTACTTTAGTACAAGAAGTCATCATTGCAAAAGCAAAAGCAAAATAAATAATTTTTTTCATTTTTTAATTTTTAAGATATATATTAATCACCAATCAAGTTTAATCTCATCTAAGTTTTCTTCTACAAAATCTGTCTCCCAATTCATAGTAAATGTAGCAGCTACATCAAAACTATCTTCTTCTATATCAAGCTTTAACTTATAAACTTTATTCCCCTTTATAATCTTATTATTTGAAAACTCCTTATTATCACCAAAGCCATCATTTGTACCAAAAGAATACGTTTTTATACAAATAACTTTCATATCATTTGCAACCATAGATCTTTGCATAACTCTAATTCTATAGTTTAATTTCTCACCTTCTTTAAAATCATCTGTATTTAAAACCTTTGTATAATTGCCTTTAAGATCTCTACCAGAAAACACATATTTAGGTTTCTCATCAATAGGGTTTTGAGAAACAAAAATATCAACTTCAACAAATAAACTTGGGTTGTAAGATTTAGAACTTATTTCAATAATAGAGTTAATAGGCTTCATTAAAACATTCACATTCTCAGTATTTGAAAACTTAATATCAATAGAATGGAAAGATCCATCCTCCAAAGAAGTAGCATCTTCATTAGCCCATTTTCCTATGCCCTGATATAATTTATAAAATTTATAGTCTGAAGTTAAATCAACAAAATCGAAACGTGCCTTTGTAATAGTAGAAGCCTCTACTAGAAATCTATTAATACCCAAATTCACATTCATAACAATATCCATATCTTGTGCCTCTGTTAATTTAGAACCTAAATGATAAATTCTATCTTGAGCAATAACATTTGACTTTCTACTATAATTTTTAATACATATACAATCAACATCACCCGGAGCTAAACCTCTTTTATATATATCAGAAACAAAAGCTGGAACATCTTGAACAATATAAGAGGAAGAAATAAAGTCAGAATCATCCATGCCAAGTACAAAGGAAACAGGTATGTGTATAGAAGATTGATTATCTGCAACCTCTGTAACTTGACAGGAATTCATGCATAATACAACAAATAAAATAACAACACTAAAAGACTTATTCATTTTCTATATAATTTAATATTAATAGTGTTAAACTAAGTTTGTTAACAGAGTATTTTACCAAACAACAGTGCAAATATTAAATTAAATTCACAAAAAACGATAAAAAATTGCACTTTTTACAGAAAACATATGAATACAATGGGTATGAAAATTTAAACCAAAAATAAATAAATACTGAAAAAGCAGATCTTACAGCTTGATTATTAATAAATTAAAGAAAATGAATGAATTTATAAAAAGAAGAAATATTTGTAAATATAAATGTAGATATAGTGCATCATAACGTTTTATTATATAATCTAAAATTAAATAATATAGTTTAACATTAAAAAAAAGAAAAGTAAATTACAACTATACAAAACAAAACTTACTAAACAATAAATTGCAAATACATCATTATATATATCACAATATTTATAGATATCAATTAATGATCTATCTTTCTTATTGTTTTAAATAAAAAAAGTATTAATTTAGTGGTATCAATAATCAAGATAAGATTCATTGCAGAATGCCTCCTAGCCTTACGACTTTCAGACTAACAATCTACACTCCCTAAATTATCCTGATAAAACTTAAATTTCTTGTTTATTTTAAGCACAATATTAAAATAAAACAAATCAATTTTATGTCTTGTTGTTTTTACTTAATTTAATTCAATCACTTGTATTAGTGTGCAAGTATTAAAAAAAAAGGAGTTAATCATTACGACTAACTCCTTTTTATTTATTTCAAATAATGATGCTTACTTGTCAGCATACATTTTCTTATAATATTCTTGATAATCACCAGATGTAATATTATCCATCCATTCCTGATTATCCATATACCAGTCTATAGTCTTTTCTATTCCTTCTTCAAATTGAAGAGAAGGTTTCCATCCAAGTTCTTCCGATAATTTAGTTGAATCTATCGCATAACGAAGATCATGTCCTGCTCTGTCAGTTACATATGTAATTAACTTCTCTGAAGTACCCTCTTCCCTATCAAGTTTATTATCCATAACTTTACAGATAACCTTAATAAGATCTATATTTTTCCACTCGTTGAAACCACCAATATTATATGTTTCACCATGTCTACCATTATGAAAGACAGTATCAATAGCTCTAGCATGATCAATTACATAAAGCCAATCACGAATATTTTCACCTTTCCCATATACAGGAAGAGGTCTATTAAAACGTATATTATTTATAAATAAAGGAATTAGTTTCTCAGGAAATTGATTAGGTCCATAATTATTAGAGCAGTTCGTTATAACAGTTGGCATACCGAAGGTATTCGAATAAGCTCTCACAAAATGATCAGAACTAGCCTTAGCTGCTGAATAAGGAGACTTTGGATCATAAGGAGTATCTTCTAAAAAGAAACCCTCTGCTCCAAGAGAACCATACACCTCATCTGTAGAAATATGATAAAACAACTTATCAGAGAAGTCATTTTTCCACGATTCTTTAGCCTGATTCAGCAAAGTAAGTGTACCCATTATATTTGTTTGTGCAAACTCAAATGGATTAGTTATAGATCTATCTACATGAGATTCTGCTGCTAAATGAATAACTGCATCAATTGAATATTTCTCAAATACTTCTTTCACTTTCGGAATATCACAGATATCAACTTTCTCGAAGTGGTAATTAGGTGCATTCTCTACTTCACTAAGATTTGCAAGATTTCCTGCATAAGTTAGAGAATCCATATTTATAATTCTGTAGTTTGGATATTTCTTTACAAATAAGTTAACCACATGACAACCTATGAAGCCTGCACCTCCAGTAATTAGTATATTTTTCATTATTTTGCTATTGATAATAAATATTGACCGTATTCATTTTTAATCATAGAATTTCCGAGAGCAATAAGTTGTTGCCTATTAATATAGCCCTTATTATAAGCTATCTCTTCAAGACAAGCAACCTTAAGTCCCTGACGTTTCTCTATAGTTGCAATAAACTCACCTGCATCAAGAAGAGATTCATGAGTTCCTGTATCAAGCCAAGCATAACCACGCCCCATAAGTTCAACCTTCAATTCTCCTCTATCAAGATATTCTTGATTGACAGTAGTTATTTCTAATTCACCTCTATGAGAAGGTTTTATATTTTTAGCTACCTCAACAACTGAATTTGGATAGAAATAAAGTCCAACAACCGCATAATTAGATTTAGGATTTTCAGGTTTCTCCTCTATAGTTGTAACAGTTCCGTCCTCATCAAATGTTGCAACGCCATATCTTTCGGGATCGTTTACGTAATAAGCGAAAACAGTAGATTTCTTCTCTACTTCAACCTTACATCTTGCATCGCTTAAAAGACCTGAAAGTCCATCTCCATAAAAGATATTATCTCCAAGAATTAAACAAACATCATCACCAGCAATAAAATCTTCACCAATAATAAATGCTTGAGCTAATCCATCAGGTGAGGGTTGCTCTGCGTATTCCAAATTAATACCTAACTCAGAACCATCTCCTAGAAGGTTCTTAAACATAGGAAGATCTGTAGGTGTTGAAATAATTAAGATATCTTTAATACCTGCAAGCATCAAAACCGATAGAGGATAATAAATCATCGGTTTATCGTATATAGGTAGTAATTGTTTCGAAACACCTTTAGTAATAGGATACAAGCGAGTGCCTGATCCTCCAGCTAGAATTATTCCTTTCATTGTATATATTTTATTTTAGGGCAGATTAATATTTCTTTTATAAATTAAAAAGGGGCCACATCATCAAAATCATCTGCCGTTGGCAAACCCTGTCCAAAGTCTTGAGAAACAGGAGGTGTTTTAAATGAATCTGGTATAGGTTTATTTAATTTTGATTGATATTTTTTATTTTCATTTCCTTGATCTGTTGGTTGAAAAGGAGAAATTTCTTCAAGATCACAGAATTGAGCAAGCTCGTTTCTAAACCTTAATTGAACCTCACCAACAGCACCATTTCTATGTTTTGCTATAATAATATCTGCTATTCCTCTAAGGTCATTACCTTCAGCATCTTGAACAATTCCATATCTTTCAGGACGGTGAATAAAAAGAACCATATCAGCATCCTGCTCAATAGAACCAGATTCTCGAAGGTCAGAAAGCATTGGTTTCTTAGCGTCTCCAGTACGTTGTTCTACACCACGGTTAAGCTGAGAAAGAGCTAAAACTGGGATATTCAGTTCCTTAGCAATAATCTTTAACTGACGAGAGATAAGCGAAACTTCCTGCTCACGATTTCCTCTCATATCACTTCCTGCAGTCATCAACTGAAGGTAGTCAATAATAAGAACCTGAATATTGTATCTAGCTTTCAACCTTCTACATTTAGCACGAAGTTCAAATATAGAAAGAGCTGGTGTATCATCAATAAAAATAGGTGCTTCAACAAGAGGACGAATCTTCTTATGTAATAATTGCCACTCATCATCTCTTAATTTACCACTTCTTAGTTTCTCAGAACCAAGTTCTGTTTCAGAAGCGATAAGACGAGTAACAAGCTGTACAGATGACATTTCCAGAGAAAACACAGCAATTGGAGCTTTATGATCTACAGCCATGTTTCTAGCCATAGACAATACAAAAGCTGTCTTACCCATAGATGGTCGAGCAGCTACAATAACTAAATCTGATGGTTGCCATCCTGAGGTGATTTTATCCAAGGCAGTAAAGCCTGAAGGAGTACCACTCATTCCATCTGGACGTGCAGCAGCAATCTCAATTCCTTTTATTGCGTCCTCAACAACAGACTTTATTGCCGAAGTTTCTTTCTTTATATTACCTTCTGCTACATTAAATACGTCTTGTTGAGCTTTGTCTAAAAGATCGGCTACATCAACAGATTCGTCATAAGCACAAGTTTGAATCTCAGTACTTACTCTAATAAGTTCTCTTTGGATATATTTTTGTGCAACTATACGTGCATGATACTCAATATGAGCAGCAGAAGCCACTCTGTCTGTTAATTGAGATACGTAAATAAGCCCTCCAATTTTATCTAGGACTCCCTGTCGCTTTAGTTCTTCAGAAACGGTAAGTAAATCGACTGGCTTCTCTTCTATAGAAAGAGATTGAATAGCTTTATATATATGCTGATGCGCTTCTTTATAAAAGGCCTCTGGACGTAAAATATCTCCAACTGCAATATATGCGTCTTTCTCGAGCATTAATGCCCCCAAAACAACTTCTTCTAATTCTATTGCCTGGGGTGGCAATTTACCTCTTTCATTAGCAGGCATCTGCTTATAGTTTGAATATTCTTTTTTAGCCATATATTTTGTATTTGCTAAACAAAGATAACTAAAGAATTTGTATCACATGACAATATTTTTAATCATTTTAAAAACACACAAAAAACAAAGCATAATATAACAGGAAGCTTAAGAAACATTCATTAATAATATACTACTATACTTAGATAATATTTCGCAGAATAGATATACAAAGTACAAAAATAAAAATTATGAGGTTCAAACAATAAAGAATGTAGAGATAATAAGACATAAAAAAAAGAGCTATTTAAGAAATAGCTCTTTTAATCAGTAGCGAGAGCAGGATTCGAACCTACGACCTTTGGGTTATGAGCCCAACGAGCTGCCTCTGCTCCATCTCGCAATGTATCTTTGATAATTATCTTCTGTTAAAAAAAGTAGTAGCGAGAGCAGGATTCGAACCTACGACCTTTGGGTTATGAGCCCAACGAGCTGCCTCTGCTCCATCTCGCAATATATCTTTTTTAATCCTCTTCTTCCTCTGTATTGCGGTTGCAAAAGTAGCAACTTTAATCGAGACTTCCAAACCAAAACGTAAAAAAGATTTTCAAACAAGCCTTATCCACACTATTAAATAGAGTTAAAGGATAGTATTTTCTTGGTAAGTTATTAAGCTTTTATCGATATAAAGCAGTATCTTTGAACCACTTATTTAAGTAGCTCATTTAGAAAAATATACATATATGAACACAAAAAAATATATTGCACAATTACGTCATAAATATCTTCTTACTATATCAAACGACCATACTTTTGAAAAATACTTCTCTATTAAGTTATCAAAACTAAACCTACTTTCTCTATTTATCACCTTCAGTTTATTCATTGCAGTCTTTATTATTTCGATTATTACATTTACAGATTTCAAACAATTCATACCTGGTTTCGATAAAGAGCTACGCCAAAAAATAGTCACCAATGCAATGCAAGTAGATTCTCTTAAATATGAATTGCAAAAAAGAGATAGATTCTTGACAAGTATTCAAAAAGTTATTAAAGGTGAAGATCAAGTAACTTTGAAAGCTAAACCAGTACACGATTCATTACAAAAAGCCTCACAGAATGTGACATTTAAAACATCTAAGGCAGAAACGGAGTTTAGAACAATTATAGAGGAACAGGAAAGATTCAACCTTCATTTAGACACTGATGAGAAAAAAGCTAATACAGATCAGAAATTTTTTCCGCCTCTTGATGGCATTATATCACAGAAATTCGACCCTAAGCTTAATCACTATGGAATAGATTTAGTTGCAAAACAAAATTCAAGAATCTCTACTGTTTTAAATGGAACCGTTATATTTGCGGGCTGGACAGTGAGGACAGGTTATGTAATCACTATACAACACGATAATAATACTATATCTATATACAAGCATAATGCAGTATTATTAAAACAAATAGGAAATCACGTAAAAGCTGGTGAGGCTATTGCTATACTTGGAAACACAGGAGAACTTACAACAAGTGAGCATCTTCATTTTGAATTGTGGAAGAACGGAAAAGCCTTAGACCCTGAGCTCTTTATTAAATTTAAATAAAAACATGAAACACATTGCCATATTAGGTTCTACTGGATCAATAGGAACACAAACATTAGAGGTTGTTGATGCAAACCCAGATAAGTTTACTGTAGAAATTCTTACAGCAAATAATAATTCTTCTTTACTTATTGAACAAGCTAAGAAATATAAGCCTGACACTGTAGTTATTGCTAATGAAGCAAAATATCAAGAAGTTAAAGAGGCTCTTAAAAATGAACCAATTAAAGTTTTCACTGGAGATAAGGCCATAGAAGATGTGGTAGAATTTTCTACTATAGATACTGTAGTTACTGCTATGGTTGGATACTCGGGATTATTACCTACTATAAAAGCGATAAAGGCTGGAAAACATATTGCACTTGCCAATAAAGAAACTCTTGTTGTAGCTGGAGAGATTATAAAAGATCTTGTAGCGAAACACAAAGTATGTATTTTTCCTGTAGATTCAGAACATTCAGCTATATTTCAATGTCTTACTGGAGAAGTAGGTAATGAAATAGAAAAAATCCTTCTTACTGCATCGGGCGGACCTTTCAGAGGAAAAGACAAAGAATTCTTAAAAAAGGTTACTGCTGCTCAAGCTCTAAAACATCCAAACTGGTCTATGGGTGCTAAAATCACTATAGACTCGGCTTCTATGATGAATAAAGGTTTTGAAGCTATAGAGGCTAAATGGCTTTTTGATGTAAAAGCAGAACAAATAGAGATACTTGTTCATCCACAATCGATAGTTCACTCAGCTGTTCAATTCAAAGATGGATCTATAAAAGCACAAATGGGCATGCCAGACATGAAAATGCCTATTCAATATGCTCTTACTTATCCAGACAGACCATTTGCTGATTACCCTAGAGTTAATTTCATGGATTATCCAAACCTAACTTTTGAGAAGCCTGATTTTAAAACTTTCCGTAATCTTCAACTTGCTTTTGACGCTATGGATAAAGGTGGAAATATGGCATGTATTATAAATGCAGCTAACGAAATTGCTGTTGATGCTTTTCTAAAAGAGAAAGTCTCTTTCCTTGGAATGACTGAGCTTATTGAGACTTGTATGCAGAAAATCTCTTTCATACAAAAACCTAGTATAGACGACTACATAGCAACAGATAAAGCTACTAGAGAATTTGCAAAATCTCTTATTTAATATTTTTTACTTATCTGCGATAACAGATTGTTATTACAAATCACATAACTTTTAATTTAAATATATGGATACATTTATAAAGATTGCACAATTCTTGTTGAGTTTAACAATTCTTGTTACTCTACACGAACTTGGGCATTTCACCTTTGCTAAACTCTTCAAAACAAGAGTGGAAAAATTCTATATCTTCTTTAATCCTGTTTTCTCTCTTTTTAAATTTAAATATGGAGAAACAGAATATGGATTAGGATGGATACCTCTTGGTGGTTACGTTAAAATCTCTGGCATGATAGACGAATCTATGGATAAGGAGCAAATGAGCAAACCTCCTAAACCTTATGAGTTTCGTTCTAAACCAGCATGGCAACGATTAATTATAATGATTGCAGGTGTAATGGTTAATATTGTGCTTGCCTTTGTAATTTTCATATCTGTACTCTATACTTGGGGTGAGGAATATCTTCCTGCTAGAAATTTAAAGCAAGGAGTTATTTGCAGCCAAACAATGAAAGATGCTGGCCTAAAAGATGGAGATATAATATTTGGTTTAGACAATCAAGAAATAGAGCGTTTCTCTGAGATTATTCCCAAAATAATTCTTAATAGTCCTAAAACGATTCAACTTATTAGAGATGGAAAAGAAACAAGCATAAATGTTCCTTCTACTCTTGTACCTGCTCTTCTTGAACAATCATCTAAGAGTTTTGACTATAATCCTGCTATTATCCCTAGAATTCCTTTTAAACCCTATGTTATAGGATTATTTGCAGAAAACTCTAAACTTCAGACAGCTGGTGCTAAACTTGGTGATGAACTTATTAGTATAGATAATAACGATTTTGATACTCTTGATGAGTTTATTAGATATATACGTTCAAAAGCAAATACTGAGGTTTCTGTAGATCTTATAAGAGATGGTAAAACTATAAACCTAAAGCTTAAACTTGATGAAAAATCAAGCCTTGGAATTCAAGTAAAACGTAATAAATACTTCGATACTGAAGTTAAGACATATACTTTTCTAGAAGCTATTCCTGCTGGAATATCTAGTACTACCAATAAAATATCTTCTTATTTTAGTTCTTTAAAGCTAATGTTTAAGAAAGATACTAAGGCTTATAAATCTGTTGGTGGATTCATGACTATTGGTAATATCTTCCCTAGTCATTGGGATTGGAGAATATTTTGGAACCTAACAGCTTATCTTTCTATTATTCTTGGTATAATGAACTTACTTCCAATTCCTGCTCTTGATGGTGGGCATGTTATGTTCTTGATTTACGAGATTATTAGAGGTAAAAAACCTGGGGATAAATTTATGGAATATGCACAAATGACTGGAATGCTTATTCTATTCTCTCTACTTATATTAGCCAATGTTAACGATCTTATAAAGTTCTTTAATTAGGAACTTTACAAATTATATTAAAAAAAATGGGTAGAAAATTACGTAATTCAGAGCTAGGTAGATTGACAAATGAAGAGTTTGCGACTGAAGAAAAATCACCTATTGTTGTTGTATTAGACAATATAAGAAGCTTAAATAATGTTGGTTCTGTATTTAGAACAGCTGATGCTTTTCTTATTGAGAAAATTTGTCTTTGTGGCATAACAGCAACTCCTCCTCATAGAGACATTCACAAAACGGCTCTTGGAGCAGAAGAGTCTGTTGAATGGGAACATCACAAAGAGTGTATGGACTGCATTAATGAGCTTAAAGAGCAAGGATATAAGATATATTCAGTGGAGCAAGCAGAGAATAGCATAATGCTTCAAAACTTCAAAGCTGCAGAGGGTGAAAAATTTGCTCTTGTATTCGGTAACGAAGTTAAAGGTGTTCAGCAAAAAGTTGTTGACGCATCAGATGCTTGTATAGAAATACCACAATTTGGAACTAAACATTCTTTCAATATATCTGTTACGGCAGGTATGCTTATTTGGGAAGCTTTTAAGTCTTCTTGCGCTAAGAAACTTGAAAAATAACTAGTTGTATACAACTAGAATATAATAAATTAAAAAAGGATCATATCTAACGATATGATCCTTTTTATATTCTATATAAGTTACTAAACTAATTCGCCTATTAAGGTTGCTCTTGTACAAGAAACAACTTTTATATTTACAAAATCTCCTGTCTTATAATTCTCTCTCGGAAATACACATACCTTATTTTGAGAAGTACGACCATATAATTGATCATCTCTTTTCTTAGATACACCCTCAACAAGAACCTCGAATTCTTTTCCTAAATCAGCTTTGTTTGAAGCGGCAGAAATACTAGCCTGTACATCTATCATCTTTGTTAAACGAGCTGATTTTACTTCTTCAGGAACATTATCTGCTAAATTTTTAGAAGCCATTGTTCCTGGACGTTCTGAATATTTAAACATATATGCAAAATCAAACTTACACTCTTTCATTAAGTCTAATGTTTCCTCAAAATCTTCATCGCTCTCATTATGAAAACCTACAAACACATCTGTAGATAATCCACAATTAGGTAAATACTTATTTATTGCTGCTATTCTACCAAGGTACCACTCTTTAGTATATTTTCTATTCATATCCTTAAGAACGGTATCACTACCAGACTGAACAGGTAAATGTACTGCCTTACAAATATTATCGTATTTGGCCATTACCTTTAAAGTTTCGTCACTCATATCTTTTGGATGAGATGTAGAGAAACGTACTCTTAATTCAGGCACAGTCTCTGCAACCAATGCTAGAAGATCATGAAAGTTCACTTCTTTCCCATCTTCACTAAACAAATAAGAGTTAACATTCTGACCTAGTAATGTTATTTCCTTATATCCTTTTGAAGCTAAATCACGCACTTCTGTAAGAATAGAAACTAGAGATCTGCTTCTCTCTCTTCCTCTAGTATAAGGAACTATGCAATATGTACAGAAATTATTACATCCCCTAACTATTGACACGTATCCTGAGATTGCTGTATTCTCTAAACGAGTTGGACAGATATCTTTATATGTTTCAGAAATAGACAATTCTACATTAATAGCTTTCTCTCCTTTTTCTGCCTGCTTTATAAGCAATGGTAAATCATTATATGCATCTGGACCAACAACTATATCCACATTTTTTTCTTGTTCAAAAAGATCAGCTCCTAATCGCTCAGCCATACAACCCATTATCCCTATCAGAACGCCAGGTTTATGTTTTCTTAAGATAGATAAAGACTGAACTCTGCCTTTTACTCTCTTCTCTGCCGACTCACGTACTGAACAAGTATTAAAAAGAACTATATCAGAGTCATCCTTATCTTTTGTCATCTCATAACCATTAGCCTCTAGAATAGCTGCCACAACTTCACTATCTGCCACGTTCATTTGGCAACCATAGGTTTCTATATAAAATTTCTTAGCCATAATCTTGTTTTGTTTGGGAGCCAAATATAGTATTTTTTTACCTAGATTTGTAATCTCGGAATAATTAGCCTTTTTATATAAACAAGATTAGGTAAAATTTTATTACTTTTATATTTGAATTTAAACAGAACATAAAATGACACAAAGAGACGATTTTGCAAAATTTGCTACTAAAGATAGAGGTATTAGCAGCCTTTCTCTTGATAAATACACTTCTATTCAGAGTAACTATATGTCTCCTACTATTATTGAGGAAAGACAATTAAATGTAGCTTCTATGGACGTATTCTCTCGTCTTATGATGGATAGAATTATCTTCCTAGGAGTGCCTATTGATGACTATGTAGCTAATATTATTATGGCTCAACTTTTATATCTTGAATCAGCTGATCCAACTAAAGATATTCAAATATATTTTAACACTCCTGGTGGTTCAGTGCATGCTGGATTAGGTATTTATGATACTATGCAATATATTAATTGTGATGTTGCAACTACATGTACAGGTATGGCAGCTTCTATGGGTGCCGTTCTTTTAACAGCAGGAACTGAAGGCAAACGTTCAGCCCTTAAGCACTCTAGAGTAATGATTCACCAACCTATGGGTGGAGCTCAAGGACAAGCTTCTGATATTGAAATCACTGCTAGAGAGATAATGAAATTAAAGAAAGAATTATACACTATTATAGCTGATCATTCTCATAATCCTTATGAAAAAATCGAAAAAGATTCGGATAGAGACTACTGGATGACAGCAGACGAAGCACATGCATACGGTATGATTGATGAAGTTTTGAAACGATAAGTTAAAGGATAAAAAGATGGGAATGGATAAATGTTCGTTTTGTGGGAGAACGAGAAAAGAAGTTAAATTACTTATAGCAGGTGCTGATGGCTTTATTTGTAACTCGTGTGTTGAACAAGCTAATGAAATCGTAAAAGAAGACTCAGGTAGTAACGAAGACGGATTAGAACTAGATATAGCTAGCCTTCTTAAACCTGCAGAAATCAAAGTATTTTTAGAGCAATATGTTATTGGACAAAATGCTGCTAAAAAATATCTTTCTGTAGCTGTATACAATCACTACAAAAGACTTCTACAGAAGAAAACAGACGATGAAGTTGAGATACAGAAATCGAATATTATAATTGTTGGAGAAACTGGTACTGGTAAAACATTATTAGCGCAAACTGTTGCTAAAATGCTTCATGTTCCTTTTACTATTGTTGATGCTACTGTTCTTACTGAAGCTGGATATGTTGGTGAAGATATTGAATCTATATTAACACGTCTATTACAAGCAGCTGATTATAATGTAGAGGCAGCAGAAAAAGGAATAGTTTTCATAGATGAGATTGATAAAATTGCTCGTAAAGGCGATAATCCTTCTATCACTAGAGATGTTTCTGGAGAAGGTGTTCAACAAGGACTACTTAAACTTCTTGAAGGATCTATAGTTAATGTTCCACCTCAGGGAGGAAGAAAACATCCTGATCAAAAAATGATTCCTGTAAACACTAAAAATATATTATTCATTTGTGGTGGAGCTTTTGATGGAGTACAAAGAAAGATTGCTAACAGATTGAATACTCAAGTAGTTGGATTCAATGCTAATAAAGCAAAAGACACTTTAGACCAAAATAATCTACTTAAATATATATCTCCAAGCGATTTAAAATCTTTTGGTCTTATACCTGAGATTATTGGACGTCTTCCTGTTCTTACTTATCTTGAACCTCTTGATAGAACTGCTTTAAGAAGTATTCTTACTAAACCTAAGAATGCTATCATTAAGCAATATATTAAGCTTTTCGAAATGGATAATATTGAACTTTCATTCAACGAAGATGTTCTTGAGTATATAGTTGATAAAGCTATTGAGTTTAAATTAGGAGCTAGAGGCTTACGTTCTATTTGTGAATCTATTATGATGGATGCTATGTTTGAAGCACCATCATCTAATGAAAACACTTTTATCGTAACTATTGAATACGCTAAAGAAAAACTAGAGAATATAAATGCTGGTGATTTACACATAGCATAAAGTATTTTTCAAAAAGATATCAATGGATAGTATTTTACTACATGTAAGATACTATCCATTTTTGTATATATCTAAATAAAGAAAAGAACTTCATAAACTCGTATATGCTAACTATTAACTCTTTAAAAGTTCTTAATTCATTATTCATAATTAATTTTTGTATATTCGCATCCGAAAACACAAAAAATAGAATAGACAATGATTACAGTTTCTAATTTAGCGATACAATTTGGCAAGAAGCCTTTATTTCAAGACGTTAATCTTAAATTCAACCCAGGCAACTGCTATGGAGTTATTGGGGCAAACGGTGCAGGTAAATCAACTTTCTTAAAAATCCTTTCTGGTGAACTTGATTCTACTAGAGGTGGCTTCACTATGGAACCTGGTGAGAGATTATCTGTTTTAACTCAGGATCACTATGCATTCGACGAGTATACTGTTATTGATACAGTTATGATGGGTCATAAAGAAATGTGGGAAGTGATGGCAGCAAAAGATGCTATCTATATGAAAGAGGATTTCTCTGAAGCAGATGGACTTAAAGCTGCTGACCTTGAGGAGAAATTTGCAGAAATGGACGGATGGAACTCTGAAAATAATGCATCTGGACTTCTTGAAGGACTTGGCATAAACAAAGAGATGCAAAGTGCTTATATGAAAGATCTTTCAGGTAAAGAAAAAGTACGTGTACTTCTTGCACAAGCACTTTTTGGTGAGCCTGATAACTTACTACTGGATGAGCCTACCAATGACCTGGATTTAGAAACAGTGCTTTGGTTAGAGAACTATTTAGCTAATTTCAAGAATACTGTTATTGTTGTATCTCACGATAGACACTTCTTAGATAATGTTTGTACTAACATTGTTGATATAGATTACGGTAAGATTAACTCTTATGGAGGTAATTATACTTTCTGGTATGAGTCAAGTCAATTAGCTGCTCGTCAACAATCTATGCAAAATAAGAAGGCAGAAGAGAGAAAAAAAGAACTTCAAGACTTTATTCGTCGTTTCTCTGCCAATGTTGCTAAATCTAAACAGGCTACAGCTCGTAAGAAAATGCTTGAAAAGCTAAATATTGACGAGATTGCTCCATCTACACGTAGATATCCAGGTATTATATTTAATCCAGAAAGAGAGATTGGTAACAATGTTCTTAAGATAGAAGATTTAAAGTATTCTGTAGATGGAAATGTTCTTTTCAATGATATTAGCTTCACTATAGAAAAAGGAGAGAAAGTTGTATTTGTTTCTAAAGATCAAAGAGCAACTACTGCACTTTTCGAAATCATTAACGGTGAACTTAAAGAAGATAGTGGTATTATGGAATTGGGAGTTACAGTTAAACCAGCATACCTACCAATGGATAATACTGAGTTCTTCCAAAACAACAAGAATCTTCTTGAATGGATACAGCAATTTGCTAAGGGTATAGATGACTTCGAACTTAGAGCTTATTTAGGTAGAATGTTATTCTCTGGAGAAGACATCTCTAAAAAGACAAATGTTCTTTCTGGTGGAGAGAAGATGCGTTGTATGATTTCTCGTATGATGCTTGAGAATCCAAATCTTGTGACTCTTGACCACCCTACCAACCACCTTGATATGGAATCTATTCAAGCCTTCAATAATAACATGAAGACTTATCCTGGAAATGTCCTAATGGCTTCTCATGACCACGAATTCATAAACACTGTTTGTAATCGTGTAATAGAGATTACTCCTAACGGAACAATTGATAAATATATGGAATTTGAGGATTACATGACAGACCCTAAAATAATAGCTCTAAGAGCAGAACTTTATAAATAAAAACAAGCTGGCGTTTCTTACGAAACGCCAGCTCTTTTTATAGAGATGATCTTCCTATCTCAATAATAATTTATAATACCTTTATCTTTTAAAGATATACCCAGTATAGCTTTTGATACAAAAGAAAAATAGAGTTCAACTCTATCGCCCTCCATTGCAGAGTCCCAAATATCAAAATTCACCTTATAATCCCTCCCATCAACAACAAATAATAATGTCTCACCAACCTTACACTTGCTTGAAATAATTCCATATTCAACTGTTTTACGACCAATACTAAGATCTTTTATATATCTCTTTATAATAAACCATATTACGACAATAGTTAAGAGTACACCCGTCATCATTATTCTATTTACTAATTCAAAGATATAGGCATTTCTTCCTGATATTATAAAAGTGGCCAAAGCAAAAAGCAACATGATTATTAATCCAATCAATAATCCAGGTCTCATGTAATTTCTTATTACTCTTTTCTCTCTAAAATTCAGTTTCTCGCTCATAGTAATATACATTTTCTTATTATACTATTAGAAAGCTCTAATTGTTGCTAAACTTCTAAAATAATCAATTCAGACAGTGTAATTTAAAGTTCGTCAACATTTATATAAATAGCTAAATATATAAGTTCCATATATAATTATATTATCTATATTTACAATGGGAAACAAAAAAAATGTTTATGTTAATATTAGAAATAATCAAGTATTTGCTTCGATTTACATTAATATCGAGCATACAGATTTTCAGTTTTATTTACTATGTAATTAAAGCTAAATCTATAGAAGAAAGGGTTCTAGCTTTAAGGGAAGGATTAACATCAGTTGCATATTTAACGGGGATATTTACAATAATTTTTGGCAAATGGGAAATTGGAATATTAGTTTCTGTATTATCCATCGCTTATGCAAATTACTTCATTCATGAAGACTCTAGGGAAGTGAAACAAAAAAAGTCAACTTGTTAACAAGTTGACTTTCTTTTATTTTAAGCTAATATCTTCTACATGTAAGGTAATTTAGTAAGCCCTTGAGCTAACTTATTTAATCCTTCTTTTATATTTTCATCTGATAATTGCTTTTTAAATTTCATCTTAATCATCATCTTAAACATCATATTCATTGTAAAATGAAGAGTCAAACGAATTCTTGTATCATAAGGACCTTTATCAATTAATTGAATCCAAAAGACTGGTTTAATAGGCATCTTACCTTCACCAACAATTTTTATCATCTTATTTGACTCTCTTTCTTCCATCCTAAAGATCAAATCAATTCCCTTAACAACAAAAGAGCATGAATCATTAGTTGCTTCAAAATGCTCTATCATAGATAGACCTTCTTTGAATTTAATTAAATCATCTGCCATATTACCAGAACCTTTAGCCCCAGTCTGCTGACTCATCATTGCTAATTCTTGCTCAGAAATATTAGACAATTTATCGTATAAGAGTCCTAATTTACTAAAATCAGACAAGAAATTATAAACCGATGAAGTTGATCTACTAATCTTGTGTATATCGCTTATTATTTTTGTTTCAGCCATAATTTAGTCAAATTATAAATTATTTTATTTACCCCAAGAAACAGGATCTTTTCTCCACTCTTTAAGGTTCTCTACATTCTCTGCCTTGATATAACCAGTCTCTAAAGCTAAGTCTATCATCTCGTTATAATCACTTAAAGTAATAAGTTTACAATCAGCATTAGTGAAATTATCTGCTGCTATTTGAAAACCATAAGTGAAAATAGCTGCCATACCCAAAACTTCGCAACCTGCAGAACGAAGAGCTGCAACTGCTTCTAAAGAAGAACCACCTGTAGACACTAAATCTTCAATAACTACTACTTTCTGACCAGCTTCTATAGTACCTTCTATCTTATTCTCTAGGCCATGAGCCTTAGCAGAAGAACGAATATATACAAATGGCTTATTTAATACTTGAGCAACTAAAACTCCTTGTGCGATAGCTCCTGTTGCAACACCAGCTACTACATCACAATCTCCATATTCAGCCTTAATCTTCTCAGCAAAAGCATCACGAATATAATCACGTACATTAGGGAAAGATAAAGTCTTTCTATTGTCGCAATATATAGGTGACTTCCAACCAGAAGCCCATGTAAATGGATTTGTTGGTTGCAATTTAATTGCTTTAATTTGTAATAGATGTTCAGCTACTTTTTTTGCTGTTGTACTCATAATAAATAAGATTTATATTAACACTCAAATTAATTCTTGCAAATGTATAAAGTATTTTTTAAAGATAGAATCTTTTCACTAACTGATGATACATATTTACTTAACAAAGGTGAAAATACTTATCTTTTCGAAGATATAGAACAGTTAAAAGGTCTAATATTTAAATTTATACACTATAGAGATAACTACTGTGTGATACATAAAGACATAAATGAATTATGGCAAATATTTAAAGAATGTTTTGAAACACGAGAAGCTGCAGGCGGATTAGTTGTTAAAGATGAAAGCTTTCTGGCAATAAAAAGATGGAAGATTTGGGATTTACCTAAAGGTCACATTGAAGATGGAGAAACTCCCGAGATTGCTGCAATCAGAGAGGTAGAAGAAGAAACAGGAATAAATAATCCTACTATAAAAGAAAAGATGGACTGTTCTTTCCACATATACATATACGAAACTAATCTAATATTAAAAATAAGCCATTGGTTCAAAATGGAGTATAAAGGTAATGATCTTCTAGTTCCACAACTAGAAGAAGATATTACTGAAGCCATATGGATGCCTATTGCAGAAAAGGATAGATTTATAAGAAACACCTATCCCACTCTCTTATCAACCATAGATAATCTATAAATAGATACCTTATTTCATAATTAAAAAGGCTCTTACTTAGTAAAATATTGTAGGAACGCTTTATTAATTGTAATTTCGCCGCAATAAAATAAAAAATAGAACCGTGAAGCAAGAACTTAAACATCCTGTCTTTAAATATTTATCAGAAGTGGTAACAGAAGAAAACCTAGAAGCCTATGTTGTTGGCGGCTTTGTTAGAGATATGTATCTAAATAGGCCATCTAATGATATAGATGTAGTTGTTGTAGGTAGCGGAATAGACTTAGCAAAGAAAGTTGCTGAACGAATTGGCAGACTTAAGGTTTCTGTATTTAAAAACTTTGGAACAGCAATGTTTAAATACAAAGGTTTAGAAGTTGAATTTGTTGGAGCACGTAAAGAATCTTATAGTAGAGAGTCACGCAATCCTATTGTTGAAGATGGTACTTTAGACGACGATCAAAAACGTAGAGATTTCACTATAAATGCACTTGCAATAAGTTTACACGACAAGGACTTCGGAAAGTTACTTGATCCTTTTGGAGGCATGCAACACATGTCAGAAAAACTTATAAAGACACCATTAGACCCAGTAATCACATTCTCTGATGACCCATTACGTATGCTTCGTGCTATTCGTTTTGCATGTCAGTTAAACTTCAAGATACATACAGATACTTTTGCAGCAATAAATGCAAATCTTCATAGAATGGAGATAATCTCTAAAGAGAGAATTGTTGACGAATTAAATAAGATAATGTTATCTCCTAAACCATCTATAGGTTTTAATCTACTTGAAAAATCAGGATTATTAGAAGTTATATTTCCTGAATTAGCAGCACTAAAAGGAGTAGAAACAATAAATAAAATATCACATAAAGATAATTTCTATCACACACTAGAGGTATTAGATAATATATGTTACAGTACAGACGACCTATGGTTACGTTGGTCTGCACTTTTACACGATATTGCTAAACCAAAGACAAAACGCTTTGTGAAAGGTATAGGCTGGACTTTCCATGCACATAATTTCTTAGGAGAGAAGATGATACCTCAAATCTTTAAAAGAATGAAACTTCCTCAAAACGAAAAGATGAAGTTTATTCAGAAAATGGTATCTCTACACATGCGTCCTATCGTTCTTTCACAGGAGATTGTTACCGACTCAGCTATACGTAGATTGCTTTTTGAAGCAGGAGATGATATAGATGACCTAATGACACTTTGCGAGGCGGATATCACCTCTAAAAACGAATATAAGGTAAAACGCTTCTTACAAAATTTTCAACTAGTACGTAGAAAACTTAAAGAGGTTGAAGAGAAAGATGCAGTTAGAAATTTCCAATCACCAATCTCTGGAGAATTAATAATGAAGACCTTTGATATCACACCTCGTAAAGAGATTGGAGATATTAAAACTTCTATAAAAGAAGCTATTCTTGATGGCGTAATCAATAATGATTACGATCAAGCTTATGAATATATGCTTAAAGAAGGAGTAAAGATTGGTTTAACTATTCATACTAAGGAAATAAAAGATCAATATAGACCGGCAAATGGTCGCTAAATCCTCCAAGGTATCTTATACCATTATAAGTACGTTTAGGCTTTAATCCACCAAACTTTTTGTCCTCTTCAAAGAGAAAAGAAAATTTACAAATATACATCTTACTGGATTTAACTGATTTAGATACTATCATCTGATCAAATAAATCCCAGTAAGCTTTATATTTATATGTACCCTGACCATCCTTATACAGATTAAAAGCGAGATTATTCAAATTAGAACGTGAACATAAATATTTTTGTATAGAAACATTATTAGGAGCATCATTAAAATCGCCCATTATTATAATCCTAGCTTTTTCATTTCTAATCTTTATAGAATCTACTTTAGAGGCAAGAATCTTAGCTTGAATAATTCTCTTATATTCAGATTTCACCCTACCCCCCAATCTAGATGACCAGTGATTAATAAAGAAATGAAAAGTGTCTCTACAATTAAAGACTCCCTTTACATATAGAATATCCCTAGAGAATCTTTTATACTTTTTGGACAAACAGACAGGTATAAAATCCGTTTTAAGAGGAGTAAATTTTTTCTTATCATACAATAAAGCCACATCTATACCACGAGGATCAGCTGAGTTTTTATGAATAAATGAATAAGCTATCTTCTTAAGAGCAGAATGGTTAACAAGGTCATTTAAAACAGTAATGTTCTCAACCTCAGACATTCCTATAATACTTGGAAAAGCATCATCAGAAAGGGCCATAATTAAACTAGACAAATTAGACAGCTTTTGTTTGTATCTTTTTGGAGTCCAATGCCTCATTGAAGAAGGCAGAAAAGCTTCATCTATTTTGTTTATTTCATTATAAGTATCAAATAAATTCTCTGTATTATAGAACACAATACGTTCAGTACTTTGCGGGAAAGCATTTACAGAAAGAAAAAATACTAATGACAATATAAATAAACGCATATCAATATGATACAACAAAATGATTATCAGGAAATCTAATTAGAAGATTTATATTAAGAATCTTTCTTCAGTAAAGCCTCTTTAGTCTTAATACCTATTTCAGCAGGAGATTCAGACACAAAGATACCAGCTTCTTTAAGAGCTTTAATTTTATCCTTTGCACCACCTTTACCTCCAGAGATAATAGCTCCAGCATGCCCCATCCTTGTTCCTTCAGGAGCAGTCATTCCAGCAATATATGCAACTACTGGCTTCTTAATATTATCTTTAATATACCTAGCTGCTCTTTCTTCAGAAGTACCACCTATCTCACCAATCATAACAATAGCATCAGTATCATCATCCTCTTCAAAGGCTTTTATTACATCAATATAAGATGTCCCAATAATGGGATCACCACCTATTCCTACAGCAGTAGAAATACCATATCCCTGTAATTGCAACTGTGCAACAGCCTCATAGGTAAGAGTTCCTGATCTAGAAACAAGACCTATTTTTCCTTTTTCAGCAAGATTATTAGACATTATTCCTACTTTACAAAGTTCAGGAGATATAATTCCTGGAGAATTAGGACCAATAAGGCGAACCTCAGTATTATATCTTAAAAAATCACTAAGTCTAAGCATATCTTGAATAGGAATTCCCTCAGATATGCAAATAATAAGTTTAATGCCTGCATCAACAGCCTCAAGAATAGCATCAGCAGCAAACTTAGGAGGAACAAGTATCATAGAAGTATTAGCTCCCGTAAACTTAACAGCACACTTTAGAGTATTAAAAACAGGAATATCATCATTAACCATCTCTCCCCCGTGTCCAGGACTAACTCCACCAACAACGTGAGTACCATATTCTACCATCTTAGCCGACTGCAAACGACCACCCTTGCCTGTAATTCCTTGAACAACCAGTTTGGTATTTCTATCTATATATATTGCCATATCTTTACAAATTACTTATTCAACAATGAAACAGCTAAATCTACTGCCTGTTCAAAATCGGCTGCCACTTTAATATCTAAATTAGACTTATTAAGAATATCAAGACCAGCAGCAGCATTAGTTCCTTGAAGGCGAACCACCAGTTTAGCTCTAGGCATCTTTTTATTACAAGAATCAATAATTCCCTGAGCAACAATGTCACAATGCACTATTCCTCCAAAAATATTAACAAGAATAACCTCAACATTTTCATCTTGTTGAATAATGTCAAAACCGTTAGAAATAGTATCTTCACTAGCTGCACCACCTACATCTAAGAAATTAGCAGGAGCACCTCCTTTAAACTTAATCAAATCCATAGTGGCCATAGCTAAACCAGCACCATTAACCATACAACCAATGTTGCCGTCCAGAGGTACATAACTCATTCCTGCAGCCTCTTCCTTATTGAGACTAAGCTTAACATCGAGAGCTGAAACATCTCCACTTAAAGAAGATGCCAGAGGATTAATCTCAAGCATTAAAGCATTCTCTTCTACAAAACAATTGTAAAGCTTCTTAAAGAAGTGAATAAAAGAAGTATGTAATTTGGTGTCAGAACTAAGAGAAAAAGCCATTGCACGTAGCTGAAAATCTAACAAACCATAAGATAAGTAGACTCTAAAAGTATGTATGTGTTCAGGAGTTTCGTGAGCAACCTTTTCTATATCTGTTCCGCCAGAGGCAGAAAGAATAAAAACCAGACAAGCATTATCTCTATCTATTGTAATAGATACATAATACTCTTTCTCAATGGGATATGCGGGAGCAACAAGTAGTTTATCAACCAATAAGCCCTCTGATCCAGTTTGTACAGTAACAAGGTAAGTTCCAAGTAATTTATTAGCAAATTCAACAGCCTCAGCTTCTGAATTAACAACTTTTACACCACCAGCCTTTCCTCTGCCACCAGTTTCAACAAGTGCTTTAATAACTATAGGGTAAGAGTATCTTTGACATATCTTAATTAGTTCATCAGTATTAGATGCTACAGACGAGTCTGGCATTGGTACATCATACTTTTGAAGAATTAATCTAGCCTCATGTTCAAGTATATTCATATCAGATAAATATTAGATTCTATCTATTGTACGATAAAACATCTAATTAGTTATCTTCTTCAATAAAAGCTATTAATCAAGTATTATTTATCCTTCTGGAGATCTCTGTATTCTCTACACCAACAATAGCTACAAAATAAATAGAGGCCTGTCATTAAGACAAACCTCTATTTTATTGTATAAATTTATCAGAACCCCCTTAAAAGTTTTAAGAGACTTGCATTTGAATCAACAGCAAGCTCTAGGGGTCTCATAATATAAGTTTTTAAACTAAAACATTAGATTTTTTCTTAATCAAAGCCTTAACACTAGTAACATTCTTTGCATCCTTCGTAAGCAAATAAGTATACATATAATCGGGTGCATTTAAACTAGTAGGCGAACCATTAATAAGCAAGATATTTCTATCATTAGCGAATTTAAGAATCCCCTTAACATTATTAGGATGCAGCTTACCAATCTCATCCATCATACAATGCAGTTTAAAATCAGTTACTTTCTTAGAAGCACTAGCTTTAAACACATTAAGAAGCATAATATTAATCATAGCCTTAACAAGCACATCTGTACCCTCTGAACCAACATTAGAAAGACGTTCAACCCAACCAGTATCGTTATCATTCTCCACAATTCTAAACTCTAGTCCAAACGAATCAGATAAAGAAATAGTAGATCCCTTATAAATATTCATCTCGTGCACTAAATCTTTAAGAAGTTTAACGGCCTTAGCATTAGACACAATTGCATTATCAGAAGTAAACAAATTAGCAGAACCTAGCTCTATTGCGTTCAACTCACTATAATCCTTAATATCTGAAAGCAATTTCATAATCTTATTTGAAGATGGCACAATACGCATTCTCATCTTCTTAATTGCTCCTACAAAATTCTTAGCGTCAAAATCATTATTAATCTTATTTATAACAGACTGAATCTCCCACCCCTTAGAAAGTAATTCATTAGTTTCCTTACCAAGCTGAATAACAATATGGGCAAAACGTTCATTCACTCTTTTCTCGTAATCAGAGATCTTATCATCATCTATAAAAGATTTTAATTCTCTAGCAAAAAGAATATAATCAGCTAGAGTAAAGAACTTGATTCTAAACTTAAAGATATTATTCTCTTGAAAATTGCTAGTAAAACTAATAATTTCATCCTTAAGCTCTGAAAACCTCTTCGCTTGAGTAGCAGACTTACCTTTAATATCTGATATTAAATCAGCAGCAGACTTATCTGTCTCTAAACATGATATATCATTCTCTATATAAATAGAAATCTCAGCATAAAAATCAGTCTTTTTAAACTCCTCAAACTTAATTTTGTCATTCTTAAGATTTAAAATCTTATCATCTAAAATCTTTATTTCCTTTGAAATAGCAGCAATTTCTTGCTTCAATCTAAGCTTCTCTTTTTTATGTTTTACTTTTTCAATCTCTACTTGTTTCTCAATAAGAAGTTTGTCTCTATTAAACTCAGTCTCTTTGTCGAATAGTTCTCTTTTATCTTTGTTATACTCTGTAAGAAGAGTCATATTATCTTCAATAAAATTTAGTTCAGCTGAAAGTTTATCTCCCTCAACAACTATCTCTTCTAATCTTTTAATATCAAGACCTTTACCTACTAATTCATTATTAAGATTCTTTTCAATATTAACTATCTTAGAGGAGGCAGATTTCTTCTCTTCCTCAATCTTCGCATCTATAAGAGCAATAGACATATTCATCTTCTTTTGCTCTTGATCAATAATATTATCTCTTTCCTTATCTAAATCAAGAATTTCAGATTCCGTAATCTCCTTAAGCTTGTTTAATTCAGCTGTAGCAAGCGATTCTTCACTTCTTTTCTCAGATATTTTATCCTGTAAAGCTTTAATTTCAGAAAACTTCTCATTTTTGGCTTTTAAATCCAGTTCAGATAAAAGAACAATATTTGAATCTATATCAAGTTTAGATTTATTTAACTCATATTCAGTATTTAAAATAAGCTCTCTAAGCTCTACAATTAAAGGTGAATATTTAAGCTTCAAATCATTGAACTCTTTTTCTTTATTTGTACAAGAATCAGAAATCTGCTTGTTTATAATTCTTAGCTGTATTCCTAACTGTTCAACTTCCTTTTTATAGTCATCTACTGTTTTAACAGTTTTCTTTACATTATCTAAATCAACTTTAACTCCGTAAAGAGAGAAAACCATATCAGGAAATTTAGAAGGATTCAAATCTTTTCTAAATAAGATATTATCCTCATCAATCAATTTACCAATATTACTATTCCAATCAGGCATATTTTCATTTAGCCATGCATAAAGAGAGTCTTTCGAATTCTCTAATTTTAGCCTTATAGACGAAATCTCATCTTCTAAAAGTATCTTAGAAGCAGTAAATTTATCAATATCCTTCTCACACTCCCATTCTGCTCTCTTATTCTCTAAATCCCACTCTTTCTCTATATTTATAATCTTCTTTTTAGATTGACTAATAACATTCTCATGTTTGTACTTAGCCTCTCTTAAGCGTACTGCTTCTTCCTTGCAGTTATTAATATCACTCTCGTAGAAACGTTTATGCTTAATCTCTGATTTCTTCAATTCTAAATCTCGAATAGCAATATTCAAATTTTTAATAGTAAGAATAGCTACATCAAGATTAGCCTTATCTTGCTGTACTATATCATCAGACATAGTCTTATATTTAAGATTCTTGGCTTCTCTAAAAGAATAAAAATCTTCTTTTAAAACATGTTTAGTCGTATTTTGTTTGTTTGTATAAGTATCTAAGTGATTCTTACACTGATTTATAGATGCAGTATATTTTTGTTGCATGTCAGAAAACTGAGAAGTAAGCAAAGCAGTCTCCTCCTCGAAGTGTTGCTTGGCTAAATTCAAGGAATCCTTACTTGCAAATTTTCTAATAATCGAATCTATATTCTTCTTATCATAGTCTGCCTTTTTACTCGAAAGAGTGTCAAGCTTACCTATAAGAGCGCCTAATAGCCTATCACTTTTCTCTTTATTTTCACCATAAACACCATCTAAATTGCTAGATTCGTTTTTAAGTTTTTCTTTATTTGAGATCTGTTCATCAAAACTAATAGTATATTTTGGTAATAGAGAGTTTCCTGTTTTTAAGGCCCAGCCTAATTGTTTTGAAAGAACCTCTTTTTCCTTCTTAAGAAAAGAAAAATCTCTAAAGGCTGTAGAAACAGCAGCTGCTTGCTTGCGAACAACTACCTCACCTCTTTTATTTTTATCAGACCATAACTTAATATCGTTAAGTTGTAGCTCAAAATCTTTTAAATGATGATGCGAGTACGTATCAAGATCTATACTCAACTCTTCTTCGTTCAATGATTTTATAATAGTCTGTTTAATAAATTCAGCATCTAATTTCGAATTTAGAAAGACATTCTGTATTGTTCTTGGTATATTCTGAAACTGCTTACTTTCAATAAGAGCATACTTTCTAAATCTAGTATCAAGACCTTTATTATTGCCATAAATGATGTTTCTATAGTCCTCATAAAAATGAACAATATTAGACCATGTAACATCTTTCTTAGCTAAATTCTCACGAATCAAATCCCAAGAATCAAATGCAAAACCATCCTTATCTATAAAAAAATCTTTACTATAAGCTGTGTTTAAGAAACGAAAAGCAACTCTTCCCTGTCTTTTAAAAGCCATAACAGAAAACGAGTAAGTGTCTTTAAAGACCTCAAATATTATATACGAATTTTGATAGGGGAAATAATACTCATCGAAAGTCTTCTTTTCCTTTGGTATACCTAGCTTCGTTTTATCAGCATTGTAAAAAAACAATATTGCTCTAAGTAAGGTACTCTTACCAACTCCTTGTGTGCCTATAAAATGGATATTTCCATCCAGATTAACTTCTGAATATTTAATAGAAGCACTGTTTATAAACGTAATTTTATTCAGGTATCTCATTTTCTACCTCCTCTGGTATATTAATTAATAGAATTAACTCTTCTAAATATTTAAAAGAAGATAAAACCTTATAAGTATTAGAAAGTTCATCTTCTATTTCTAGAAAATTGTCCCTAACTAAGGAATCAAGGGTTCTCTTAATAATATCGGAATAATTTTCCCTTCCGTTAGTGTGCTTTTTGATAGCATCTAACTTAGATTTCAATTCAGCGTCTGTTTTTAAAGAAACAAGAATGTCAGAAGGAATAAACCTATATCCTGAATCAAAAGAAGAATCATACGTTTTAAAGAAATCAATAATATCTATCCATTTGAAGAGATATTCTAATTTTCTCTCCAAATTGACTTTAGTTTCTTTTCTACTGAAATAATAGTACTGATTTCCTCTTTCAAGAATTAAATTAATCTTCTTAAAATACTCATATAATTCAGTATAATTATCATCTTCGTCTATAATAGAATACAATTTGCGAATTGCTATATTCGGACTATTAGAACAGATAAACTGACCTTTTATCAGATGTTCATATATCTTATCGGTATGTATAGTTAAGCTCATATTCTTTGTTTTGAGTAAATCATATTGTATTCAATATTGTTTTCTGTTTGGAAATCATCACTTATAACAAAATCACTATCATACTGAGAAACCATCTGACAATAGATAGTCACTCGTTCATCGAAAGAGACATCTTGTAAGAAATTGTATTTAATAAGAAAATCAAATAAGTTGTTTTCAGAAAGAAGAAAAGAATCTCTAAGCTCCTCTAAATTTATAGAAGATTCCTCTTCTTGTGTTGTTTCAAGATATTCAGTAGAGATATTCTCTGCCACAGGAATTCTTGAATTATATCGTGAGATATTATTACCTGCAACTTTCTTGATTATAGAAAAGACCTCCTCATCTGAGGCTAGAAATTCAAGTGATAAGTTTAAGGGTCTAGAAGAATTTGGCTCAAAAACAATGGAGTTATTGGCAAGAAGTATATCGTTTATGTCTGTTGTAGATTCTATGGTGAGTTGATCCTTTAAATATTTGATACGTCTAATCTTCTCTATTACATTAGTCTGATATTTTATCTGATTAAGAAAATCTATTATCTGTTTCTCTATCTCAATAAGATTATGACTACTTTCTATTAAATTAAGCTTTAACTCTACCACTATATGGCCTAACTCTTCATCCTGAGCTGTTTTAAAGAAGATTGCTTCCTCTTCATTAATCAATGCATATGTGTCATCAATTAGCTTACTTATATCAAGCCTCTTAGTGTCAAGATTCTCTAATTTTGCTTTTTTATTATTATAATTAGGCTCATTCTTAAATGTAGTATCTATATTACGCCTTAAATCAACAACATTACGTAATGTTATAACTCCTATACTTCTTAGTGTTTTCTTAATAATCCTAAGGTAATGATATTTTCTCTGCTCACTCTTTTCATTGAAATAATAAACAATATTGTCTCTAATATTCTGAATATTCTCATTTATGTAAGAAATATTTATCTCTTCATTAACTTCAAGAATTTGTTCAAAAAACTGAATATATTGATCATCTATTTCTAAGAATGCTCCATTCTTTCTAATTACAGAACGTTCTATAAGAAAATCCATTCTCCTTTTATCATCATCAACAGCAGATAAAGCCTCATCATACCTGTATGACAAAGATTTTCTCTTACTGAACATCTCAGATAACAATTTATGTTCTTTATTAAGAGTAGAAATGATTTCTTTTATATTTGAAAATGTATTCATTTTTTTATTCTAATATAATAAGTTCGTGTCAAAACAAAATTAATGATTTAATAAGTATTAACGTAAGATATATACATAAAAAAAATAGCGCAAATACACTATTAAATAGTATATCTGCGCTATAATTATATCTTAAAATAGAATCTTAAGCAGCTTCCATCGCTTTTTTAGATTTTCTATACAAGAAAGATTTAAAGATATTCCTTCTTGCAAAACGTTCAAGATTACCTGCATTGTTCATTTTATTAAACATAGCTCTTGAAACACCAAAATATTCATATACTGAACTATCAGCAAAGTGAACCTCTAAAGTCATTCCTTTATGCTTATAATCATATATTCCCACTTCAGAAATAGTTACATTATATGCTTCTGAATTAGCAGCAATCGTTTCAGGTGCAATACTAACTAAGAAATGATAAGCGTCAATAATCACACGGCTCATTCTCTCAGCCTCTATACACATAGCCTCTTCATTTTGAAATTTATCAGGATGCCATTCTTTAACTAAATTTCTATATTTAGTCTTGATTTCCTTCAAATTAATGTCTTTTTCAACATTAAATAATTTCTTGTATTCATTAATGCGCTTCATAAATGCTTCTTTTCTAAATTTCTAAATCGGATGCAAATCTACGCATTTTATTTTTAATAGCAGTTTTTTGTTACTAATAGTCCTTGTAATTAATGAATTTAAAGCTAGATACCCTTATTTTAATAGGTATTAAGGATGGGCTTATTACCTATCAAAGAACTATCAGGTATGTATTTAATATAAATCAACTACCAATTAAGTATATGTCAACTATCAGTTGTATCTCATGTTTGAAGCATCATTATAGGTTCTTCATAGGTAACTAAAACCTAGGAAGAACCTATAAAGAACCAAGGAAGAACCAACAAAGAACCTACACAGGAGGTAATTGATACATAGTTGATTAGTACCTCATACATAGTTGATCCATCTTTGATAGGTATTTATATAATGTTTGTCACAGATATGATATATAACTTTAAGGACAGATGAGAATACTAACTAAAACTTGCAGTATCTATTTGCTTAAACTAGTTTTGTAGAGACACAAAAGGAAGAATAACAAACACAAACAACAAAAAAGAAACTATTATGAGAAAAATCTTATTTGCAATTTTATGCCTTTGCGCCTTTTCATGTACAGATAAAGACGGTAACCTTTCAGGCTCATTCACAGATAATCTGATAAAAGTAATGACTACCGACACAAAGGATCTTAATGAAGATATGGGCTTATTAACTGGAGATTTTAGTATAACAGATCTTGCCATGAAAAAGGTTAAAGAATTATATCAAAACCCATTAGAATACAAGAAAGTTTTAACAGAAATACAGAATTTAAGAACTAATGTAAAAAAACAATTAATAAAATACGATGCTGTAACTAAGAAAATAAACGACTTAGAGACTACTTACAATAGTATATACAAACTAATAGGAGCAGATAATATTGTAAGTAAAGGTTATAAAGATAATTTCAATGCTACTAAAGCAAAATATGATGAGCTTACTGGAAAAGTTGAAAGTATCAAAACAACAATGAAAATTATAGATGGTATTGAAGTTGCAGTAAAGGCTATATTATCTATTTTCTAAAATAGATAATTAAACAAAAAAAAATGCCCCTTTTCTATTCCAATAAAGAAATAATAAAGGGGCATTATATTTATATATTTAAATAAGTATTACCACTGTACTGACTTACGACGTATAGGCATAGTCATACAACGACAACCACCACCACCACGAGGTAATTCACAACCATCTATAGTAACAACATATTTCTCATAATCGCTTAAGTTACGAGCACCAGAAATAATATCGTTAGCTTTAATAGGTTCGAATCCTGATTTAGCCATAGCGTCTATAGTATATAAGTTACGAGAATATCCCATCACTTTACCTTCGCCTACAGAGAAGAAGTTAGCACCTGAATGCCATTGCTCTCTCTCAGCATGCTGATACGACTCACCACCACAGAATACTGGTTCTAAGTCCATTCCTAGTTTCTTAAGAGCTGTAAGAACGTTTTGCTCTCTCTCTATTTTTAGGATTTTACCATCTTGAACAGCAATATGTACTGTTTGGTATTTGTTTGGTTGAAGAATCAATGGTTCAAACACCATACATTTATTCTTGTCAAGAAGAGTAAATACCATATCCATGTGAATAAATGATTCTGGAGATTCTGGTAATTCTTGAATAACAAGATGACGCACTTTTGATTCTTTTTGTGCAATAATCTGAGCTAATATAAAATCTACCCCTTTTGTTGTTGTACGACAACCGTTACCAATAATTAAGATATCATCACGAGCAATTAGTATATCACCACCCTCCATATTCAATTCAGGAGAATATAAATCACTACCAACAGCTGAAACTGTTTTAGTTTTAAATTCTGGTGTAAAATCAAATATAGATTGCATGATCATAGACTCACGATCTCTTACTTTATTTGCCATAGATCCAATCAACACCTCATTATTAAGAGTCATTGAAGCATCACGAGTAAAGAAGAAATTATGAAGTGGAGATAATGCAAAATTGTAATCGCTTAAAAATGAAGTTAAAGAATCTCTCTCTAATTCTACTCCCTCTATTAACATCTTAGCCAAAACCTCTGGAGTTTGGTCTAGAAGATGATCATATAAACGATAAGTGTTTCCACGCTCCATTATGTGTGGTTCGCAACGCACTAAACGTTTTATTACTTCTTCTTTAGTAGAATCCGTTTTTAAGATATTTGCAAGAAGGTCTTTTACTTGATATGTATTTGCAATTTTACCTAATACCCCTGAGTGTTGACGGTATTCTTCATTAGCTATCTCAATATTAAGAATGTCACTATAAAGAGCTCTTGCAGCATTTTGAGGAGTCATATTTTCAACTTCAGAACCTGGAGTATGAAGAATAACACCCTCTAACTCACCAATTTCCGACTGAACGTTTATTTCAACTAAGTTAGTCATATTGAATGTTTTTTATGTAGATTTTTGAATATTTCCTTATATGTAATCACACAAAAGAAAGAAAAAAAGAAAGAAATAAAAACTTATAATACATTAAATTACTCTTATGCATTAAGATTCATAAGTGATTTATAATTATGCACTTGCACTAGCAAGTGAGAGCAAATTTTTAAATATCAGTTTTCTTACTAACTTTGCGAACTTAATCATTCAAAAATACCTATGGATATAATATTAAAATATTTCCCAAACTTAAGCGAAAAGCAAAAAGAACAATTTGCACAGCTTGATGAATTATATCGTTACTGGAACGAAAGAATAAATACTATTTCTAGAAAAGATATTGATTCTTTATACGAGCATCATGTGCTTCACGCTCTGTCTATTGCTAAACTTATTAGCTTTAGAGACGGTACAGATATTATTGATGTTGGATGTGGTGGTGGATTCCCTGGTATTCCTTTAGCTATTATGTTTCCGAATGTAAACTTTTACATGGTGGATTCTATTGGCAAAAAAATAAAGGTTGTTAACGAGGTTGCTAAGTCTCTTGGTTTAAAGAATGTAAAAGCTGAACATACAAGAGCTGAGAATGTAAAGAGACAATTCGACTTTATTGTTAGTCGTGCAGTTACATCTTTACCTAATTTCATGACCTTTGTAAAGAACAAAGTACATCATAAAGATAAGAATTCACTTCCAAATGGACTACTTTATCTAAAAGGCGGCGATTTTATGTCAGAATTATCTAAATATAAAAAAGACGCTGAAATAGTTGATATTACTGAGTATTTTGAAGAGGAATACTTTGAAACTAAGAAAATTGTATATTTACAGATGTAAAATATAAGTATTTTTTTACTATGTCTTTGCAAGACAAGAATATTTATATATTTTTGCACACTGTTACACGAGATTAAAAAGTATAAATTACAATAAAATTTCAATATCATGAAAAGAACGTTCCAACCATCGAACAGAAAAAGAAGAAACAAGCACGGATTCAGAGAAAGAATGTCTTCTGTTAGCGGTAGAGCTGTATTAGCTAGACGTCGCGCTAAAGGAAGAAAAAAAGTAAGTGTTTCTAGCGAAGGTAGACATAAAGCATAATCATATAGCTTTATATAAAGACTTTAAAGCCTCATTTCTTAATGAGGCTTTTTTGCTATTTATACATTAGCTCTTTATTCGCAAAAATCTATTATATTTGCCCATAAACAAGACTAATGAATATTTAACATATGGATAAAAATTCTATTTCTAACAGTAAGGCTTATCAAATAATAAAGCCTCTTTTGCTTAAAATCAAAAATGCTATAGCCTCTGTTATTCCCGCCTTCTTTAAAAGTAAGGTATTTTTTAAACATGCTGGAATAGCCTTCACACTTATTACAGCTATTATTATTTCTGTTCTTTTTGGCTTAGATGCATACACTCATCATAATGAATACTACATAGTTCCGGATCTTTACGGAATGGATTTATACGAGGCAGATGAGACTCTTGAATACGATAACTTACATATGAATGTTATTGATTCGGTATACCAAAAAGACGCGAAAGCTGGCAGCATTATTGAACAAATGCCTAAAGCACAGAAAAAAGTAAAAGAAAACAGAAACATATCTGTTATTATATGTTCTTCTAAACCAGAGAGCATACCCTTCCCTAATATTACAAATATGCCTTTTAGACAAACTCTTAGTACTCTTACTAATTTAGGTTTGAAAGTGGGAATGATACAATACCAAGCACATAAATATAAAAACCTTGTTCTTGAACTTAAGTATAAAGATAAAGCTATTATTCCTGGCTCTATGATAGAAAAAGGTTCGTATATAGATATGGTTCTTGGAGGAGGAGGAAACAATAGAGTTCTAATGCCAAATGTAGTAGGCAAAACAGTAAAAGAAGCTAGAAGTTCATTACATTACTCTTACCTTAACGTAGAAATAATATATAAAGATTATACAATAAAAACAAAAAAGGATTTCCGCACTGCAAGAGTCTGGAAACAAAGTCCTGAATATAGTAGAACAAGAAGATTACAAGCAGGAAGCAAACTTAAATTGTGGATAACGCTTGACAAAGGTCGATTTGTAGAAACAAATAGCTCTAAATAAAGAATATAGAAATTTGATAAAGATAAAGATGACAGAAAAGGAAGAATTATTTGATGACATTAACGAAGATATAGTTAATACAGATAAAGAGCAAGAAGAGACACAAGAAAATTCTCATTCTCTATACGAGCATTTTAAATTTGTTGTTGATCCAGGACAAACTCTTCTTAGAATTGATAAGTTTCTTAGCGATAGAATGCTTAACTCTTCAAGAAATAAAATTCAAGATGCTGCTGCGGCTGGATCAATTTTAGTTAATGGTAATGCAGTTAAGGTGAACTACAAAGTTAAACCTAACGACGTTATAACTATTGAATTAACATACCCAAAGAGAGAAATAACTATTATCCCTGAGGATCTTCCTTTGACTATTGTTTACGAAGATGATGCACTTTTAGTTGTTCATAAAGAACCTGGAATGGTAGTTCATCCTTCTTATGGTCACTATAGTGGAACTCTTATTAATGCACTTGCTTGGCACCTAAAAGAGAACCCATTATTTAACGACGAAAACGATCCACGTCCAGGATTAGTTCACCGTATAGATAAAAACACATCTGGATTACTTGTTATTGCTAAGACAGAAGAGGCTAAAACGAAACTAGCTCTTCAATTCTTTAATAAAACTTCTACACGTAAATATATTGCAATGTGTTGGGGTGATATGCCAGAGAACGAAGGTACTATAGTTGGTAATATTGGAAGAAATATTACTAATCGTAAGATTATGGATGTTTTCCCTGAAGATGAAGAGTATGGTAAACATGCGGTTACTCATTGGAGAGTGATTGAGAGATTAGGATATGTAAATGTTATTGAGTGTATTCTTGAGACAGGACGTACTCACCAGATTAGAGCTCACTTTAAGAGCATTGGTCATCCTCTTTTTAATGACTGGGAATATGGTGGAGATAGTATCCTAAAAGGAACAACTTTTACAAAATATAAACAATTCATTATAAATTGCTTTAAGACTTGTCCAAGACAGGCTCTTCATGCAAAAACATTAGGATTTATACACCCTACTACTGGAGAAGAAATGACTTTTAACTCTGACTTACCAGAGGATATGAGTTCTCTTATAGAAAAGTGGAGAGGTTATATCTCTAATAGAGAAATATAAAAATTAAGAAACAATGAAGTCGAAGAAGAATATTGCACTTGTTGCTGGTGGATACTCTGCAGAGTATGAAGTATCTATAAACTCGGCACAAAACATTTATGCGGCTATAGATGATGCTATATACAATAAGTATTTAGTTATAATAACAAAGGACAAATGGGAAGTTCATTATAATAATGAAATATACCCTGTAGATAAAAATGATTTTAGCTTCTCGCCTACTAAGGAGAAAGTTAAGTTCGATTTTGCTTATGTCACTATTCACGGTACTCCTGGAGAGAACGGATGTTTACAAGGATACTTTGATATGTTAGACATTCCTCATTCAACCTGTGATGTATTAGCCGCTGCTCTTACTTTCGACAAATATACATGTAATCACTATATTAAGGATTTTGGTATTAATATAGGGAATTCTATACTTCTTAGAACAAGGAATCAGCACAGCATAGAGGAGATTAATTCTCTTGTGGGGATTCCTTGTTTTGTGAAGCCAAACTCTGATGGTTCTAGCTTTGGTATTTCTAAAGTTAAGACTATAGATGAACTTGACACAGCTTTAGATAAAGCTTTTTCTTTCTCTAAGGAAGTTATTGTTGAGAAGGCTATAAACGGACTAGAGTTCACTTGTGGAGCCGTTAAAACAGAAACAGAAGATATAATTCTTCCTGTAACTGAGATTCTTTCTGATAATGAATTTTTCGATTTTGGAGCTAAATATGATGGTGAGTCTACAGAGATTACTCCTGCGCGTATTTCAGAGGAATTAACAAAGGAGCTTCAAAGACAAACATCTTTACTTTATGATGTTCTTAAGCTTAAGGGCATTATTAGAGTTGATTTTATTATAGAAGATAGCAAAATTTATGTGTTGGAGGTAAATACTACCCCTGGCATGACTGCTACTAGTTTTATTCCTCAGCAAATAGAGGCTGATGGTAGAACTCTGCAAAGCGTCATTTCTCTAATAATCGAGAACTATTCTTAACATATAAGGAAAGGCAATCATTAGTTTGATTGCCTTTTCTTTTCTATATTATTCCTTTATAATCATCTTATATCCTACAGTTCGAATATTTATTATCTGTACGTTAGGATCTTCCTTAAGATACTTTCTTAACTTAGTTATGAAGACATCCATACTTCGAGCATTAAAAAAGTTATCATCATCCCAAAGATCTAATAAGGTAGCTTTTCTATTGAGTACTTTATTCTTATTTTCACACAGCAGTCTCAACAATTCTGATTCTCTATGAGTCAATTGTCTTTCGATACCATTATATTCAAGTATCTGACTGGTCGTTTCAAATTTATACATACCTATATCATGATGCGTATCTCTCTTCTCTGTTTCGTCATTAATAATGTTACGACCCAATAATGCCTTCACACGTACAATTAACTCTTCCATACTGAAGGGTTTCTTCAAATAGTCGTTACCTCCTAATTCAAATCCCTCCACTACATCAGTAGTTAAAGATTTAGCAGTTAAAAATATAATTGGTACATTCTTATTAGTCTTTCTTACCTCACGAGCAAGAGTAAAACCATCCATTTTAGGCATCATTATATCCAATACTAATATATCGTGCTTATCTTTATAATATGCATCAAGAGCTGTTTTTCCATTAGAATGAAAATCTACAGCAAAGCCTCTACTTTCTAGACTATCGCACACAATCATACCTAAGGCTTCCTCATCTTCGGCATATAATATATTTATCTTTTCACTCATAGATTATGCTTTAAAACTAATAATAAATTCACTTCCCTTACCAAGAGAACTCTTTAGCTCAATGAAGGCATTTTGTTTCTCTATGATATTCTTTACGTAATGAAGTCCAAGCCCAAATCCTTTTACATCATGCAGATTACCTGTTGGCACCCTATAGAATTTATCAAAAACCTTGTTCTGATGCTTTGCAGAAATACCTATTCCGTTATCCTTTACACTTAAGAAACATGAATGCTTACTCTTAGTAAGAGTTATATATACTTTTACTTCTTCTTCTGAATACTTAATTGCATTATCAATTAAATTATTGATAACATTAGTCATATGAACTCTATCACCTTCAATTACGGTAGAAGTAGAAACCTCATTAAAAACTATATCAACTGTCTTTTCTGCATTTTTAATTGACTGAGTACTAATTATATTATTAATCATATCATTAAGATTAATAGGTTCAATATTTAAGAAAAGTTCCTTTTTTTCGTAGACTGCAATATTCAAAACCTTCTCAACAAGAGTAGAAAGTCGTTTTAGCTCCCTTGATGATACAGATAAGTATCTATTAGTCTTCTTCTTATCTTCTAAAACATCAAATGACTGCATACCCTCTATAGCTGCATTAACAGTTGCAATTGGAGTCTTTAGTTCATGAGTCATATTATTAATAAAATCATTCTTTATCTCAGATAAATTCTTTTGATTGATAATAGTTCTATACATGTATAAAAAACAAAGAATCACTATTAATAACAACACAGCAGACATGATTAACAAACCTCCCATTCGTGTTAATATAATCTGTTTTTGATTTGGGAAAGCAACTCTAGCATAACTATTTTTAAAAACAGAAGTTGTTACATTTCTAGAATATAATGTTGATTTATCATTAATAGGATTATTACTACTGCTATACAAGAGAGAATCTTTCTTTGTATTACGAATCTCTACAAAATAATCAGAATCAAGTTCCCTAGCTTTAAACTCATCCTTTAAGAGCGAATCAAGAACAACTATATTAGTATATGTCTTATTGTCCTTCTCATCAACAAGGATAGCTGTTAGTATAGCTTTTAGATCTATATTTAACATATCGGGAATATGTACAGAGTCTTTTCTTTTGAATGTTTTAGCATCAAAAGAAAGCTGCATTGAGCTATTTTTATCATCTATCTTTCCATTTGCAGCATTGAGAAGTGAATCAATATTTATAGATGACCCCTTATTTTCTATTATAGTTATCTCATTAGTATTATCATCATACAGAGTACTAGCAAGAAAAGAATAACGAATATTCATTTCTCTTTGAATAGATACTTCAAGAGCTTGATTGACCTCTTTTAATAACTGTTTATGATTAACCGTGTAGGAATTCACTATCCAAAACATTTGGAAAGCAAGAATGCATGCTGTTGCTAATGTAATTAACAATAATATAAATCGTATCTCTCTCTTCATATAAGTCTATTTGTTACAAAAATACTCAATAAAGATAAGTAAAAAAGTCGCTTAACAGTCATTAACAATGGATAACAAGCACTTAACATATTCATCATCATGCATTGTATAGATTTGCAATACAAACATTAAAAAACATAAGACATGAAACTAGTAAAATTATTTATCACTGTAGCTATCCTTATAACAGGAACTTATTTAAAAGCACAAAATGATTTAACGATAGAGTACGTACAAACAATTAATATTCATAAAAGTCTATCAAGTACACAAATGGCTATGAAAAATTTTCTTCCTGAAACAATAGAAAAGAAGATTGTGTATAAATACACCGAAAATAAGGCTCGCATAAAAGAAGGCAAGATGGAGAAAAAAGATAAAACTTCCTTCAACATGCAAATGTCAGGTATGTCAAACAATGCTTTAATCAACTACAAGAATAATAAAGCTACAGAATATCACAAGATCATGAATCATTACTTTTATGTGGAAACAGAAATTAAACATACAGATTTTGTGTTTTCTACTGAAACAAAAAACATTCTTGGATACAAGTGTACAAAAGCAACAAGAAAAAAAGACGAGGGCGATAATATGACTTATTGGATTGCTAAAAACATGACTATTAAAGCTACACCATTATCTTCAATATTTTGTAAAGAAGGTGCAATACTAGGAATTGATGGTGATAAGATAAGTTATAGAGCAGATTTAATTAGCAAAAAACAATTATCAAATACTGATATTATTGTTCCACCTACAGCTAGGAAAATCACCGAAGAGCAACTAGAGGACCTTCAGCAGGAACAGATAGAAACGATGAAACAAATGAATTAAGAAATCACATAAAATATACAATCATGAGATTAGAAATAAGAAATCTATCAAAAACATATCCCAATGAAGTAAAAGCACTAAACGATTTGAGTTTAAACATAGAATCAGGTATGTTTGGCTTACTTGGTCCTAATGGTGCAGGGAAATCAAGCCTGATGCGAACACTTGCAACACTTCAAGATGCAGATGAAGGTTCTATATCATTTGATGGAATAGATATTATAAAAGAGAAAGAAAAACTAAAGGAAGTATTGGGTTATTTACCTCAAGAATTTGGTGTTTATCCTAAAGTATCAGCAATAGAACTACTTAATCACTTTGCTATTTTAAAAGGTATAACAGATAGCAAAGAACGCAAAGAGACAGTAAACTATCTACTCAATCAAGTTAATCTATTTCACGCACGTAAGAAAGCAGTTGATAGTTTTAGTGGAGGAATGCGACAACGTTTTGGTATAGCTCTTGCACTACTTGGTAATCCTAAGTTAATCATTGTAGATGAACCAACTGCAGGCCTAGATCCAGGAGAGCGTGTACGTTTTAATAACCTTCTTAGCGAAATAAGCGAAGATAAGATTGTTATTCTATCTACTCACATTGTTGATGACGTAAGTGATCTATGTAACGATATGGCTATAATTAATAAGGGCGAACTTCTTGTTAATGGTAAGCCATCTGAAATTATCTCTCAATTAGATGGGAAGATATGGGAAAAGACAATATCTAAGGAAGAGTTTGATGATTATTCAGAAAGATATCAGCTTGTATATTCACATCTAAAAGGTGGTCAACCACTTATTCATGTATATAGTGAAGATGATCTAAGTAAAGATTTTAAAGCCATAAAACCACAATTAGAAGATGCATACTTTATGGCAATCAATCATAACTAAATAATAGAGATATGTTTAAAGAAATATTATTATTTGAATTACGAAGAGCCTTTCGCTCACCATCTCTATATATTTATTGGGGAATATTATTTTTAATAGCATTCTTGTTAATGAACTTAGCCGGAGGAGCTTTTGAGAGTTTAACAATGAGTATTGCTGGCGATAATTTAAAAGTTAACTCTCCAGGGTTATTAAATATCATATTCGGAATATTTAGTTATATAGGGATTTTCATTGTAGCTAGTGTAACTAGTACTATAGTAATTAAAGACTTCAGATACGATACTCTTTCTCTTGTTTTCACCACAAGAATAAAGAAGTCACAATACATACTAGGCAGGTTCACAGCAGCATTTATATTAAATCTGATTGTCTTTACAGCAGTAGGCTTTGGTACATATATAGGCACTATAATGCCTTATCTTAGATCGGAGTACTTCGGTGAGTTTATGTGGGCAGCTTACCTAAATCCATATGCAGCAAGAATAATACCAAATATATTCTTCATAACAGCAATTTTCTTTTCACTAAGTCTATTACTTAGAAATGTGATTGTCAATTGGCTTTCTATATTAGCTTTTTATATCTTATATGCAATAGGAAGTAGTCTACTTAAAGATTTAGATAGTCGTAATATAGCTGCTCTTCTTGATCCGTTTGGAATGATAGCATCTCTGGTAGTAACAACAGGCACAACAGCTAGTGAGATGAATAAAGAAACTGTCTCTGTTGAAGGAATATATCTAATGAATAGAATATTATGGATAAGCATTGGTGTACTGAGCCTCTTTTTAGCATACATGAAATTTGAATTCTCTTTTGCATTAAAAGCAGTAAAACTAATCATACGAAAGAAACGCTTAGCACCTGTAGCAAAAGAAGAGACTAAGAAAGAACACTTTAATCTACCTCAAACACATAGAAATAATTCAATAGGTTCTTTATTAAAGATTCTTAAACATCAAATTAGCTTTGAACTAAAGTATCTATCTAAGAATGTATACTTTATTATTATTAGTCTTATAGCTATAATCTTCATGTTTGTTTCTTCAAAAGCAATAGGAAAGATGTTTGATACTCAGACATATCCTGTTACATACCAAGTAATAGACATTCTAAAAGGCTCGTTATCAATCTTCTTATATATTATAATTATTCTATTCAGTGGTGAATTACTAAGCAGAGATAAAGCATATAAGATAGACGAAATTGTAAATACACAGACTGTAAAAAGATGGATTCTATTAGTTAGTAAGATGATTAGTTTAGCTATTGCAGTGGCAGGACTCCTACTACTTATGATCTTATGTGGTATATTATTTCAAGCAAATGCAGACTATTATAATTTTGAAATATCACAATACTTCATATCTATCTTTGGACTTGAATATATAAAGTATATACTACTTATTGGAATGGCATTTTTTGTGCATTCTCTTATAAATAATAAATATATAGGATATGTTATATTAATCGTTTTCATGATATGGCAGAACATATTTGCTGGTAGTATATTACAACATAACTTACTTATCTTTGGCTCAAGTCCTGAATGGTTCTACTCGGACATGAATGGATATGGATTCTCAATATTCCCTTATTGGGCATTCAAAACTTATTGGTTGTTATTTACTGTAATACTGGTAATTATAAGTAATTTGTTTTTAGTAGTTCAGTCGAAGAATAACTTAAAAGCACGACTACTATTAGTAAAGACAAGATTAAATAAAGGAGTAAGAATTTCGCTCATTAGTGTAACAGTTCTATTTATTATATGTGGTACATATATATTTGTAAACACAAATATCACAAATACCTTTAAGACTGCATACTCTCAAGAAGAACAGATGGTAAGTTATGAGAAACTCTATAAGAAATACCAAAATATAACTCAGCCAAAGATAACTGATGTAAAGTTAAATGCTGATATATATCCAAAAACAGGTAAACTACATATAGAAGGTACTTATTGGCTAAAGAATAAATCATCAAAAAAAATAGAATGTATTCATGTTAATCAAAACAAATATATAAAACATCTAAGTATAGAAAGAAATAATAAGCTAATCAGTGCTGACAAATATAATGATTACTATATATATTCTTTAAATGAAGCATTACAAAGTGGAGATTCTATAAAATTAAAATTCACACTCATAAGTGATGCAAAAGGTTTTACTAATAGTGGAAAAAACAATATTGCACATAAGAACGGAACCTTCTTTAACAACAGGTATTTCCCATCTATTGGTTATAATTCTGATAATGAATTAATGGGTAAAAAAGTAAGAGCAAAACACAATCTTATACCAAAAGCTGTTAATCTTGCAATAGATGATAAAAATGGAATCTCACGTAATTTCATAACAAGTGACTCTGACTTCATCAATTTTGAAGCTACAGTAAGTACATCTAGCGATCAAATAGCACTTACTCCAGGTAGACTAGTGAATAAATGGGAGAAAGATGGAAGGAATTACTTTCATTATAGAATGCAAACAAAGATGATTAATTTCTACGCTATACTATCTGCGAAATACGATGTATACAAAGAAAAACATAAAATACCAGGAGGCAAAGAGATAGAGATATCTATTTATCACCACCCTATGCATAAGTATAATCTAAAAACAATGGCAAGAGGAGTAAAACAATCTCTTGATTATTATTCTAAGACGTACTCTGACTTCCAGTATGATCAATTACGAATAGTCGAATTCCCTAGATTCTCTTCATTTGCACAATCATTTCCAAATATGATACCATTCTCAGAAGGAATAGGATTCATAGCTGACCTAAGAGAACTTAACAAGAAAGATGTTCCATTTGATGAACTAAAGATTGACTATCCATTCTATGTTACAGCACACGAGATGGCTCATCAGTGGTGGGCTCATCAAACAATTGCAGCGAATGTAGAAGGAGCACAAATGCTTATGGAATCTGTAACTCAATATTCTGCTTTCAAAGTAATGGAAAAATACTACGGAAAGCAAAACATGAAGAAGTTCTTAAGAAGCGAGACATTCAGATATCTAAATAGTAGAAAGAATGAATCATATGAAGAAAAACCTCTTTCTAAAGTAGCAAGTAATCAAGGATATATCTATTATCAAAAGGGAGGACAAGCCCTTTATGCTATAGATGACTACATTGGAGGAGATAAACTTTCTAACGCTCTAAAGGAGCTTAATAAAAAATATGCGTTTAAAGGAGCTCCATATCCTACAACAAATGACTTCTTGGATATACTTGAACCTAAAGTTCCAGATTCTCTTAAGTATTTTGTTAATGACATAATGAATAAGATAACTCTATACGACAACGATGTTCGCTCTGCTCATTACACTCGTAATGAAGATTTTGAATATCTTACAGAAATAGAAATAGAGGGAGAAAAATACTATGCAGACGGAAAAGGAGAAGAAACGAAAGCTAATATGAATGATCTTGTAGAAATAGGAATTTATAATGTTAAAGGGAAGCAAGTGATGTTAAAGAAAGTCAGACTACTTTCTGGACTTCATAAATATAAATTTAAGCTAAATAGAAAACCCTCAGAGATAATAATTGATCCATATTATAAAATAATAGATAAAGATTATTCTAGAACAGGATTTAAAGTCACAAAACAAAAATAAGAACTAGGCAGTCATTAATTTGATTGCCTCTTTTTATCTATCTATATTATTACTTAAGTTAGTAAAAAATAGAGATAAAGTTAAAATATTCCTAATATATAGATTTTTGTATTCTTGTTTAGAATAAATAAATACATTTGCATGTTATAAGCAAAATGAATGAGAGAAAGCAGGTTTCAGAAAATAATAAACATACTACTACTAGCCATATTCTTGTGCTATTTTGCTAGTGTAACTTTATTTTATCACTGCCATACCATTGATGGAGTAACAATAGTACACTCTCACTTTTATATCTCTCATTCTGATGGACAAGGTAATACAGACGACACTGCTAATCATAAACATTCAGCTGCAGAGATAAGTCTTATTGATCAACTATCAATTTTCACTGTACTTCTTTCAACTGTAATATTTTCTTTTGAATGTTTTATTACTAGAACATTTAAGAAAATCATATATAAAGAAGTTGATTACACCTACAAAACTCATTTCCTTAATCTATCTCTTCGTGCACCTCCAATTGCTGTTTTATAAATAGTTCTATAAATAAATTGGATAAAAACGTAAAAATACACAAGAATGAAATTATTAATTTCAATCCTTTGTGCGGGTATTCTATTGTCTGCATGTGGAGATCATCATAAGCATAAAGAAGCTAAGCATTACTCTTTAAAGGGAAAAACAATTATAGTTGAAGCTAACTCAAGCCTTATACAGAAAATCAAAACAGAAACAGTTAAAACAGCTGAATTTTCTGATAAATTAACTACTGCTGGTATAGTTAAAGCTATTCCTAACAAATATGCTCAAATAGCTGCTCCCTTTGCAGGACGAATCACTAGATCTTTCGTGCATTTAGGACAACATGTTAAAAAGAATGAAGCAATTTTCGAGATTAACTCTCCTGATTTCTTTGAAGCATCTAAGGTATATTATCAAGCAAAACAAGAAATGGAACTTGCTAAAAAGAGCCTTAAACGTCAACAAGATTTATCTGCAAATGGTGTAGGTGTTCAAAAAGATCTTGAAGAAATAGAACTTGATTACGATAATAAAGTCAGAGATTTCAAAAATGCAACTCTATCTCTTAAAGTTTTTCAGGTAGACACAAAGAATCTTGTTCTTGGACAGGCTCTTATTGTTAGAAGTCCGATAGAAGGTGATATAATAGATAACAACCTTGTTATTGGTCAATATCTTAAAGGAGATGAAGCCCCTGTAGCTCTTGTTGCAGAGTTAAATAAAGTATGGGTTGTTGGTCAGGTTAAAGAAAAATATATTAATAGAATCTCTAACGAATCAAATGTAGAGATCACTCTTTCAGCTTCTGTTGATAAATGTATTAAAGCCAAAATTTTTCATATAAGTGAAGTTCTTGACGAAGAGACTCGTTCTGTAGAGGTTTTTATAGAATGTAATAATTACGATAGAATAATGAAACCTGGAATGTATGCTAGTGTTAAGTTTATTCATTCTCCTAAAAGTGAAGTTCTTATTCCTTCTTCTGCAGTTCTTCAAATGGAAGAAAACAACTATGTTTTTGTAAAAATTGGTAAAGACTCTTACGAACGAAGAACTGTTAAAACGAGAACAACTTCAACTAATCAGCTTATTGTTATTTCTGGATTAAAGAAAGATGAAACAGTTGTTACTGAAGGTTCTTACTATTTAATGGAAGCTAAATAAGATATAGAGATATGGAAAAATTAATATTTACTGCCATCCAAAAACGTTGGATGATGCTATCTCTATTCGTGCTTTTAGGTGTATTTGGTTATATGTCGTGGAAGCAATTATCTGTAGAGGCATATCCAGATATCGCTGATGTTACTGTACAAGTTGTTACTCAGGTGCCTGGGTTAGCAGCTGAGGAAATGGAACAACAAATTACTATTCCTATTGAAAGAGCTCTTAACGGACTACCTGGTTTACACGTTATGAGAAGTAAAAACACTTTTGGTTTATCTGCTGTAATCTTAGTTTTTGAGGATGGGGTTGATGATTATTGGGCTCGTCAAAGAGTACAAGAAAAACTAGTAGATGTAGAATTACCTTTCGAAGCTGTTCCTGGGTTAAATCCTCTTACATCTCCCACTGGTGAGATATATAGATATATTATTGAAAGCGATAATCATTCTCTTAGAGAACTTACGGATTTAAATAAATGGGTAATTATTCCACGACTTAAACAGGTAACTGGAGTTGCTGATGTTAGTAATTTCGGAGGTATAACGACTCAATTCCAAATAGAAATTAATCCTCAGAAACTTCAACAATACGGACTTTCTCTTGGTGATATCACAGATAAGGTTGAAAAGAATAATGCCAATGCTGGTGGTTCTCAGATAACTCGTGGTGATTTAACTTATATAGTTCGTGGTATTGGTCTTGTGAAAGACTTGAAAGATCTTGGAAATATTGTTGTAAGTACTCAAAAAGGAGTACCTATATATGTTAAAGATTTAGGAAAACTAAAATATGGTAGTCTTGAAAGAAAAGGAGTACTTGGCTTTTCTGATAAAGAGAGAAATATTACTGAGGGTGTTGAAGGTATTGTTCAAATGCTTAGATATCAAAACCCTTCTGATGTACTTAATGGTGTCCACTCTGCTGTTGATGAACTTAATAATGAGACTCTTCCAGAAGGTGTGTCAATTCATACTTTTATGGATAGAACAAATCTGGTGGAAACTACACTTCATACTGTTTCTAAGACTCTTATAGAAGGTATTGTGCTTGTTATTTTTGTACTTATACTATTCCTTGGAAGCTGGAAAGGTGCACTTCTTGTAGCTATTACTATTCCACTTTCTCTACTTATTGCTTTTATTTTAATGCACTTAACGAATATCCCTGCCAATCTTCTTTCTTTAGGAGCGATTGACTTTGGTATTATTGTAGATGGGGCAATTGTGATGATGGAGACCATCTTAAAGAAACGAGAGGATAATCCCGATCTAGAACTAGATGAGACTTCTATCTTCAAACGTGCTTATGAGGTAGCTAAACCTATATTCTTCTCTTCTATTATTATTATTACAGCTTATATGCCTTTATTTGCTTTTGAGAGAGTAGAGAAGAAGTTATTTACTCCTATGGCATTTACTGTTGGATACGCTCTCTTGGGTGCTCTTTTAGTAGCTCTTTTACTTATTCCAGGCTTAGCATATTTCATTTATAAGAAACCACAAAAGACTTATAAAAACAAGTGGTTAGAGAGACTTACAAAAGCTTACAATAAGCATACTAATATTATAATGAAAACTCCTAAGAAAGTTTTCGCTCCTCTTATTCTGATTGTAATTGCTACATGTGCATTAAGTGTGACTGTTGGTAAAGATTTCTTACCTCCGCTTGATGAAGGTTCTGTCTGGATGCAAGTTCAATTGCCTCCTGGAATTTCTTTAGATAAATCTAAAGCTATGGGAGATACTCTTCGTAAAGAGATGATTAAGTTTGATGAGGTTACTTATGTAATGGTTCAAACAGGTAGAGATGATGAAGGTGCTGAATCTTTCTCAACTTCCCATATAGAGTGTTCTATCGGTCTAAAACCTTATGACGAGTGGAAATCTGGCAAACGTAAAGCTGATCTTATTGATGAGATGTCGGCTAAACTAGCTACTATGCCTGGTTATGAAGTTGGTTTCTCTCAGCCTATTATTGATATGGTTATGGATCAAATAGCTGGAGCACATAGTGATTTAGCTGTTAAAGTTTACGGAGAAGATCTTAAAGAAACTAGAAGAATATCAGAACAACTAGTTGACGTTCTTAAAGAAATAAAAGGAGCTGCCGATGTTGCTATTGAGCAAGAACCTCCTTTGCCTCAATTACAAATCATTGCTAAAAGAGATAAGATTGCACAATACGGATTAAACGTTTCTGATGTATCTGAACTTATTGAAGTTGCAATTGGTGGTAAGGCTATTTCTCAAATTTTCTTAGGCAATAAGGTTTATGACGTTATTTGTCGTTATGATGACATATCTAGAAATAATCCAGAGAAGATAGGTAATCTAATGCTTACTTCTGAGTCAGGAGCTAAAATACCTCTTTCTCAAGTAGCAGATATTAAACTTACTACTGGAGCTAGTACTATTACTAGAGAGATGAATAAACGTTATCTTACTATTCGTGTAAACCTTAGAGGTATAGATTTAACTCAATTCTTAAATAAAGCACAGAAGAATATAGATAAAGATATCACCTATGATAAAGAAAATTATCATATAGCATGGAGTGGACAATTTGAAAATCAAAATAGAGCGTATTCTAGATTAGGAATTATTATACCTATAGCACTTGCATTTATGTTCCTACTTCTTTACGGTGCGTTTGGCAAATTTCGTCAAGCTGGTATGCTTATGGGTGTTGTGCCTTTAGCTATGTTTGGTGGTATGCTTGCCTTGAATCTTAGAGGAATGACACTTAATGTGTCTTCTGCAGTAGGATTTATAGCACTATTTGGTGTCGCAATTCAGAATGGAGTAATTATGATATCCCATATTAATACTCTCAGAAAAAAGGGTATGGAGCTTAAGAAAGCCGTTATTGAAGGAGCTAAACATAGGTTCCGTCCTGTTCTTATGACTGCTACGGTAGCGATTCTTGGATTATTCCCAGCTTCTATATCTACTGGTATTGGTTCTGATGTTCAACGACCTCTAGCTACTGTTATAGTATACGGATTACTTTTTGCAACAATCATCACTCTTTATGTTCTTCCTGCTCTTTATTATATGGCAGAAAAGAAGTATGAGAATAAAAAATAATGATTATGAGATTTATTAAATACATTACAATAGCTATTCTTTGCACCTTCGGGGTGCAAAGAATTTATGCACAAGATTCTACTACTAAAAAGGAAGATGTAAAAAAAGAAAAAACAACTCTTAACTTGCAAGAATTTCTTTCTAAGATGTCTAAAAATAATCTTGAGTATGCTGCAGAGAAATTAAATATTAATATATCAGAGGCAGAACTTAAGGTGGCTAAACTTTTCCCAGATCCTTCTCTTTCTGTTGATTATACAGACAATAAAGAAAACGGTAATTATGTGGGTCATGCATTAACTTATGAACTTTCTACTACTCTTGAACTTTTTGGTAAAAGACGTGCTAGAATTTCTATTGCTAAAGATCAAAAAGCATTGGCAGATGCCGTACTTAGAGATTATTATAGAAACCTTAAAGCTGATGCCTCTATTTCTTTCTTTGAGGCACTTAAACAAGGACAATTATATCTTGTAGCTACCGACTCTTATAAAACGATGCAGAAGCTCTCTAAAGCAGATTCTATACAACACAGTCTTGGCAATATCGCTAAAATAGATGCTCTTCAGTCACAACTAGAAACGGGAGTGCTTTATAACGATTTATTACAAGCACAAGTTGATTACGAAAATTCTAATCGTCAGTTATCTCTACTTAGTGGTAATTCTGATTTAAATATATCTCCATTAGGTAAATTAGAAAAAACTTGCAAGATTTTTGATGTAAGAGAACTTACTAAACATGCCCTTAATAATAGAGCAGATTTAGAAGCAGCACGTCAATCTTCTTCTGTATCTAAAAATGAATTAAAACTTGCAAGAAGAGAACAGCTTTTTGATGTGGATGTAAAAGTCTCTCTAGAAGATTCATATGCTAAGGAAATATCTTCACCAACAGCAAAAGCTTTAACGGCAGGAATAACTATTCCACTTCAATTTTCTAACTTCAATAGAGGTAAAATAAAACTAGCTAAATACAAACTTGAACAAGCAGAATATCAATATAAGCAAGCTGAGCTTAATATTAAGATAGAGGTTAAGAAAGTATTTGCGCAATATAATATCTCTTGTAAAAAAGTTGGACAGTATGAGACTGGATTACTTAATAATGCGAAACAAGTTCTTGATGGTAAGATTTATTCATACAAAAGAGGAGAAACTTCTTTACTTGAAGTTTTAAATGCACAAAGAACATATAATGATGTTCGTACTTCTTATTTCGAAACTCTATACAATAATGCAGTTGCATTTATTGAATTAGAAAGAACGGTAGGAATGTAAATCCGAACTATGTAAAAATAGAAACAGGAGTATTTCTTTTGAAATACTCCTGTTTTCATAATATACACCACATATACATAAATCGCATAACTTAATATGCTATATTATCTAGACTGTGCTTATGTTGTAAGCAATGCGAATGTAACTATTTTTATTCTAAAATTCAACTAACTACCAGAATTTAAACTACTTTAACTTCCTGTTCTAGCATGATTCCAAACTCGTTAAACACAGCATTTCTTATTCTATTTGCTAAATGAACAATATCCATTCCTTTTCCTTTACCGTAGTTCACAAGAACTAAAGCTTGATCCTTATGTACTCCTACATCACCTTCCTTAAGACCTTTGAAACCACATTTATCAATCAACCAAGCTGCTGCAAGTTTAACATCTCCATTTGCAAGTTTATATTCTGGCATTACACCGTATATAGCCTTTAAGATAAGTGCATCGTCAGAAGAAATAACTGGATTCTTGAAAAACGAACCTGCATTTCCTAATATTTCAGGATCAGGCAATTTAGAATCTCTAATAGAGATTACAGCCTTTCTTATATTCGAAATAGATGTTTTTCCAAGCTTAACAACTTCATCTTTAAGATATCCATATGAAAGCATTGGAACATGATTCTTCTTCAATTCAAATATAACATGAGTTACAACAAAAAGATTCTTATATTTTTTCTTAAATATACTATCTCTATATCCAAACTCACATTGATGTTTTTCAAGTATCTCTTGATCACCTGTTTCTATATTTACTATATCTACAGAATGTATACAATCACATACTTCCACACCGTAAGCTCCTATATTTTGAACCGGTGAAGCACCTACATTTCCAGGTATTTTAGAAAGATTTTCTAGCCCACCCCACTCATGTTCAACACAATATTCAACAAGTTTATCCCAATTATATCCAGCACCTACTCGTATGTAGATAGAATTGTCTTCTTCCTGAAGAATTTCTAATGTTTTATTTTGTGGGTAAATTACTAAACCATCATAATCCTCTATAAAAAGAAGATTACTACCTTCTCCTACAACAAGAACATCATTGCCTGTAAGTTCATTTCTCTCCAACAGATCTATTAAATCTTCTTCGTCATCAAAAGAAAAAAAATACCTTGACTTCACATCGAAGCCAAAGGTATTTAGTTTTTGTAATGAATAATTTTCTAGTAATTGTGACATTTATTTCTTTAGTCTATAAATTATAACTCCTAGTCCAAGAATAATTAAAGGTATACTTAGAAGCTGTCCCATATTTAGAACCATACTTGCTTCAAAGGCTTCCTGATCTTCTTTTATAAATTCTATAAAAAAGCGAATTGTGAATATACACACCAAAAAGATTCCAAATAAAATTCCTGATTTCTCTTTAATGTTTGTCTTCCAGTAAGCATACATTAAGATTGCAAAGGTTCCTAGATAACACAGTGCCTCATATAATTGGGCTGGATGACGTGGAGTAACTGGGTCAGCTACACCTGCATTAAAAAAACGAAATCCCCACGGCATACTTGTTGGTAAGCCAATAATCTCTGAATTCATCAGATTCCCCATACGTATAAAGAAGGCAGCTAAAGCTATTGAAAGAACTACTCTATCAAGAATCCAAAGTATTGATTTCTTAGAGATCTTCTTAGAATAAATCCAAAGTGCAGTAATAATTCCTATTGCAGCTCCATGGCTAGCTAATCCTCTATATCCAATAAATTTAATTTTGGGTTCAAACTGAAATGGTAAAAACATTTCAAGTATATGATCTTTAAAATAAGCAAAATCATAGAATAAACAGTGCCCTAAACGAGCACCTATTACGGTAGAGATCAGTACATACATAAATAACTTTTCTAACCACATCTCTGGTAATTGCTCATGCTTAAACATTTTCTCGGTTAACTTTAAACCTAAAAGAAAAGCTGTTGCGAAAAACAGACCATACCATCTTATACTAAGACCAAAGATATTAAATATCTCTACACTAGGACTCCAATCTATAAATGCCATCATAATTATTCAGCTTTACCGTGACAATTCTTATATTTTTTACCACTACCACAAGGACAAAGATCATTTCTACCAACTCTCTTCTCTACTCTGATAGGTTCATGCTTTTGCTCTCTAGTATCTGATATCTTATCTAAATCACTCTCTCTACTAGTCTTTAATGAACTTAAATCAGTGTGTCTTCTTTCTGCCTCATGAACTTCTGAACCTTCTTCCACTGGAATATGTCCTTTCATCAAGGTAGAAATAACTGATTTATTTACAGTTTCCACCATTTTCTTAAATAAGTTGAACGACTCAAACTTATAAATCAATAATGGATCCTTTTGCTCGTATGATGCATTCTGTACAGATTGCTTAAGATCGTCCATCTCTCTTAGATGTTCTTTCCATAAATCATCTATATGGGCTAATATCATAGATTTCTCATATGAATGAACTAACTCTTCACCTGTTGAATGATATGCTCTCTCTAGATTTGTAACAACATTATAGACCTTCTGGCCATCTGTTATTGGTACAACTATATTTCTATACATCTCTCCTTTGTTCTCAAAAACATCCTTAATAACAGGGAAAGCTTGATTAGATATTGCATCTACTTTACGCTTATACACCTCTTTAACAGCAGGAAATATACGCTCCATCAAATTTTCTGGTTTAGATTTAAAGAAATCTTCTTCTGTTATTGGTAATTCAACGGCAAGAACTCTTAACATTTCTAAATTAAAACCTTCAAAATCACCACTATCATGGTATTCAGCTATAATAGAATCACAAACATCATACATAGAGTTTGCAATATCGACTCCTACTCTCTCTCCGAAAAGAGCATGACGACGTTTTTTATAAATCACCTCTCTTTGAGAATTCATAACATCATCATATTCAAGAAGTCTTTTACGAATACCAAAGTTATTCTCTTCTACTTTTCTTTGAGCCCTCTCTATAGATTTAGTAATCATTCCTTGCTGAATAACCTCTCCTTCTTTTAGGCCAAGTTTATCCATCACCTTAACAATTCTGTCTGATGCAAATAAACGCATCAAATCATCTTCAAGAGACACAAAGAATTGAGAAGAGCCTGGATCTCCTTGACGACCAGCACGACCACGTAGCTGTCTATCAACACGTCTAGACTCATGTCTCTCGGTACCAATAATAGCAAGACCACCTGCATCTTTAACTTCTTTTGAAAGTTTAATATCTGTACCACGACCAGCCATATTTGTAGCAATAGTAACAGTTGATGCTTTACCAGCCTCAGCTACAATATCAGCTTCTCTTTGATGTAATTTTGCATTCAACACATTATGTCTAATACCTCTCAACTTCAACATTCTAGCAAGTAATTCAGAAACCTCTACTGAAGTTGTACCTACAAGCACTGGACGTCCATCCTTAACAAGTTCAACAACTTCTTCAATTACTGCATTATACTTTTCACGCTTTGTTTTATATAAATAATCATCAGCATCTTTCCTTATAATAGGACAATTTGTTGGTATAACAACAACATCCAATTTATAAATATCCCAAAGCTCACCTGCCTCTGTTTCGGCAGTGCCTGTCATACCAGAAAGCTTATGATACATTCTAAAGTAATTCTGTAACGTTACAGTAGCAAATGTTTGTGTAGCTGCCTCAACTTTCACACTCTCTTTTGCTTCTATAGCTTGGTGAAGACCATCAGAATAACGTCTTCCGTCCATAATACGGCCAGTTTGCTCATCAACAATCTTAACCTTATTATCCATTACTACATACTCAACATCTATTTCAAACATAGAATATGCTTTAAGAAGTTGATTTACAGTATGTACCCTCTCTGATTTAACAGAATAAGCCTGAATCATTTCATCTTTCTTAACTAGTTTGTCTTCATCAGAAAGAGATGATTTTTCAATTTCAGCAACCTCTGTTCCTATATCTGGAAGAATAAAGAATGTAGGATCTTCTGTATCAGCAGTAAGCTTATCATGACCATCATCAGTAAGATCGATTGAATTCATCTTCTCATCTATAACAAAGTATAAAGGATCAGTAATTACATGCATATTCTTATTATTCTCTTGCATATAGAAATTTTCTGTCTTTAAAAGAACAGCCTTATTTCCTTGTTCACTTAAGAATTTAATAAGAGGTTTATATTTAGGATAACCTTTGTAAGCACGAAGTAATAATACTCCACCTTCTTCTCTTTTCTTTTTATCGTCAGTAGATAGTAAATGTTTTGCATCAGTAAAGATATGCTTAACCATCTCCTTTTGCATATTCACTAATCCTTCAATTCTTGGCTTATATTCATCAAACATTTGATTCTCTCCCTTTGGAACAGGACCAGAAATAATTAGAGGAGTACGAGCATCATCAATAAGAACTGAATCGACCTCATCGACAATAGCATAATGATGTTTACGTTGTACCAAGTCATCTGGATTGATGGCCATATTATCTCTTAAATAATCAAAACCAAACTCGTTATTAGTACCAAAAGTAATATCACATTGATAGGCCGCTCTTCTTTCTGGAGAATTTGGCTGATGTCTATCAATACAGTCTACAGAAAGACCATGAAACATATATATTGGTCCCATCCATTCCGAGTCACGTTTTGCTAAGTAATCATTCACTGTTACAACATGAACACCTCTACCTGCAAGAGCATTTAAGAATACTGGAAGTGTAGCAACAAGAGTTTTGCCCTCTCCTGTTGCCATCTCAGCAATCTCTCCTGAATGTAAAACAGAACCACCTATAAGCTGAACATCGTAATGTATCATATTCCACTTAACATCGGTACCACCCGCAGTCCATGAATTAAAATAAACAGCAGTATCACCATCTATTTCAATAAAATCGCGAGAGATAGCTAAATCCCTATCAAAAACATTTGCAGAGACTTCTATTTCCTCATTTTCAGAAAAACGACGAGCAGTATCTTTTACGATAGCAAAACAGCGAGGCATAATTTTCTCTAATACTTCCTCTAATTTAGTATTAATATTAGCCTCTATATCATCAATTTGTTTATATAAAACTTCTTTCTTCTCTGTATCGTATTTATTATTATCAATATCAGCCTTTATAACTTCTATTTGCTTTTCATCAGTACTAATATATTCTTTTATTATTACTCTCAACTTATCAGTCTCTGCTCTTAACTCATCATTAGAAAGATTAATTAACGTTTCATATTCTGCCTTTACTGAATGAACTATTGGTAATAAAGTTTTTAAATCTCTATCGGCCTTAGAACCAAACAGTTTCTTCATAAACTTATCAAAACTCGCCATATGTATATGTATTTTATTATTACAAAATAAGATCTCCTCTCTCTGAAAATAGAGAAAGTATATATAAAATTAAAGATTATAACAAAGATGGAGCTCTCACTTGTCTAGATGGGTTCTTATGACTTAAGACATCAGGGTTTTGGTAATAAAAATATTCTACAAATTCATCTTCACAAAGAAAATCAGAATAAGTACTTTTATTATTTAAGATATAAAAGGATGATAATATCTTATGAATAAAAGATTTAAGCGTGGCAATACTAGCAGGTTCATCTTGCTCTCTCAAAATGTCTTTTAACAACACTTGATTCTTATCTATTATGGTATTTAATTCAACCCATATCTGATGAGAATTATTAGCAAAAAGAGAACCTTCTGCAGGAGAAGCTATAGTACAGCCTGCTACCACATAAAAAGCTACTAGAAGATACTTATTCATATCCATAGCTCCAAAGATAATTAATTTAATTGAATAAAGGAATAGTATATATATATATATATATATATACAAAAAGGAAGATGAAAAAATCATCTTCCTAATTATACAAATATTGCTAATCGTTTTCCCCTTTGATTTTGCTTTATTTATACTTAAACTAAAACACGCACTACAAATATAGTGTTTAAAGTCATATTTGATATCCCAACATATAGGGGTTTATGTTTTTCATGTAATCTTTTCTGGTTCTACAAGCTTATTTAATATAGCATATACTGTTAATCCAGATATCGATTTAATACCTAATTTCTCTGTAATATTCTTTCTATGAGAAATAACAGTATGTATACTTATAAATAATTTTTCACCAATATCCTTATTTGACATTCCATGTGCTACTAATTTTAGAACATCGACCTCTCTATCTGTCAAACCTATAGCAGGAATAATTTCTTTCTTTAATAAATTATTATTTTTAAGAACAACTTCGACTATCTTCAAAACATCCTTAACAGGCGTATAAGCATAAAGAGATTTAGAATTTTTAAATTCACAATTAGTAAACCAAATAAATTCTGTTAAATTTGAAGAATCAAGAAAATTCAAATATGATAATTTATCCTTTAATCTTATGTCTACAATAAATAAAATAAAAGAATTCTCTATCTGTGTATAGTTTGATATCATATCAATAGTCGGAATATGTATTAAATCCATTCCAAAACTAAGGTTTAATATATTATAGAATCCTTTTGCTATAATCTCTGAAGGGTGTATAAATATTACTTTCTTATCCATGTAGATGTTTATGTATTCGTGGATATAAATATTTATTCTCTACAGCCATATGATGAGCCAAATCTCTGCTAAAAGAAGTTAACACACCTACAAGAGTTGCCATCTCTGCATGACATGTAGGTCTTACGTATTTAATAAAAATACTAACCAGATCACACAATTCCTCATTAAATTGACTATGTTCTGAGTGCTCCGAACTATTAATAAAGTCTAAGATATCTTTATTTACATACTTCCTTCCATTTATGCATACATCTATAATATATGGAAAGACAATATTATGCTCATAATTAATATGCCTTACAAACATCGATTGTGCCTTTATATATACATTATTAACCATCTCTATCCCACAAGTAGGATCCAACTCACGAATCTTTAGAAAAAGATCTTTCATTGTAGGTAAATAATCATATTTAAATGCTTCATGACTCTTTCCCAAAAAGTCAATTAAATCTTTTAAAGAAAAGACTAAAACTTCATCCCTTGGCGTGTATTCAGGACTTACGTAAGTATTAACTATAAGCAGAAAGAAATGCAAATCAATACCATTGCGTTCACAAGCCTGTTTAATAGTTAAATTATCATATGCCATATTTATACCTAATCGATGAAGAATGGAAAAAAGCATAAATTCCTTACGAACAATCTCTGCCAACTTATTATCTTGAGTAATTATATTCATCTTGATTTATATTTAGCTCCAAATATAATCAATAAAATTATATTTATAAAACAAAAACAACTCCCCATAAAAGGAACTGTTTATATCATTTCATAAAAACTTGTTATTTTTCATCTCTCACTATCATACAAGGAATAGGTAGATGTCGAATAACATATTGAGAAGTACTACCCATAAACATTTTTGCTATGCCAGATTTACCATGGGTTCCCATAACAACTAAATCAGCATTCCAATCTTTAGCAATGTCTATAATAGCAGAAGCTGGATTATTTCTTGGTGTTTCTAATTCTATCTTTATCGTTCCACCAAGTTCTTTTGAAATCTTAGTTACAATATTTTCAGCTTGCTCTAAGTGCAGATTATATAAATCAACATAAGATGTTCTAAACTCAGGATTTGCAATGAAATATTTCTCATCTACCACGCATATA
>JBATVL010000097.1:0-45443 GCA_049671745.1 Marinifilaceae bacterium
ATAAATATAAGAAATCTTCTTACCATCCGCAAAAGAAATCGACTCAGGCAAATTCAATTCATTATACTTAATATCCTTTATCCCCTTATTCAAATCACGAGTCATATTCCCATTAGCATCATAAAGATACTCAGCATCAACAGAAGCACCATTCTTAAGACCACTAGAAGAACCTGCATCCTCAACTCTCTTCAGCTGATTTCCATAATATCCATAAACCAAGCTCATTATATTCCATAAAATACTCTCAGAAACTAATATGTTTCTGAGAGTATATAAATGAAAAATTGTTTTTTAAAACTGAAACATTAGACACAGACTATATCTTTTTATACACAGCTTTTACTTTAGTCTTCGTTTTAGCATTTCTTTCTATTTCATATGCGGTCGTTATATTTATGTAATAAACAGAAGGTATATCATCTGGTTCTTCACAAGCTGATATACTTCTAAATACAAAATCTTGAGTATTTACATCTTCACATTGATAATATCCATTACCTGATAGCAAAGTGACTTCACCGCAATCATTAAACTTTAGATACCCTTGAAAACCAGAATTTATTCCTGAATACTCAGCCCATATTCTATAACTTGTAGTATTATCTTTATTCATATAATAAAAACTTGTTTCACCGGGTTTATCAATCCTTTTGATAACAGTGTCTTTATATGTGTAATAAACCTCATTATCTGTATCAACACATGAATAAAGAAATAATACGACTAATATTATCATTAATTTTCGCATAACTCTAATTTTTATTTTTTATATATTGCTTTCCTATATCTATTGCAAGCTGTGTTAAAACTTCCTCCACAAACATACAAATTTTTACTTGAGAGAAAACAGTATTATAAACATAAGAAACCAAGCAATAAAGATCACTAAAAAAACACGTCTAAAATCTAAGTTATAGACGTGTTTATTAACAACCTTTAATACTGTACTTGAAATAATAAAATGTAACAATTCAATTATTCATGATAAATTCTCTTTTTAATTACTTCTCGTTTTCTTTTACTCTTCTTCATCATTTACTTCTTCCTCTTCTTCAATTTCAAATAAATAATCAAAAATATTATCTCTAATTGGATGTGTTGCTATATCTATTATTTCATCTAATTTAGCTTCCCAAAAAAAGATTAGTTTATCATTAGGATGAATAGCTAAATAAGCTATTCTATCTTTATTAAATGGTCTTGTATCAAATCCCATACTCCAATATACGAACTCATTATTTAGTAATGTCTCTATGTATAACGTCGCAAATGCTTTATAGTTTCTATAGATAATTTTCATTTGAACGTATTTATACTTGAAACAAAATCTAGGAATAGTAATTGTTCCATTAGAAGGATTCTTTCTGGACATCTCTAGTTTAGAGGTAAATTCAAATGTAACTTCAGAATCATTATATATTAAAGAATCATTTATATAGAATTTCAATGGTATTATTCTATCATGTACTTGTCCATACACCATAATATTACATAACATTATGGCAATTTGAATTAATATTTTTTTCATAACTATCTATATAAGTTTTCCAAACTAGTAAATGGAAAAGTTGGTATTACTTAATAACTACTATAAAATAGAAGAAACCTTCCTACCATCAACAAAAGAAATCGAATCAGGCAAATTCAATTCATTATACTTAATATCCTTTATACCCTTATTCAAATCACGAGTCATATTCCCATTAGCATCATAAAGATACTCAGCATCAACAGAAGCACCATTCTTGAAAAGCAAAACTCGAAATAACATTGTCATTAATTCTACTAAATAGAAAACATAAACCTCCCTCTACTTCTCCAATCTGTGGATTTCTATACTGTATATCCATTGACTCACATTCCAAAATAATTGCACTATTTTCTTTAACAAAACAATTATCACCTTCAATAAAATAAAACTTATCTAAATCATTAGTCGAATGACCAATCTCGAAATAGTATCTTTTATTACTACTCCAAATAACTCCAGCAAAAAAGCCAGTTTCTTCATCAATTGATGATAAGATATTAATTTCATTATAAGAGAAAAATAAACTATCCTTAGATAAAATCTTTTCTCTTAATTCAGATGATATACACTTTAAACATTCATTTATTTCAATATATACTGGCTTACCTGATTTATTAATATTACTAATAATTGATTCTTGTTTCTCAAATATATTATCAAAAAAATCACCTTTAATACACACAAAAAACATACATAACCCTAGTACAATAATATTCTTCATCTATAATTACTTTTAATTAACAGAATAACAACATAAGATATAATGGACCTATATTTAAGACATGCCATTAATTTTTAAATTATATAACAATTTATTAGTCAAATTAACTTCCACATTCCAATAATAACTACCTCCATCATTGATAAAAATAATATCTTTATGTGGATCATTTGTCAAAGAATCTTTCCACAGAAAATTAATCCAAATAATCTTCTCATCTCTATTATTATAGAACCCTACATACTGCCTTATGTATTTTTTCAAATTTATATTAATATTAGGATACCCACATCCTTGATTAATTTTTAATTTATTTAGAGACTCTATTTGCTCGCATAAGATTTTCTCAACACACACAATATCCTTTATATCTGGAGTATATCTCTTCTTTTGATCTTTAACACTCATAAAGATCATATGATTTTTATGAAAAATGTAACCCGTAAATTGTTGCTTACTAATGTAAACACTTGAGTCATTCTGAAAAACTAATGACACAAAGATAAATATGAACATAAAAAATCTCATCTAAGTATAGGTTTATAATTATATGGGAAAACACTCCTCAACAAGAACTCATTTCAAAGTGCTTATATTCATATTATTTATAACATATTTCAATTAGCGTTATAAATATATCTTGAGCTTTAGAATCAAATTATTATTTATCTTTAAAATCTTATACATTGTCTTAAAGTTATATTTAGTATATAAAAAAGGTTCAAGCGTTTCCATCCTTTCATCTATTATTAAATTGTTTGTTTTTTTCATAACATTCATAAACCTAGCATATTTAAAAGCATCCTTTATTAACAAAGAATCCGTTTGAATGCCAGAATATTTAATCCCTTTAATTATATTCTTTGTAATAATCTCAATAGGAATATCATTATACTTACAAAATATATAGTTTAAAGATTTCTCTTTCTCTGTAATATCATAATATAGCTGTCCAATATTTACATCAGTAATATGAATCTCTAAAGACTTTGATTTAGAGACATAAACAGAAAGAGCCTCAATATCTTGACCTAAAGATCTATAGTTATAATCAGAAATATAGTCATCAATTACTTTGGATATTTCTATATCTTTTATTCTAGATTCACGTGTAATAATACAAGATGTCATAATAAAAAGATTAAAAACTAATCCCACTATAAAACTTATCTTTGTCATATATATTTCTTGTTTGTAGATTACTTCAAAACATCATTTTTTAAATTAGTATTCATTCTTAGAAATATTCCATAGGTACTTTCTAAACCCTCTTTTACTCTATTTTTACTAGGATCTGTTTCAACAAAAAGAATAACAACCTCATCTCCCACATTTTTTGAAAGATATAATGTCTTTCCTGAGTAGTATCTATTCTTATAAGAAAACCTATAATGATATGATTTTACATGTCTACTGCCGCTCTCAGTAATACGAGTAATTACACCTTTTGTCAGACTTCCATTTTTTGCAACAACAGCAGCTTCAATAGAACCTATTAAAATATAGACAAAAAAAGGTAGAGCAATACATATTGTAAATAGATGACTAATATGAATTCCCCTTTTCCCTATTTTTATATAACCCAATACAATGACTCTCCTGTAACATAATCAGATAATAAATGAGAAACAAATAAAACAAACTAGTCTGTTCATAATTAAGAATTTTATAAATGATTAATAATTGAAACACTTCCATCATGCCTAATTGATAAGATCCAATCTATGCTCTCATCAAAGATATCAATGTCATCAGATGATTCATACCAAATATCATAAAAATAATTATTAAAATCATCATAATTAAACATATCTACATCATCAAAATGATACCAGTTAACGTAGATTTTAGAATTTGGGTATATACATAAGTTATTTAATACAGTCTTCAAACTAAAATTTTCTCTTGCATTAACATCTTCAATATATCTCTGTTTATTATATAATTCAGAAATAAATATTGAAGCATCTAGTTTAATATTGAATCTCACATAGATATTACGAATTATTTTCTCACATTCTATTGATGATAAGATCGAATATTTCAAGTCTTTTTTGTATTCATCTCTAAAAAGCTTTAATTTAAAATCTTCCATATTTTATTCTTTAATTGGTTCTGCTCCAGTAAGTACACCTTTTTCTATTTTCCATTTAGTATAATTTCAACAATTAATAATCATAAATAGATATAACCTCCAAAACCCATCAAAGTAAAAAAAAGAATAACATAATTCGAAGGTAAAAGCCAAATACTAGCCAATAAACAGTCAAGGAAAGGCCTTAAAGCTTATTCTTCCTGTAATCTACCCGTAATCTTTCTGTATTTAAAGATACAGAACCCATACAGAGAGATAAGGGAAATCATTTGGAATAAGCACGTTTAATGTGACTTCATTGGATGTTAAATGAGACATTATAAGCTCTATACAGCGAATGAATCTATACTCCTAAGGTAATTTATAGGTGCTCTGCCCTAACCGAACAATTTTGATAGATTACTTTCTCTTATTATTCTTCAAACACCTCTTTCAATATTTGTCTTATTATCTCTACTTCCTTATCTAAAAATTGAGATTATTATAAAAATAAAGACTAACTTAATTTTCATCTTTTGGGGAATAATTGAGGATTATTAATTGTACAACAATAAAAGCTATACCAACCACAAAAACTATATCTACTTTATAATTTTAAAAGATAATGTATCTGATACACCTAAACTCCTCCTAGCATTTAAAAATATATTTATTGAAACTATCTATTTGCCATTATTATCAATGTAACGAAGAATAATACAAGAGATATTAAACCATATATATTATTTAATTTTCTATTAACTTTATACTTAGGAATATATTTTTTGTATCGATCTTTATAAAAAAAACAAAAGTAACTAAGCAATAAAAATGGTAACATATAATCAAAGAAACCTGCTAAACCGCTACTAATCCTATCTATTCCAATATAATCTGCAAGACTATATTGTACATTAAATATATATTTCAAAAGAAAAACTATAGAAACATAGTTCATTGTATTGAAAGAAGAAAGTATAAACCAAACGGTTTTCTTCCATCCGTTCCTTATCTTTGGATCACGATTATCTTTTCTTAATTGTATCTGAGTCATCCAGATATCTACATACAAATTCTTCATAAATGTATTTTTATATTTAAATGCGTTAAAATAAGTTCAAACATACGAAAATATAAACAAATAAATATTATATTTTACAAACATTCATTCCAAAGCAACAAATTATCCAAAGAACCTATCAAGAATAAATAAACTAGAGATTCATTTTGCCATAAAAGCCAAATACTACTCGATAATCAGCCAAGAAAGCCATACAAAAGAGGCCGCTTTTCAGTTATTTCTCTGATATTTTTCTGATGTTTCTCTGATATATATCAGAGAAAGATCACAGGAAGATCAGAGAAAGATCACAGGAAGATCACAGTTTTAATATATTCATTGGCTGTTAATTGGGTGTTTCTTGCCTTTTACCTAGAACTTATTCTATTTTTGAAAGTGTTTTTTAAGGTATGCTGAGCTTAAAATAATGTATTTAATCTCTAATAATTATTGTAGTTTTGCAGTACGTCACACATTAGAATTAAAAGGAATGAGCAAACAAGACATACTAACTAGAATAGAAGAATTAAGAAAAGAACTTAGTTACCACAATCATCAATACTATGTGCTTTCGCAGCCATCAATAAGTGATTTTGATTTCGATCATCTTCTTAAAGAACTAATAAAACTAGAGAAAGAGAATCCCGAATTTTTCGATATAAACTCTCCTTCTCAGCGTGTTGGAAGTGATATGAATCAAGATTTCAAACAAGAGAAGCACAATTTTCCTATGTTATCTCTTGATAATACATATTCAATTGAAGAGATAGAGGATTTTGAGAAACGTCTTAAGAAAATCACTTCTGAGGATGTAGAATATGTGTGCGAACTTAAATACGATGGTACATCTATATCTCTTCGTTATGAGAATGGTGTATTAGTAAAGGCGATTACTCGTGGTGACGGTGTTCAGGGAGACGATGTAACTGCAAATGTAAAGACAATAAAATCGGTTCCTCTTCAATTAATGGGTGATGATTACCCTGAGCATTTCGAGATAAGAGGTGAAATTATTATGCCGTTTTCTGTTTTTAATCAGTTGAATAAAGAAAGAGCTGAGAAGGAAGAGAATCTTTTTGCTAATCCAAGAAATGCTGCATCAGGGACTCTTAAACAGCAAAAATCATCTGTTGTTGCTAAAAGAATGCTTGACTGTTATCTTTATTATATTCCAGGCGAACAGCTTACAGGCGCTACTCATTGGGAGAATCTTCAACAAGCTAAATCATGGGGTTTTAAGATTCCTGAGGTTATGAAGATATGTAAGAATATTTCTGATATAAAAGAGTATATAGAACATTGGGACACAGAGAGAAAGCATCTTCCTGTACCTATAGATGGCATTGTTATAAAGGTAAATAAGACTAAACAACAAAGAGAGTTAGGTTTTACTTCTAAATCTCCACGTTGGGCTACTTCTTTTAAATTTAAGGCTGAACGTTTAGAGTCTAAACTTTTGTCTGTTGATTTTCAGGTTGGAAGAACTGGTTCTATCACTCCAGTTGCTAATCTTACACCTGTTCATTTAGCTGGTACAACAGTAAAACGTGCCTCTCTACATAATGCTGATATTATAGAAAAACTGGATCTGCATCATGGCGATTATGTGTATGTGGAGAAAGGTGGAGAGATTATTCCTAAAATTGTTGGTGTTAACACTGAGAAGAGAGAAGCGAACGCAAAAAAGATAGAGTATATAACTCATTGTCCTGAATGTGGATCGGAGCTTTCAAGAAATGAAGGTGAAGCTAATCATTATTGCTTGAATGAGAATGCTTGTAAACCACAGATTAGAGGTATGATAGAGCATTTTATCTCGCGTAAGGCTATGAATATTGATGGACTAGGCGGAGAAACAATAGATCTTCTTCTTTCTAATAATATAATTAAAAACATAGGTGATATTTATGATATTCCTGCTATGGGCGATGAGCTTATTGGTCTTGAAAAGATTATTTATCCTGAACAATACGATATTTCTGATATCCCTTTGTCAAGAATATTATATGCATTGGGTATTGGCTTGAAAACTATGCCTAGTAAGATTTCTGAGACTCTTGCTAAACATTTCACTACTCTTGAGAATTTATCTTCTGCTAGTTTAGAGGAATTAATTAGTGTGGTGGCGGACAGTGCGAAGGCTTCAAAAATAAAGGAGTATTTTGCTTCTTCTTCTAACCAGATGTTGAATCGTTTGAAAGAGGGAGAAAAAACAGATGGTGGCATATCTCTTGAGTATATTTTGTATTCTTTTGAGATAGAGAAATTGGATATTGAGGAGGCTAAAAAGATAACTGCTCATTATGATTATATATACGATATAGCTAAGGCTAGCAAGGAGAATTTGATTGAGAATTGCGGTATAGAAGAGGAAATTGCTGAGAATCTTTACAAGTGGCTTAAGAAGAATACAGGTAAGATTAAGAAATTAAATACTTTGAAGACTTATAGCATACAGAAGAAATCTGTTGATAATATGTGTAAGAGTATTAATGCTTCTAAAGAAGTGCCTTTTAATAGGGTTCTTAATTCTCTTGGCATTAGACATATAGGTTCTAGAGCTTCTACTACTATAGCTAGTCATTTTAAAACTATAGATAACATTCTGAATGCTAGCACTGAAGAACTTACTGATATTCCTGATATAGGTGAACAAATGGCTCAGTCTACAATTGCTTTCTTTAATGAAGAAAAGAATATGGATGTTCTGAATAAATTACGCAAAGCAGAACTGCAGTTCGTTCTTGTAGAGGAGGAAAAAGCTTCAGAGAATCTTAAGGATATGAAGTTTGTGATTACTGGTACTTTGTCTAAACCTAGAGAAGATTTCAAGGCTATAATTGAATCTCATGGGGGAAAAATTGTTAGTTCTCTTTCTGCAAAAACAGATTATCTTTTGGCAGGAGAAAAAGCGGGTTCTAAACTAAGTAAGGCTGAGAAACTGGGAGTTAAAGTTCTGAATGAGGAGAAATTAAATGAGCTAATTTCGTAATGTGAATTGCTTAAGATGTAATTTTTCTTTAATTTATCTATTCGTACATCAAAAAAAAAGAAGTATATTGTAGTATATAAGCTTACTGAAAAAATAAAGATATGCACTTTTCCCAATCTAAAGTAATTCAGAATATTATTAGTAACAGTAGAAGTATTGCGATACAGCTAGGAAATAAAGATTTATATATAGAACATCTTTTTCTAGGCTTACTAAACTCGTCAAATACTATTGTTATTAATACATTTACAAGTCTTAAACTTGATTTATATCACTGTAAAGAAGTGGTGGAAGAGAAATTAAGGAAATATGATTACTCTGAGAAGCAACCTAAAGAACAAAAATTCGTAAGCATTACAAAAGATGTGGAATCTGTATTAAATAGTGTGGAGGATGAAGTTTTAGAAGATGAAGTTCTTGACGCCACTCATTTAATGTTGGCTATTCTGAGAAACGAAACAAATTTAATTACAAAAATGTTAGGTAAGAAGAAAATTGATTATAATAGATTCAAGAAACAACTTGAACTACACAGGACTCTTGCACAAGCTAATTTTCCTGAGGATGATGATCCCATGCTTAGGGGTGGTGGTAATTCAGGAGGTATGAGAAATCCATCAGAAGGAAATTCTGAGACTCCAGTATTAGATAATTTTGGAGTTGATATTACGAAAGCTGCTGAAGACGGTACTCTTGATCCTATTGTTGGTAGAGATTCAGAGATTGAACGTTTAGCGCAGATATTGTCTCGTAGAAAAAAGAATAATCCTGTTCTTATTGGTGATCCTGGTGTTGGTAAATCGGCTATTGTTGAAGGTTTAGCTATTCGTATCACACAAAGAAAAGTGTCTCGTATACTTTTTGAAAAAAGAGTTATATCTCTTGATATGGCTTCTATTGTTGCTGGTACAAAATATCGTGGTCAATTCGAAGAAAGAATGAAAGCTATTCTTAGCGAACTGGCTAAAGCGACAAATATAATCCTGTTTATAGACGAAATTCATACTATTGTTGGGGCTGGTGGAGCTGCAGGATCTCTTGATGCTGCTAATATGCTTAAACCTTCTCTTGCTAGAGGTGAGATTCAATGTATTGGTGCCACTACTCTAGATGAGTATAGAACTAATATAGAGAAAGATGGAGCCTTGGAACGTAGATTCCAGAAAGTACTTGTTGAAGCTACTTCTCCTGAAGAGACATTCTCTATTCTTAATAATATTAAAGAACGTTATGAGGATCATCATAATGTAAGATATACAGAGGAGGCTTTAAAGGCTTGCGTTAAGTTGTCTAATCGGTATATTAGCGAACGTGCTTTACCCGATAAGGCTATTGATGCTTTAGATGAGGCGGGCTCGCGTGTGCATATTTCTAATGTAGATGTACCTCCTATTATAGAAACAATAGAGAATAGTATTGAAGAAGTTAAACATAAAAAGAAAGATGCTGTAAAGGCTCAGAACTTTGAATTAGCAGCGGGTTTTAGAGATAAAGAACGCGTATATATACAACAATTAGAGGAAGAAAAAAATAAGTGGAAACAAAACTTGTCTAATAATAGAATTGATGTTACAGAAGAGAATGTAGCTGAAGTTATTGCTATGATGAGTGGTGTACCTGTTAAGCGTATTGCTAAAACAGAAGGCATTAGACTTGTTTCTATGAATAAAGATTTAAGTGAAAGAGTTATTGGACAGGATGAGGCTGTTTCTAAAATTGTTAAGGCAATTCAGAGAAATAGAGCTGGACTTAAAGATCCTAACAGACCAATTGGTTCTTTTATTTTCTTAGGTCCTACTGGTGTTGGTAAAACTCAGTTAGCCAAGGTTCTTGCTGAATATCTATTCGACTCAACAGATTCTCTGATACGTATAGATATGAGTGAATATATGGAGAAATTTGCTGTTTCTCGTCTTGTTGGTGCACCTCCAGGATATGTTGGTTACGAAGAAGGAGGACAACTTACTGAGAAGATTAGAAGAAAACCTTATTCGGTAGTTCTTTTAGACGAAATAGAGAAGGCACATCCTGATGTGTTTAATTTACTTCTTCAGGTTCTTGATGATGGACAACTTACTGATAGTCTTGGACGTAAGATTGATTTTAAGAATACTATTATTATCATGACATCTAATATTGGTTCGCGCCAATTAAAAGATTTTGGTAAAGGTATAGGTTTTGAATCTTCTACTAAAGAAGGAGATGGGGCTTATGCTAAAGGGGTTATTCAGAAAGCTCTTAAGAAAGCATTTGCTCCTGAATTTCTTAACCGTATTGATGATTTAGTTGTATTTAATACTCTTACTAAAGACGATATTTATAAGATTATTGATATTGAACTTAAAGGTTTATTTAGTAGAATTGATGAATTAGGATATAAGATTAATCTTTCTAAAAAAGCGAAAGATTTTATAGTTGAGAAAGGTTATGATCCTCAATTTGGTGCTCGTCCTTTAAAAAGAGCTATACAGAAATATCTTGAGAATGAGATTGCTGAGGTAATTATTCGATCTGAAGTTAAACCAGGTGATACTATTAAGGTTGATTATTCTAAAACAAAAGATAATGTTGTTATTACAATAGAATAGTATTATTATTTACAAAGAAAGAGAGGATATCAATAAGTGATATCCTCTCTTTTATATTTATATAAGCTTGTGGCTATTATAATTGTTTAAGTAAGTTTGCCATTTCTATAGCTGTAGCACCACACTCGAAACCTTTGTTTCCAGCTTTTGTACCAGCTCTTTCTATAGCTTGCTCTATTGTGTCAGTAGTTAAAACACCAAAGATAGTTGGTACTTCTGTTTCTAATCCTACTTGTGCACAACCTTTTGTTACTTCACCACATACATAGTCGAAATGAGAAGTAGAACCTTTGATAACTGCTCCTAAAAGAATTATTGCGTCATATTTACCTGACTTAGCCATTCTCTTAGCCACTAATGGCATTTCGAAAGCACCTGGTACCCAAGCAACAACAGATTCGCAATCTTCACCATGACGGTTAATAGCATCTAAAGCACCACCTAATAATTTAGATGTAATAAACTCATTGAAACGACCAGCAACTATACCTATCTTAAGTCCTTTTCCTATTAATTTTCCTTCTAATACTTCCATGATTTCTATATTTAATTCTTTTGTTTTTCTAAAATTTCATCAACAACTTTCTTGTCTCTAACGTGTAAAATATGTCCCATTTTCTTATACTTAGTATAAAGATAGAATTCATTTTTCTCGTTACAAGTCATTTCTATTGGCTCTCTTCCAACAACCTTGATACCATAACCTTTTAAACCTTTTACTTTTGAAGGGTTATTAGTCATAAGAGTAAGATTCTTAATTCCAAGATCTGCAAGAATTTCAGCTCCTATACCGTAATCACGTAAGTCTGCCTTAAAGCCTAAAGCAATATTAGCCTCTACAGTATCCATTCCACCGTCTTGAAGTTCATAAGCTTTTAATTTGTTGATAAGACCTATACCACGACCTTCTTGACGCATATAAAGAACAACTCCTCTGCCCTCTTTCTCTATACGACGCATTGCCTCAGCTAGTTGATCACCACAATCACAACGTAGAGAACCAAAAGCATCTCCTGTAAGACATTCTGAATGTACTCTACAAAGAACAGCCTCATCAGTATTAACATCACCTTTAACTATAGCTACGTGATGTTCTTTAGTAATCTTGTTTACATATCCGTGAATTCTGAATGTTCCATGTTTAGTTGGTAATTCAGCCTCAGTAATTTTCTCTACAAAATGTTCTGTCTGACGACGATATTCTATAAGAGCAGCAATAGTGATTATCTTAAGATCGTGCTTTTCTACATAGTCCATTAATTGAGGAACACGTGCCATAGTACCATCTTCGTTCATTATCTCGCAAATAACACTTGCAGGATAATAACCAGCCATTCTTGCTAAGTCAACACCAGCCTCTGTATGTCCAGCTCTTACAAGTACACCATTTGGTTTTGCAATAAGAGGGAAGATATGTCCAGGACGTGTGAAATCAGTAGATTTAGCGTCTTTATCAAAAACTTTTAAAATAGTATGTGCACGCTCAAAAGCAGAGATACCAGTCTCACAATCAGCAGCATCAATAGAAACGGTAAAAGCTGTTTCTTTCTTGTCTGTGTTGTTCTTAACCATCATATCTATATCCAACTCATCAAGACGTTCTTTGATAATAGGCATACAGATTAAGCCACCAGCTTGGTGAGCCATAAAATTGATAGCCTCTGGAGTTACTTTCTCAGCAGCCATTAAAAGGTCACCCTCGTTTTCTCTATCTTCATCGTCAACAACGACAATCATTTTCCCAGCTTTGATATCCTCAACAGCCTCTTCAATTGTATTGAATTTATACATAATATTTTGATTATATGCTATTATAAAAAACCATTTTCCATTAACATATCCATCGACAATGTCGATTTCTTCTCTTTAGGTTCATCATCCTTATGGTAGATGAACTTCTCTATATATTTAGCAGTAAGATCGTTCTCGAGATTGACCTTAGTACCAGTTTTTAAACTAATAAGTGTTGTTTCGTCCTGTGTATGAGGAATAATAGAAACCTTAAACACTTTTTCATCTACATAAGCAACAGTTAAACTAATGCCATCAATAGCTATAGAACCTTTCTCTATTATATATTTTAATATATTTCTAGAAGCTGATATAGTTACCCATATAGCGTTATCGTCATGTTTAGTGCCTACAATCTCGCCTAAACCATCTATATGACCACTTACCATATGTCCGCCAAGACGATCGCCTACTCTTAGTGCTCTTTCCATATTAACTCTAGATCCATTATTAAGAGAACCAAGGTTTGTACGAGTCATTGTTTCAGGCATAACATCTGCCGTAAAACTAGTCTTTGTAAAAGAAGTAACTGTAAGACAAACGCCATTAACAGCTATACTATCACCAAGTTTAACATCTTCAAGCACAAGAGATGCATCAAGAGAAAGTGCAACTGAATTGCCAGCTTTCTTAGATGATTTAATCTTACCTATTTCTTCAATTATACCTGTAAACATTGTATTTTATTTTTCTATAAATCCACGAATCATTAAATCTTCTCCAATATGATCAAATTTGACATTTGTAAGTGCGATTGCATCTTTCATTTTAGCCAAACCTTGACCTTCTATAGGTGTTTTGGCATCTTTGCCTCCTATTATTTTTGGTGCGATAATAGACATCATCTCATCAACAATACCTTCTTCAAGAGCCGAGTAATTAAGAGAACCACCACCCTCTAATAAAAGTCCATCTATTTCAAGATATCCAAGTCTTTGCATTAAGTCGTTAAGACAAACACGTTTGTTGTTTTGCTTGGCAATAATTACTTCTACACCAAGTTTTTTAAGTATTTCTATTTTTTCTGGATTAGCTCTATTAGTTGTAGCTACAATAGTTCTAGCCACTGAAGTATCAACAATCTTAGAGAATGTAGGGATTCTACAAGTAGAATCAACTACTATACGTATAGGGTTTCTTCCTTTTCTATCTTCTAATCGACATGTAAGTTCAGGGTTATCAGTAATAACGGTGTCTACTCCAACCATAATAGCTTGTAACTCATTTCTAAGTTCATGTACAAATGCTCTAGATTTATCACATGAAACCCAGCGTGAGTCGCCTGTATAAGAAGCTATCTTTCCGTCAAGAGTCATTGCTGTTTTTGCAACCACCCAAGGCAATTTATGTTGTACATAATTAAGGAATACTCTATTTTGATATTGAAGTTCTTTTTCAAAGATTCCACATTCAACATCTATACCAGCATCAGTAATCATCTTAATACCACGACCAGCAACTATAGGATTAGGATCCATCTGTCCGATTACAACACGGGCAATCTTACGCCCAATAATAGCTTTAGCGCATGGAGGAGTTTTACCAAAATGAGAACATGGCTCTAGAGTAACATACATTGTTGCTCCCTCTACATTTATTCCTTTTGCATCAGCATCTTTAAAGGCATTAACCTCTGCATGACCTTCTCCACACACTTGATGCCATCCCTCAGCTATCACTTCATTATTCTTTACGATAACAGCACCAACCAAAGGGTTAGGATTAACTCCACCCTTACCTCTAGCTGCTAATTCAATAGCTAATTGCATGTATCTTTTATCGTTTTCCGTCATAATCTTAAAAATAAAAAAGCCCCGAACGGAGTTTATCCATTCAGGGCATATATATAATAAATATAACTCTATTGTCTAAAGTTAAATAGTATATCTTCTTTCATCCAGACTATAACTGTCGGTATTGGAATTTCACCAAATCAGTCCTTCAAAAAGAAGGAGTCGCGGACTATCACCGCCGGTAGGGATTTACGCCCTGCCCTGAAGAATTACTTTCGTTCACTGCAAATGTAAAAAATATTTTTATAAAGAAGCAAAAGAAGTGAAAAAATAATAAACTAATATTTACGCGCTCTTATTAAACTCATCAACTAAAAGACGTGCTTTTTTCTCATCCTTAGTAAAAACTTCTACCTCAGCAGGAGAAACTCCTCCTCCAGAAACATACATAGGCGCTATACTTGACATCAGGCCATTTCTTAGATTAGAAGCAATGCCATTATCATCTAAGATTTGTTTTATTATATCTGCATCCATTGGACTACCAGCGAAAATGCATACTAAATCGTTTTTTATACTCATATGTCTAAATTTTAAGCTTAAATATAATTAAAATAAAAAACAATGATCACATCTTATTCATTCTATTTATAAATTTTTCTGCGTATAAAAACTTTAAATAGTTTTACATTTGAGAAAAAACAAAGATATATGGATTTTTATACAAGTATAAGTAAGTATTACGATTTTATTTTTCCCTATAGTCCTGCACAAGTGAAATTTGTAAAGCAGCATATAACACAAGGCAATATATTAGATATAGGTTGCGGCACAGGTAATTTATCTATAGGCTTACACGAGGCTGGTTACAAGGTGAAAGCAATAGACTATGATGGAAAGATGGTAGAAAAGGCAAGAGCTAAAAATCAGGAAATAGATTTCCGAGAAATGAATATGTTGGATATCTACAAAAATTATAAAGAAGATAATATAAATGGGATAGTTAGTTTCGGCAATACTTTAGTTCATTTATTAAAAGAGAAAGAAATAGAATCTTTTCTTGATGAAGCATATAAAACTTTAGAAGATAATGGATTTTTAGGCATACAAATTCTTAATTATCAGAACATCATAGAGAACAAGATAGAGAGTCTACCTTTAATAGAAAATGAGAGTATTAAGTTCGAAAGGACTTATGAATTCAGAGAAGATAATTTAATAAATTTCGTGACGAAACTAAGTATAAAAGAGGATAATCAGGAGATAGAAAATAGAATACAATTGAATCCTATATACTGGACTAGACTAAAAGAGATGATGCTTAAAGCTGGTTTCTCAGATGTTAAGGTATATGGAAACTTTAAAATGGATAGACTTGAGAAAAATAGTTTTCCTTTGCTTATGTGTGGAAATAAATAAACATCCACACATAAGTAGGAAAACGTTATATTATTTTACCCTTTTTATAGGTTTTGTGGAAATTTTCTTGTTTACACTAACGTCAATAGGAAGAGAATTTGCTGCACACGATCCATCAGATGTCTCTACATGTACTCTATAAGAAGACCTTCCTGCTGGAACATTATGTCTTAAAACAGGAGGACTAGGAGGTGTTGTTGTTGGAATTTCAACATAATTTACAGCATCTGTACAAGCCTCCCATTTATATTTAAATGTAACACCAGGAGTACTACTTCCTCCAGTAGTTTTTGTTATATTAAAAATAAGTTCTTTTCCTTCACATAAATTATTTTTATCATTAACAGCAATTTCTGCTCCTATATTATGCGAACTAATTAAAGAAAAAGGTGCTGTAGTAATTACTTCACTACACTCTCCAGCATCGTAAGTTGCAATAAATTGATATGTACCTTCTCTTAAACCACGAACAACAGCAGAATTAGTATTTCCACTTGCTACTAAAACATTTCTCGCAGGTGAACCTTTCTTCTGATAAAGCTCATAAGATACCTTATCAGACCATTGAGCTCCTGTTATGATTCCTGTACACTCATCAATTCTAGAAGCAGATGCTCCTGGCGGTAAGGTTGGAAATAATTTAGTTTCATTTCTAATATCTAAATTATATGCTGCCAATAAACCTGATTCATTTCCTTTTGGTGGATTAGCTCTCAAGTTTCTAAGCTCATCATTAGTAAGTGCTCTATTCCAAAAGGTAACCCTTGAAATATCTCCTTTTAATCCTCTATCACTTTGTCTCCAAACTTTTGCTCCTATAGTAAGGTTATGCGGATCACTAGGTTGATCTGGCAAAAGTCGTAAAAATGGCTTACTCTCAGCAGCATATTCATTACCATCAATAAGTATTTGCATTTTAGAACCGTTAGAACGAACAACCATATTATGCCACTCTCCGTCATTAGGCATATCAAATCTAGAGTTAAAATCAAATCGACCTTCGCCTCCACTAGTTCTTTCAAAAGAGATATAGGCTGCTGGGCGGCCATTTCTAAAACCAAACTCTAATACATTATCAATCCCAAAAACTCCTACCAATCCACGAAGAGAACTCACAGGTTCCTTAAGACGAACATCTCCCTCCATTGTAAAAGCCTTAAGATTATCTAGAAACCTAGTCTTCATATTCACAATGGTATTTGTAGTTCCATCAAAAATAAGATAACGCCATCCGCCATTTATAATAACCTCAGCAACACCTGCAGCATCATCACAGTTAGGATTTTCTGAACGAGTAGTTACATTGATACTAACAGTACTTGGTAGTATTTCTATATTATCTATCGAAGAATCTGTATGACCTAACTTTTCATACACTTGAAAAGTCAGTTTTTTTGAACCGATATTAGCAATTTCAGCTTTTGAGAAAAGAAAAGTACTTGACCTCTGATAATCTGACCATACCCTTTGACTTCTCCAAATTTTAGAACGAACAGTCATACCTTCTATCTTATACCTATACAGAAGATAAGTGTGCCCTGGACCAAAATCTGAAAGTAAAACATTTAATCGAGCACCGCAAAAATATGGTAATTGTTCTATGCTATGAATTATTGGCGTTGATCTTTGTGCAAAACAAGTTGTAATAGAACTCATTGTGAATATAAGTAAGGCGAATAGCAATCTTCTCATCTCAGTTTTTTTGTTTTATTATTTTATACACTATTTTAAGGCTCCGAAACCAAAACCAGTATAATCTCCTAATCCTACTTGCCAAGCAAAAAGTTTAGACTCAACTTTACCTTTTATTATAACAGGACACCAACTTGCCTTATGTGGTTGACCGTTATAATTTATAAGTTTCTCTTTTGCACCTTGATAATTATTTACAAAAGAAATTTCAAGAGTGTCATCTGACATTCCAACTTCCTTCATCTTAGCTTTTAAAGTCTCAGTAAGATATACCCCTGCCTTTTCACTTTTAAAAGTCACATGCTTAATATTGTTTTTTATCTTTCTTTTAATAAATATAGGACTAGCTACTTGAAATATTTCTTGAGTCGAAAAGTCAGGCTCCTTAACTATTTTAACTTCGTTAGCCGAGATTCCTGCGAATAACTCAGGATCGTCTTCTATTCCATCTATAATTCTTTGATGCATAAAATTACCATGTGCACTAATATAAAAAGAAGTACCATGAGAAAATTTTAAAGCTCCATTAGATCCTCTTCCATTAGTAAACATAGAAAAACTATATAAAGCTAATTCTGCATCTTTTTCCTCCACCTTCAACCAATCATGAACAGCCTCTGCAATAAGGTGTTGATGATTAAAATCTACTATACTATCACTCTTCGAACATTTTATATGTAATCTCATCGTTTAAACATTTTATATAAGCACGCAATTTAATCAAAAAATAAGTTGCACAATATAAATTCTATATTTTATTCATTCAAAATATAAATTCTGAAATAAAGAATAACGGTATATTAATATCATACAAACTTAGTCAATATTTATAATGCAAAACAAACATCACGTCAATAAAAACAACATGTTAATCAAAGATTACAAAAAGAGGAGTCTACTAAATATTAAGTATACTCCTCAGTTTTATAAAAGATCACTCTATAATATTATTATCTTTTAAGTACATATTTTGCTTTACTATCTTTAAAAAATTTATATCCATCAAAATCAGTTTTCCATGAATAAATTATAGTTAATGGATTCTTTTCACAAGACATAAATTCTAATTTTGTGCATTTAGATATATCTAATAGTCCTATCTGATTCTCTTGACAATTTAATTTAATTAAATTAGAACATTTAGTGACATCTAAATTTTCTAATTTACAGCCTAGACAAAATAATTCAGTTAAACTAGGACATTTTGTTACATCTAATAGATCCAAATTTTTATTAATATTGCAAGATAAAACAGATAAAGCTGAACAATGAAAGATATCAAGTTTTCTTAATAAACATTCAGAACAATTAAGATCTGTTAACCCTGTACATCCAGATAAACTAATTGAAGTTACACCACTCTTTTTACAATCAAGAATTTTTAAACCTGCACAATCAGTTAAGTCAATAGTTTTAAGATTAATCATACTAGAACATCCAGTAAGAACAAAAGATGAAGAATTATTTCCTGCGCAAATTAATTCTTTTAAATTAGTAACATTAATCAAGTCTAATGTTTCAATATTCATATTAGATACGTCAAGAGAAGTAATATCAATATTTTTACACTCTAACTTCTTTATATTCTTAAAATATTTGACACCTGATAAATCTGTAATTTTATCCTCTCCAGCAAGATCGGTATTATCTATAATTAATTCAGTAGCTAAAGAAGCCTCATAAGTATCTATTTTCTTATCGTCATTTATATCAATCTTTACTCCTGGATTCCCATCAACACCTTGCTCAACTAATTCTTTTAAGAAAAGTTTATCTTTAATATCTATAATCTCAGCAATTGTTATCTCAAATGTAACTTGTATAGCATCTCTTTTAGCAGTATATTCTCCTTCTTCATTTCTAACACAATACTCCATTGGAGTTGCTGTAATAGTATAGACACCTTTTGAATTAGCTGTTACAAGTCCATTCTTATCAACTGGTGCACTAGTTTTACTATTTGTAGACCATACTAATGCTTTATTTGTTGCTGTCACAGGAAGTACAGAAGCATTAACTTGTAAAGTTTTACCAACTATTACATAACCACGTTTAGGATCGATTACAACAGATTTAACGTGCTCTTTTACAGTAATATTACATGTAGCAACCTTTTCACCTATTTTAGCTTGAATCTCTGTAGTTCCTATAGCAATACCTTGAATTAGACCTGTATCATCAATTTTAGCAATATTAGTATTACTACTAGTCCAAATAATTTTCCTCTCAGTAGCATTTAATGGTTTAATAATAGCATCTATCTGTAAAGTAGAGCCTATATATACGTAATCTTTTATAGATTCAATTTCTAAACTTTCAACAAATATCTTTTTTTTGATAACAGTAATAACACATTTAGCAATTTTTCGACCACTAGTTGTAGTAGCAACAATATTAGCCTCACCGACTTTCAGAGCAGTAACACTTCCAACTGGAACACCATTTTCATTAAGAACCAGCTCTACTTTTGCTACATCAGGAGCATCAGAAGTCCAAATAACAGTTTTATTCACAGCATTAGATGGAGATACAGTTGCTAATAATGTTAATTGTCCATCAACCTCAAGAGTATGTTTAACTTCACTTAAACTCACACCACTAACAGAAACAGAAGTCTCTTTCTTTGAGCAAGAGAATAAAGTCGTAAATACCACTAAACACACAAAACATTGCCTAATACGATTCCTCATTTTTTTCTATCTTTTAAATTGTTTTTATTTTAACTACACAAACCTCTATTTTTTATACACTTTTAGAAGATATTACAGAAGTAAGTATTTATCTAAAGAGAAGATAAAACATATTTCAACAATAAATAAAGAATGTTTGTCCCTATAATGAGCATACTCATACAAACCTCTAACATACAAAGTGTGAACGAAAGTAGTTATATCAAATAGTGAAAACAAGATTTTATGAAAAAAATTAGATTAAAAAGAAACTAAAATAAATTTAAAATATCGTATATGTTTTTTATGATTAACAGATAGTAAGGATAGGCTAGAAAACATCTCTCAAAAATACAAAAGTCACTCCCATGGCTGTAGGAGTGACTTTGCATTAATAGCATAAAAGTTAGAAATCGCTATTAATAATTCATAATCCAATAAAAACTTATACAAATATATATACTGGCATCTCTTTAAACAATAGCTTATTTAGATGGTTTTTTAACAAAAAAAATCATTATAAATAGTTAGTCCTCTTTTATTACTACACAAAATAGGGGATAAATAAATTCAAAACTCATATAAATATGGTATTTTGCAAACAAGTGACTTACGTATATTTGTACCAACTAATTTCCACAAGATGAACATTATGATTTTAAATATAGACAAGAACAGCAAGATGGCTGATTTAATAATTAATAATCAGCAGGTTCTATACATGTTAGAACGTTTTAATATTCCTCTAGGTTTTAAAGACTATACACTAGAGGATTTGGCAAACATGCATAAAATAGATACAAATGCACTTTTAGTTATAACCCAATTAATAGTAAACAACGAGTCAAATGCAGAAATATGTACAAAGAAATCAATACAAGACATTTTACATTTCTTAAAAAATTCACATGAATCGTTTAGAGATAAAATTGTAGCTATAAAAGATCTTATAGATGAATTTTCAAAAGATATATCTGGTAATTACGATATTGTTTTAAATTCTTTTTATAACGAATATATAGAAGAAATAGAAGAACATTTTGCTTTTGAAGAATCCTATGTTTTCAAGTATATCAAGAATCTTTATGAAGGGATAGAAAAAGAAAGCAGTAACACAGTAAAAAGCATAAGTGATTTTGAAAGTAACCACTCTGACACAGAAATAAAGCTCAAAGATTTAAAAAATATTCTGATTAAATACATTCCAGCAAATATCAAATCCAAATATAGAAACAAAATTCTTTATAGATTATACGATTTAGAGCCAGATTTATTTCTTCATTCAAAAATTGAAGACAGAATTCTTATTCCTTTAGTTAAACAAATCGAAAAAGGAAATCTAAATATATAGAAATGCTGGATTGTATTGTAATAATTGAAAAATCTGAGATTATTAAACAAGGTTTAATAAACATAATCTCTACAAATAAAATCACTAAAAAGGTATGTGCTTTTGACTCATTTGATGAGTTAATATTAAAATCCTGTTCAGCAGAATATTCTATAATAATAGCAAATCCTGCTTGTCTACATGAAAACTTATCTAAAACAAAAAAAACTTATAAACTATCAAAAGACGTTAGTTTCATGGCAATTGTATACTCATATATTGAAAAAGAAATAATTTCACCCTTCGACAATGCAATATATATAGACGATTCACCAACAACTATTGTCAATAAAATAAGAGCTTGTAAAAGTATTAATAAAGAAACAACAGAACATGCACTTACAAAAAGGGAAATTGAGATTCTTAAGGAATTAATTAAAGGAAATACAAATAAAGAAGTAGCTGAAGAACTCTGTCTTTCAGTACATACTGTTGTAACACATAGAAAAAACATAATGGAGAAGACAGGAATTAAATCACTATCTGGTTTAGCTGTATATGCTATTTTAAACAACATAATGGACATACAGGAAATTAAATAGAAATTATTAAATAAATGTCCAAGAACCTAAATATTAAGGATCTTGGACATTTTTGAACAATGAGTATTCTAGTTTAGAATCTCATATTCAGAACCATCTACATAATAAAATGCAAAATAATCCTTAGAATTTGCTTTCATCCAAGCACGCATTTTAAGAATATTATCTGATTCAGTTCCGCAATGAGCACCTTCTGTTTCAGCTTTTTGAGCAGCTGCCATCTTATTGATTTCTTCTTCAGAAATTCTTTTTTCTTTAAGTATGCCTTTTACCTTAATATTCATACCCATAATCTCTTTATTAAAACCTTTTAATGCTCCAGTAGCTTCAATCTTAATAGAATTACCTTTTGTATCCTCAACAAAACAACGTTGTCCAGAATGTTGACAAACATGTTTAACTTTACCTACAAAAACAATCTCTTTATCTATATTTTCAGATGCTTTTTCGAAGATATCACATACTGTGAAAGGATCAACCTTTGTAACTTTTGCAAGCTTAGTTGTTTTAGAATTTATTGTTTTTTTAGGAGCAGAATTACAAGCAAATATCAAACTTGCTGCCATTACTAGTAATAAAAATCTTTTATTCATATTATAAATGTTTAGTTATTAATATCTGATTTAAATAAAATACAAGCTATAAAACCATAAATGCCTGTTACAACTATCCAAAGCACAGGAAAAAATTTAAATTTATTTTTTCTAAAGATACATAAATATGTACAAACGAACAACAAGTTAAACATCAGAGCCATAGGAAGATTAGTCTTTAACCTAAATTTTATATACCCATCATACAAAGAAGAGAAAGAAATAGTAAATGGCATTATATTCTTGATAAAAGATTCACTTTTATTTGTGTTCTCACTAATTAATAAGTCAACATAATTCTTTGTCTTAGCATCTACAGCATATGTCTTTTTAATATCTTTAGATTTTACATTTATATTCCAATAAAACATATTTGCCATTATTGAAATTGTTGTATTATTCATGTTTATAGGAGGAATTCCAACTTTAATTAAACGATAATTCTCCGTTGTAAGTACATACATTTGTCCTTCTGTATCAAATAAAAAACCGTAGTATTTTCTATTAGGAATATCTATAGCTTCAAAGAAATCCACCTTTATATTCTTATCTATACCTACATTGCATATAAAAGGCTTTTCATTTACTCTCTTTATATGAAAAAGTGCATTGTTCGAATCAATCACAAAATATCCTTCATCATAATTTTTTCTAGAACTTGGAATTCCACATATTCTCTTTGCAGGAACTTTGAAATCTGTATTATAGAACACCTTATTGTACTTTGTACTTTTATCTAAGTCAAGAGTATTCTTTTCTATATCTATAAATTCTATCTTATCTGTAATTCTAAAAACGTCACTAGGTGTTGCTATATCTACTCTTGCAGACATAGATTCAAATAGAGGATAAAGTTTAATAGATGGTTTATTGTACGTTTTTGGTTTGTATCTATACGAGAAGTTATCATAGCGAATAGCATTTATACTTATATCTATCCCCTTTATTTTCTTTGGCAAACGAGAATCATAAATCAACTGATTCGCATAAATCATTGGTAATAAAGAATCGAACTCTTTCTGAGAATATTCGTTTCCATTCATATCTCTACGTAATAATCCTTTCTCACCAAAATCAAAAACACAAAACTTATCGTCCACACTACTATAAAAAGCAAGTGGATATTCTGGAGCTTCATCCGTAATTATTTTATATAACCCTGGCATTACCCATGCTAAGGCAACACTAGCTAAAATCGCTGTTATTATATATATTCTTTTCATTTTGTTTCTTATTTTCCGTCCTTAAATCTTACTACCGATAAATACACCAGACTAGAACTCAATATTGTTATTGTCAAAATCATTATCACACTTCCCATATATGCTGCTGGGTTTCTATCTAAAAGAAACATACTTATTAGTGGCAAACTAATTAGTGAATTTATTATTCTTCTATCCCACCTTGGTTCTAGAACAATCCAAGCCACAAAAAGATATGTAGCTATACCAGATAAATACCAGGGTAAGATTGTAAAAAAGCCACTCTCTACAAATTCAGAAGAGAAATAGATACTTATATAAAAAAGTAAAACCGACATACTTATAATGAAAATAGTACTTAAACAAATAAGTCCATAAGCAATATTCCAAAATATAATTTTATAGGATTTCAATGGCAGATGAAGAGCTAATTTCAAACGTTTTTGATATATCTCAGGTATAAATTGAGATAAGCCAATAGACAAACCAGCTATTATAGGAAAAAATCGTATCTCTCTAAAAACAAACTGTTCCTTATTAATTACCACATCCCAAAGATGTATTATTCCTGCAAAACGCATTGAGCGTCCTAATTTAATAAACATATATATGTGTAGAAGCAAAGAAACTACAGCTATTCCTATGACAAACCATTTGGTTTTAATCCATTCTTTTTTTAATACCGCTTTAAACATATTTTTAATATTTCCCTGTTAAACCAATAAACGCTTTCTCTAAACTCTCATATGACTTATTCTCTTCCATAAATTTATCTATGGGTTGTTGCAAAAGAATTTTACCATAATCTAATATTATACATTCGTCTATCAAACGCTCCATATCCTGAATAATATGGGAAGTAACAAATACTGTTTTATTCTCAGCGGTAGCATATTCTTTTAGATAGTCTACAAAAAGTAATCTGTAACCGGGATCTAATCCCATAGAGAAATCATCCAAAATAAGAAGCTTAGGATCTTGTGCCAATAGTAAACCTAAAGCTACTTGAGAACGCTGACCACATGACATTGTTGATAGTTTCTGACTAGCTTTAACTTTTAATTTAGACATCAATTCGTAATAAGCTTCCTTTTTCCATCTTGGAAAGAATGCTGAATAGAACTTTTCAATCTGCTCTATATTCATAAAACCATATTGCACATGACCTTCTATCAATAAACCTATATTACTTTTAGTCTCTGGAGATAGATTAAAAGAATCTTCTCCAAAAATTTTACAATTACCACTCTTTGGTCTCAGAAAACCATTTAAGATATTTATTGTTGTAGTTTTCCCCGTTCCATTCTTTCCCAACAGACCAATAATTTTTCCTTCTTCAACCGTAAAATTAAGATCACGATATATACATCTATCCCCATAATAATGAGTTAGATTATTACATTCTATTACATTCATTTCTCTATTAATTTAAAATTTCACTCCCAAAAGAATTCGTACACTACTTTCCCAAGAATATCTTTTATATTTCTCTACTTTGCAGTTTAATCGAGTAAAAAGAGAGGTTTTATCTTTTATTTTATAAAAATATTCAGCAACAAACCCTGTCATAAATTTATCATCACTCAGATAGTTAAAATTTGGTTTCAACATCTCATCATAAGCATTTTTAGCCATCATTTCAGTATTTACTTTCAATTCAGAAGATAAGTTTTTACTATATCCCACATTTAATTCCAAATTAAAGACAGCCTTAAAAAGATACACTTTCACTAAGGATTCTAACTTAGAAATATCTTGTAAAGAATTATAAGAAGCAAACTTCATAACATCTCTATTATATAAAACATCTAAAGCAAGTGATTTACCATCTCTAAAATCCAAAAGATGTGAAGTACCCAAACTTATATTATCCGAACTAAATTTTTTATATTTTGTAATAAGCTTGAAACTATTAAAGCTCATTTCACTATAAATATTCTGAGAAGCTAGCTTATCTTTCCTTTTATAAAAAAAGAGAAACTGATAATCACTATCTGTTTTATATCCTATTTCTGTATATAAAAAGTTAGTCTTTGAACCTGCTATATTCACATCATTAAATCCACTTATATCTTGCTTCATATTAGAAATACAATAAGAAGCTTTTGCATAAAACCCATATTTCTCTTTTGGCAAAAACTGAAAAGATAGTCCAGTTTTTCTTATGTCATAATAACTTTGTATATTTCCATAAGTCTTAGAAAACATCTTGTCATACAAACCAAAACCACTCATCATATAGAATTTCTCTTTTGCATCCTGTCTAAACATCTTTATACTATTGTTTTGAGTATAAAAACCAAGCTTTAGATCGAATCCAAGAATATATTTATCTCCTATAAAAGAAGAGACTCCCAACTTAATTTCATAATCAGAGACTATATTCCTAGGTCGAGGATCAACATCTCTAAATTGATAATTTGCCCTATAATAAGCCTCTATACCTAAACTTAACTTATTCATTTGTTTAGAAAATCCACCCTTAAAATAATATTCCTCAAAAGCAAAATCTCCACCCAAACTATCAGCCATAACACAAGGATATAAAAGCTCATAATCAGAAGATTCAGACCATTTTACATTTCTCTTTTTACCATTTTCATAAAGTATATTTCCATAAAAGAGAGTTTTCTCTTTCAGCAAAAATGACTCTGTATTAAAAATAAACTTAGATGTTTTATCTCCCTTCTGTACCTTGCTTTTTAAAGCATTATTAGCAACTCCTGAACTAATTTTCCAATAAGAAGCATCTAATAAATACTGCTTTGTTGCTGGATTATTATAAACAGAAGAAAAAAAGACAGAACTTGGACTTCTTTCACTAATAAAACGAGTATGTTGTTGTGCTATTAACGATCTACTTAAAACCATTAATAGAAAGATTAAATATTGCCTCTTTTTCATTCTGCTTATTTTTTATTACTTCACTACTCCAGGAGTCGTTTCTGTAGTATCATTAAAATCGAAAGACGAGTTGTTTGTATCCATAAGAATAATTCTACCACTAGATGTTGTATGAGATACCTTCCTACTAACTGATTTCCCATATCTCAATTCATTTGAATCTCCACTATGAGTATAAGACATATCTAATGATGGATCCATTACCGTCCATTTAAAGTTAGAAGGAGCACTCATACCTACAGCATCTATAACCAATGAATTCTTGATCTTGTAATTCGATTCATCCATCTTTATTGTACCTCCAGTCCATACAAAATTGTAGTAATAATTAAACTTGTTTTCTGCCAAAAAAGCATTAGCTTCTTTATCCATACGGAATAAAACATACGATTTATAACCTCCATTATGTAATGACCATATAGACCTAGATGTAGAATAAGTTTTAATAAGATTAGGTACAGAAGGTACATCCACATCTATTCCGAATCTATCATTATCAAACCATTCAAAATCTGCCTTAGATAAATCTATAGAGTTAGGATTGTCTATCTTATGATTCTTTGCTATATCTGCAATAAGAAGCACCTCTCCTGGATTTATAGGATACTGTTTCCCAGAACCAGGAACAGTATAAATAGCATCCACAACTACATATTCACCCATAATATTAGGTGTAAACTCATGCTTTAAAGTAGAATTAAATGCAGTCTCTGATATACTAAGTCCATCAGCATAAAGAATCTCATCTGAATTATTGTAAATTTCAAAGAATTTATCTGAACTATATTGACTTCCTTTAGGAGTCTTAGAACCTGTAAAATAAATTTCAGAAAACACAAACCCCTTACTTTCAGCAGATATAAACAGATCTACTACTATAGACATTAATCCACCAGAAACATTAACTGTTTCATTTATGCCCTTAAGAGTTTTAGTTTGTTTAACTAAATCTTTACCTACAACCTTTGTATTATATGTTATTTTTCCTTCTATAGAAACAGAGTATATTCCATCCTCCACCTTTATTGCAGCTCCAGACAAATAATCTTGTTTTATTATATCTCCTGTAGTATTATTCTTTAAACTTATTTTCATATTACTAATAATCGCATCTTCTATCCCCTTAGGATTATTAGTAGAGATTTTCAAATCAGTCATGTGGACTATTTCATCTTTTGTACAAGAAGAACAAAAGAGTGTAGCTAGTATAATAAGCATGACAAAAATTACATTCTTTTTCATTTTATTTAAATTTTAATTATTTACTCTTTGTATATATATGCATTAAACTTTTATAACTTGAGACTTAATTCCATTCCAAAGTAAGGGGAACTCCTTCTATTAACTTCTAGTCCATTCATTTTATATACAGGAAGATAAGTCAGAACTCTATTGACATAAATAGCCAATCGTATATTATTATCGAACTTCTTTGTAAGTTTTAAATTCATACTTGCAGCAAAAGGTTCAATCTCTTTATCAAACTTTGCAGTATTATAATTCTTCATCAACCATTTTAATTCATAATCTTGAGCTGAAGCATCTGTAAAAGGATGTTTTACTCCCTGTTTATCTATATAATTAACTGGATTAGAATCTTTCTTAATCATTTTTTTAGACAAAAACCACTGACATTCTATAAGAGCCGAGAATATCATACCTAACTGAGGAATTTGAGTATCAAAACGAAAATTAGTATTAAACCTTTCTCTATATTTTCCACTATTCCACTGATATTCTCCTATAGATCCAATAGCTTTTCCATTTAATATATGATCAGATCTATCTAAAAAAGTATTATTATTAGAATAAAGAGTTTTAAACCAAGCACCACTGATAGTTAATTTAGTGTATATACTTTTTATATGTTTAAAATCGAAAAGAAACTCTATACCTCTCTTATCCAATACAGAACCATTCCCCTGTTGAGAATATAAATATAAATTAGTTTCCTTTTCATAAGTCATTTCTTCCAAACTAGGCTTTCCTGTTAAACGAGAATAATCTATAGAAGCATTATCGTATTTCTTGTGAGTAAAAGATTTATAAGAACTTTTAGAAATAAAACCATTATCTAATCTTTCTTTAAAAGCGGTTATTGAGAAACTATTTCCTTCAAAATCTAAATCAATACCTATCTCCCATTTCATGTTTGTAGCTTCTGCTATATCATAATTTGTAGGAAGAATTTTATGTGTAGAAAAATTAATACGTCTATAATCTTTATTCTGATGATAATAGTTTAGTTGTATCAAGTCGTAATAAATATCATTAGGATATAAGTGAGATAAAATAGGAAATCTTGTCTGTCTTCCCATTCCTGCATTTATAGAAAATGTGACATCTTTGTTTAAAATACTAAATCGAGGCATAGTCCACTGCATATTCACCCTTGGCTCTATGTATATTTTCTTTGATATAGCAAATTTAGAATCAAGGTTCAAAATCTTAGTTGTCCTTAGACCAGCAACAATATTCAAAGAATGCTCACCAAATGGAATAAGAATATCATCTTCTACAAAAAATGATAATCTTTGCTGTGATGGTATATCTCTAAAAGCTCTTGGTCTAGAATTACTTATATATACAGGTCTGTTAGGGTTAAACAACTCTCCTTTTCCAAAATTCTTATCATACTTAAAATCTGCACCTATAATCATCTTATTACTAACAATCCATAAAGGAAAGTCAAAATTTGTACTTAACTGAGAAAAAACATTCACAGGCTTAGCATCAAGAGACATAGATGCCTGATATTCGTTTGGAAGATATATCCCATCAACATCTCCAACTTCTCTATTTGTTGTCCAAGGAATATCTCTATCATTAGAAACTAATTTATCTCTTAGCTGTTTTTCATGAGCATATGTTGTAGATATTTTCCAATCTAAAGATTTAAAAAACTTATTAGAATCATTATACCAAGCAAGGGTATTCGAGAAACGGATACTATTATGAGAAGATGAGAAGTAGTCCTTAGTTCCATAATTAATCTCCTTATCTTCTTTATCATCATCAAAAGATCCTGTATAATCTAGATTTATTCTCCAAGTAAAATTCTCTTTAAAACTTTTCTTATATCTAAGTGAAGAAGTGATTCTTTTATAATTAACTAAAGCATTCCTTGGATCTTCCTCAAACTTTAAATAATCTAAACCAATATTTAAGCTAGAGCTATCCTTAAAAGAAAAACCTTTACCAACATACATTAACTTAGAATTTGGATCAGCCTTAAGTCTTATTTTTAATGGCGTTCTTCCTGTTTTTCGTTTAATATTAACTAATCCACTAGTTAGGTCTCCATACTTTACTGATGGTATACCCCTTATAATTTCAATACTTTCTATATCGTCAGTAGAAATAGTTCTTGTATCTATTCCTAAACCTTTTGAGTTCTTACGTGATATTCTTCTCTCCGAAGATCCACTTATTGATTGCATATTTGCATCATTGGAGAGTGGAGCTCCATCTATTATAAAAGAAGTACCTAAAGAAGTATTGATATCAGTTCCTGCTTGCCTCATGGAAATAATATTAACTTCTCCTAAATTTGGATCTTTAGAAATATTTCCCGGAAGAAGTTCCATTAATTCCGAGAAACTTGAGGCCTGCAAATGGGAGATTGCTTCTCTTTTTATCAAAGAACTCGTATTAGAACTTTTAGACTCTTTAGCTGTTACAACAACTTCTCTTAAATTAATATCATTAATTGATAAATTAATATCTTTTTCTAAATCTTTATTCAAGCAAATTGATTGATTGAAATCTATATATGACATAGAACTTACATGTAAACTATAGTTTCCAGAACGTACATCTTTAAGTAAATATTCTCCAGCTTTATTAGTATAAACCCAAACATTAAGATCTTGAATGCCTACCAATGCCATCTCTATTTTAGCGCCTGTTTCTTTATCTCTTATAATACCTTTTATATAAAACGATTCCTGTGCTATGGAAAATACAGAAGTAAACAATATTATTAATCCTGTCAGAAAAATGCTATATATTTTTTTATCAAATCTCATATCTTGCATGTTATTTCACATGACAAATCTATTACTAAGAAAAGAGGTTAACAATACTAAGTAAATGGTATTTATAAGTACAATAATCATCATATAGTACTAGAAAAACAATATTTGTTAAAATTAGTTAATCCAATACTAATCAGATCTATAGATAAAGGCAATAAATCATAAAAAAAGTCATGCGTGAAAATCCATTTTGATTATATCTTATTAATTGTTATTTTGTATTAAATATCAAGCAATTGATAACTAACCTATTATTATAACAAACGCAACTATTGTTGCAAAAAAACTAATTTATGAATAACATATTCTTATTTATACCACTGGCTTCCATCTTGGCCTTGGTATTTGCATGGATTTTCTTTAAATCTATGATGAAAAATTCTGAGGGAACTCCTCGAATGATAGAAATAGCACAATACGTCAGAGACGGTGCTATGGCATATCTTAAAAGACAATATAGAGTTGTAGCAATCGTCTTTGCTGTCTTATTTGTACTATTAACAATAATGGCATATCTAGGAGTACAAAACCCCTTTGTACCAATAGCATTCTTAACTGGAGGTTTTTTCTCTGGATTATGTGGATTCTTAGGAATGAAAACAGCAACATTCGCTTCAGCACGTACTGCTCACGGTGCTTCTAAATCTTTAAATAAAGGTTTACAAATAGCTTTTCGTTCTGGTGCTGTAATGGGATTAGTAGTTGTTGGTTTTGCTCTTCTTGATATTATTGCTTGGTACTGGTTTTTAACAGAAATCATTTTCACTCCTGAACATATGACTTCTGGACTAGAATTTGCAGGTCTACATTTTGTACATCCAGGAACTAGTGAATCACAAAGACTTATAGAGGTTACAACTACTATGTTAACATTTGGTATGGGTGCATCTACTCAAGCATTATTTGCTCGTGTGGGTGGAGGTATATATACTAAAGCTGCAGATGTTGGAGCTGACCTTGTAGGTAAAGTAGAAGCTGGTATACCAGAAGATGATCCTAGGAATCCCGCTACTATTGCTGATAACGTTGGTGACAATGTTGGAGATGTAGCTGGTATGGGTGCTGACCTTTATGAATCGTACGCAGGATCTATTCTTGCTACTGCTGCTCTTGGTGCTGCACTACCTGCAATAACCTTAGAGAACTACCAAATATCTGTCGAGAAAGCTGTAGTTGCACCAATGCTAGTTGCTGCTATAGGTATTATACTTTCTATTATAGGTATATTCATGGTTAGAACTAAAGATAATGCAACACAAAAGAATCTTTTAAGAGCATTATTTGTTGGGACATTCGGTTCTTCTGTTCTTATTCTTATTGCTATTGTAGGACTAGCCTATATGGGATGGATTACTTGGGGCGTATTTGGTGCCGTAGTAATCGGACTAGCTGCTGGTGTAATTATCGGGCAAGCTACTGAATATTATACTTCTGACGAATATGGACCAACAAAAGGTATTGCTGCACAAACTAAACAAGGTCATGCAACAACTATTATAGAAGGTTTAGCTGTTGGAATGTATTCTACATGGATACCAGTTGTTACTATTGTTTTAGCAATTATTGGTGCATTTTATGTATCAGGCGGAACAGAACATTTCGGTATGGGAGTTTATGGTATTGGATTTGCAGCTGTAGGAATGCTTTCTACACTTGGAATAACACTTGCCACTGATGCATTTGGTCCTATTGCAGATAATGCAGGTGGAAATGCGGAAATGGCTAAACTTGATGAGATCGTTAGAGAACGTACTGACGCTCTAGATATGCTTGGTAATACAACTGCAGCCACAGGTAAAGGATTTGCTATTGGTTCTGCAGCACTTACAGCTATGGCTCTTATTTCAGCTTATATGGAAGAAGTTCGTTTATGGTTCGGTAAGATAGCAGGACCAGAGGGATTTGTCTCTAAAGGAGATTATGTCTTTTATAATGATGTTATGCCTACTGTTAATGACGGTATAAAAGCTGTAGAAATTTCGACTGCATCGGTAAAAGATATTGCAGCTTCTTACGACCTTTCTTTATTCAACCCTCTATTCTTAGGAGGTTTATTCTTAGGATCTATGATGGCATTTTTATTCTCAGCAATGACTATGAAAGCTGTTGGTAGAGCAGCTGCTGCTATGGTTGAGGAAGTTCGTAGACAATTTCGTGAGATTAAAGGAATACTTGAAGGTACAGCTGTTCCAGAATATGCTAAATGTGTAGAGATTTCTACTATAGGAGCACAGAAGGAAATGCTTTTACCTTCTCTTGTAGCTATTATTGTTCCTGTTTTAGTTGGAATAATTATGGGCGTAGCAGGAGTTATTGGACTTTTAGCTGGTGGATTAACTACCGGATTCACTCTTGCTGTATTTATGAATAATGCAGGTGGAGCATGGGATAATGCTAAGAAATATATAGAAAAAGGAAACTTTGGAGGAAAAGGAAGCGAATCACATGCTGCTGCTATAACAGGCGACACTGTTGGTGATCCATTCAAAGACACTTCAGGTCCATCTCTTAATATTCTAATTAAACTAATGACAATGGTTTCTGTTGTAATGGCAGGCTTAACAGTTACAATTAGTTTAATGTAATATCATATTTTTAAATCTTAAATTCAAAAATGGTCACCAATTCAATTTGGTGACCATTTTATAAAAAAACAATTCATAAACAAAGTAGATAAATTAAAAAACACCGAATATCTTTTTACGTTTTTTTTTCAAAAAAACGTTATCTTTAGTAGTAACCATGTTATAGATATCGTTCCAAAGAGGCAATCCCATTATATTTCTATCATCAATATAAATATCAGTTTCTTATCATGACTTAAATTCATTACAACAAACATATCATATGTTTTATTACAAACAATGCACACTACAAAGAAAAAAAGCCATAAAATCATTGATGAGTAGTTACTTTTAATAGACAAACAGACAAATTACACATATATCAGAAATAACAAACAAACACATAAACAACACCTAAACAACATAATACAATACACAACAACAATACTTTCTATAAATAAAAACACACAAACTCTTAGCAATAGAGAAGAAAACAAAGGATAAATCCAACAGGCCTGCCTTAGGCCTACCTATCATAAAAACTCAATATAAAATCGTTAGAAAGTCCCTATAAAGACCTTCACCAACATCTCACGAACATCTTACCAACATCCCACCAACATCTATAGAGGATGTTCATGAGATGTTCGTGAGTACTTCAAGAGTAGATAGAAAACATCTTTATACTAACTTTATAAGGATTTTAATACGAATTTGTGAGATAGGTAGAGTAAAGTCATCTCTAATTAAGGCATATCCTTTTTATAAATAAGTATAGGAAAGACGGAACTATAGGCTATTTTTGTAATAAATAATAATCAAAAAGAAAACCTTATTTCAATTAAGATGAACACAAGAAAAACGACAAACACTCTTTTACTGCTTATATTAATTCCAATAATCTTTTATTTACTAAAAACACTGTCTTTTATATTCATTCCGCTAGTAGCTTCAATGTTTATTGCTTTGTTATTCTTACCATTAATGAGATGGTTAAATCATAAAAAAATACCAAAAGCCGTAAGCATAGTAATAGTTGTTCTGATAATAGCTACCGTATTAAAATTAGGTGGCGAACTGATAAAACTTTCAAGCAACGAAATACTATCTGCCGATAATGCATTCTTTGATACAGCAAGAATAAAACTCTCAAAAATATTATTATCACTTGAAAGCTTTTTCGGTGTAGTGAGATTAGGAGAGAAGAGTGCTGTTAATCACTATCTGCAAGAATTCAATATAATGTCGAATATGGGTTCTACATTTAATATTTTAAAAAGTACCATAAGCATGACTTTAACGAGTGCATTTTTTGTGGTATTACTACTTTCTGAATCTATAAATTTCGAGAAGATACTAAACAGCACTATCTTTAAACATAAACACTCTTCTGTAAAAACTTTTATGAAGGTAGAGAATGACATAATCAAATTCGTTAAAGTTAAATTTGTTATCAGTCTTCTTACAGGAGTTGGATTCTCTTTGGCGTGCGTATTTTTCGGAGTGAGTTTCCCTATATTCTGGGGACTATTTGCATTCTTAATTAACTTCGTACAAATGATTGGTTCTATTATCTCAGTAGTATGCCTATCACTTTTTGCTCTTGTAGAACTAGATCCAACAGGAACACTATTATTCTTTGTAATGGCAATAACAGGTGTACAAGTTCTTATGGGTAGCATAATAGAGCCTGTTTTTATGGGTAAGGTATTCTCTATAAACGTTATAACTATACTTATAATGTTAATGTTTTGGGGATATATCTGGGGAGTTCCTGGACTTATAATGTCTATTCCTATCACAGTATTTATAAAGATTATTTTAGAGCAATTCCCTAGCACCAAAGGTTTAGCAGCCTTCATGTCGGGTGGAAAAGTAGAAGATAGATTAAATATAAAATAAACAAGCATGCAAAATACTATTGACGTACATAAGGTTTTCTCTGACTATTTTAAGAACTCAGATATACAAGCAGCAGCTTACGCCGTTTCCAAGAAACTAAGCGAAGGTCATATTTGTTTAAATATAGATAATTATAATCAGGAGTTACTAGATAATCCTGAGGCTCTTGAAGAGAATCCACATCTTGAAGAAGGGGATCAACTTCATTTAGAAGATCTCAATGGTTCGAAATTTGTTAGCGATTCTTTAGAGAATGTTAAACCTTTTGTACTTAATGGTAACAAATTATATATACATAAGTACTTTCAATATGAATCGGCTATCTTAAATAAGATTGCAAAATTTCTTGAGACAGAAGATGGTTCGCAAGAAGATATAATAAAAGCATTAGAGCAGCATAAGGAATTCATTATTAAACTATTTGATAATGACACTGATATATCTCTACCCCTTGCCGAGAGAGTAAACTGGCAATTGGTAGCAGCTATGACATCTATTCTTAAACAATTCTCTATTATAACGGGAGGTCCGGGTACAGGTAAAACAACTGCAGTTGCCAAGATTCTTGCCGTACTTTATACTATATATCCAAATCTTAGGGTTGTACTTGCAGCGCCTACAGGTAAAGCTGCTGCTAGGATGATGGAATCTCTTAAAGGTGCTAAAGAAGGAATTTCTGGACTTAGTAAAGACATAAAAGACAAGTACGATAATATAGAATCAGGAACTCTTCATAGACTTCTTGGATATATAAAAGGCACTCATTATTTCAAGCATAATGCAGAGAATCAGTTAGATTTTGATGTAGTCATAGTTGATGAATCATCTATGATAGCGGTGGGTATGATGGCTAAATTGTTAGATGCAGTTAAGGCCAGCAGTAAGATTATATTCTTAGGTGATAAAGATCAATTGGCATCGGTTGAGGCAGGTTCGGTTTTTGGAGATATATGTATTTCTCAAAAAGAGTGCATGAACATGTTTCCACCCGATAAAATTAATTTCTACAATTCTTTCATGAAAAACCCTATTGGAGAGATGGGAGAAGATTTCATCAATAGAGAGCATAGCAGCAATCTTCTTAGCGAACATGTAGTAGAACTTAAGCGTTCATACAGATTTAAGGGTGATCAAGGGATAGGTAAATTCTCTAGAAAAACTATTAATGGGACTCTAGATGAAAACGATTTTGAGATAGAGACGGATCCAGATATAGAGTCGGTGACAGTTATTAATAACTATGAAGCGCCTGAATTGTACCAATGTATAGAACTTTATGAAGAATATATAAAAGAGGACGATATAAAAGTAGCTTTAGACAAGTTGAACAACATTCGTTTCCTTTGTTCAGTAAGAGATGGAAAGTTTGGAGTAAACACATATAATGAGCGTATAGAGAAACATCTTGCTTCTAAAGGATTACTTACTCTAAGCTCTGGAATATATCACAATCAGCCTATAATTGTAAGTAGAAATGACTATACTTTAGGCTTATTTAACGGAGATATAGGAATAATTCGCAAAGATGATCACGACAATTACAAGGCCTATTTCGAGAATCCTGATGGTGGAATAAAAGCAGTTCTTCCTGGATATATAAGCTCTTTTGAAACTGTATTTGCTATGACTATTCATAAAAGTCAGGGTTCTGAATTCAAAACTACTGTAGTGGTGGTTTCAGACGATACAAATTCAACTATTCTTACTAGTGAACTTGTGTACACGGGTATTACTAGGGGTAAGAAGAAAGTAATCGTATTCGGCAAAGAGGAAGTGATTATTGCTGCTGCCAAAAGACGTGTAGAGCGTGCATCTGGTATTACTGAACGAATTCTTAATAGCTAAAAAAATATGAATATAAAAGTATACATATCTAATAAGATAGAAGATTTAGCGTATAAATTTAGTGAGAACAACAAAAATATAAATGATGTTTTCTCTACCGAATTGATTATTACAAAAACTGAAGGTATAGATAGATGGTTAGCTCTGGAAACGACCAAGAACAACCATATATTCTCTAATTATAAGTTCGAGAAGATACATGGACTTATAGAGGATTTATGTTCTATGGCAAGAATTCGCAAAGACAGTCAGCTATATTCTTCTTATCTAAAATGGACTATATATAATCTGTTAAACGAAGAAGAGTTTAAGAACGAATTTCCACTAGTTGCTACTTATTACTATGGGGATGAATTAAAAAGATTTCAGCTATCGGTGAAGACTGCGGATTTGTTCAATCAATATATGATTTATAGGCAGGATTATATTCAGGCTTGGAATAAGAACGAGCACGCACAAATATCAGATAATGAATCTAAACAAGAGGATTTTGAGAAAAGCGAGGCTTGGCAATTCTTTCTTTGGAGAAGAATAAAAAGCAATGAAGAAAGCAAAGGATTAGACATTTACGAGCTCAAAGAAGAACTCTTAGATAAACTTAAAGACACGGAATTCCAAACTCGTGTAAAAAAGAGATACCCTCGTATTTCTATATTTAATGTGCCTGTTATTTACGATTTCCATTTAGAGATTATACAAGAATTATCTTGTTTTATAGATATTAATCTATACTTAACGAATCCGTCACCACAAAATGAGTGGTACGAGGAAATAAATGGACAATACACTCAAAACAAATTAATTGAGGATTTTGCTCATGTGGGAAGCAATCTCTTCTCTAAGTTATATAAAAAACCTGAGTTTATAAAAGAGACTATAGACTGTTCGTTGGGCCAAAATGCTGATGATAAACTTATACATATTCTACAAAATGACATTTTTAATAATGCTATAGACGATAGAAATATACTTAAGGAATCGCACTTAAAGGATAATAGTCTGCAGATAGCATCCTCATATACCGAGGTACGTGAGGTTGAGGCTTTGTACAATTATTTGGTTGAGCAGTTTAATAATGACAAAGATTTATTACCAAAGGATATTTTGGTACAGATTAGTAATGTAGACAAATATGCAGCTTATATTAAAGCAATATTCGACAATGCTCCGATAAGACTTCCCTACTCTATCAACGATAGGACCTATTCGGGTAGCGATTCGGTGGTTTCTGCTGTTTCTAATTTATTAAATTTAAGAGAGGAAGATTTCACCTCCGAGACTGTGGTGCGTTTGCTTGATTCTGAATTTATAAGAAATAAATTTGGAATAACAGACCTAGCCTTCATTAGAGAGCTAGTAGCCAATAGTAATATTCATTTTGGTGTAGATGGTTCGGATGAGAACGATACTAGATTTGTGAGCTGGAAATACGGCTTAGAACGTATGTTGTTGGGTTACACCATTAATGGTGGTGAAGAATATGACATGGGTGAGTACACAACATTCCCTCTTGATACTTTTGAAGGCTCGCAGGCATATGAGATGTTGCGCTTTAAGGCTTTTGTAGATACTCTTATTGATGTGATTCAAAAAAGAGGTGAGAACAAGAATCTTTCTGAGTGGAATGAATATGTTCTTACGGAAGTAATAGAGAGATTAATTCATGTAGAAGATGACTCTAATGATGACTTCAAACACATAATCAGTAAGTTAAGTACTAAAAGCAAAGAACAGGAAGAAAAAGAGATTTCTTATGAAGTCTTTAAAACATCTTTCTCAGGAGCACTCTCAGAAGAGAAAAGAACTGGTAAGTTAATAAATGGAAGAATATGTTTTTGCTCATTGCAATCTATGCACGGTATTCCTTTTAAGATAAAGGCTATGTTGGGTCTAGACTCTGGCAACTTTCCTGGACGTAAGGCAGATTTAGGATTCGATTTGATCTCTATGTCTCATAGAGCTGGAGACGAAATTCTTAAAAATAACGACAGATATCTTTTCTTAGAAACTATTCTTTCTACACGTGAGAAACTATATTTAAGTTATTTAGGAACAAGTTCTAAGGATAATTCTGAATTGCAGCCGTCACTATTTATTGATGAACTTTTAGATTATATACAATCTGGAGCAGGAGAGCTTAAAGCAGAGAATATTATAAAAGTAGAGCATCCTCTTTACACCTTTAGTAAAAAATATTTAGAAGGAAATCCTAAATTAGTTTCTTATCTAAACGATGATGAAAAGCAGGAAAAGGAAATCAAGGGAGAAATGAAAAAACCTGATCTTCCTGATTTTAGGCATGTTAATATAAAGGATATAATCACTTTTTGCAAGGATCCATTTAAGTGGTATTACAATAAGACATTGCAGATTTATTACAATATAGATAGTGAGTTATTAAGCGAAACAGAGCTTTTCTCATTAGATAATCTTGAAGAATATCAAGTAAAGATGCTATTATTGGATGTAGAGGATAGGGCTAAATTTATTAATAAAGGTAAAAAAACAGGATTATTACCTCTTGCTAATATGGCGGAAATAGCTGTAGACAAAGCAGAGAAGATGATTAGCAATATAAGGGATCAGTATAAAGAACTTAAAGACAATAATCCTAAAGAAAAAATATCTCTTGATTTCAGAATAGATGAAGAAACAAGAATCTTTGGAACAATAGAGCCTTTATATGGTGATAAACATATATGTATAAATGTTTCTAGAGAATCGGGAATGTCGAAATATCTGATAGATGCTTGGATTAAACATTTATGCCTTATTATTAATGAGGGAGATATTGATACTTACTTTGTTGCAAATTACAAAGATGAGCCTATGATTCTTAACAGAGATATAGTTCCAAGAGATATAGCAATCAAAAAGATGCAAGAAATAGTGGCTTTTTATAAAATGGCACACGATCATATTATTGCCTTCTCCCCCGCTATTGGATTTAAGAATCTTAAAAAGGACAAAGGGCAATTTGATATAAAGACTATGGATGTCTCTAAACAAAAAAGAATGTTCGACGACTTAAGACAAGAAGGACAAACAGCTTTTGGTAGAGATTATTACAATGAATACATTAAAAAAGAGATAGAGCAGGGTTTCTTTAAGACAAATAAGGGTCTGAGAAAATATGAAGAAGAAGATATCTTCACGCTTACAAGAGCTCTGTATGGAACATTATTTGAAAAAGTATTATAATTAAGGAGATAAGAATATGTCTAAAAAAGAATTAGAAGAATTTAAGGTTGCCGAGGTTGAACTTAAAGGAAGTAATCTTATTGAAGCGAGTGCTGGAACGGGGAAAACATTCTCTATTGCAATACTTGTTTTACGCTTGATTATAGAAAAGAAACTCGATTTGAGAGAGATTCTTATGGTTACCTTCACTAAAGCGGCTGTGGCTGAACTAGAAGGGCGAATACGTAAGTTTATTCGTGAGGCTAACAAATATGTTAAAACAGGTAGTGAATGTGATGGTGTAATTAAGGGTATTATAGACAAGACTGTTGCAGAGAAAGGCAAAGAGGATGTGTTAGAGAGCCTTAAGAGCGCTAGTATGTATCTTGACGAGACATCTATATATACTATACACAGTTTTTGTCAAAAGACACTTACAGAGTTTGCTTTTGAGACGGATCAATTATTTGGTTGTGAAGTAATGGCCGATGATTCTAGTATAGTAGAAAAGGCGGTAAACAAGTTCTGGAGAGACAATATAACAACTAAAGAATTAGAAGAACTTAAGACTCTTGATAAAAATGGTTTAAACAGATTAGCCTTAGCCGATGTTGTGAAGAACTCTCTTTCTGGAAAGAAATATATTTATAATGAAGAGATTAATATAGAGGAATCTTTTAATAACTACAACAAAGCTAATGGGGCTGTTGAAGAGATGAAAGAGAAATTCGAGAATCAGTTTAAATATTCTGATGAAAGGAGTCTTGAAAACATAAATGGCAATAGATATGCTATAAAAACTTTCTCTTCTGTACACAATGATGTATGGGGATTCTACCAGGCTCTTAAAGATAATACTAGCAAGAAGTATGTAGAAAAACTATTCCCTGATCTTCTACAACGTGTTCTTGATATTTCAGAGAAAGAAGAGGAAAATCAAGATATAATAAAGAATATAATATACTTCATTTATGGTACAGCTATTGCTACTATTAGCGAAGATATAGAACATACTAAAGCGAGTAAGACTGTTTTCACATACGATGATTTGATTCAGAATCTTCATAAAGCAGCTACTGGTGAGAAGGCTGATCCTTTAAGAAAAGCTCTGCAAAACAAGTATAAATGTGTGTTTATTGATGAGTTTCAGGATACGGATAAGATGCAGTATGAACTATTTCATTCTCTATTCGATAAGGAAGCTATCATATTCTATATTGGCGATCCTAAACAGTCAATTTATAGTTTTAGAGGTGCTGATATTGATACATATAAAAAGGCGGCAGAGCATGTAGATCATGGATTTACTATGAGAAGAAACTTCCGCTCAACAAAGAATCTTATTGCTGGACTTAATCAATTCTTTACTTCATTAGACAATCCTTTTGGAGATGACAAAATTGGTTATGAGGTGATTGAAGCTGCATTGAATTTCCCTGAAATTCATAAATATGGAGAGCCTGAAAAAGCAATTACTGTTATAGATTGTCCTAAGAAAACGGAAATACACGAGAATGTTGCAAGGAATATTCTTAGATTACTTAGACCTGAGGAAGGTTTCACTATTAAAGATAAGTCAATTAAAGCATCAGATATAGCTGTTTTGGTTAGGACTAAAAACGAGGCTAAGGAGGTTAAAAAAGAACTTACGAAGCTTAACGTTCCTGCTGTAACACTTGATGATACTAAGGTTTTGGAATCGGATGAAGCTACTATTGTATATTATATTCTTTATGCGGTTCAACAAATAAATAAATCGAATATTTCTAGAGCCTTACTTAATAGATTAGTGGGTTTTAGTAAAGAGGATCTGTTTAGTCTGAACGATGAGGAGGAATTACTTGTGTTTAAAGATTTAATGAAAGCATGGGAGAAGAATGGAGTTTATGCCTGTTTATCTCTTTTTGTAAAACATTATAAGGTACGTTCTAACATTCTTGATGGTGATATAGAAAATGGCGAGAGAAGTTTAACTAATCTTCTTCAAATAATAGAACTATTGCATAAAACGGAGGTTGAGAATACTTACTCTCCTGAAGATCTCTTAGGTTGGATGCAAAGAATATTTGAGGGTGCAGAACAAGATGGAGACGAATATGCACAAAGGATAGAGAGCGATGAGGATGCTGTAAATATTGTTACTATTCATAAAAGTAAAGGACTGGCATACAAGATAGTTTTTGCGCCATATCTTAATCTTAAATCAGATTTTGGCAAAAGATCCATGATAGAATACAAAGATGAGAATGGTGTATATTGTTTCTCTCATGATATTAACGAAGAAAAAGAGAAACTATATAAAGAACAGACTGAAAAAGAGAATAGAAGATTAATTTATGTGGCCCTTACTAGAGCAGTACATAAATGTTTTATATACAATACTCCTAAAGATGGAATTGCTGCTTTTATTAAGAGTTGTAAGGCATCTGATTTTATTGATGTGAATACAATACAGGAGATTGAAGTAGAAAGTTTACCTCGTTCTAAGCAAAATACTAAGAATAACAATGAAGATAAGGATAACAATAAAGATAAGACTAAGAAGTTTAATGGTTCTATAAATGGGAATTGGACAGTAAGTAGTTTCTCTGCAATTAGTAAGATTCACGCTACTTTTAAGGGGGATAACAGCATTAAGAACAAAAATTACGACGAGTTTGCCTTTTCTACTATGCCTAAAGGTAGTCTTGCAGGACTCTTTCTTCATGAGATATTTGAGAATGCATACTTTGCTGGTGAAGATTTTCAAAAACTTATTACTAAAATAGGTACTGCTTATCCTACTATATTTGACGAGCAATATATTGAAGATTATAATTCGTTGGTGCATCATACATTAGGAGCTATATGCCCTACTCCTGAATCTTTTAAACTAAAAGAAGTTGAACAAGCAAAGATTATTCCTGAATTAGAGTTCTTCTTTGATGTAAAAAAGATGTCTACAGGTCAGCTAAAAGAAATTAGTGATATTGTGCAGATAGATGACTACAGAACTATAGAGGGAGCCATGACTGGTTTTGTTGATCTTTTCTTTGAACACAAAGGCAAATATTATATTCTTGACTGGAAATCTAATTTCTTAGGAAACTCTCTTGATAATTATACTCACGAGAAGATGGATGAGGCTATGAGGGGTAATAATTATCACTTACAACATTTAATCTATACTGTGGCTGTTAAGAGATATTTAGAAAGCCGTTTGCCAAACTTCGATTATGAACGCGACTTTGGTGGATGTCTGTACATATTCCTTAGAGGCTGTAGAAAAGATAAAAGTAGTGGAATGTTTTATACAAAAACTCCTACTGACACTATAAAAGCTTTGGAAGCTCTTTTTTAAAAACTCATTACGATGATATAAATAATTATAATGGCTAGCATAAATATGCTAGCCATTATTTTAATTAATAAAAGATACTTTCACCAAGTTTAACTCTTTGGGCATTTAAAACACCAAGCTTCTTTTGTGAATCCTCTTGATTTATAAAAGCCACAATATGACAATTTTTAGCTTTATACTTCGAAATATCAAGTGTGTAAGATTTCTTATATTCAGAACGGTTAGTTACAAATTCATCAGGAATTAAATCTCCCATAATATTTGTTGCCGATGATCTTAATACATCATTGTGATGGAAATTTTTAATTGGATTAGGTAAATCATAAAACATATTACCCTCGTAACCTGATTTACCAGAAATAGCATTATCTTGATTTGCTATAATATCATCCTCCAGTAACATTATTACAACTTTTAATCTAGATTTAAACTTATATTCTTTATCGAAAAGAATCTTCAAATCGATTTTAGCATTAGAACCATCAACACTTGTTCTAAGAGCAATAGCCAAAGGAGCCTTATCTTTTATATATGTTTTAGGTTTTTCTCCCCTCCATATTTGAGAAGCAACTCTGTTAACTATTGCTCTTGGAAATGTTTCGGTAGGAAATTCTTCTAACAATTTAACAGTATGTTTAGATTTCATAAGATAATCATCATGAACTGCGATAGGAATAAAAAATTCATTTGATTTATATTTATCTAAATAATTAAGAATCCAAGGACACCAAGGACACCAAGTAGCAGTATAATCTTCAACAATTACTTTATGTACAAATTTATATGAGATATCAACAATCCCTTTAGAAGAGAATTTACTCTCAATCGATTTAACTTCTTCTTTAATACCATACACAGTAAATTCTTTCACCTCTGAGGTTTTAAAAGTATGACCTACAATCTTTACTCCGTCTACATAAAAATGTGTTTTATCTGTACAATCCTTAGAATCTTGTTCTGCAGAGAAACTAATAACATCTGTATTATCTGCAAGTATACTTGTCTTACTCAATTTTATTAAAAGATATTTCTTTTTTGAATCAATTTTAATTGAAGAAAATTTATGCACAGCTGATTTTTTATCTACTATCATACCATATACAGCAAATTCTTTTACCTCTGAGGTTTTAAAAGTATTCCCTACAATCTTTTTTCCGTCTATATAAAACTGTGTTTTATCTGTACAATCCTTAGAATCTTGTACAGCCGAGAAGATTATAACATCTGTATTGTCTGCAAGTATACTTGCCTTATTTAATTTTATTAAAAGATTTTTCTTATCTGAATCCGTTTTAATTGAAGAAAACTTATGCTCTGCTGATTTTTTATCTGCAATCATAGCATATACAGTAAATTCCTTTACCTCTGTGGTTTTAAAAGTATGCCCATCTATCTTAACTCCATCAATATAAAAATGTGCTTTATCTGTGCAATCCTTAGAATTTTGCTCTGCCGAGAAGCTCATAACATCTGTATTGTCTGCAATTAGACTTGTCTTATTCAATTTTATTACAAAATCTTTATTCTTTAAGCTAATTTTAATTGAAGAGAATTTAAGCTCAGAAGATTTCTTATCTCCTATCATACCATATACAGTAAACTCTTTTACCTCTGCAGTTTTAAATGTATGACCATCAATTTTAACTCCATCTATATAAAACTCTGTTGTCT
>JBATVL010000098.1:0-1962 GCA_049671745.1 Marinifilaceae bacterium
CCAAATCAGCCGAATACATACGAGCCCCATAATCCAACCAATCAGTACCTTCCTGCTTAAGAAAAGAAACCACCAAAAGGATAATAATTACTCTGCTGCTTAACCGTCCCAGCAGCATCTACAACAGTCCGAACATTACCAAGATGATCACAAATATTATACTCATAAACTCCATCCGAACCATTAACAACATAACGTCCCTCAGAATTCAAGATATAAGCTAACTTTCCATCCTCATAAACAAAACCACCGCAATAAGAAATAGTCTGCATTTGATATAGACGCAACTGTTATACAGAAGATAAGTGGTATTGTTAAAAAACATAAGGAATAGTCCTACCACCAACAAAAGAGATTATTTTCTAGTAAATTTAAATATATATTAAATTCCTCTTCAATTAAATTGAAGAGGAACCATCTATTATAAAATGAGACACTTTCTTGAATAACTGCTATAACAGTATAATATTCATATAGCAATTATAATTTAAATTCTTACTTTCAAGGCTATTTGCATCATTTTCATTCGTTTATATTTATTTCCCTTATTGCTTTTATTATTTCTAGAAACCTTTCTTTCTTATATAATAAAGAGCTTCTTCCTTTATATTGCACAATAAAAAATATTGTTCTGACTCATCAAAATAAATATAACAGTAATAATTCTGAGAATCTTTCAGTGAGTTATTAAGAGTTTTTAAACAATCCCATTTTTTAAAATCATTAACAGTTAGCATAAAATCGTATAACTTAGCAGATAAGGAGTCAATAGGACAATTTTGCCATTTTTGAATAATTGTACTTCTTGTTATTTCATTATTCTCCCACACTTTAATATTAGATAATTCATTATTTATTTCAATTTCACCAACACTATATTTATAAATTTCAAAGAATTCACCTCTGACATTAAAACCAAGAAAATCTATGCTAGATAATCTCTTTACATCTAAACTTTGTTTAAATAATTGTTTGAAATCTTTATCTTTCAATGGAGAATAGGTAAGATCAACGTAGAATATGTAAGATATTACTACAATAATTACAGCAACTCCCACTAATATTATTTTTTTCATTTATCTATCTTTTAACAGGTACTGTAGCATTTCCATAACCATAAATCAAGTAACTTTTTCCATCATTTACACCACCTGGACAACCGCACCAAGTAGCAATATTTCTTAATAACCTTCCATCCATTGAGTAATCATATTTATCTAAGAATTCTTTACAGCCGATATTTACTGTTCCTGAATTTGCATTTTTTAAAGTTAATTTCAAAGTACCATAAACTTTACCTGTATTACTTAATCCCCAAATAAAATTTTTGTAAAACGAATTTCCAACTTCATTATTAAATGAATTTGTTGAAATACCTGGTAATTGAATTTTTGCCTGATTTACATATAGACCGACTCCAGATTTACTTTTCCAATGCATATCTGCGATTTCTTTTGTTAAAATAAAATTAGAGGAATAATCTATCCTATTTGGCAGATTATTGTAGTGTCTTAGGAAATTAAGAAAGTTTCCACTATTAGCAAAAGCCATTGCTTGATAATCACTCATATTATTTAGAGTATTTCCTTTAAACATTGCATATTCATGAGACATTCCTTGTTCGAAATCTATTTCATCCATTATGATAGCTTCTCCCTGCAATCCTTCATCATCTGTGCCTAAAAATTCACCATTTTCACTATAAACAGGGCTATATAAACCGCATACAGATTTTCCATCAGGATCAATAAAACGAACTGGATTATTTAAACAATAATTATAAGCCGATAAAGAGGAATAATTCTCAGTCAAAGGATCAACACAAAACCATCTACCCAAATCAGCCGAATACATACGAGCCCCATAATCCAACCAATCAGTACCTTCCTGCTTAAGAAAAGAAACCACCAAAAGGATAATAATTACTCTGCTGCTTAACCGTCCCAGCAGCATCTACAACAG
>JBATVL010000099.1:0-6736 GCA_049671745.1 Marinifilaceae bacterium
AGTTTGCAAAACATTGCCAATAAAATCATATCTATTACTCACAACAGACTTACCATCATGATAAAGATTCTTAACCGATTGAACCAATCTATATTTAGAATCATAATAATTAGTTGTCGTAATCCACTTATCGCGATTAACACCAAGAACTCTTACCTTCCTTCCTGTAACAAGTCCTTTGACTTTAGTTGAATGGTTTTTTGCACATGACATTTCAACTCCTTCTTCAAAAGAGATAGCCCAATTGACAAGATAATCATCATAATGACTATAAACGTATTTATTCATCTTCAACTAAATTGAGGAAGAACCACTTATTTTAGGACGAGACACTGTGTGTTAAGCTCAATACATCCATCCCTCTATCATCATATATATTTACCACTTTTGTCAAATCACTTTTAACATAAAAGACACTGCAAGGCATAACTGGCTCAACATTCTGCAAATCTATAGCTAAAGTTTCAGCAATATATTTTTGTAAATTATCTCCACAATCTTCAAAGAAAATATAATATGCATATAATTCTTCCTCTTCAATATATCTAGTAAATGAAACATTATTGCTTGGAATCTGTATTCCACACTCCTTTATTGATTCTAAATCTTCCGATAAATCATTATCACATTCTTCTTCAAAATACAAAACAAGACAAACAAAGTATTTCTCACCAAGTAAAGTCCTTAACTTACGTGTTAAATATTTTTTTAGATATATATATAACTCGAGTTCCTTTAAATTCAGTTCATCAAAGTACTCTCTATCAACTTTTTCAAACTTATTATACAATCCTAAAGAAAATAACAATTTTATATCATATTTATTTTCTAAGAGACTTATTGCACTATTTACATCCATAATTAATCGCTTACCTTTTGAAACTCATTATTCTTAAAACACCAGTTTCTCTTTTTGCATTATTATCAAATTTCTTCCCAGCATTCTTCGCATCACCAGTAACTTCACTAAGAGTATTTAAGGCCTTATTTCCATCTTTTATATTATGAAAAAATATTATTCAAATCGAAGGAACAAACTCCTCATTTGTAAGATCTGTAGACATATTACAGGATTAGACACATAGCTCATTCTTGAGGAGAGTAGATTTAATTCTCAATAACTTATCCCGTAATGCCTTAATTTATACAAAAGGTCTAAATTAAATAATTCAATAATCCAAACTCCATCATTACACTTAATTTGATAGTTAATCTTATCAGTAATACATATCCATTCAATATTTATTTTAGTTTCATAAAAAAAACTGCTGTATTCGTCTTCAATTTCTTCCTTTTCAATTACAATTTTTCCATTCCTTAAAATCATGTATTGAAAATACCAATAATCACTACTAAATTTAGAGTTAAATCTATTATAAGGAGAGACTTCAAGCTCTCCAGATATTTCAATTTCGGTCGAAATAGAAAATAAATTTCTAAAGTGCATCAAATTTTTAACATCAGTAACTACATTATATTTCATTGTTATTTTCCTTTTTTTCTCCTTCCATCCCTATAGTATGGATGCTTATGAGGATTTGACTTTCCTGATTCATTATACTTAATATCCTTTATCCCCTTATTCAAATCACGAGTCATATTTCCATTAGTATCATAAAGATACTCAGCATCAACAGAAGCACCATTCTTAAAACCACTAGAAGAACCTGCATCCTCAACTCTCTTCAACTGATTTCCAGAATATCCATAAAGCAAATCATCCATATTAACAGTCTTCTTAGCCTTGACATCAAAAGCATTTCGACTCAAACTAAGAATATCACCATTAAACATATATTTAATGATCATAAAGCTACTTACACTTTAAAGTTGGACAATCATACCATCCCATTGCTACACTTGTTCTAATCTTCTTATAATTAGTCAAATTATCCTTGTAGAAATAATAATCAACGCCCTCTTTTGAATCATCTATTATATATTCAGTAAGAGTAACAATACCATTTACATTTGTAGAGTCAATATGATTATATTGAGATAATTTGAAAATAAGCTCTTTTGTAAGAGCTGAATTTGAATCATTACAAATGAAAAGTTTATTAGTGCTCCCAACTATTGATACTCCTAAAATCTTTTTTATACAAAGCACTGCTATTGAGAAAAACATATATAGCATTCCTAATAGCCTCATTATACTTACCGAAAGCTGAATATATATAAAGCCCTCAAGAACAAATATATTCAAGAGGGTTCAGCAGCATAAAAGATATAAATAATTACAATTAATTCTCTTTTAACGCATATGCAATTGAAGGTTTGTTCATTTTATAATAAATTTTATAAGTACTAAAATCTAGAGAGTCTAAATCTAATTTAGTTTCTTGGAATTTCTCATATTCTACATCACCTACAACATATTCAAAATAAATAAAACCACCTTTCTCTTTAAAAACTAAAGGTTTAATTTCAATAAATTTACTTAAATCAACAATAGGTTCATCATATGCGATATAAAATAAATCATCATATTTATAATAATGATATACCTTAAATAGCTCACCATTCTCTATAGTACTATAAGGCTTTGATCTAATTAATCTTTTATTGTTTCCGTCAAACGACACATCACAAAAAACATCTCCGCCATTTCTAGTTATTTCACAAATATAAACATCACCTTTTTCTCTTATTTCTGCATATTTAGATGAATCTTTAAAACTTAAATAAACTGCTGCAAGAATAACAGATAAGCATATAACTATCGTTGTAATATTGTTTCTCATATTTTTAATTAAACTCTTTTATAAATAATTCAGAATACTGTAACAAAACATTCTTGCTTTTAACTCTAACATTTTCTCCACAAAATCGTCTATAATTCAAATATCTAAATGTAAACTCCATTTGAATATCTTACCTGAATGTATTAAAACATTTGTAACACCTTTCATAACATCCGAATCAACTTTAGAATCACTAAAAAAATCTAAAAATTCGTATAATATCCTTACTCAAATTCTTCTTCTATCATTACAGATAAATGAAAAGGTATTATTCTGTGATTAAGTGATTGACTTAATATGTGCAAAGTATCAATATTTCTCATCTTCAATGATTCAAGAATAAGATTATTAAACATAGATTTCTTAAAAAGTATTGGCTCTCTTGAATCCTAACGTTCAAAACCATATGACTTATCTCCGATATACAAACATCACCAATGATCTCTATTCCCTTTGCTACCTGATAAAAAAACACTCCGAAACAAAATATGTTTCGAAGTGTTTATATTCTTGTAATTTATAAAATTACTTCAAAACATCATTTTTTAAATTAGGATTCATTCTTAGAAATATTCCATAGGTACTTTCTAACTCTTCTTTAATTCTATTTTTACTAGGATTACTCTTAACAAAAAGAATAACAACCTCATCTCCCACATTTTTTGATAGATATAAAGCTTTTTCAGAATAGTACTTGTTCTTATAAGAGAACCTATAATGATACTCTTCTACTCCCTTGCTACCACGTACTACAATACGAGTAATAACTCCTTTTGTTAGACTTCCATTTTTTGCAACAAATGCAGACTCAATAGAACCTATTAAAATATAAACAAACATAAAAAGACCAATACATATTGTAAATATATGTCCAATATGAATTTCCTTCTTTCCTATTTTTATATAACCTGTTTTATTACTCATTATCATTAATTTATTTTAACCTTCAAGATCTCAGATGCTACTGAGAACACCATATTTTGAGGAGTTCCAGATACTGTCTGATTTATGTTCTTAATATCTAATTTTCTCTTCTTTGCTTTCTTTTCAACTCTAACTCTATCTTTTCTACTAAGAGTTGTTCCTTTTTTCTTAGCTTTGATTCTTGCCTTTTTTACAGCTCCTTTAGTTGAAGATGCCTTAAACATTTTGACCTTAGGAGTAGGTAATACCTCACCAACCTTTCCTAAACTTAAACCAATTGCAGTATTTTTAACAACTTCTCCTACAGAGTTCACTTTAAAACCATCTAATTTAAAATCAATAGCATTTCTTGTTATTTCAGATCCAATTATAACAGCTACTTTTAGACTAGTTTTCTTTATTGCTGAACCACCGCTCGTAAGAGCTCCCTCAATAGCAGATACTGCAAGATCTCCGTAATCAAGATTTTCATATAAATTTTCTATTCTAAATCCACCATCTTTAAAAGCGTTTGAAGCAACTTGTCCAACATAATCAGTAGCAACTCCAATCAAGGCTCCAACAACAAAATTAATCCACTCACCATTCTCGTCTCTACAAGCAATTGGACTACCTGCGCAATATCCATAAGGAGACAAACCATAATAAGATTCAGACAAAGGATCAACAGTCATAAACCTACCCAAATCAGCAGAATACATACGAGCTCCATAATCAAACCAATCAGTACCTTCCTGCTTTTCTTTGCCATTATAAAGATACTTATTATCAGGCGAACCAGCTTGAGCAAAAACACCACCAAAAGGATAATAATCACTCTGCTGCTTAACCGTTCCAACACTATCTACAACAGCCCGAACATTACCAAGATGATCACAAATATTATACTCATAAACAGAAGAATCGGTACCAACAACATAACGCCCCTCAGAATTCAAGATATAAGATAACTTTCCATCCTCATAAACAAAACCACAGCAATAAGAAATAGTCTTGCCACCAACAATATTCTGCAACTTCTCTCCAGCAGCACTATAAATATAAGAAATCTTCCTACCATCCGCAAAAGAAATCGACTCAGGCAAATTCAATTCATTATACTTAATATCCTTTATTCCCTTATTCAAATCACGAGTCATATTTCCATTAGCATCATAAGAAATTCCCGATACATCATACTTGTCAACATCAACTAAACCAGAACCATTAGCATAATCAGCTGTCTTCAATCGAGAAATGCCGTCATAAGAAAAAGCATAGGCTTGATTATTCTCATTACCACTTATATTTTTATCAGTATCAGCAAACTGGGCTATTTATCACAATTTCACAAACTCATATAAGTAAAAACATACTAATTCATAGACGAATAATAACAAAAAAACAGATAGCTTTAAATCAAAGTTTCAAACTATCTGTTAAGTTATTATTACTAATCTATAAGAATACGTAATGTCTATTTAGTATTAAATACTTCAAAAAAAGTCTAAAATAGCACACGACTTTATCTTTTATTTCTAACTAATAAGAATAAAAAAACAATTAAAATTATAGATATTATAACGATATTTAATATTAAAATAAACAATCGTTGATTTTTATCTAAACCAAGAATATAGGAAATTAGAAAACTCATTAAACATACAATAAAAGAAATGACTTCGGATAATTTAAAGGTCTTCTTCATTATAAACTTATTAATAAACACATATAACTGAATAACAATAACAGATGGTACAAATAAGCATACAAGCAATGATATGTATTGTAATACATAATCTATCCCTTCAGAATACCCGACAAGCAAAGCTAATATAAAACAGCCAATGTAATAGATAATAAAATCTTTTCGAAATAAATCAATCCCTTTAATCATAATATTATAATTTCTCTTTATCTTCTTTTATAACTACTTTAACAGTATTAGAAATTGTATTAGAACCAGATGCACCAGCAAAAGCGGTTCGTGTAATTCCAATATTTTTAGCTTTTTGCTTAGAAGTTATTGCTTTATTTATCCTAGATTTATTTGTTGTAGATTTTGCAATTCTTTTTGCTCTTGCAGCTTTTTTGTACATAATATTAGCTTTTGATGAGCTTTGAGCAGCACCATATACCTTTTCACCAATACCTCTACCTACTATTCCTCCTAAAATATCAGCTCCAACACTTCCACAAGTAACTTTTTCTCCCTTAATAAAACTACCAACAGAACTAGCTGTGGCGTCACTTACAATGTTAACGGCACCATTTACAAATTTAGTCGCTTTTTCAGATTTAGAAACAACATTGGCAATCTTAGCTACTTTAGCTAATTTGGATATACCACTAGCAATTCCAACACCCAAAGCTCCCGTTCCTGCAGACAATGCAATAGAACCTCCATCAATACTAGTAAAGGCATCAAGTGAAACCTCTCCATTATTTTTAACAATATTAGTTGCAACCTGTATCGCATAATCAGTCGCAGCCCCTACTATTGCCCCAACAACAAAATTAATCCACTCACCATTCTCGTCTCTACAAGCAATTGGACTACCTGCGCAATATCCATAAGGAGATAAACCATAATAAGATTCAGACAAAGGATCAACACACATCCATCTACCCAAATCAGCCGAATACATACGAGCCCCATAATCCGACCAATCAGTACCTTCCTGCTTTTCTTTGCCATTATAAAGATACTTATTATCAGGCGAACCAGTTTGAGCAAAAACTCCACCAAAAGGATAATAATTACTCTGCTGCTTTACCGTTCCAGCAGCATCTACAACAGCCCGAACATTACCAAGATGATCACAAATATTATACTCATAAACTCCATCCGAACCATCAACAACATAACGCCCCTCAGAATTCAAGATATATGCTAACTTTTTATCCTCATAAACAAAACCACCACAATAAGAAATAGTCTTGCCACCAACAATATTCTGCAACTTCTCTCCAGTAGCACTATAAATATAAGAAATCTTCTTACCATCCGCAAAAGAAATCGACTCAGGCAAATTCAATTCATTATACTTAATATCCTTTATCCCCTTATTCAAATCACGAGTCATATT
>JBATVL010000100.1:0-31855 GCA_049671745.1 Marinifilaceae bacterium
AACCAGAACTTGTAAAGCGCAAGAACTTTTTCAGAGATAAAGCCGCAAAGCTCGAAGCTGAAAATAAACAATTAAAACTTAAGATTAGGGAATTGGAAAATGATCTCAGAAGCAACACAAAAAAAAGTGCGCGAATTTAAAGCCAAATACCCAATTTACAGAATCAAATATTGTGAAGGTAATTTGGGAGGTATTGTTACTTTAATTCGGCCAGTAAAAACACTTCATGGTGCAGAAATGTACATGACTAAAGAAACCTATAAGGCATTAAACCGCCTTTGTATTTTATAAGTGAGAATGAAATGGATATTAAAAACCACAAACCAACACTAGAGCAATTGCAAGAGTTTACTGATGCCGAGTTGTCAGAGGCTGTATTAATAAAGCTGCATCCTAAAAATAAAAATGATATAAAACCAGACGTTTTCGGAAGTGGGGCGAAACTCAGCGCGGGTATGTGTGACAGATGGGTTACATTCGACATCAACAACTGGTCAGATATGGGGGCTTTGGCTAATAAATACAGCATTTGCGGCATGGCCTCGGTCGATGGGTGGGACGCTTTTCACCGAAATGAAAACGGGGATTTCTGCTTTCATGTTTGGCACCAAAACGAACTACGCGCAAAAGCAACCGTATTTTTAATGATGGATATTTAGCTATGACAGAAGTAGAGCAGCTAGAAAATTTAATGTCACGCTTACCAGCTAGCAAAGTGGCGATTGGTTTAGGAATAACAATTGATCAACTTCATCATAAAGTTAGATCGCTTGGTCTTTCACCTAAAGAGCTAAAAGCAGAGCGTGACAAAAATCTTATTAAGTCATACCATAAAAAGCTAACAATAGCCGAAATGATGCAAGATTCTGGCTTTTCGCGTGCAAAAGTGTTTGGTTTAATGAGAAAACACAATGTGCTTAGTAAATTTTCAAATAAAGTAGAGGTGAAAGCATGAATTTTTATTTAGGAAAAAAATCACTTGAGCGCCTTGATGGTGTTCATCCTGATTTAGTTAGAGTGGTAAAGCGAGCTATAACTATTAGTAAGCTTGATTTTGGTGTTACGGAAGGCTTGCGCACAGTTGAGCGACAAAAGGAGCTGTTAGCCGCTGGTAAGTCCACAACAATGAAATCTATGCACATTCCATTTGTTAGCCCAAACGATCCAAATGACCCAAGAAATAACTATTCGCTAGCGGTTGATTTATATTGCCGCGATGTTAACGGCAATGTCACATGGAAGCATGATTGGTTTCGCTGGGTTGTTCAGTCAATGTTCACCGCTGCGATACTTGAGGGAGTGCCAATTAAAGCAGGTGGTTTATGGCGCACATTCCAAGACTCGCCTCATTTTGAGCTTGATTTGCAGGAGTATTAATCATGGGTATGTTTGGAAGTTTATTTGGAACTGAAAAAGCCGTTGACAATATCCTTGATAATGAAAAAGGGCTTTTGGTTCGCGCTGGAACTGCGCTTGGTAACTTATATTACAGCGACCAAGAAAAAGCAGAAGATAGCGCAAAAACTCGAGAATGGGGGATTCGTCTTTTAGATTCCCTTGCGCCGTTTAAGGTGGTGCAACGAATACTTGCTTTTGCTGCAATGTTTAGCTGGATTTTTATGCTAGTTAATGTTGTTGTTGCCGGTTGGATATACGCGATCACCTCGGTGACTGTGACCGTTGTAAAAGATGGTGTAACCACGACAACGGTTAGTGGCGTTAATGCGTACGATATAATGTGGCAAGTTGCATCTAGTGACTTTGTTTTTTGGCCTGTAATGGCAATATTTGCACTCTACACTGGCGGCGGCACAATTAACTCGCTAAAGGGCGGTAAGTAGCTTTAATGATTACTTGGTGCAAAACCACAAAAGAGCGCGGAAAGAGTCTGTTAATTGATTCTGGAAGCGCTTACCGATGCAAAGGTGATTGTGATTACTTTGTGTTTTTTGATGGTGATATTTATTTAGGTGCTGTAGCTTACAAGCAATTTACTGATCAAGGAGTTGTTTTTAACGAATGGCATACTGGATTTGTAAGGCCATGTAGGAAAGCTTTGTCTATGTGGCAATCTTCAATTGGCGGTATATGGATTGCCATTATAGATCCAAAAAACCCAAATCAAAGCACGCTTAGAAATGCAGCGGCAAGAGGTGGGTTTATTGATTGCAGTCAATCTGATAATGAAATTATTTACATCAAAGAATATTAGCCGCCATCATAACGAGAAATAACCATCCCACAAGCACGCTCTAAGTCACGCGAAATTAAATTACTTTGTGATGGGATATATTCTCGCCCAAAGTAACCACCGCAGAAGTCAGTGAATTTAACTATATCTTGCCGCTTGATATCGGTCGGATCTACTGACATTTTTTCAAGCTGCTTCAATAAATCATACTGGACGATTTTGTAAGTGTCATTTGTTACATTTTCATAAATGCCACTTGACACCTCGTCAACCAATCGATCTACTTGTGTAGATGCCGCAGCCAACGCGGAAACTAACACCATAAAGGTAGTGACTACCGCTTTAATATCAACCCATTTTTTTACTTTTTCTTTTAACATTTTTCTTTCCTTTTTAGTTTAAAAAATATTGTAGCCCTCGTTAAAGGGCTTTTGTTTTATGACTCTAAAGCTGACAACCTTACCTCAAACTCATCTAACTGGCTTTGTTGCGCTGCGCATATCATCCAAAGCAACTCCTGCGGCTGAATAGACATTGTGCCATCTTCGCCGCCATCATTTATGAATCCATAAGTTGTGTAGTCAAGATCTTCATCTTCAAACACTGCAATGATATCTTGCACCATCGGCGAGCAATGAAGGTAAACAGTTTTGTCAGTGTCTTTCTTTTCCTCTTGCTCCTTGATCCACTGAAATACCCGAGGTAATTGCGCGATACGTTTTGCCGCGCTTAGTTCCGAGGTGGACAGCTCGCCGCGCTGATCTTTTAGTGTCGCATCCGAACTAACATCAGGTGAGTTTACGAAGTAACCTGTGGAGAATCTTCTAGCCGCTTCGCCAAGGTTTGCTTGGTTGTACGAAGAGAGTGCGCCACCACTCCATCTTATACGGTCATTGCTGCTTTCTGAGTTGGCGTACAAGTTGATCTGAGATCCTTCTGTTGACAAGTTCGTTGACACAACCCCTTTTAATGTTGTTGCGCTATCCGACTCCATGTTTATGTTTCCACTATGGGAAAACAGACTTATGCTTCCATCTACGTGAGCTGTTATTTCTTCTGCTGTTACAACAACGCCTGCCGCTCTAAGCTCTGAAAAGTTTCCACCGCGCCCACCAGATGCGTTTACCTCTTTTGACGCTGTGGTTGGGTTTGATTGGCCAATTGATATCATGTTTTGCGTTCTGTCCATTGATGCAATAACAGCTCTACCAGTTTGGGCCGACGCCTGTGTCAATGTATCGCCAGATAATACGCCACCAGATAGATCGCTCTCTCTTGTGATCATGTATCGACCGGTGTCATCGTAGCCAATACCTCTTAATCTGAAAGAGCCTCCTGACGAGCTTGTAATTGTACACCCTAGCGCAAAGTCCGACTCCCTGATATTCCACTCGTCACCAATGAGCCTGATAATGTACGATCTACCATCTGAACCTGCGCCGATGTTTGGGGATACTATTAGTTCTGCGCCGCTTGTCGCGGAAGCTGTTACTTCTTCGCTTTCGTAACTACCATGCATTTCAGAATAAACATCAAGATGCACAAAGTTACATCTATCAAAGCACATTGCATATCTTCCGCCCGTTGGTCGAGAGCTACAGCCGTAGAAATATTGGTTTTGAAAATACTTGTCGTTCTTGTTTGTTACGCTTCGAGCATAGCCCCAGTCGCAGTAAAACCCACTGGCAAGTTTGTTTTCTGTTTCTACTGAGTTTCCGAATCTGCACCCGCTCCAATAAATATCACTAGCACCACCCCATGACCAAACTAAATCGCTAGTGCTATCTGCAAGCTCTGGGTTCCTGTTATTGCCCTTTTCAATCACACCTGTTACACCACCGAAATACCAACAATCCTTATGGCTTAATTCGTTAGGCGCTTGGTCTGTGTTGACTGCGCGACCATAAGTGTTTTCATGTAAATTCATTAGAGCAGTGTTTCTATCACTCCACGTTGCGTCAATGTAGTAACCAGTCATCGTAAAATATCCACCAGTGTACACCGACTCATGCTTTGCCCTTTTACATGCAGGGTTGAAAATGCCGACATCCCAAGGTGTTGTCGAGTTAGTTGTCACATAAACATTTTGTAGTTTAGTGTCACCTTCTTGAACCACGGCAACAGTGATCGGACTATCTTCTAAATCGTACCATGTACTATCAAACGGTCTAGTCACTTCACCAATATCTGTCCATATTCTTGCTGTTCCGCTTCCTATCGCTACAATACCGCCACCTGTTACCCTTTCTCTCCACGAGTCAAGATTGCCCAGCTGAATAACGTTAGTGCCAAACGGGATATAAATAGTGTCGGCTATTCCAATGAATCCGCTGTAATAAAGTGTATTCCCTTGCGCTTTATCAAGAGCTTGTTGCAGCAAAGCTTGATCATCTACAATTACCAAACTCTCGTCACTCACAACTGTAATACCGAAATCATTAGCAAAAATAGAGCCGACCGACTCATAATCATCCAATGAATTACTTTCTGTTGATGTTCTTTTCCACGTTGTGCCGCCTGTTTTAGCTGTGCTATTCATCGCAATCCCTGCCGATACCATGTCCGCGACCGTTGAAAACACTTGATTAAATTTAACCTCAATTAAATCATAATCACCGCTTGCGGTAGTTAGCACGTTATCAACAATGCTAACAATCAACTCACCTTGCGCATCTTCTGGCACGGAGTAAGTGACGCCAGTATCAGCAACAAAAATGTTAGCAGGTATTGCGCTAGTAGTATCTGTTGAGTAGATGATATTATCAATGGAGGTGCCTAGCGATATCGCGGCGGCTTTTAGGTCGCTTACAGACTGTAACGCTGATTCTGCAGCTGATTCCGCTGATTCTTTGGCTTCCGCTGCGTACTCTTGGGTTTGCTCGGTGGCTTCCACTAGTTCCGCTAGCTCTGGTATTTCGGATACCGTAAGCGCCTTTACCCCTGAACCATCTTCATCTATGGATAGAATCTTGCTTGCTCCAAATTCTTTTATTTCTCCACTGAATTCACCTGTTTTATATAGCGGGGCTTTAATTGAATTACCTGATAGTCTGTTATCGCTTACCTGCCTTAGCGCTTGATCAAATTCAGCATCAACCAAGGCGGCGGTAAATCTTGAGTCAGTTGCAAAGTCGGTTTCTCTGTCTAAAGCGGTTTGCCTTACGATAACCAGTTCAGAATTGTCATCTGGAAAGGTTACTAATTCAATATAACCTTCATTGGTTGCTATTCCATCTTGAAGGGCAGGTGTTGAGGTGTAGTCGATATTTAAGGATTTTTCTTCTTCGCCGTAAAATACGACTAAATCTTCAGCGTCAGAAAATGGAAACTGAAAATAAAATTTTGTTACTGTGCCGTCATATGTAAAACGCTGAACCGCTGCTTCTTTTTCCGAATAATTAGCCATGTTAATTCCTTGTTGGTTTTGCATAGTTTAAATGTTATTTCTCACGATATCTATTCATCAAATAGGATATACCGTAAAAGTTTGAAAAAGGCGCGATTCTTGAGGCGTTTTTGCCTGCTTCATTTAAATGTTCTGCTGCTGTTTTGTTATCTGTTCCACCTGTTCCAGCCCTGATTAAATCGGTTGCAATGTTTGCACCTCGCTCAATTATTCCAAGAGTAGGGCCAGCAATTGCCGCGCGTGTTTGTGACATCTGAGAATATCTGCCTACTTCTGATCCAGTCAATGATATGCCAGTCAATGGCGTTCCATATCGGTTAAAGTAACTTAGCAAAGGGAGGAGTCCTGAGCGGTCTATTGATTCCATGATTTGCGTATAGGCTTCTTCTTCGTCAATTTTCTTTGATTTCTCGCCGCTAGGATCGTCTAGGTAAGCTTTAACATATCGCATTGAGTGAGCAAGACCAAGCATGACAATTGCGCCTTGTGTTGCCCTTATGCCGTCCGTTTGCATCCCTGATAGCATAGAGCGAGTTACAGACGCGCTTACAAAGCTTTGGAACTGTGTAATGTGCTTAGTGAATGGGTTTGCATCATACCAAGAAGGTTTATCGCCTATGCTTGGCTCAATAACAGTTTGTTTAATATCTGCATGAACTGCATTAGTAAATTTGTTTGTTATTTCTGGATTATCCCATTTTTCAATATTGGCAAATCTAACAGAGCCTTGAGATTCTTTGCCAGCTTTAACCCATTGCGAATATATTTCTTTTAAATCACCATCAGAAACACCAAGGGCGCGAGCTTGTGCAAGATGGTGCTCTTTTACTGTTACACCTTTTGATAAATCTTCACCTAATTTTATTGCGTTACTAATTGAACTCACAGATGCTACCGTTTGAAGCATGTCATTCCAGTGCGTAATTCCTGTAAACTGAAAGAACTTATTAGACACTTTGGATAACATGCGATCCCACTTTTGAGAATCATCATATAAACCTTTTGTGTCACCAAACATTTGAGCGCGTTTGTTCATCCATGCACTAGCCGCAACACCAAAAGCATCTAGTTGTTCTTTTTTCATGTTGCGCAATTCGCCGTTAATCGCTTTCGATGTAACTACCTTCATGGCATCAAATGATTCTTGAAATCCATTTCTGATGATTAATCGGCCGACATCGGGGGCACTAGATAAAGTTACTTTACCAAGGTAAGCCGTTGCGCCTATCGTCATGAATGTTTTACTTAACTTAGCGCCAAATGATGCAGGGTTTGCATAAGAGCCGCGATTACCTCTTAAACGCTCGTACATAACATCGATATCTTTTAAGTCTTGGTCGGTTTGCTTTCCGATCAGCTCTAAATCGTCACCGTTTTTAATGGCCAATACATAAGCACTTTTAACATAGGCTTTAATGTCGTCTATTGTTTCAATGTGACGCGGTTCGTCTTGAATAAATTTTTCATTAGTGCCAAACTTTTCTATCTCGTTAGCTTCACGCCAAAAAGAAAACTTACCTTTGTCTTTGAATGCCTTTGCAATAGATGTCTCAAGCGTAACGCCCTCAATCGCTCTTGATATTGAATAGTTTAAATTGGTATTGATGAAATCAACATTGGCAACATTATCAGCCGCACTAGCTAAAAATGCACTGTTCGGTAAATGTATTGTCCGAGCCTTGAATATATCGTCAGAGCCAGCACCCATTAAATCACTAGGGTTAAGAATTCCGCCGTTGTCGGTTATTTTTTGTATGGTGTATTCAGCTGCAACGCTCAATTGCTCGTCAGTTAAATCTTCACCTCTGATCGCGTTACGTTTGACTGCCTGTTCAGCTTTATCTAAATTTTCCTCTCTAAATAAAAGGCTTTCGTTTAATTCTTCTAATTCAGTTTCTAGTTCGCTTTTTAGTTTGCCGCCTGGGGATTCTTTTATTTTTAACTCAGTGTCTAATATTTGAGCCTCTAGGTTATTAACAAATCTTTGTGCAGATAACTGACTATTTAAAACATCGGTTGATTTTAGTCGCGCATTCTCTGCGGCAATTCTTGAGCTACTATCAATATATTTAACCAGGATGGATTTAAAAGCATCGTGATTGTCTGCAATCGCCTGGGTGTTGTATTTGCGATGCAGGTAATTTGTGTCAATTATATTGCCTTCCTCGTCCGTTATGTTTTCCCATAGAGTAGGTAAAAATTCCTCTATATCATCTTGCAGTGGATCCATGACTTGTTTTTTAACTTGAGAGGCGTAATCAACTAAAAGCTTAGCTTCTGGGCTATCAATAGTTAAACCTAAGCCGCCTAGAAGTTCATCATTGTTTGAACCATCAAGGTTATAAACCATAAAAGCCTTTGTGTTAAAATCGTTGCGCTTGTTGCTGTTTTTGCCGCTTAACTCATTCCACTTTTTAAAGTAATCATCCTCAAGCCTTGAAAGCTTGTTTACATACATTGCTGTTTCTTTGTTGGCGATTGTTTCTGCGGCTTGTGTTGACGCCTGAGAAGCTACAAACTTTTCATCAAAGGCTAAATTAAAGCTATCTTTTATCGGTTTTGCCCGATCACCTAAATCACCATTTTTAGCTAAAATATTTCCTATTGCCTCATTAACTGCGGCTTTAGGGCTTAAATTATCCTTGATCAGCTTAAGCGCTTCCTCTTTAACTTCTTTGCTTAAATCTCTAGAAGTTTGAAGCGGTGCGTTAACTCTTTTTACTTTTCGTTTTGCTACGGTTACAAATTGCTCTAATGTTGATTTATTCTTTTTAGGGTTATAAGCCGCAGTTGCATCTTGCTCAGCTTTTATAACTGCCGCTTCGTAATCTGCATCAAGCTTTAATTGCTCGGCTTTAACGTCAGCCATGTTTCGAGTTGTATTGATATTATCTAAGTTAGATTTTTTTATTGCAAAATCAAGGCTGGAAACTAAATCGCCAGAGTAATTATTTTGCATGATCAAGGCGTTTTCAGCCAATCCAACTACAACATTTTTAGTATTTATATTTGTTGATGTGATGGTCCTTAGTATTGGCGAATGCTTGGCAATGATTTTATTTGCTTTGCTATCTACCATGGACTTAGCTGCTTTTTGCGCTTTTGATGTGCTAGCCATGCTTAATGCTTCGTCTGATAAGTTAACGTTTTGGTCAACTGCAGCCGCACCACCTGATTTAGCTTTGATATCAAACTCAAGGTCATTGGCTGCAGTCTGATTCATTACTGCAGTATGCTCTGAAATATCCCCAGCTTCCATAGAAAAGGACTCAACATCAGTATTAAACGTGTGTTTGCTGTCATGCTTTAATGTTTCATTGGTAACTGCGCTTAATGCTTCTTTTGCATCAAATGAATCAGATATTTTAAATGCACCAGCGGAAACGACACCACCTAAAACAGCGGCACCACCAATATTAAAAGCAGACTCAAGGGTTGATCGTGAACTTTGTGTGGATTGAAGTAATGCCTCAGTGATTGCAGTTTCACCAGTTACCGCCGCGGTTGCTTGTGCGGTTTTAGCTAAAGCGCTTACACCTTTTGCATAATTACCCATGCCGCCTGTAGTAATAGCTAGCGCCCATTGTGTAGGGTCAGTAACAGCGGCTAACACAGAATAACCAGCGCCACCCATAAAAGCAGACTCTAAAATTTTATTATCTTCTTGCTCTTTGTCTATTTGTCGCTTGATCGCTTCGGTTGCTTCTGGTGTAAATGCCTTGGTAAATTCTTGCTCGTAACCTTCATAACCTTCAATGTCACCATCAAAAGGATTATAGCCCTCTTCTGGTGCCCAACTAGCGCGGTTAATATCTTTCAAGTTATCTTCTGAGCTAATATAAGAGCCTACAAAGTTTTCTTTCCTAAGCGCCGCGCCTAACTTATCGGTAAAGGTAAATTCTTCCGCGTCTAGCTCTTGATTGAATTCGGCTTCTTCTTCAACTTTAACTTGCTTTAGCTCGCCAAAGTCAGAAACAGGATTGATTATTTCATCCTGTGGATCAACAAAATCACTTTCAACAACATCTAGATTAGTTTCGGTTAAGTCTGCCATTTTTTAGCCCTATTGGTAACTAGCGTCACGCTCAATGTCTTGTACTGATTCAGATAATGATAACCCATCATCAGTATCCAAACGCTTGCGAATTGATTTTAAATTCTCAGTGTTGCCAGTATACAAGCTTTTTGCTTTCTCTGCTTCTTGTGCGGCTTTAATTTTTGCCTGTTCAATTTCATAGGCCTCATTTTTACCCGCTTCCGTTTCGCCTTTATTCGGGAACCAATAACCTGCTTTTGTTTCAGATACAGGTATTAGTATTCCATCAGAATCTTTATAAAACAATTTCCACGCTTTAACGCCTCGATAAGTCTCAACGCTTGGCTGATAAATAATATCATCGTTACGAACTCTCACGCCTTTTGCGTTTAGCTCGTTAACGGTCCTATTGACCTGCTTACCCCAAGATTGAAGCAACCATTCAGACTTGTCATTAGATTTGTTTATAACAAGCTCAGGTGAATATTTTTGAATCTTAGGATCTCCGTTCAAGTAACTGACACCGTAAACATTTTTTACTTGCTTGTTGGTTAACTCGGTTGCTGCCTCATAATCACCTGTTAAAGTTAAGTAATGATCATGCAGTCTTTTGTAGTCACCGCTTAGCATAGAGGTATCATCAACAGAGCTAAAAAACATAGGGTCAAGATTATCATCTTTAAAATCTTCTAATGATGAACGGACAGCTTTATTATAAGCTTTTGCGGTGCCCTCGCTTGTTGCGTTTGATATAGCTGATTCTTTGCGCTCTTGCGCTGGCTTTCTAAAGTATTCGTTTGCCTCAACAACTGAATCTTGAGGGTTAACACCTAGGCCAATTAATGATTGAACCTTTGCAGCCATTGCAATTTCACTGTCAGTAAATTGATCAATCAAATCAGGTGATTTATCAACCATTGCCGTTACTAGATTAACTGCAGCTAAAACACGCTCGGGATCGCGAGATTTACTATTTTTACGCATAGAAGATAAAACTTCAGAAGGGATTATCTTTTTACTTGCGGCTAATTCAATAGCCAAAAGGCGCGTTTGCGGATTAAATATGTCTTGGCCTGTTTCACCTGTCATTGACTTGTAAACGCTATCAATGGCTTTCTTTTCATCTTTGTTTTTATAGTCCAATACATCAGAGTTCATTACAATTGATGATGCCAGGTTATTATTAACTAAGTCGCTTTGTTTTTTGAACAGTGCGTCATTTGCTCTTTGTAAAGATTTACGAAGCCTATCTTCTTCTTGGTTTAGCTCGCTTGGTGAATAAAGTCCGCTCTTTTCCGTTTCGACTAACCATTCATCAATTTTCTTATTGCCTTGGTTTAAATAACCTACTTGTTCTTCGTAGGTGAATGAATCATCACTAAGCATTAGATTAACTGCTCTTTCTACTTTTCCTTCAACTTCTGTTATGTTGGCTTTTTTAGTAAATGCGATTGTTTGCTGTGCGGCTTGTGCTGGTGTGATGTTGTTGTTTTCAACTGCTAATTCTAGCTCTTTATTAACTCGCTCTAAATCTTCGTTAAACGCAACTTCATCACCATCAAATAAGTTTTGCAATGCTACGTTTGAGCGAGTTTCAATTGCATTGATCACGCTTACACTTTCTTTATTCTTTTGCTCAATGACTGATTTAGCCATGATAGAGCCAAGATATTTTTTATTCTCTGCAACTACCTTGCCGCTGAGCACTGCTTTTTGCTGGGCATCTAAATTGTTTTCATAGGAAAATGCGTCTACATGCTCTTTTAAGGCTGTTTGAAATCCTTGGGCGTCATTGCTATATGTAACGCTTAATTCTTTTGATTTACTTGTTATTTGCGCGTCAATGTTTGCTTGCGCAGTCATTCGGGCGGTTTTATTAAACTGTTGGGCGTATATTGTATTATTGTTATCTTCGTCAAAAGTATAACCACTCTCGACCGCTTCAGCTGCGTCAATGCCCGCTTGCTCTTCCGCTTCTTTCGCTGCAATATTAAAATCATCTTCAAACTCTTGATTTCCTATTCTTGCCGCCGCGTTAGCCATTTGATTTGATGATTCAAGCAATGCTCTTGATGATGCGCTTATCGCTCTTTCGCCTGTATTAGATAAAATAGGTCCAGTTACTTGCTCGCCAGTTTGTATTAGTTTCATTATCTACCCGTTTGCAATGTCGTTAGAAGGTTGAGCGCCACCGATTGATTCAGTCATTTTGATTTTTTTGTTTTCTTGCTCATAAATAGAAGTTACAGCAGAGCCAAATATTGAGGCCATTTGACCTTTCCCAGCCAATTTAGCAAGCTTGATCTGCGTGTTTGCTTGGCTGTTTATCTTGTCAATGTCAGACTCTAGCGTTAAAGTATTGGCGTTATTTATATCAACCAAATTGCCAGACTGAGCAAATCCACTAGCCGCGCCTTGAGCCAAATTAGTAGCCATGGTTTCGCGGTACTCTTTTAGTCTTGCCGTTTTAGCTCTTGCCGCCTCAGCTTTTACATTGTAGCGATTAGCCTTTGTTTGCTGATAAGACGAATACAGACCTATACCAGCGTTTGCGCCTTGAGCATAAGGATTCACACCGCTTGCACCTTCATTCATGTTTGCAACCTCTAATAATGCACTTCAAATTCCATGCTCCTAATATTAACAGGGTAAGGGGATTTAGACGATATCTTTATAGTGCAATCCTCTTTAGTCCACCCTAGCCAGTTTAGTTCTTCAATTTTCGTTTGCGCCTCTGGTGCGCCAAAATTAAAATCCATTGTGTAATTCCCAACGGTTTTAACTCTTTTATTATACTCAACGTCAAAGCCAAATGAATCTTGTAGATCAATCTGTGTTTTGATTATGCGCTTTCTTTTGAATCTAATGTGCCCTTGTTGAGTTTCAATGTTAACGGGCATTGTCTCAAGTTCAAAATCAATCGGGTATCCGATAATAATTGAATCTGAACTATATTGGATATTTAAAGTTCCTTCATCGCTAACGGTGTCAGTATTAAAATAACCATCGGATAAAATTGCAACCTCAGTACCAGCATAAGAATCTAGCCCTGTTAATTCAGTAATTCCGCTCATACCAGTAAAAGAGGTGTGACAATCAAGGTAAATCCCTGATTCGCTCATTGATTCGAGCGTGTAAAATTTACCATTAGAATTCTCGCGTCTAACAACAACCCAAGCATCAGCATCAATTCCAGAGCAAGAAACTATATCTCCATCCACTGCAAAGCTAGACCAGTTAGAAACCTCTTGAGCCGCAACCCTTCTAAATACCGAAGCATTTCCACTTTCATTAACCACAAATAAACTTTCAGAGTTAAAGTCACCTCCGCCAGTTGTTACACACATTTCAACAGGGCTATCAACCAAATGATCAGATAATAAAGCGTTTGGATAGGTAGCATAGGTTTCCGAAGAATAATCATAACCTATATTATTTAGCTCGCTACCGCCTGATTGAAGGTAAAAAACAGTGTTATCCATTGTAACCATAGGAATCAATCGGCAACCAAGCGAATTTTCTCGCGTAATTATCGCGTCTGTTGGTGTTATTGTGCCACCAGAAGCCGATAGAGTTAGCATTCCAAGGTTTGAGCCGACAATAAGCCTTGTCCCACTGTGCAATGACGTTATAGCCATTGAGTCATTAGAGGTTATTGTTCTGTTTATGTAGTCAGTATCAACAATATTGCTTGAGTCCACAGTTTCAAAATTAAATTCATCGTAAGAATTAGAACCCCATATTGTTTGTGGTAAAGATTTGCTACCGCCGAAATACAAGCGCCCTTGATGGAATGCGCACGTAGCAGGGTAACCCCTTGTTTCACTCCAAACTGGTTCATCTTCTGCATCTCCAGTTGTTTCAGCGTAATCGTAAGTTAAAACCATGTTGCCATTGGCTGACGAGGTGCCGCACTCTTGCAAATAACTACCCTCTGCTATAGATTCATTGGCAACGATAGACAAATATAATAACTCTTGGTAATTATAACCGCCTTTACTTAGCTCCTGATAAACCGCGCTCACGTCATAACCTAAGCTATTTAACTCGCCATTAAGATCGCTAACCATTGCTGATGCGTCCTCCCCTCCACCAACAATCCCACTATCAACAACTGAATAGTAAAATGATTCAACGTCAGGGGTTGGTGCAGACCCTTTGTAATCAGTGGCGCTTTGACCTTCCTCTAACTGGAACCATCCAGCATAAAAGCTACCAGCCCAATCCGTGCCGCTACTTAACCTCTTTCCTATCTCAAAAAAGCCGCCGTTTCTACTAGCTTTGAAAGTATATTCAACTCTGGTAAGCTCAGTATCACTTATTGAGTTTGTTAGATCCTGCGAAAGAAGGCCGCCACCTCCATAAAAATAAAGATCAACGCCACCAGCAGTCCCTAGTTGAATATAGAAGCTGAGTGTGTACCATTTGTTATAAGACATATCTACTTCTATGCTCATTGCAGAGTAGTCAGTTCCGTCCATTTCAACCTTGTCTATTGTTTGGTTTCCGTCTGGATCGTTCAGTTGGTTAGGCGTTATCGTCACGTTGTCGCTGGTAAGCACCTTATTCCAGTCAGTGGTAAAATCATTTGGCGATGAAATTAGATTCAATTCATCCTCTGGATCATCGTAGAACAACTTTATCTGACACAAGTCCCCGTTGTTGAGGTTGTTAAAGAAAAGTTTGTATGACTTATCGCTTGTTTCTGTACTTAGTATATTGCTAAAGGTATGCACTGGCTCACTGTCAAACTGAGTATCGAACATTATAAACCCAGAAAATGACGAACTCGTTCTCTGTATGGTTTGCACTTTATGGTAAGGATGCGTTAAAACTAAAGTGTCTTGTTTTGCTGCATATTGAAATGTATGGATATCACGACCAAGGTAAGGCGAGGAATTAATACTTCCTTGTAAAACCCCTTTTTCATTATAAATTAAAACATACCCATATTGAGAGAACACAAGAAGGAACTTATCCCCGTTAGAATCTGTAAATCCAATCAATCTAAAGTCTGCACACGATGAACTGTGCAGCGCGTCAACATCAACCAAAGAAGGTAACGCCATCAACTCAGTGCCAAATCGCTTATAAGCACCACCTTGAGGCGCAATTATTGCATTTTTTGCTGTTCTAAGTCCTTTGTAGTATTGAGCTAAGTCAACACGACCTTCAACTTTAGGGGATAGTTCACCAGCAGAAAAGTTAGTTTTTAATATCTTTGCGTTTGCCATAACTCTACCTTACTGCGGTTATTGTGTTGCTATTGAATGACGATAAAGGCTCTTGTGATAAATCCATGGCAACTGCTTGCCTAATTAAGCCTACGGACTGCCTGGTTAATTTCTCTTCGCGCGTTGAATTATCAGTTAGTGGATAACACATTTCAGCCGCCACAACCATTACCAAGGCTTTAACAAATGGCGCAGGTAGTTTTGATTCGTCAGGCTTGATTATGCAAGACACCAAAGGGTTATCAATGTCAGTGTGTAATTCACCTTGAATAATTTCATAGGTTGTTAATTCGTTTAGGTCGATAACGGTTAAAACGTTATTGGGGATTTGATAAACATACTTGTAATCTGCAACGCTATCTTTACTTAGCTTTGCAAAATATTGCTTATTTCGTGCAAACGTCCACTCTCTGTAGGCTAGTAAAGACTCATAGCAATCATTGTAAACTGAATCGCCAATCTCCCACGCGCTTGAACCGTCATCACCAGAAACAGGGCTTTCACCTAGCTTTATGGCTGCCTTGCTAATTATTGAAACTTTTGATTCTGCCATGATACCGCCTTACAAAAAAAGGGGCGAGCATTGCGCTAGCCCCTTTGTTTACACTTAATTGCTAATAAAGATTAAGAGATAGTTACATCAATTGAGACTGTAGATTCTGCCCCATCTTCATCAGTAACAGAGATAACAACGGTATCTGTGCCAGTGTAGCCAGTTGTTGGTGTGTATGTGATATTTCCATCTTCACCCAGAACCGCCGTACCGTTAGTTGCTGTAATGCTATCCGTTACAATTTCGCCGTCGATATCTTCTGCGGTTGCGATTACAACAGCAGTATCTTCTACAACTGTGGTGTTAGTAACTGTAACCGTTGGGGCTGCGTTTGCAGTAGATGAAGGAGCGGTATTAATGTTTACTTGGATAATGCCTGTAGCATCACGAACAGCAGCACCAACACGTAAAGGAGATAAGACTAAGTATGATGTTTTTTGCGCAACGTAATCAATTTTAGAGCCTTTATCTAAATTACCTACCGCCATGCCTACCGCTTGCTTGTGGAAAGCGTAACAAGAGCGGCTAGTTGTACCGTTGTTATCACAGCCATATAAATCACCAGTTGCAACGTCAGTAGTATCACCAATCCAAATGAACTTAAAGCCACAGTAGTAGTTAATGCGACCGTTAACCAGTGCGTTCTCGCCTGTAAAGTCATTGCTAGTAGCTTTGACATCATTCATCAAGCCGCGCATTGCTTTAGCTGGAGCAACAAAGAATCGGCCTTCTTCGTCTACACCTGCGTCTTCCATCAACACAGAGGCTTCAATCACTTTAGCAACTGTTAAGCTTGTTTCAATGTCTTCTTCTTCAAAGTCAACGGCGATAACATTGCCAGTTGGGAAGGTGTAATCCGTTAACGCATCTAAAACAGATTGATCTTCTGTGCGACCTAATGCTTTGGCAATAACCATTGCTAATTCATTTCGATCATCAAAGTTGATTTCATCTTCTTCAAAAATATTTGAATATTCAGATGCTTGTTTTTTAGCTAGGGTAATTTCTACTTCTGTAGTAGATGAACCCATAGTCTCTACATCATTACCTGCAGTTGGTGCGTCTTTAGCAAAGCCCATACCATAAACAGGCATTCCAACTTTTAGACCGACTACGCCAGTTTTAGTGTAAATATGAGGACGAATTTTGCCGCCCACTTCTTGATATTGTTGCTTAACTTCTGAATCAAATAGTTTAACAACGCTTGCTGATACATCATGTGCCATGATAGTGATTCCTTATACTGATTGATAGATTAGGCTCTTTATCTCTTGATTGGTTAGAGCCGTTAACTTGTTGAGCAAATAAAAGAATTGTCCTTTTAAGGGTTCTTTTGGGTCGCTTGCTCAGCTTCCCGCTGTTCTTGATGTTTGGGCTACAAGTAGTTATCCATCAATCAAGAGAAATTTTATTTATCGTAAAACTCTTTAAACTTAGCCGCGACTTGCTTTCGGTACTCACGGTCTGTTTTGTATTTAGGGTCACTCACTAATGCCTGTAAACTTGCCTCTGTTACGGCTGGTTGATCATTTACCTTTGTAGGCTGTTTAAATTCTTTGCCTTGTTTGGCATCTAAAATGCCATTTATTAATTTAATAACGCTTACTGAGCTTGTGTTTCCACCATCTAAAGCATCTTTAAGCATTGCGGCACCTTCTTCGCCCAATACTGACTTAGTGCGAGAATTAATAGCCGCGAATGCTTTTTTGGTAGCTTGTTCGCCGCCAAATGATTCATGAATAGTTGCAATCTTTTCTTTAAATAGATTACCTGCGCGTTCAGATTCAGAGGCAACATAAGCAGTCATTAGCTTATCAAAGCCTTCTTGATTAACTCCCATATCAGCAGCAAGTGCTTTAAATGAGTCTAACCCTGCTTCACCTTCTTTGAACCAAGTCATATCACCAAGGTCTTTCAATGACTCTTCGCTATAGCCTTCTTCTGGTGCGCCAGTGAATACACCAAATTTACCTTCGAGGTTTTTATAAGATTCAGCCATTGACTGAGCATCTTTGAATTTCCCAGGCAACCAATCAGGGCGTTCAGTTTCTACTTCCTGTTCAGTTTCGGTTTCAGCTTCTTGCGTTGATTCCGTTTCAACTTCACTGTTAAGCAAGTCAGAAACGTTAGATTGCTCTTGCGTTTCGGTTGTTTGCTCGATTGCTTCTGATTCTTGAGTTTCTACTGACATTTTTTATTGTCCTTTTTTGACTGTTTCATGTGATTCAATTAACCATGCTAGCGTTCTTCGGCTACCTTCGCGATAGATTGCAGCTTCTGAGGGTTCGCCTATTGTATAGCTTGGCTCTTTTAGCTTTTCGTTTAAAGCCTCTAAAACAATCTTACCTTGCTTTGTTTCAAACATGGAATGGATTGCTTTTTGTAATTCATCAGCTTGTAACTTCATTCTAAAAACCCCAATTTAAACTTAAATCAATTGTACAACTATTAATCGTGCAAATAAAGCCCTATAGCTCAGGTGGTACTTGTGGCGGTGGTAGTTGATTTGCTGCCTGCTCAGCCAATAAAGATTGCTGTTGAGCTTGCTTTTCATCTTTGACTTGTTGATCAACTTTCTTCTTCTTCTCAACTGTAAGCCTAATATCAATCGGAATGCTCATTCTATCGGCTACATAATCACCATACTTATCAATATCAATCTCTTTTCTGACAATCTCAGCGCCTAATTCCTCACCAAATATTGCGATAGTATCAGAAATAAACTTCTGCACTGTTTCGATATCTTTAGCATCTTGATAGCCAGCAAGCGGGGCGGTTGACTTGACGCCCATTACTTTGCCGTTTGATTTGTAAGGTGTAACGATGTTGTAACGACTGAGAATGTAATAAACTCGTGCAATGGTTTGCTCTATCAATTCTTTGTTTAGTCGTGTAAACGCTGCATTCTTTTGCTCTAACGCCTCATTAACTCGCACTTGGTATTCGGTTGCAGTTTTAGCTCCTGCATCCATAGGCGGCAAGTCAAGCAGGTAAAACGCCTCCTTAAGTGCCGACTTGTAATTTTCTCTTGAATTTTGCGCTATTTGAAAGTTTGTTCCAGAGGCTAACAACTCCACTGCTTTAGACTGAACAGAACTACCATTCCATTCAGGGTTTTTAAGTATTCTCGCCCCTGCATTGAAAGAAACCTTGTGAGGGTTAACAATTGCACTTGTATCAATTACCGCAACAGGATCAATCTCTTTTGCCCTTGCGCTTGCGACATCCTTTTCTTCTTGGTTGAACATTGCCATTGTGTGCTTGCAGTTCATTGCAACACCACGCCCCCAAGTTTCTTGAGGTGATTTAGACCAACGGAAAATAACCCACGGCGAAACTTCGTAATCCGTAGAAAAGATAATCTTTTTTTCTGACTGCTTAACGTGAACGCTATACGTGTAATTATCATCACTAGGATTGTAAACAGTCCCCTCAATGACTTTAACGTCACACTCTGGTTTGTCAGAAATTAACTTATCCAATTTATCGTCAGGCTCGCGATCTTGCCACATCCCATCGATTTCACGCGCCTTAATAGTCCATTCACGCCATGCAGAGCGAATAACACCATCCCCAGCCTCTTCAATAGATAATTGGTCAGCAGGCACAGCAACAAAGTTTAACGGTGAATCTTCTCGTCCTGTGTCTTGAATCATAAAAGCACCAACTGAAACAGCCATATCTTGCATAGATTCGTTTGCAGCTTGATCAAAGTTGCTAGACCACAAATGATAAAACAGCACTTCTGTGTCGATATCTAAGCCTTGCTGGACTTTTTCTTCTTCTTCCTTGGAAATGCCACCGCGCAGCATATCAACTTTAAAATTACCGCTTGGCTCTAACTTAGCCCAACGCTGGCCAGAAGGCATTAACTTAGTTTTGATGTTGTTTGCAAACTTGGCTAAGGCTCTAACACCTTCGTCAGTGTAAAGCTCAATGTTGTTTGATTGGCCTCGTTGGCTGCAATCAAAGCCTTGTCTGTCAGGTAGGAATAAATCATAAGTTTCACGCAATAAACTTTCCCATTCATCACGCACCGCTTTAGCTGCATTAAATCGCTTTAAAAAGCCCTTTGCTTTTTCATCTTCCATTAAGAACCACCTAATAAACTGGAATAAACCGAACGACCACTGATTGATTGTGAGGATGCGCCACCACCTTGAGCAGACAAAGCCGCCGCCGCTGATTTGTCAGCTAATGCTTGAGCTTCGTCTAATTCCGCTTGCTCTTCTTTGTAAGCATCTTCGCTTGCATCAGCGGATTTCTTTGTTTGATATGCGCCATATGCAGCACTTGCAACAGAGGCAATAGCCAGACCTACACCCATAATTTATACCTCACGATTAAAGCCTTTTATCTTGAATTTATCGCAACAAACCCGAATAATGCTGAATAATTTTCACGTGTTTATCAACAAACTAAACCTAATTTTAATCATATTAATTAAGAATCAATAACTTAGCTTTAATTAAATTCTTTTTTATTGCTTGATTTTCACTCTATTTTAATCTAATCAATTTATTATACAAGCTATATGGTGTTAAGTAACAGGTAGTATTCATACCTAATACAGATTTAACACACTCTACGCATGAATTAGGGCGTATTAATGACGATATGAAGTTACTGCGGGATTTATTATATACCCGGTTAATATGCGCTTTGTTTACGCTTATTACATTTGACACGGATTTATCTTGCTTTAGGTAAGTGAATAAGTCGTTAGGTTTGTTTATTATTAACCCTCTGTACTCTTCCATTGTTTTGATAGTCAATCCTGTGCGGTTTTGGTCTATTAGAATGAATTGATACCCATCCCACTTAATAACATAGCAATGATTAAAGCCCTCTCTAAATACTGCTTTGAATAGCCAGTGATTAGACTCGGTGAATATAACAAAGGTTTGCTCTATCTCTGGCTTAACTCTTAATGTCACTTCTTGCGCTTCTTAACTGGCGCATAGATGACGCCATCAATAACTATTGCGCCACGCTTAATTAAATCAGCTACCGTGTTGCGGTGAAACCCTAGCGCTTCACCTTGTTGTTTTGTTAGCTTATTCACACTCAAGCCTCACAGCAACTCATACACTGCGTCTATCGCATTATAAACTCTAGCGTACTTTCCTATCTCACTCCCGCTGCATCTATCGTCAATTTCAAAAAGCCTGCACAACTCAAACATAAGAGAATAATCACAAGGCTCTCCTATAGAGGATAGATCGCTTTCTTCGTGTATTTCGTTGTCGCCATGCTTTACCTGTAGGTGCTTTACTATAATCTCTGATAAGTGTGCCTTATTTCGTATTTCCATTTTATTTCCTCCCCTGTTTATTTATGATTTATTTATCAAGTTTTGCCCAAGACTCTATGGCCTCGTTCATTTGTTGTTCGTGGTACTCTCTGGTTGCTACAGCTATACTACCTTTTGTGGTTACTTTTAAAGTCTTGCCTGATCTTGCATCAATCACCGCAAAAGCTTTAACTTCTTCAAGTATTCTTGTTTTCTTATTCTCTACTAAAGCTGTTGTTAATTCTAAGTCAGTGTGTTTGTAATCTGCCATAATTTTATTCCTTTTAGTGGCTTGGGCTTATCCCTTTACCTTGAAATCAATTATACGCACTTAATTAAGTAATGCAACTAATTAGTTGCAATTATTTTAAATTATCTTTTGAGTGGATTAAAGCTTGCGTAATCATCGGCTATTCCTTCATTCATTGTTTTGCTAAGTTCGTCGGCTAATGCGTCTCTTGCTTCGTCAGGTAGAACTCCGTAAAGCTGCCCCATCTGCCTGAATGAATCCGCGCCGTGTGAATATTCATCGTGAACAAATCCATTAGCAACGCCATTAACCATTTTATATTTATAATTCTCTAGACAGATTATACCTTGCTTGCAGCGATTTACATCAAATATAACCCTGTGAAAGATAGATTGCGTTTGATAAATACCGTTCTCAACTCGGTTTATTCTCTCGATTGTTTTCACTCTTGGAAAATGTTTAGTTAGTGCTGCCACCCTTGTTTCACCACTGCCCCATTCGTGAACTTTACCATCATGAGGCAAATAAATTGTACTTATGAACTTAAAGCCTAACTGTTCTTTTAATCCGTTGATGTATTCAACATAGTGCTCCATCCCTCCACCTTTTACGCGGTTACTTTCGTAGTAATCTATCGCATAAAGATTTTTATCTTTCGGGTCGCGTGGCTTTTGAATCGCCCATAAACTTGTGGCATCCCCCATCCCAATATCAAAAAAGAACATCACTGGCAATTTAGGGTCGAACTTGTATTTTGAATCAGGCGAAAACATATCAACAACGCGACCTTCTGCATGTGATTTTTTCATTGCTTGAGCAAATACAACGCCCTTAACGGCTGCGGCATAATCCAAGTAATATTCTTGCTGAACTAAATCAGGGTCAGCTCCACCTTCAATTGCTTTATCTATTGACTCTTTTGTTATTAATTGGCTTCCATCTGCTTTCTGTGTTTGATCAACTGTTAGCGAACTAAAATACCAGTAGCCTTTATTTTCTGGCAAAAGTGCGGTTTGTCTTGTTTCATAGGCGTGATTTTTACCCCTTGGGGTCCAGCAAAACAAAGCCCATCCAGCAGTAGGATCTTCCTCAGCATGTTTTAATAGCATTGGCTCAAAGAAAGCATGTGCTTTTGGCTCGCACAATGACCATTCAGAATAGACAACGCCTTTTACATTCATACCAACATTCGAGTCGTAGTTATCAGAACCAATAATATAAATATTACTGCCGTTTGTTAGCTCTATTCTTTGCTCACTTTTGTAAGTGTTAAATAAAAACATTGGCGGTATGAAATCAAAGAATTTACAAGGATTTTTATCTTCGTCGTTAACGTTACTATTCCAAATTACCTTCATTGCTTGCTTGTTAGTCGGTAACATGTAGGCGTAATCACCAGGGTTAGCAAGTGCAGCAGCAACAACCAATTGCCAAAAAGTCATATCTTTACCCGCGCGGCGGTGCCATTCAAGACCAAATCTTTTAACCTCGTTCATGCCCTCAAGCATATCAAAGAAAGTGTCAACTAACTCCCCTTGGTGCATATAGGGAGAATAACGATAAGGAAGATTTGCCGCATCCGCTTGATACCCTTCTTTTTCATAATCAATGATTATATTATCAAGCATCATCAGCCTTATTTTCTATCGTTTTGGGCTTGCTTCGGTTTAGTGTTGGCTTGCTTGCTTGTAATTGGGTTCTAAATATTTCGGCAAGTGTTGGATCAACTTCGGCAAGCTTGGCGATTGAAGTCATGATAACGGACATTGAAGGCATTTTAAGCTTTGTTTCAATGCACACACCATTAGGTGCATATTTATGCTCAACCTCCGCAACCGCCAAAACTTCCTCTGGCAGGTCGTGCACGTTAATTGCGCCTTGGTATTGATTGAATGTATCGGCGGCTGTGAACTTGCACATCAAGCCGATTCTTATAACTAAATCGCTTAATTGAGCTTTAACTACTACCGCCTGTTTTGATTTGTACCATTGAAGATAGGCCACTCTGTCAGCAGCCCTAAACCATTGACCAGCATACGCGGAAGCCTTATCCATGTCTTCAAATACAGTAAGCCATGCGTTTGTTTTTGAAACGTCATTGATCACCCAATAGTCAAGAATGGCTTTTTCGGCAAGCGTTAGCTTAACCGTTCTACCCTTATCAATCTTGTAATGGGTTTTCATTCGGTTATCAGGAGCGCCGCGCCTTACTTTGACTTTTACTTCTTTTTCTTCTTTGTCTTTAGCCATTTGAACCGCCCTTTGAAGGTAGGTTTTTATCTATCAGGCCATTAACTATTTTAGAAATAGATTTTCCAGACTGCTTTTTTTCTTCCATAAGCTTGTCATGCTGTAACTTAGGGAAATAAACTTTAATTGGTGTCGTTTCTGATTTAGGCATTAACGCCACCACTTTCTAAAATATCCATTTAACAGACCTTTTTAGTAAAATAATACTAATTGTACCTCAGTTTATTAAAATGGTCGATCTTCATCGGTTTTCTTGCCTTCTCTGGTTAGCTTGGCGTAATAGGCTCTAAGCTCTCGCAGTTGATCACAAGTTAATTTTACTGGTACATGGTAAGACTCAAGGTTATCAACAAACGCTTGATCGTATCTTTCAATCAACCCCTCTCTGTACCCAACAGAATGCTTATCCCCTGCAATATTACCAGACTTAAATTTGTTACAAGTAACGTTACATTGCCTGTGTATGTTTAAAGTATTTAGCGCCAATTCTGGATGACCGCCTGCCGTTTTATAATGACCACCAGCATAAACAATTGATGGGTTTGTGTTACCGCAACTAATGCAAGGCAAATCAGCGTCACGAACTTTACAGCACCATCTTTGTATGACTTCTTTTGTTAATTTAAACTGGTGCTTGTGATCGTTATCTTTATTTTTCTTTTTAGCTTTTCGCGTTTCTTTTGCCCTTTGAGTGATTAATTTAGCCTTTGCTTTTGGGGCTGAATCTCTAGCGTATTTGATGGCGCACCCCATATTACAATAGAGCCTGTTTTTTATCATCACCCCATCACAAACGTGATTATACTCACCGCAGTTCGGGCATTTTCTTTTGTTTGCCATCAGAAAAAACTCCTTAATTGATTGTAGGTGTTATCATCGGCATTGTTGAAAATATTCTGCATTGCCGCCCTAATTAAAGCATTATAGCACTCTTCGAATTCTTCTTGCGACATTGCAGAGAATGAGAGTGATTTAGCCTCGATTCTGACTTCACCTTTGATATTGTAAAATGATTCATAAAACCCAGCCAAAACGGTTAAATGATTTCTAAATACGTCAAATTGCTTTGATTCACTTTGGAATTCATTATCACCGCGCCAGTGCTCAAAACAGAAATTAAAAAAAGCAAATACCTTTCTGTGGAAATCAGAGTTTCTAGCCCGCTTAATTTCAATGGTGTATTGACCGTTAGTTTTAAACTTGTTTAGTTTTTCTAACTCCAAATCACTGGCGGCGCACAACACGCCGCCAGCAAGCTTTATGACTTCAATTTTCATTACAGGCCTTTTTCATAAAACCCTGTTCTAAAATCATACTCGACAACTCTAGAAGGGAACTGCAAACCCAAAGGCGTGATAATGCCCACCGCACAACTAAACTTAGGGCTGTTTTCTTTGCCTTTTGCATCTAAAAACTTACTCCCATCAGGACGCAAAAACTTTAAGCGGAAAGGCATTTCAATGAACGTATCGCTAACTTCTTTTAACTTTCTGCGATAAGCAACTTCTGGGTTATTCGGTATAATCATTGCTGTTACTGTCCCGTATTTTTCGCACTGGTCAATTGCGCGATCAATAAACGGATCAATATTTGAAAATGGAGGGTTGCACCATGCAAGATCGCCCCCATTTAGATTAATAGCCCAATCATCAACAAAGCAATCTACCCCCTCCTCAAGTGATATATATTCATTTGCTTTAGCCGTGGCCTTTAAGCAACAAACATCTAAATCGAACTCTCGACCTAAAAGGTTTTCAAGCGATCGAATAAACCACCAAGGCGTTTGGCCTAAGTCTTTTTCGCTTTCTGGTGTGTTTGAATTTTCGTTTGATATTGCCATGGCATTTACTCCTATTTAGGCTCTACTATGTAGCCTTTAGCTTGTAGCATTTCAAGCCAAATTCTATCTACAGGCACCCCTTCATTTGTGAGATATTTATCAATTTCATTTAAGTGAGCATCTAACTTATCTTGCTTTATCTGATCTGGTGTTTTGATTGGCCTAATTTCAGAGTAGTCACTGATGGATATTGCTGGAATAAAGCCATTGTTTGGGTGCTCGTACATATGCCCAATAACCTTCCCTCTCTTGTCAGTGTTACTGTAAACGTGCGCCAAGCAGCGGCAGTATTGGCCGCTTCCATCTAGGTATTTTAACCCCTGACTTACAGGTATTTCGCTGTCAACCATATCTTGCGTATAAACCAAAGGTTTATCATAAAAAGAATAATCGCAATTCTCTTTTAATAGCTCTTTGTTTGATGTGTCGATACCCTTGCTTTCACAATTGACCTTATAAAAACGATAATGGCTGAATACGCTGCCGCTTAACCACTCAGCACGCGCCATATCTTCAATGCACTGAAAATATTCTTCTATTGTGCAGATGAACTCCCAATACTCATTGCTATATGCGCGATGTCCAGTACTGTAATCACCTTTATTATGTGGGTGACCTGTTTTCTTTAGGCATTTGAGAACACTGCCACCATTCATTATGCTTATATTCCCACGACTAGCAAACACAGCCGCGACAATCTTTTTATCTTTTCCTGAAATCATAAATTACCTCTATTTTTTAAAGCTTGGCCAATTAAATGCGACCCATTGGCCGCCGTTTTCTTGCATTCGATTCATTATGCGAACACCTAAAAGGCCGCCCAAATCCTCTGAATTTAAATTAGTTAACATTCCCGTTGGCTTTAAATGGCCTGTTCGTTGATCAACTATTTGATTTAACAAAAGCATTTCATTATCGTTTTTACGTTGCAATCCGATTTCGTCAATGACCAATAAATCTAATTTTATTAAGCTATTAATGAATTCATCTTCTGTTAATTCGGCTTTGTCACCGTAACACTTGCGCATTTTTATCATTAAATCGGTGATAGTAATTATCAAGCATGACTTACCATCTTTAATTAATTTACTGCAAATTGCCGCTGACAAATGATTTTTACCTGTTCGGCTTTCACCGCTCAAAATAAAATTAGTTCCGTTGTCTTTGCTAAAATTTAAAGCATAAAAGTGTGCGAACTGCCTTGCTCTTTTTTGCTCTGGTGTATTGGCAATAAAATTATTTACCGTGCAATCTTTGTGCAATGGTAAAATGCCAGAACGACCTACAAGCAATTCTAAGGAGCTTTTGCCTTTTTGCTTGGCAAGTTCATCAATAAAGTGCTTATTATCCTCCTCGCGCTTTTTAAGTAGGTCTGCATAGGTTAATTTAGGCTTATTGAGGTTGTCATATTCATTTATAAGTTGAGATAGTGTTTTCATGCTACACCCATCCTTCTGGTTTTTTACTAAAATCACTGCTAATTCGATTTAGCGTTGATTGGTTGTTTGTTGGCTTGTTGACTTGAATAATTAGCCTATCAAACTGCTTTCTTAGTGCCGTAGCGCTTTGAATGTTTGAACACCAAAAACTATCACTATTCGCCCAAGTAAAGACTTTTTCAATCATTGCCGGTTCGCGCTTATCGGATTCAATCATCAATCTTAATGTGTTAGCCCAAGATTCTAAGTTATAGCTTTTAAAATTTGGATTGGTCACTAGTATTTTTGATAGCATCCATTTTGCAAAGTCCATGTGATCTTGATTGAATTTAAACTTGCTACGTTTAGCCTCTGGCTTAACAATAGGTTTTAATGTTTTATTATCACTATCACTATCACTATCACTATCACTATCACTATCATTCTTATTCTTATTAACACTATCTGCTAGATTTGCTACCTTTTGCTTGCTTTTGCTAGCATTTGCTACCTTTTGCTTACCCCCCTTGCGACCCGCTTGCGCTCTACGTTCACACGTAATGTTGTACTTTTCATCATCACGTACAAACTGATTTTTAAATGGTGAAAATGCAATTCTTACCACACCTTCAAGTAACATTTGTTCGCCTGTTTGGTAATCTTTTATTGCTTTAAATAACAGTCCAGCCTCTTCATTTGTCAATTCATCGAGAATATCCAAACTATCAATATGCAATAAAAATGATTTTCTATTGCTAGCCATAATTATTCACCTAACTTAACAAGTTCTGAGTAACTCATATTTAAGCCTTCAGCTATCTTTGCAATTGTCTTTGCATTGGGGCTGCTTCGGCCTGATATCGTGTGCGATAAAGTTGTTTCACTTACACCAGAAGAAACAGAAAGCTCCTTTTGATTAGTGTCTCGTTGTGCCATTGCTATTTTAATTGCTTTCTTTACGTTCATGTTACTTCCTTAATGGTTTGTTTTTGGATTTGTTGCATTTTGGTCAATTAAATTGCATTTGTCAATAGCACGGTACCATTAAATATTAATTAAATTTTATTTAACTAAATGCTTGACAGCATAAAATCCAATTGATAGAGTTCGGTTATCCAAACAAAACAACTAACAGGAATTAAGCAAATGACAACAAAACAAGCAAAAATATCTTTAATAGCATTACTAATGTTTTGCATTGCGGTGATTATTGGTGCACTTAGCTTTGAAGATGAACAGCTAGCGCAAGCTAGATACTGCGAACGCATTGCGAACGGTATGCCAGCTTATAACGAACGCATTAATTGCGGCAATGTAAATAAATAAAAAGGAATCATCATGAGTGATAAAAAAACAGTATCAGCAAGGTTAGACGTGGAAATATTCGCTCACTGCCCAAGTTGCGATTATATGATCGATTTGTTAAATGAAGATGAAACGAATGGAGTTATGCACAACGATGACGGCGAACTTTTGCGTCAGGTGTGGCCTAAAAATGGCAGTCATGAAGATTTTGAGTGCGAGGACATTGTTTGCACTCAATGCAAAACCGAGTTTAACGTAAAATCGTTAGAGTGGTAAGAGACTTAAATAAATAAGGGGTGATCATGAATAACGAACAACAACAAATAAACAAGGCAGTTAAGAAAGGTGTTAATAAAATTACTGCTTTTGCGGTGGAGTTTAAGCCAAAAAATGGTGGGCACTTAAGCGTTGAAATTACATCTTTTAATGGCGTTAGGGTGTGGCTTTGGAGTGAGGATATCAGCCTCATTACTGATTACCACGTTTATTTCCCACGATCAACAAAAACAATCGACAACTTTAACTGTAAAGTTGAAACTTTAATCGCTGAAATTGAGCGTGACTATAAATAGGAATTAACATGGAAAACGAAATTATCACACAAGAAAATCAAAGCTTACCAGCAAGCCAAAATACACCGATGCGATTAGTTGAACTTGCGGTAACTCAAGGCGCTGAAATTGAAAAGCTTGAGCGACTAATGGCATTAAGTGAGCGTTATGATGCCAATCAAGCTAAAAAGTCTTTTGATTTGGCTATGTCAGAGTTTCAATCAATCTTGCCGGTAATTGAAAAAGGTGGGGTTGTTGACTTTGAAAGCGCAAAAGGACGCACTTACTACACTTACGCAAAAATTGAAGATATTGCAGAGGCGATTAAACCAGCATTAAAGCAAACTGGATTGTCTTACCGATTCACCCAATCGCAGAATGTAGATTTAATCACTGTTCGTTGCATCGTCACGCACAAAGATGGTCACTCAGAATTTAGCGAGTTAACTTCTGGTCGTGATTCTAGCGGTGGCAAAGATGCACTAAAAGGCATTGCATCAACTCTTTCATATTTACGCCGTTATACGCTAACTGGTCTAATGGGAATTGTTGTGGGCGGTGAAGATTTTGATAGCGAAGATGGAACAGGCTTTGATATCAACCAGGAAACGCAGTGTTACCCAGATACAGAGTTTAAGAAAAACTTTCCTGCATGGTCAAAGGTAATACAGGAAGGAAAGAAAACACCTGATCAAATGCTTACATTTTTACAGAAAAAAGGCATTGTGATCAGCCAGCAGCAATTCGATCAACTAAAGCAAGTAGAGGTAAAATAGCATGGAATTATTAAACTTAGAGCAAGGATCACAAGAGTGGTTAGATTTTCGTTTAAATGAGAAAATGGCAAGTGAAGCACCTATTATGATGGGCGCATCAAAATTTATGACTCGCAAGCAATTGCTTGATCATAAAAAAGGATGGATAACCACCATTAACGAATTCACAATGAAAATTTTTAATGAAGGTCACAAAGCAGAAGAACAAGCTCGCAACGTGCTATCTATTGAAACGATGGACGATTACTTGCCTTGTGTTGGTGTGTCTAATGTAATTCCTGATACAACCGTAAGCTTTGCAGCCTCTTTTGATGGGCGTTCAGATGATGGAAATCATTTATTTGAACATAAAATGTGGAATGAAACATTAGCGGAAAACGTTAGAAACAAAGTGCTTGAACCTGCTTACTATTGGCAGTTAGAGCACCAACTACTAGTTGACCAAGACTCAGATTATGTTTTATTTGTCGTTTCAGATGGAACCGCAGAAAAGCGCGAAATGATGAAATATTTTTCAGTACCAGAGCGCCGCGAAGAATTAATAAATGCCTGGCTGTTATTTGAAAAAGATTTAGAAAATCACGTAATTGAAGCAAAGCAAGAAGCGGTTATTGCTGATAAAAAAGAATTGCCAGCAATCCATTGCAAGGTTGAAGGTACAAATATAATTAGCAATCTTCCTGATTATCTAACTCAAATCAAAGACCTTGCAATAGTTGAAATGAAACGCGACTTACAAAGCGATTCTGATTTTGCAGAAAAAGATCAGTTAAACAAAGCAGTCAAAAAAACGCGCGAAGAATTAAAACAGCGCGTAGCCGATATTAAAACAAGCTTTGTTAGCTATGCTGAGTTCGAAGGTTTAGCCGCTGACATTGACTCTGTCTTGCAAAAAATGTATGCGCATGGCGAGAAGCAAGTTAAACAAGCAAAAGAAGCTAAAAAAGAAGCTTTGAAAAAATCTGCTCACCAAAAAATTGATGATTGTGTTTTTGAGTGCAACCGTGAAATTGGGGCAGAATTTAGCATAAACCGAATTGTTAACATAAACCCTGAATTTGACTTGGCAATGAAAAACAAGCGCACAATTGCATCACTTGAAGATGCATTAGACACAGTTGTTAACGAGTGGAAAATCACACTCACAGAAGCAACTAAGCTAATCGCGCCTAACTTTGAGCTATTAGAAAAAAGAGCAAGTGATTACAAGTTTTTATTCAATGACGTATTTGAACTGCTCAATCAACCTTTTGAAGCATTTAAAGCAATCGTCACAACTCGAATTAATGATCACAAGAAAGCAGAGGAACAAAAGCAGCTTGCTGAAACCGCACGAATTCAAGCAGAAGCAACGGCAATAGCAGAAGCCGCAGCAGCTAAGAAACTTGCAGATGATAAAGCTTTAATTGAGAAGCAAGCGCGTGACAAGCTTTTACTTGAACAGGAAGAAGCTAGGCAACTGGAAGAGCAAAACAAGCCAGTTAAAAAAGCCGTTGAGCCTGATTACCCAGTAAAAGGAACTGAACCAGATTTTAAAGGCGTAAATTCACAGCCTGTTAAGTTTGAAGTTCCTAATGGCATTAGCGAAAAAATAAGCGAAGTTGACGCTTCAAAGAACAAGGTTAAGCAGTCAATGAACATTAAGTTTTCAGAGTACATCGATAGCCTTGATCATTCTTTTTTAGTTGAGTTAGCTAAAATTCTTTAATAATTAAACAAGCCGCCTACGGGCGGTTTTTTTGTTATCTACATCACAAAAAATAAATGATAAATTAAAAAACACCTTGCAAATGTTCGTAAAGCGAAGTATTGTGACTGTACTTTATATTTACAAGGGCTTAAAAATGAAATTAGATATTACAGCAGGTTTTAAGGTGGTAATGGCTCGCTATGGAGTTTCGGTCAATGATTTAGCTAGAAAGCGCGGAGTTTCAAACAGAGCGATACAATTAGCATTTAACGGTGACGCAATCAAGAAAATATCGGGTATTGCTGAGTATTGCGAGTTAATAGGTTGTCGTGTTTCTGAGTTAATGACAGAAGCGGAAATCGCATATAAAAGCAAGCAAGGGGAATAGCATGAAAAAATTTAAATGCCGTACTACCGTTGATTTGTCAGAGTTCAATATCAGCAATAATAATTATGATAGTTTGCGGGAAACTGCGCTGGACAACTTCACTAAATCAATTCAGATGAAAAAGGATCAGTTGGTTCTTGATTCAATATGTGAGTATTTAGGTGTTAAACTTTCTTTCTGTGATCTTATTCCACTTAAAGATCGAATTAAATCTGTTTATTTTCCACATAATAAAACAGAGCAATATTATATTGATGGTAATTTTTTGATTGAATTTATGGATGGTGCTTTTGAAGCAAAACACTCGGAAGGACAAATTAACTTTACATCAGCTTATAGGAAGCCAAGCCATAAAGGGGAATAGCATGTGCAAAGTTCAATTTCCAGTTTTACCGCCAGACGAAAAGCAAGCAAAAGAGAATTACCTTGCAGGTAAATCGGTTGCAGTTTGGCCCCGTAAATCTCCAAACATGAAAGCCAGAAAAGCCGCTTTAGATGCGTTTGATTCAAAACAAAACAAGGTTGATGATTATGGATGTATGGACTAAACCAGAACTTGTAAAGCGCAAGAACTTTTTCAGAGATAAAGCCGCAAAGCTCGAAGCTGAAAATAAACAATTAAAACTTAAGATTAGGGAATTGGAAAATGATCTCAGAAGCAACACAAAAAAAAG
>JBATVL010000101.1:0-3278 GCA_049671745.1 Marinifilaceae bacterium
ACTTCAATGATGGATACAAAATTCTTTAAAAAAACTAAAAAGATGTTATACAACATATAATTAATATATTTTCAACGTGTTTTCAGCATTTGCTATAACTTAACATCGCAATTTAACGAAAAAAAATCATTTAATCTTTGCTTTTATGTTAAAATCTTTATTCATCGCAATAGTAAAATAAGGAGCAAATAATTCCATATCGTATTTGGTTATGATTCTTTGAGCTGTACTCATAATAGGATTTGCAATATCTGGGTTAATCATCATAGCTTTAATTATTTCCTCGTTCACAAAAAAGGAATACTAAATTATTAGCAAGACGGTATCGGATAGCTCCGATACATAGGTTTTTAATAATTTAGTGTAAAGAGTTGAAAATCAATACAGAAAGAGGAGGTTTTAAAGAAATTAAAGTAATACCCAATTTCAGTAGAGTAATACTTTAAGTATTACCCAAAGTTCTAAAGAGTTGAAAATCAAATCTAAATAGTAATACTTTGAGTAATACTTTGCATGTTTTTAGGCTTGTTTTATTGCTCTTGACCAGTTAGTTTTTTATAGTGTTTTCCTAGAAAATCATCTCTTAAAATCGTTCTTGTCATCTTCTTTAATTTTGTTACATCCCCAGTTTCTCCACATTCTTTATGAAGCTTCATAAAGCGATTGTAAGCATCTGTAAACATAGTACTCGTTTGTAAAAAAGTAGTTATATCTCTAGCGTAAGTGGTGTACATGCTTGGGAATGTTGCTGTCAAAAAGTTATATATGAAGATTGAATATTCTGTTTGATTACTCTTTTTTCCTGAATCTTTAGCAGAAGAAAAAACCTTGAAATCAATCCAATTAAAAGACCTTGAGCTTTGTTTTCTTAACTTATAAGAGAACCATACATCTGCACTTTTTTCTAGTTCTTTTTTTGCAATCTCTAGTACGTATTGTCTTACTTGTGTTATCTGTTTATATTTATCATCAAGTATTAAAGTATCTCTAAATTCCTCAATTGAGATAGAAAACCCCCCTTTATCTTTCCATCGTGAACACATTTCATACATTCTCTTACTGTATTTAGATTTTAGAGATATAGCAATAGTTTGCTGGTAAGCAGTGAAGCCGTTTTCTATATAGCATAAAAATGGAATAGCACGAGATGGAACAACAAAAGAGATATATTCAGAACCATGTAAATGCTCAACAGTTGAAACAATTCCTGTAAATACATCATATGTTCCGTTTTCTCTATCAATAGTATACTCAACAGGCATTTGACACATTCGCCTAGCTTCTTTTACTAATCGTGAGTAGTTGTTGTTTTTATCGATAGATTTGATTTTAAAAGTAAACTCTGTTTCATTGAAAAGATTTTTTTGTAGTTCATTAAATACAGAAGGAGAACCCTCTTTTTTTGCAATCTCAAGGCTTTGCATACTCTTCTGAAGCTTTTCAATTATCTTATAGAGAATGTTTTTCTGAATACTAGTAAAAGCATACTTTGCATTTGTTACTTTGTTTGGCTGTCTAATTATCTCACTCATAACCCTTTATTTGTTAGTCAAAAACTGTTATTTTGAATAGTTTTATTGTTGTTTTTAACAAAAATATGAATAAAAAAACAGATAACAAAAAAACACTAATCTTTTTATCTCTGTGATTTAGTCAAAAACTGTTTTTAATCTAGTCAAAAACTGTTATTTTAAAGATTTAGCCTAGTCAAAAACTGTTATTTGTCTTCTGTATCCCTTGCTATCACTAGGCTATAGAGCGCGTACAATAGGTACTTACCAACAATATAGAAACAAGTAGTAGAAATTTAGTTGAAAAAGAGATAAAAAAGAGATTTCTCGGAAGAAGGAAAATCTTGATGAAAACGTGAAGAAAAGGCAGTAAAAAAAAGAGGATAATAAAGGGCGTATTTAACATAACAATATTTTAAGGATGCTAATGTATTGCTTTACAGTTGTTTATGTTTTTTTTACTCTCACTTTGTTATAAATCTGTCCCCCAATTTTGGGGCGGAGGGGTTAATGAGCTATTATAAAATCCTTTATCATGTATTAAACGTTTTAACTATGATATATTGAATACTTTTTTAAGGCGATTTAAAGCGATTTAAGGCGGTTTTTATGGAATTATAGCGGATGATTAGCTTTAAGGCTTTAAAATAGCCTTAAAAATAGCCTAGAGGTATGTTTTTAATTAATAATCGTATCATTTCACATTGATAAGCAAATATAGCCACGTTCCACGACACAAAAAAAGAGAACTGGCATAAAACCTTACTTCGCAAGCTTGTAAGATTTATACAGTTTTCCTTTTGTTGTTCTGCTTCACTTAGTCAAAAAGATGCTTACAATGATGATAATGAATACTTGTGCAAAAGGGCAAGCGTGAACAGCTTTTCTATTGTGGTAAAAGGTATTCTTTTTTTTATTAACTCCTCAAAATTCGACAAACTACAAACGACTCAAAACCCTATATTCAAAATTCGCTTAAGCTCATTTCAAATATAAGATTTTTTATCTTATCTTCGTTTTTACGAATTATAGAGTATTTAATAGTATATATAAGAGTAGAATAGATATAATTGCGGATGTTTTAGTCTGAGAGATTAAAACACTTAAAACACTAGTTAAAGAATTATCAAAACAAGGACTGGAGATAAATAAGCAACAGACTACAAAAAAGGTTTTTATATATTTCTTTCTCAAAAATTTAATTTTTAGAAAGATTTCCAAACCAAAAATTGTATATTTCGTAGGTAATATAAAAAACAAACGAGTCATCGTTGGCGCGAAGACTCGTTCTAATAGCTATCTGATAGCTACGTAATCGGCGGGGCTACTCTTCAATAGGCACCCAGAAATGAAAGAATTTTCCTTTTTTAGGATAAATCTTCTTACCCTTTCGAGTAATAAATTTACAAAAAATCTCTTTTTCCTTCACACCGTTTTTAATGCGAAAATTTGACATCTATAGTGATTTCATAAATGAGCCTACTACTTAGTAGGTGAGCAGGTTTAACCACTGACACTAAAGAAAAAAAGCTCAACATCGCCAAATGTCAAGCTTTTTCTGATTTTATTCTTTAAAGTCAGTGTTAAATCCTCCCTTTTATAAAATCGTCAAATTTTCGTTCTGCAAATATTCATAAAAAACTTCAATGATGGATACAAAATTCTTTAAAAAAACTAAAAAGATGTTATACAACATATAATTAATATATTTTCAACGTGTTTTCAGCATTTGCTATAACTTAACATCGCAATTTAACGAAAAAAAAT